>BAOK01000002.1:852500-987219 GCA_000509225.1 Parvibaculaceae bacterium Mf 1.05b.01 | reverse complement strand
GCAGCAAAAATGAGCCCCACTGCAAGACCAGCAAAATATTCCAAACCCAGATCGCGTTGAAGCACCGCGCAGGCATAAGCACCAATGCCGAAAAACAGAATATTGCCAAATGAATTGTAGCCCATCTGTCCGCCGAGCGTGTCCCAGGTCAATGCGAAGACGACCATCAGCCAGAGCATCGTCAGCTGCGTTGCAAATTGAGGCATCAAGAAGGGAGCAACAAGGGAGAAGAGAAGACCCCCTCCAATTAGAAGAGCCTTTTGCATATTCGTCATTCCAGATACTCCCGCTTGCGTCGGAGCAAGAAATTACGCCCGACCAGGAGGATCACCATAAGGACGAAGACAAAGGCTATCTGATATTCAGCGCCCAGAATAAAGCCCGCAAGGTTCTCCAGCGCGCCAAGGCCCAGTCCAGCCGTGATCACAGCGACAATATTGCCAAGGCCCGCAACAATCACCACCAAGAAAGAGCGCACTGTGTAAGGAAGGCCGATATAGGGATGAATGGTCCAGGCCATGACGACAAGGCTGCCAGCAGCACCGCACAAGGCAGCATTAAGCGCATAAGTAGCGGCATAAACCCTATCTGTATCAATTCCAAGAATACGAGCCGCCCGCGCATTTTGCGCTGTCGCGCGAATTGCCTGTCCTAAACGAGCTCTCTTCAAAAACGCCCAGAGAGCGAGACCAACCGTCAAGGCCGTCACGAAGGACACAAGTTTGATTTCTGCGAGGACGATCTGCCCATCAAACAGGACCATCGTTCCAAGACCTGTTTCGAGGGTGCGAACATCCGCCCCAAATATCTCATTTGAAAGCTGTTGAAGGATGATCGAGAGACCAAACGTTGCCAAAAGCGACACAAACAGGTCTCGGTCAACCACCCGAAAGATGACGAGGCGATAGAGCCCCCACCCCAAGATGAACAGCGCAATAGCCGCAAGTGGAATAGTTAGGAGTGGCGGTACACCCAGCCCGGCTGCGGTCAGCGCAACAAATCCGCCAAGCATCACAAACTCGCCCTGAGCAATATTGATGATACCAAGCACACCCCAGACCAACGCCATGCCAAAAGCCGCAAGCGCGAATATGGCCCCGATCATGAGACCGTTTGCAACGAGATCCACCCCAAGAGAAGGATAGTCAATAAGAAGCTGGAGATTTTCAAACATGGGAGTTTATCAGCGCTCCGACCAGCGGGGCGTCGGGTGGCGCAACTCAGCTTCGGATGCATTTGACGGATAGACAACCCGGTATTCGCCGTCCTGTATCTGAAAGAGAACCATGGGTTTGGCGACGTTGCGCCCTGCATCATCAAAATTGATGCCACCATAAAACGTCATCATATCTGTTTCCGCGAGCGCGTCTCGAACAACTGCCGGATCAAAAGACCCTGCTCGTTCAAATGCATCCGCAAACACCATCACTGCCGCCGCCGACTCCGCAGATTGATAGGGTGGCGCATAATCGAACGTCGCCTCAAACAGATCAGCAAAGTCACGTGCAGAACCAAACAAATCATCAGAGTAGGAAAGGCCCGGCGCCCATTGAGAGGCACAGAGGGCAAACTCTGCCTTCTCCGCAAACTTCTCGATCACCTGTGCCGCATCGCAATGGGTCAAGGCAAGCATCGGAATATCAATCCGGCTGTCGGCGATTTGCCTGATTGCCAGTGCCGCACCCTTCGCATGACCTGAGACCACCAGAAGGTCCGGTCGCAATGCTCGCACCTTTGCGAGCGTCGCCGACATATCATTCAGCTCGGGCGGCAGCTTATCGTCTATGACAATGCGCATCCCAAGTCTTTCGGCATCAGCAATAACGCCGGCCCGTACATCCTGGGAGAAGGGATCATTCTCCATAGCCAACCCAACGCGCAGTGTCTGGTCGTCGCCAGCGGTCTCTGCCGCAAGGGCAACAGCCCCTTGTAGATATTGTTCAGTCGTCGACAAAACTGCGAAGAGATATTTGTATCCCTCCTGAAAAAGAGAGATCGAAGCGCCGTTCGCCTCAACCATGGGAATGCCGTACTTTTCTGTAATGGGGGCCATGGCTCTGGTGAGACCAGACGAATAAGGGCCCAGGATGAACTGCACCCCATCTTGCTGAATTAAGCGTTCCGCCAGCTGCGCCCCGCGGGCCGGAGTTGACTCATCATCATAATAGATAATGCCCAGTTTGTAGGACATCCCGTCGACGGTGACCCCACCAGCTGCGTTAATCTGATCCACAGCCAGGTCATATCCCTTTCGGGTGTGGGCACCATTGGTTGAGTACTTGCCCGTCAGCGAGATAGCAGCTCCCAAATACACCGTGTCGCCCTCGACTTTCGCGGACGCGCCGACGGTCGTCACCATGGTGACAGCAGATGCCATCAGAACCACACCCAGCTTCCTCAACATATTCCCCAAAACCATTGTGTGGATCTCCAAAAACACATGCGCCAAGCGACATATTAACCACCCCCCTCAGAGCATCAATCGTGCCCTTTTTCAAGCCATCAGAGGGTTGAAAGGCGGAAAATCAGCTCCTATGTCAGTGAGACCGGGATGCCATGGATAGGGTTCCGGAACAATATTAACTGGCGGGCTGCCACCGAAAATGGAGCCGCTGGGGCACGAGATGCCCAACCTCAACATCGCTTATGAAAGGATGTGCAGATATGCGTACGTTTGATTTTTCCCCTCTTTATCGCTCAACAGTAGGTTTTGACCGGATGGCGTCTCTTCTGGATGCCGCCGCGAGTGACAACAGTAATGGCTACCCGCCTTACAATATTGAGCGCACAGGCGATGCGTCCTATCGCATCAGCATGGCTATCGCTGGCTTTAGCGAGGATGATATATCCATCGAAGCTCAGCAAAACAAACTCACCATCACGGGCAAAAAAGAAGCCGTCGACGAAGACCAGGTGAAATACCTTCATCGTGGCATCGCAACGCGCAGCTTCCAACGCCAGTTTGAACTGGCCGACTATGTCGAAGTGAAGGGAGCCGCGCTCGAAAACGGACTTCTGCACGTAGATCTCGCACGAGAAATTCCAGAGGCTATGAAGCCGCGGACCATAGCGATCAATCAACCCTCATCAGGTCAGCATTCAATTGAAGGCAAGGTCGAGTCAGAAGCAGCATAGGCACGCTGACAACGCCCCCAAGAAACATCTAGGCGCCCTTATGAGGGCGCCTTTTTGCGTCTCCACACTCCCCGTGCTGATGAAACCCCTCTTCCAACGTTAACAACGTCCTAATACTTGGTGAACCAGCAGGCACGCTGCCAAAAAATTGCAAGCTGCAAGTCCTGTTTTAAGACATATTTCACAGGCGCTACCTAGTCTCAGGAAAGTTTGAGACAAATGCGGTGGTGGCTGTTTTCTATGAGTGAAACAAGAAAAGTGCAATTTGCGCCACGCACTCTGTTGCTGGCGTTCGCTGGCATCGCTTTCTCCGCTGTGCTGCTGCTCACTCTCACACCTATAGCAGTCATCCACATGCTCGAAAATCACGTTGTCTCAGGCAGTCATGATGAGGCGTCCGCAGCCTACTATTTGGATGCTCTTATTGCTGCGGCCAGCTTCACGCTGGCGCTCGCCGTCGTCAGCTTGCTAATCCACTATTGGAAGAAGAGTCTGCTAACACCCATTCGCGAGATAAACCGGCTCCTGGTCAAAAACGGAGACCTTGGAGAGGCAGAGACTGCCTCCCTTTCCAAGGGCAATCTCACAACAACAGCACAAACCCTGGCAGACGCATTTGCCCAGTCGAAATGCGCTAAAAACGAGGCCGACCGGTTCCGATTGGTTGCAGAAGCAATTGATTACTCTGTACTCATGACCGACCCGGAGGGATATCTGGTCTGGGCGAGTCCAAGCTTCACCCGAATGACCGGATATACACTTGAAGACGTGATCGGTCGGAAGCCAGGTCATTTCTTGCGTGCACCGGAGAGCGAACCCTCAACTACGGCTGCGATCGAGCGACACATTCGCGATCACAAAGCCTTGGACACTGAAGTCCTGAACATGACGAAAGACGGCCGCCGTTTTTGGGCTCATCTGGAGATCAGACCTGTTTTCGGAGCGGACGGTGCTCCAACGAACTTCATCGGGATCGAACGTGATATCACCGAGGACAAGCGGACTGAAGCCGCCCTGGAGGCGAACCGTGTCGAGCTACAACAACGCATCATCGACCTACAGAATGCCAAAGGCGAACTAGAGGCTGAGCGCGCAAAATTAGCGTCCTCCGCCGACGAGCTCTCCTCTGCTAAAGATGCAGCAGAGCAGGCAAATAGAGCTAAGTCAGAGTTCCTGGCGACTGTGAGCCACGAGCTTCGCACACCCATGAATGGTGTTCTGGGGATGGCCGAGCTTCTAATTGATAGTGACCTTGATCCAGAACAGCGCGATCACGCGTCGGCGATCAAGGACTCAGGCGAAAGTCTGCTCGTTCTACTAAATGACATTCTTGATCTCTCCCGCCTGGAAGCCCAGGGCCTTGAGCTGGAAACCGTGCCAATACGCCTAGCAGACATCGTCGCGGCGGTGACAGATGTTATGCGCGCAAATGCAAATGATCGAGGGCTGGAGTTAAAAACAGAAATATCTCCAGACGCTCCCGAGATCGTTATGGGCGATCCAACACGGCTGCGTCAGGTCCTCTTTAATCTCACCAGCAACGCGATCAAATTTACTGACAACGGAACCGTAGAGGTTCTTGTAAGCCCTGATTCTATCAAGGGTGGAAATTTCATCCGGATTGATGTGACCGATACAGGAATTGGCATTTCGCAAGAAGCACAGGCCCGCCTTTTCGAACGCTTTTCGCAAGCGGACAGTTCAATCTCACGAACACATGGTGGTACGGGCCTTGGCCTCGCGATCTGCCGCGAGCTTGCTCGGCTCATGGACGGAGAAATTTTGGTCGAAAGCGCGCCGGGGAAAGGCAGCAAGTTTTCAATCTCAGTACCACTTGCCCGACCTAACGAAGACGCAACATGTCTTACAGACAATACACTGCCGCGCGAACTCCTGTCCTCGGGCGAGGCAGCGGATAGCTGGCGCATTCTTGTCGCTGAAGACCAGCCTATAAATGCCAAACTGATGACAGCAATTATGGGGCGTCTGAACCACACTTTAACGATCGCACCAAACGGCGTTGAAGTCATCAAAGAGCTGCGTGCCGGCGAATTCGACTTGATCCTTATGGATATACAAATGCCCGAAATGGACGGCATTCTGGCGACGAAGGTTATTCGAAGCTCAGATGAAGCGTGGCATGACATTCCCATCATTGCGCTCACGGCTCATGCAATGGCCGGAACACGTGACACCTATCTTCAGGCTGGGATGAACGGATTTGTCTCAAAGCCGATCAGCATTGATGCGCTAGTTCACGAGATCAATGTCGTGATGAACCCCGCTGGCTCCAGCCAGCATGACACTCAAGGTCTGAAACAAGAAGCACAAGCAACAGAGTCTCTGCCGGGAGCACTAAGCGAGCCCCCGAGCGACGACGAAGAAGCATTCCTTGAAGACATGCTAAGTGATCTGGTCGAAGGTGACGATCAGTCTGCTGCCTAACCTTGATATAAGTGTCTGATAGAAATCTAGGGTTTCGAGTGCAGGTCACGAAGCGATTGAACGATCTTCTGACCTGTCTCACCGCCATCTCCAGTAATGCCCTTGGAAACGACGCGTTCCAACACCTGCACGTGCTGCCCGACAACTTTTACATCATGCGAACTGACATGCCCTGCCTGCTGTCGAAGCAAATCGCAGAGTGAGGCCGCAATGGATGTAACAAGATCATACCCAAATGATCCCGCCTGGCCTTTAAGGTTGTGCGCAACACCGAAAAGATCTTCCAGAACCGTGGTATCTGGATCTTTGGGGGTCACCGATGCAAAGATCTTGGCGAGCTGGTCCACATCAGTGCGCAACTGTTGAGAATACTCACCTTTCAGTGCGTTGATTGCCGCCTCGGCCTGAGCCAGACGGTCTGCTCGTGAATCTGTTGTATTGGCGTCCGCCATATATCTACCGCTTCAAGCCGAGTTTAGTTGAAACGCCAGTTTAAGCCGGTGCCCTTAAAAAGCTCTGAACATCGGATATGGCCGAAAAGAAGGAAAAATGGGCAAGGAGAGACCAATCCAACGCCCAGGAACACCTAGGACAATTTACGTTTAATCAGATGGTCAATCGACACCACGCCAGCGCCGCGAGCCATGAGGTAAATCAGGATGCTCGCCCACAGCAGGTGAAGTGACCAAGCACCCGGATAGACAAAAATCTGGATCACCAGGGTCATTACCAACAAAGCCGCAGCCCCAAAGCGCGTAGCAAATCCCAGCACGATCAAAATCGGGAAGAAATGTTCGGCATAGGTCGCCATATAGGCCGCGATATCATGCGGGATAAGCGGCAGAGCATATTCATACTCAAAGAGGAAGAACGTGCTTGGTTTCAGAGTGAGGAACCCCTCAACCTTTGTCCGTGCCGACGTCCAAAACACCATCGCAATACTCACCCGCATTGCGAGTTCAAAAACGAAAGAGGGAATACGGTCGAGGAGACCGACGGCCCACTCAACCAGCGATGTGATTTGTCCTACGGGACCGGCATTGATCTGTGTTTCAGTCATTTTTTCAATCCATGCGTTAGGAGCGGATGAGACGGGTAAAACCGCCACCGCTAAGAAGAAGGTGTAGAATTTGGCTAAGGTCAAAATCGTTCTCTGCATTCAAAGCAGCCGCCGCAGCAACGCCAAAGGGCTCACCCGATCTGAGGGCGTCAACAAACGAAACGGTGCCCGCCCCTACCTTGTGCACGACCACTGAGAGGTTGGACCTGAGAAGAAGCACGGCCTCACCTCCCTCGCCAATATGGGTCGCCAACGGCCTATGGCCCGGCTGATGCGCCTGCCAAATCGATGAAACCGGATAGGCAGATTGGAGCGCCTTCAGGGAGGGGTGAAGAATGAATTTCACATCTGGCAGACATTCCTGCGGAACATTTGCAATTTCGTCAGGGGCAAGAACAATATCATCTGCCGCGTGATAGCTGCGGAGCCACAAAAGCTCGAGCCGCGCCACATCGCTCAGATAGGGCAAGGATGACACCGGCGGAAAAGCATCCAGGAACTCTGGCATCCCATCGCCAAACCCGACCAGCGTGCCACAGGTGGGCATATGATCCCGCAAATACTCCCGCGCCGTCGCACGGAAAAACTCTTGCCCTACCAATTGCAAAACAACCGGAAACGCCTGTTCCAGGCTGTCAATCAAACTGGAATGAACATTATTTCGGTAAACGTCTATTCGGCGTTCAAGCGGAATTGGATATGCCGCACAGACACCAGCAGGAACAGTTGGCGCACCACGAACAGTAGATCCAAAGGCATTCTGAAAATCACGCAGGGATGACATCATCATGCCTCCTGCCAAGAACCATGTCGTTTTGCCTGAGCAGCACGTCAGCCTTGTCCGCTTCAGCTTTTAAAACGCCCCACGCGGGCACATTGGTGTCCCACTCAACTAGCGTGGGTTTTGGCCCGACACGATCGATCAAACGCCCAAATAGACTCCAGACATCATCAACGACGGCGGATCCATGATCATCGATGTGAAGTTGTGCGCCGTTAATTTCTTCTACTGCATGGCCCGCCACATGAACTTCGCCGATCAATTCAGCAGGGATGGCGTCAATGTAGGCCACAGGATCGAACCCATGATTGCAGGCGGAAACAAACACATTGTTTACATCAAGCAGCAGCCCGCATCCCGTTTGGTCAACAAGAGAGATAAGGAACTCCGGCTCCTCCATCACCTCTGCCTCAAAGCTCAGATAGGTTGACGGGTTTTCCACAAGAACCTGCCGTTTCAACACGGATTGCATTTGATCAACATGCTTGGCCATGACGTCCAGCGCTTCTTGCGTGAGTGGCAGCGGCAGAAGATCGTTCAGAAAATCGCCCCGATGCGTCGCCCAGGCAAGATGCTCAGATACAAGCGCTGGTTGATAGCGCTCAACAAGTGATGCAAACCGCGAGAGATGATCATCATCAAGTGGGTCAACACCACCCAGCGACATACCCACCCCGTGCATCGACAGGGGATAGTCTTCTCTGATTGCGCTGAGATAAGCGTGAGGGCTGCCCCCGTCACCCATATAATTTTCAGGGTGGACCTCGAACCAGCCAATATCAGGCTTTGTATTGAGGATCGTCTTGTAGTGGTCAGCCTTCAACCCGACCCCGGCGCGGGCCAGGATCGGGTCGGGCTGATATGCCGGATGATTGGTCATTGGGGACGTTACCGGGAGGGGCACCCGGCACCTTTCATCCAGCCAGCACTTACGGGCGCTCTACTTCGGCAAGGCTGCCCTTACCGTGAGGCGTATCGATGGTGGTGCAGGTACCAGCAGGAACCAGCTTCCATGCATTGCCCTGATAATCGATGGTGGAGGTTCCAGCACAAGATGTGCCCGGACCAGCGGCACAATCATTCGCACCGGCGAGGGAGATGCCGTAGCATTTTTCCATGCCCGACGGTGTCGCAGCGGAAACAGGTGCAGTGGCAAGCGTCAAAGCGGCACTCATGGCACCGGCTAGAACGAGGGCGGATGTGGCAGACTTATTCATGAATTCTCTCCAGATGGGTTTGCAGTTTCAGTTCAAAGCTTTCCCCGGCCCGAGCAGAAAATCCTGCTCGTCCTTGTGACTAAGAGAATGGGGATGGAACCCCTCAAGTGGAAATCACGAATACGCGCCTCTAGTCACATTCTCGTTCACCGTCATGTGATCTAAAAAACGACTGTAAGCCTAATCAGAAAGGCACTTTTCCAGCAAGAATCGTGAGGTCAGTTGAAGTGCCGTCCGGGCTTAAGACTGTGACGGTGTCTCCGACGGACGCCTGATCATCACTTAGCGGAATACAAGCGGGCTCCTCAGCAGAAACCCAATCCATGCACAGTGTTCCGTCTTTGGCCTCCCAGGTGCCAATATCGGACTCACCATTTGAATTCGCCTGTGCGACCGAGCCGTTTTCGTTGAAGTAATATCGCGTCTCCACACCAGCCTCCGAAATCGAGACGGTATTCCCTACCGCTGCTTCCAGAATGGTTCCCGCGAATGCCGCCGATCCAAAGGCACATGAGGCTGCTGCACCGAGAGCCAAAAGCGTTCTTGATCGGTCCATCATATTCCTCCTTATGGTTAATTTGGATTTGAACATTCGCGCCGAGGATTCGCTTTTGGGAGTCAAAAAGACCGATATCACAGCCATTTGAGGGCAGGTGATCACGCGGCATCTGCGACTATTTGGGATTTAACACGAGTGATTATCCTAAGCATTTGAAATATATGGAGTTTTTATAGGTCAACAAGACTGACTTACTCTCTTGATCCATGCCCCCCTTATCTGGCAATATCCCCTCCGCTCTGGACCTGCGGACAGAGCTTCCTAGCGCTCAGTCAAGCGGCGGCGCGCAAAGGGAAAGCGCCTGGCCCAGGCGCAATTAAGTATAGGGCGTCCAGCAGAAAGTCCCGCCAGGTGGCGGCACTGCACCGGACACGTGGCAGAGCGTTGTGATCCAACCCCCTGTCGCGCGTTTCTCGCGGGATGTACGCCGTAGAACGGCAAAGTGGTTGAGCCTCTAAGCGCAGTCAGCGCGAAGAAGCTCGACGGTAGATCGTGAAAATGCGCGCCGGGTCACCCTTGTGGCCCAGCAAGCAGGATCAGAAGACGAATTTAGGTTGGGATGACAAAGCGTATGAAAAAGAACCAGACAAGCACAGGTTCAGCTCCAGAAGCACTGAAGGACGAACGGGTCAAAACCGTACGCCCTGCAGGCCTTCCGGCTGCGCAAGGTCTATATGACCCCGCAAACGAGCATGATGCATGCGGCATCGGCTTTGTGGCAAACATCCACAATCGCAAAAGCCACGACATGATTGCCAATGGTCTCAAGATTCTTGAGAACCTGGAGCATCGCGGTGCCGTAGGTGCAGACCCGAAGGCCGGCGACGGCGCTGGCATTCTCATCCAGATGCCCGACGCATTCATGCGCAAAGCCGCGAAAGCTGAGCAGATTGAACTTCCTGAAGAAGGCGCTTATGGCGTCGGCTTCTTCTTCCTGCCCAAGGATGCTGCCGGTCGCGCAAAAATCGAAGCCCTTATAGAAGACATGATCGCTGCGGAAGGTCAGACACTTCTTGGCTGGCGCGATGTGCCAGTGGACAATTCAGACCTCGGCTATTCCGTGTTGCCAACTGAGCCGTTCCACCGTCAGGTTTTTGTTGCCCGGGGCGCAGACACAGCTGACCAGGATGCATTCGAACGGAAACTCTATGTTATTCGCAAACGCGTCGAACTCGGCGTGGGCGCAATGGGTGACGAGGAAGCCACAAGCTTCTTCTACGTACCGTCATTTTCGTCGCGGACGGTGAACTACAAAGGCATGCTGCTCGCAGCCCAGGTCGGAGAATATTACAAAGACCTGCAAGACAAAGAGATGGTCTCGGCCCTAGCTCTTGTTCATCAGCGCTTCTCGACGAACACATTCCCGACATGGAGCTTGGCACACCCGTTCCGCCTGATCTGTCACAACGGTGAGATCAACACCAAGCGCGGCAACGAAAACTGGATGTTCGCGCGGCAAGGCTCAATGGCATCCGACATTCTGGGCGATGATCTGAAAAAACTGTACCCGGTGATCCCAGAAGGTCAGTCCGATACGGCAGCCTTTGACAATGCTCTCGAGCTTCTCGTGGCAGGCGGATACTCCCTGTCCCATGCGATGATGATGCTGATCCCAGAAGCCTGGGCCGGCAACCCACTCATGGGCAAAGACCGCCGCGCATTCTACGAGTATCACGCTGCACTGATGGAGCCATGGGACGGCCCTGCTGCTGTGGCGTTTACAGATGGCCGCCAGATTGGCGCCACACTCGACCGGAATGGTCTCCGTCCGGCCCGCTATTACGTTACCGACGACGGTGATGTCATGATGGCATCCGAAATGGGTGTGCTTCCGCCTGAAGAAAGCAGTGTCACCCAGAAGTGGCGTCTACAGCCCGGCAAAATGTTGCTGATTGATCTCGAAGAAGGTCGGATTATTGGCGATGACGAGCTGAAAACAGAGCTTGCGGCGTCCCATCCTTACCAGGAATGGTTGGATAAAGGTCAGTTGGTCCTCGAAGACCTTCCCGACCCAAAGAACGCCGTTACGCCACGTGTTCATGCGGAACTGCTCGATTGCCAGCAGGCCTTTGGCTACACACAGGAAGACCTGAACCTTCTGATGGCGCCAATGGCGGAAACCGGTCAGGAAGCCATCGGCTCCATGGGGACGGATACGCCCATCGCTGCGCTCTCAGGACATTCAAAGCCGCTCTACAACTATTTCCAGCAACTGTTTGCACAGGTGACCAACCCGCCGATCGACCCTATTCGGGAAGAAACGGTGATGTCGCTCGTCTCTCTTATTGGGCCGCGCCCGAACCTGCTCGAACTGCATTCCGCAGGTGATCAGAAGCGCCTCGAAGTACGGCAGCCCATTCTCACGAATGGTGACCTGGAGAAAATCCGTACCATCGGAGATATTCCGGACAATAATTTCCGGGCCTTCACTCTCGACATGACCTACCCCGCCTCTGAAGGCGCAGAAGGGATGGAAGCCGCACTGAAAGAACTCTGCGCAGAAGCAGAGAAGGAAGTGCGCGCAGGCGATAACATCATCATCCTGTCTGATCGCAAGATCTCCGCAGACCGAATCGCAATTCCAGCGCTTCTCGCGACAGCCGCTGTGCATCACCACCTGATCCGCAAAGAACTGCGCACCGCAGTCGGCCTTGTTGTGGAAACAGGGGAAGCGCGCGAAGTGCATCACTTTGCCTGCCTCGCAGGCTTTGGTGCCGAAGCTGTGAACCCCTACTTGGCTTTTGAAACGCTCATTGATGCGAAAGATCACCTATCAGCGGACCTTGATGCAGTAGAAATCACAAGCCGATATATCAAGGCGGTGAACAAGGGCCTCCTTAAGGTCATGTCCAAAATGGGCATCTCCACCTATCAGTCCTATTGTGGCGCGCAGATTTTTGACGCAGTGGGCCTCAGCACTGAGTTTGTGAAGAAGTACTTCACAGGTACATCAACGACCATCGAAGGCGTTGGCTTGGCAGAAGTGGCTGAAGAAACCGTGCGCCGTCACCGTGATGCTTTCGGAAACGTGCCTGTTCTGGAAGACGCGCTGGCAGTCGGCGGAGACTATGCCTACCGAGTCCGTGGCGAAGAGCATGTCTGGACGCCAGACTCCATTCGCGACCTCCAACACGCTGTGCGTGGCGACTCCAAGGAAGACTACAGATCGTTCGCGAAAGCCGTGAACGTTCAGAACGAGCATCTCTTCACCATTCGCGGCCTCTTTGACATTAAAAAGGCTGAAGATGATGGGCGCAAGCCGGTCCCACTTGACGAAGTGGAAGATGCTAAGGAAATCGTGAAACGTTTCGCGACCGGCGCCATGTCCTTCGGCTCCATCAGCCGGGAAGCGCACACGACGCTCGCCGTTGCGATGAACCGCATTGGCGGTAAGTCCAACACCGGTGAGGGTGGCGAAGAAACAGATCGCTTCACACCTATGGCCAACGGCGACAGCATGCGCTCTGCGATCAAGCAGGTGGCCTCGGGACGTTTCGGTGTGACGGCGGAATACCTCGCCAACTCCGACATGATCCAGATTAAAATGGCTCAGGGTGCCAAGCCTGGTGAAGGTGGACAGCTTCCTGGTCATAAGGTCGACGCGGTGATTGCCAAGGTGCGCCACTCAACACAAGGCGTTGGGTTGATTTCGCCGCCACCGCATCATGACATCTACTCCATTGAAGACCTGGCACAGTTGATCTTCGATCTGAAGAATGTGAACCCCGCTGCCGACATTAGCGTCAAGCTGGTGTCAGAAGTAGGCGTAGGCACGGTTGCTGCCGGTGTTTCCAAAGCACGCGCCGACCATGTCACGATTTCTGGCTATGAAGGTGGAACGGGTGCAAGCCCGCTTACCTCCATCAAGCATGCTGGCAGCCCATGGGAAATTGGCCTTGCTGAAACCCATCAGACTCTCGTATTGAACCACTTGCGGGACCGGATCACGGTTCAGGCAGATGGCGGATTGCGCACAGGCCGTGATGTGGTTGTAGGCGCACTGCTCGGTGCCGATGAATTCGGTTTCTCGACAGCACCACTGATCGCAGCTGGCTGTTTGATGATGCGTAAGTGCCACCTCAACACCTGCCCTGTCGGCATCGCAACCCAGGACCCGGTTCTGCGGAAGCGGTTTGTGGGCGCACCAGAACATGTCATCAACTATTTCTTCTTCGTCGCAGAGGAAGTCCGCGAAATGATGGCGGAACTCGGCTACCGCACCTTCAACGAGATGATCGGTCAGATGCAGATGCTCGATAAGCGCCGCATCGTGGACCACTGGAAAGCGAAGGGTCTCGACTTCTCTCGTCTCTTTGAGAAACCCGTCGCTGCAGAAGGCGTTGGCATCTATCAGACGAAGACCCAGGATCACAATATCGACGAGATCCTGGACCGGAAACTGATCGAGCTTTCCCAGCCCGCCATCAACGACGGCAAGGCGGTTTCAATTGATCTGCCTATCAAAAATACAGACCGGACAGCCGGTGCCATGCTCGGTGGCGAGATCGCCAAGCTTCATGGGCACAAGGGTCTGGTCGATGACCTGGTCCACATCAAACTCAAAGGCACAGCCGGTCAAAGCTTCGGCGCCTGGGTCACCCGTGGGGTAACCATGGAGCTGGAAGGCGACGGCAACGACTATGTTGGCAAGGGCCTTTCCGGTGGCCGGTTGATAGTCTACCCACCGAAAGAAGCACAAAAAATCGTGCCGGAAGAAAGCATCATTGTCGGCAACACCGTTCTTTACGGTGCCGTCGAAGGCGAATGCTATTTCCGCGGTGTGGCAGGCGAACGCTTCGCGGTCAGAAACTCTGGCGCCATTGCCGTTGTCGAAGGCGCCGGCGATCACTGCTGTGAATATATGACAGGCGGCGTTGTTGTTGTCCTCGGCGAAACTGGTCGTAACTTTGCAGCGGGCATGTCCGGCGGCATCGCTTACGTCCTGGACGAGGATGGTCAGTTTGAGCGCCGCTGCAACATGGCCATGGTCGACCTTGAGCCAGTTCTCGCGGAAGAAGAGGTCAATCAGGACCGGCACCACCAAGGGGGCGATCTGGAAACCCATGGCCGCGTCGATGTCATGTCAGACATGACCCGGTTCGATGGGGAACGTCTACGCCAGCTGATCGAAAATCATGCGCACTACACGAATTCGACCCGTGCGCAGACGATCCTGGAAAATTGGGAAGACTATCTGCCGAAATTCAGGAAGGTCATGCCGGTTGAGTATCGCCGCGCCCTTCAGGAACTGGCAGCACAGCGGGCCGAACAGCCTCAGCTCGCAGTGGCAGGAGAATAAACATGGGTAAAGTTACTGGCTTCCTTGAAATTGACCGTCGCGACCGGACAACCCGTCCAGCCGCCGACCGCGTTCGCGAATTCAAAGAGTTTGTCATTCCTTTGGGCCAGGAAGGCACAAAGGAGCAGGCGGCACGCTGCATGGATTGCGGCATCCCGTTTTGTCACAATGGCTGCCCGGTCAACAATCAGATCCCTGATTGGAATGACTTGGTCTATCGCGACGAATGGCACGCCGCGCTGAAGAACCTGCACTCAACCAATAATTTTCCCGAATTCACAGGTCGGATCTGCCCAGCACCCTGCGAGGCTTCCTGCACCCTGAACCTGATCGACGAACCCGTAACGATTAAAACGATCGAATGCGCCATCGTGGATCGGGGCTGGGAAGAAGGCTGGATCACACCTCAGATTGCAGAACACAAGCTCGGCAAGAAGGTAGCTGTTATCGGGGCCGGCCCTGCAGGCATGGCGTGTGCCCAGCAATTGGCACGGACAGGGTACGACGTGCATCTCTATGAGAAGCACGCAAAGGCCGGTGGCCTGCTGCGGTACGGCATTCCAGACTTCAAAATGGAAAAGCACCATATCGACAAGCGTGTTGAGCAGATGGAAGGCGAAGGCGTGACCTTCCACTACAATTCGAATGTAGGGGTCGACGTCGCTGCCAAAGACCTGATGGACGAATATGAAGCGGTTGTCGTCTCCGGTGGCGCTGAGCACCCGCGGGACCTCCCCATTGAAGGGCGTGATCTCGCAGGCGTTCATTTCGCAATGGACTTCCTGCCGCAGCAGAACCGCCGTGTAGGTGGTGAAGCACTCGGTACTGTCGAACCGATCATGGCCAGTGGCAAACATGTGATTGTGATCGGCGGTGGCGACACTGGCTCTGACTGCATTGGCACATCTGTCCGTCATGGAGCACTTTCAGTGACTCAGCTGGAAATCATGCCCATGCCGCCGGAAAAAGAAGACAAGCTCATGACCTGGCCTGATTGGCCGCTGAAGCTGCGCACCTCGACAAGCCACGAGGAAGGCGCTGAGCGGGAATTTGCAGTCATGACCCAGAAATTCACCGGCCCGGACGGCAATGTAGAGAAGCTCCACTGCATCCGTGTTGATGAGAAGATGCAGCCTATTGCCGGTACTGAGTTTGAATTGAAGGCTGACCTGGTGCTGCTGGCTATGGGCTTTGTTCACCCCATCCATGAAGGTCTGCTCTCAGAGCTTTCCCTTGAACTGGATGGGCGTGGCAATGTTGCCGCCGACACCAGCACCTATCAGTCGAGCAATGAAAAAGTGTTCGCCTGTGGCGACATGCGGCGCGGCCAGTCTCTGGTTGTCTGGGCAATCCGCGAAGGACGCCAAGCAGCAAGAGAAGTAGATGTCTTCCTGACAGGCTCAAGTGACCTGCCAAGGTAAAAGCATTTCCAGGTGAACTGGTCCCGGTTCACCGTCCGGGAATGCGATGAACAGGAGCGAGTTCAGGAACCGGAACTTTCCAAGACCGCGCCGCGCAATAGGCCGGTGCGGTCTTTTTCATTTCCGTCAGCCACCGCCTCAATCTCACCAAGGCGCAGGTCAGGCTCAGCAACCAGAACATCATCCCAGGGCTGCTGAACAAACTCGGTCACCTGCGCACGGATACCAGCGAGCACATCAGCAACGCCGTGCCGTTCCATCTCTCCGTGCCACGTCTCAGACATCACAATGATAGTGTCCTGCACAGGCCCGATAGAGAGCCCCTGAACCAATTGTACCAAGCCAGCGCTATTCAAGAGCAACAGCACCAGAACGGTGATGACGAACGCTCGCCGCACCCGGGCAACACTTTTGCGGGTTGTATCTTCATCGCGAATGTCAGCTTTCGAGAGCGCCGCCCAGCCCTCTTCAAGCGCCCCCATATCTTCGAACCGCTCGACGACACCTTCCATCTCAATAGGAGTGATTGCATTCATGTCTCACCTCCTAAAACTGGAAATAGATGAAGGGCGCAACGCCCTCGGGCGCTACCGCCCAGATGAAAAATATTGCCGCTCCAAAAGCCGGACCAAGTGCCGGTGAGGGAAGCCATTTCATCCCCTGCCCGATCCAGCGGCCAAGAGAGGGCGGCGTGAAGTGGAAAGCCAGTGCGCCCGCAATCAACATAGCGAGGAACGGTGTTGCGTGCTGAACAGGCGTGCTCCAATCGCCAAAGCCCACAAGATAATCAAAGGCGAGACCAAAACTCTCCGCGCGGAAGAAAATCCAGGCGAAGCAGACCATGTGAAACGTGAAGATGACGCCGACAACCCAGCTTGCTGCATCAGGGATCCGCGAAACTGCCTGAGGTTCCCCGTCGACTGGCGGCGCAAGCGAGGCGAAACGCTTGCGCACATAGCGCTCAATCCCCAGCATCGCACCATGAAAGGTTCCCCAGAACACAAAGGTCCAGGCAGCGCCATGCCACAACCCGCCGAGGAACATGGTGAGGAACAGGTTGCGGTACGTACCCCACTCACCCTTACGGCTGCCGCCCAAAGGAATGTAGAGATAGTCACGAAGCCAGCTCGAGAGCGAAATGTGCCAGCGCCGCCAGAATTCCTGCAGTGAAGCGGAGCGATAGGGCTGGTTGAAGTTCGCGTTGAACTTGTAGCCAAGCAGCGCCGCCACACCAATGGCGATATCGCTATACCCTGAGAAATCACAATAGATCTGGACCGCATATCCATAGACGCCGATCAGCAGATCCAAAGCGCCCAACACGCTGGGGTCAAAAAAGACCGGATCAACGAGCTCTGTCGCGAGGTAATTGGCAATCACCATCTTCTTGATCAGGCCAGAAAGAATAAGCGTGATACCGAGCCCCACCATGGCAGGCGTCAGCGTTGGCTTCTCTTCAAGCTGTGGCAGAAAATGCGCAGCCCGCACAATCGGACCCGCCACCAGTTGCGGGAAGAAGGAGATGTAGAGGCAGACATCCACCACCGATCGCTGGGCAGCGACATCACGCCGGTACACGTCAACAATGTAGGAGATGCCCTGGAACGTGAAGAAAGACACACCCACAGGCAGAATAACCTGGAGGAACGGAAGATCGCGTTGCAGCCCCAACGTGATGAGAATGTCGTCCAGGCTTTCCAGAAAGAAGCCGTAATATTTGAAAAAACCGAGAACGCTCAGATTGGCAATAACCGCCAGGCCAACAATGGTGCGCCGAAGTCCATCCCGCTCCAAGGCACCTAAGGCGCGTCCGAAGAGATAGTTCGCGAGCGACGAAACAACCAGGAGACCAACAAAGCGCCAATCCCACCAGCCATAGAAAGTATAGGAGGCGGCGAGGAGGAATAGTTTGCGCAGGTCAGCAGTCCGTCGCAGCTCCCAGCTGACAACGAACACAATCAGAAAGAAAATACCGAATTCGAAAGTCGGAAAAAGCATTCCGCCGCCTAGAGCGATTCCACTAACTGGAATCGAATGAACCGCTCTAGTCCCTCCTTTATTGCGTTTCCTGACGAATAAGCGTTCCCACTTATCTGGAAACGCTCAAGGCCCCTAAACTTATTGCCCCACGCCGCTGAAGGTTAATTATCGCTTCAGCATGACAGTGGAGTGTCCCGCGAACGCCGCAGATTCACAACGTTAGGGTGATATTTACCTTAACAGGACGAGCCGAAAACCCAGCTATCCTGCCAGGCGACGACGACAGACAAGCGCCTCATAGGGCGTGATCAATCTGTCCCACAAATTGGCCGCCAGATGGTCCGCACCGGCTGGGGTGAGGTGGACATGGTCCCCGTAAGCCAGCGGCGGCTCCTGAAAGACATAGCCGTGAATGGCACACGCGCCGCCCATAGCCGCAGCGCCGTCCCAGTAGGCAAAGCCTTCCGACCGGGCAACATCACGGTGCACCGCTCTGACCGCGCGGAGGTTTGGTGGCGCGTGCCAGCGCCCCAGCACTGGGTCCCGGGTTTCGTTCAGATCGGCATAGGTCGCACGTTCATTGAGCGCGAGCGGTTCGCAAGGCAAAGCCGCCCGAGAAGCTGCCTGCTGCGAGGGCCGCAATTCCGCCCAGGCGGGCAAGCGCGCACCGTCAAAAGCCCCCAGCATCAAGATGGTGGCACCCGGCACCCGTGTTTTGAGCTGCCGAACCTGGTTCTGCAGGCGGACTCTGTAAAGGTCAGTATTTAACGCATCATCAAAGCCTTCATTGGTGCCGTAGCCCAGAAGAATGAGGTCTGGCTGCATCTCATCAAGCTCTGGCCCCACAATGCGCTCATCCCAGGCATCCATCACCCTGGCCGTTGCGCCAGGGACGCCATGGGCTTCATACACCACGCCAGGACCATCCCCCTCACCACCCCAGCCGAGAACAGCCACTGGCCCGTCTCCAACGGGCCGAAGAACAACGCGGCGAGCAAGGCTCACATCAGCTGACACCTGCATCAGGCGCGAGAAGGCACCATTGGTTTGGAAGCTCACCCTCTCCTCGCCATCCACCAGCAGAGAGAGCGATCCGCCCCCAGGCTGCTGAAGCAGGTTGAGAGTGACGTCTTGCAGTGGCACGCCCTGGTCGACGGAAAAACTCATCCACTCATTGTCGGAAGCCGCCTCTGCCCTGTATCCACTGAGACCAAAGGGCCCAACCGCCGCCCCGGAAAGGCTTGAGAAGATCGTCCAGCCCCCGGTCATCTCAACACTGATGCCCTGACGCCGGTAGTAGGGAAAGGGCGACCCAGCCGGCAGCTGGCCACGCCCTGCATCCCCAAAGCGCACTGCAAATCGACTTTGCAAAGATCCTGAAAACCGGTCACCGGCAATATGGCTGTCACCGAGATGCAGGATCCGCAACTTTTCAACTCCAGCCCCACTTTCAAGCGCATAGAGCCGGTCATAGAAGGCACTGAGCGCAGGATCGGCCGGGATAGAGGGATCACACGGCTCGGCAGAGCAGCCGGAAATGGCTATCGCGAGAAGGCCCGCAATGAATTTTGATTTTTGAGCCCCAAATTTCAGAGCCCCAATCTTCAGAGTCTGGGCCAACGCCAGTCATCCGCTCGCCCGGGACGAAGCTCAGGCATATCGCTTGGTTGCTTCTCGACTGAAGAAGCGACCAATGGCGAAGCCTCCGCAGAAGGCGTGGCGCTCGCGGGCGTGGACGTCACCCCAGCGAGGTCAGACGGGTCTTCAGCCGGTGCTGTAGAGCGCTGAACAGGCGCTGCCTCTCCGGGGAGAACGCCCGCATTTCTGTCCCGCACGAGATCATCAGCTACCACCGACGCCAGAACCCTGTATCCGGCGAGCGTAAAATGAATGCCATCATCTGCCCGGAGCAACCGGCGCCGACCATTCGTATCAGGTCCATAGGCCTGATAGGCGCCTGATGCATTGGCGAGATCATTCCACGTCGGGATAAAGGGAATCCCGTTGGCTGCAGCGCGTTCTTCGTAAATCGTATTGAAGTAACGCATATCGCCGCCAAAGCGCGGACTGCGCATCACGGGCAGGCCTACCCAATAGACCAGAACGCCCCGCTCTGTCAGCGATTCAGTGAACTGATCAACCCGCTCTTTATAGGCAGCTTCCCAGCCCGGCGCGCGAAGCCGGTGGCGGCGCCCCTGATCATCAACCAAAACCTGTCGGTCATTGGTCCCGATCATCACAACAGCAATATCGACTTGTTCCTCTGCTAGCACTTTTTCAACTTCGGCATTCCAGTCGAAATAGTCTTTTCGGACAAAACCCGTCGACACTTTGGACCGCTTTATAATATTGAAACGGGGATCTGATTTAAGCTCACGGTAAAGACCAGCCCAGAGCCCGTCACCGAGCGAATCCCCCAAAATCACAACATTCATGATCCGATCAAGAAGAGGCGGTGCTCCGCGGTCACCCGGCGAAGTGATGGGTGGCATGATGGAGACAGGCGCATTGGGAGCCGGAACAATCGGGGTCAGCGCCGCATTGCGAGCCATCGCAGGGCGCGGCATTGGGATCGGGGCAGAAACTGTCCCAAAACCACCTGGCTCAGCCCGCGACGGCCATGCCCAGAGCGCTGCCGCCAAAATCACAAACAGTGCCAGTGCGAACCGGAAAAACCACTTAAATTCAATACCTTGCGCGCGCAACGCCCCATCCCTCACAAAAACACTCGGCCAGCCTGTCCCATTATGAGACAGCATGTCGCCCTTCTAAGAGGGACTGGTGCAGCAGCCATGCCGGAAGCCGGATGACCGCTAGATCAATAGTAGGAGGGTTCCGCCCTGCTGCCAATCCGATTTCGTAGGATCTCGGTCAAACAGCGGTACGGAGAATATCGCTGACAATCCGTTCTAAATCGTTCAGCGAAGAACAGACCACGGCCCTGTCACAATGGGGGCTCAACCGTTTCATCTCAGAATCCCCCGTATTCCACAGGGTCTTCCCCTCAGGATTGAGCCACAAGACACGCCGGGCTCGATCGTGAATCTTGTCCAGAATGTCCGCGCGCGGGTCGCCAAAATTCGATCTCGCGTCACCAAGGATAAGAACAGTCGTGCGGTGGTCAATATCGTCGAGCGCAATCGCCTCAAAATCCTCAAACGCCTGACCATAATCCGTCGATCCGCCACCATGGACGGAGAGAGCTTCAGCTATTGCTTCTTCGATCTTCTTTTCAGCGAAAAGGTCCGTCACCTCTCCCAGCTGATTGGAGAAAGCGAAGGCTCGGACCTTTGGCAAGACCTCTGTTAGTGAATACAGGAACATCAGGAGGAAGGTCGCATATTGCGCAACGGAGCCAGATACATCACATATCGCGACAACCTTAGGCCGATCGACCTTGGTCTGCTTCCAGGCAATATCGAACATAAGACCGTCATACTCAATGTTCTGACGGATCGTCCGACGAACATCCAACTGGCCCCGACGCGATTTCTTTTTGCGTCGTGAGTTAAGCGCGAGAAGACGCTTCGCCATCTTGCGAACCAAGGCCTGCATCAGTTTGAAATCACGCCGGTCGACATTAGATATGTTGATCTTGGAAAGAACTTCTTCTCGCAGCTGTCGGCCAGCATTGGCCGTATAAAGCTCCAACTGCCGCTCAACATAGTCACGCACTTCCAGACGAAACGCTTCGCGCAATTCACGAAGATTGTCCGCGCGCGCCTCACCGGCAGAGGTACCAGATCTCTGTTCTTGAGAAATCGTCTCGTTCAAACCATCAAGGCCCATCGCTTCCATGATGCGACGGGTGAACAGCCCACGCTGGGTGAAGAGCCGGATCCGATCCGCCCCCACTTCACGCCCCGCTGCGGCAAGCTGCCCCTGCAATTCAACATCATCACCACTCTCGAGCAGGGCAGTTAGATCGCGATCAGGCGATGCCTCGCTGCCTTCAGCAGCACTCTCGCGATCATCTGACCCAGAGCCGCCAGAGCCTAGCGCGGAACCACTGTCGCTTGGCTGCCCAGAGCCCTCACTCTCTCCGCCGTCACCGTCCTGATCTTCACCTTCTTCGCCCGCCTGGCCTTCTCCGTCAGCTGACTGTTCGCTCTCAGCTTCAGCATCATTTTCATTGCTTGCAGGCTTAGGTGGCTTGAACTGGTCAAAGGCAAAAAATTGGTCAAAGCACTCATTGAACGCAAACTTCTCGTCATCTGTTTTGGCAAGAACCTGCGAGAGTGCGTCTTTCAGAACCTGCCGGTCTTCGAAACCAACAAGCTCGGCCACGCGACCAGCATCAACGCTCTCAGAAATTGAGACACGCACATCTTGAGCACGCAGCGCCCGGACGAAATTGGAGAGAACCTGGCTCATGGCATTACTCCGCCCCCATCACTCCGCAGCCGAGCGGGCCTTTGTGGTCAGCGCATTGATATCGCTATCGATATTGTCGATATCATCCTGAAACTTCAGCAGCACATTGAGGGTATTGCGCACCATCTCTGAATCAAGCTCTTTGGCGTGGAGAAGAACCAGTGTCCGCGCCCAGTCAATCGTCTCGCTGACCGCAGGGACTTTCTTCAATTCAAGGTCCCGCAGGTTCTGAACAAAGGAAACCAATTGCTTGCGCAATCCCTCTTCAACTTCTGGAACACGGGCAGTGATGATCCGTGTTTCCAGGTCAGCGTCAGGAAACGGGATGTAAAGGTGAATACACCGTCGCTTCAGCGCGTCCCCGATTTCACGGGTATTGTTAGACGTCAGAAAGACAATCGGTGAGCTCTTTGCTTTGATCGTCCCAAGCTCTGGCACCGTGATCTGATATTCAGATAACAGCTCCAACAGGAACGCTTCGAACTCATCATCTGACTTATCAATTTCGTCAATAAGAAGAACCGAACCGTCTTCTGACCAAAGTGACTTCAACAGAGCACGGGGTTCCAGGAATTCTTCTGAGAAGAACGTGTCGTCAAATTCATGCAGACGGTCCATGGACGCGGCAAGCCCCTGCGCGCCTTCCATCAAGTCGCCCAGCTTCTCTTTCAGAACCTGCGTATAGAGAAGCTGTTTGCCATACTTCCATTCATACAATGCTTTCGCTTCGTCCAGACCCTCATAACACTGCAGCCGGATGAGCTCGAGATTGAGATATTCAGATGTCGCCTTGGCAAGTTCTGTTTTGCCTACGCCAGGAGGTCCCTCAACCAGGATCGGTTTGTCCAGATTTCGGGCGAGGAAGATGGCAGTCGCGATATGGGCATTGCAAATATAGCCCTCTTTCGCAAACCCATCCTGGATGTCGGTAATTTCTACTCTTGGCGCTGTCACGTCTGTCTCTCTGTCTTCAGTCAATGTCGGTTGGGCCGGACAATATCACAGGTGACCCAGCGCGCACGTTTTGAATGACATAAAGTCAGATCAGCGATTTAACGCAGCGACACGGAGGATTTTTCGCACCACAGCGGCCTGATCCACCGCCCCGAGCTTAGTCTTAATGTGAGAAAACTGGGTCCGGACTGTGGCCATAGAGACGCCCATCTCAGACGCATATTCAGCGAGCGGTGTGCCGCTGACAAAGCGAGCCGCCAGTTCTGCTTCCCGAGGTGACAATCCATACCAGGTACAAAGACCTGCCTGATCTATTTGCAAGGGAGGCTCATCATCCATCGTCAATCGCAGCATCGCGACGGGTGGTGCAATTTCGTCTGCGCTCACTGCCTCCAGCCGATAGCAACGCAAAAAGAGAGAGCTGTGCGGCTCAGCCCCTAGTCGGGCAAACGAGGTGTCTCCCGACATTTGGGTTGCCCGACGCCTAAGGAACTGTTTCTGAAGAACATCCTCCAACACAGCGTCTACTTCTACAGACACGCCCGCCAGCCGGCCATTCCGCCGGCTCAAAAGGGTGCCTTTCGCCAGACAGTCTTCGGCCCGCCGATTTGCATGCAAAATATATCGGCTAGCAGTTAGCAGGATCATCGCTTCCTCATAATCGGAAAAAATTCGCGAGAACCAATCCTGATCAAGCTGGTGTTGGGTCACCACTGCGCCGTGAGCCAACCGCTTCTCAATAAACGACCAGACCCAGTCCGGGCCATGCTCTTTTGACCAGGCGAACATTTCCTCGACGCGCGCGCGCATGTGAGGCTGGATATTGTCATCAACAATTTCCAGATAGTCGTCCTGCAAACCTTCCGAGCTCACCCGGTGCGTTTGAGACCGTCGCCCGGAATGCGCCCGCACAAAATGTCCGACACTGGAAAAAATCGCTTCCATTTGCGGTGAAAAAGGCTGGTCCTTCTGCAACGTCTCCGGCACATCGTCCCAATAGCTAAGCTGCACAGGCACCTGCGCACCCTTTGCCCGCTCGGCAAGCAGTCGGGCATCATCGGCAAGAATATCTGTCACATTCGCATGGATACTCATCGGTGGCAGACTATGAAGGTCAGCAAAAACCGGAGATGCTACCGGATCAGCCGGGTCCACGCCTTGAAGGTAATCACTCAGCAGCGTCGCCAAAAGTTCCAGGTCCGAGACCCTGCCATCATCCTTGATGTTGCTGACATAGGTACCGCCCATCATGGTGAGATCAACCCAGGGGAAAACAGCCACAGCGCCCGCAGGCATTGGATCTCCCTGGTCGCGCAATGAAATCAGGGCGGAAAGGGCTATGGCTGCCCCTGCGGTATCACACGCAAATACGATGCGATTGTTGGCGATATCTTGACCGAGCAGATGACGATAGACGGCGACAATATCTTCAATCGCGAGCGGAAAGGGGTGCTCAGGGGCCAGAGCATATTCCGGCATCACCACCTGGCCCTTCACTTCGGCAGCCAGCCTTTCAGCAATGCGTGTATGCGACGGACCCGGATTCATGACAAAGGTGCCGCCATACACGTAAAGGACGACCGGACATGTCTTAGCCGCCTCTGCACTGCTGAACCAGCTGGCAGCCACTGATAGTCCTTCATCCGTCGTCTGGGTCACACCCGCTACGTCCAACTGTTTCCCTTACTCTCTTTATGCATCCGCAAATTTGAGGAACCATCATCACTAATGATGATGCCAGAAAATCCGCAAAGTGAAACCCTGTCCGGCATCAGGTTTTCGCGCAGGGGGTGCATCATGCAAAAGAAAATGGCTCAAAAGCTGATGTTTTGTGGCATTGGGGCTGTTGCTCTTATCGCCAGTACGTCTGCTCAGGCGTCTCCAGGCTGTGATTCTGCCAATATGGGGGCCTTCAATCAGTCAACCCCGGCAAACACCAATCTCCTCACACAGACAGGCGGCACATTCGATGTGGGCGATACATTGTTTGTGACGGCGACAGGAACGCCCTTGGGCGTTGGTGTTGACCTCCTGCCGGGCTTCGACACACTCCTGGCGGTGAACGGTGCCAACGGCATGGGATCTCATACGTTGACTGTCGGTGGCCCGAGGACAATTGACATTACCCTGGCAGGTGGCCCTGGCGGTGCAGCTTTCCTGAACTTCACCTGCACGCCAGTTGCAACAGCTCCTCCTACTCCTACTCCACCAACCACCCCTACAACACCAGGCGGCGGCACTGCGAACGGAACCGAACAATCAAATACCGCCACCAACAGCACCACAACCTCCGTAATCGTTGAGAATGGCGTGGTAGGTGGCATCATTGATGGCGCATCCCAGGAAGATCCCGATCCATCCTTGGTCGATATTGCAGCACAGGAGGCAGCAGACAGACTGAGAACAGAGCAAATCGCGTTGGAGGATCGTCAGGCAGAACTCGAAGCCGACATTAAACATTTCAAAGAGAACCCGGAAACTTTCGGTGCAACAGGGAACTTTGATGCTGCAGGCGGTACAGTATTTTTGGGGATGGCTAACCCATTGGGTCTGGGAAAGAGTTTTGCAGACTCAACCGCAGATGAGCTTGATTGGTTGGCAGGAGCTGAATTGGAACTAAAATCAAACATACGACGCCAAGCTGAGATTGAGGAAAAACTTAAGGGGTTGCCCACGCCCAACATTCACAGGGATTTCACGCCCGCTGACCCTGAAGATCTGGGCGACGGTGAAAACATTCTCTTTGTCGGTCGTGATCCGTTTGCGCGCGCCTTGATGCGCTACCGGGGGTTCCGCCTGGATGTGGCGGATACAGGCGAAGGCTTTAGCGACAGCGTGAAGCCCCTCTCATTCACCAGGACCCTGTCGTCCACCATCGTCGGCTGGGTCCGTGCCGTCTATACAGATTATGAGCAGGATGACGCCTCCCAGCAGGAAGGTGACAATATTCTCGTGGCGCTTGGTATTCACAAGGACTTCAATGAGGACCTGCGCATCGGTCTTTTTGCCACAAGCACCTGGGGGGACGTGAGTTCGCCAGTGAACAATCTCGACATCGATACGACTGGTTATTCGCTGGGCGCTTATGGCCGCTACAAATGGGGGGAGATTGATGTGAACGCGTCAACCCGCATCGGCCTCACCGATAATGATATCGCTGTCAGTGGCACCACTGGTTCCTACGACACAAGACTGGCCTCTTTCACCTTCGGCATCTCCGGTCAGGAACAATTATCCGACACTGTCTGGATGCGACCGGCCATCTCTGTGACCAACACCTGGGTGAACCGGGAGGATTATGTGAACTCTGCAGGTACTGCCATCGGTGGCAACACCACCTGGACGGGGAATGTGTCCGCTGGTCCCACCATCGGCACCAGCCTCACACCCCCCTCAGGCTTCAAGCGCCTGGAACCGGCCATAGGGCTTCTGGCTACTTACAACTATTCGGATCAGGACACACAGTCAGGCACGGTGACCACAAGCGAAACAGACTATTTCTCGCTGTCCGTCTCACCGCAGCTCTCCATGGAGTTCAACAATGGCGCGAGCCTGGATGTCTTTGGGTCTTACTTTGGCATCGGCGCTGACCTTGATGGCTGGTCCGTCGGCGGAACATTGTCAATTCCGCTCAATTAGCATATTTCAGGTCCAATGCACATGTTGACGCCTGGCCAAGCTTTAGAAAACGCCGGCGCTCGAAACCTGTAGAATCTGGCGGACAACATCAGCCTGATCAACCGCACCCAACTTCGCGCGGATATGCGCAAACTGGGTTCTGACAGTGTTCATGGAAAGCCCCTCCGCCGACGCATAGTCAGCGAGGCTGGTCCCTTCCGCAAACGCGGCGGCCAGAACCGCTTCGCGCTCAGATAGGCCAAACCAGGCCCGCAACGCACGTTCATCTACGGAGGTTTTCTTGTCCGACGCCGCAATCGTAAGAAGCGTCACAGGAGGGGCAATAACTTCAGCTTCATCCGAATTCAGGCGTTCCAGCCGTGCAAAAAAACGCTTGTCTCCCGCCCCAACGAGCGGGAATGAGACATGAGGCACGCCACTTGCCAGATCTCTGAAAGCGTCTCGCAACGACTGTTCCACCTCTTGCCCCACACCCTGCAACCTGCCATGGCGTTGGACAAACAAATTGTCTCCTCTGCACATCGTTTCCGCAGTTTCGTTCATCAGCAATACGTGACCGCTGCTGCTGAGTAGAAATACAGCATCTGAGCTTCGCGCAAAAAGCTTGTAAAGCCACTCCCGTTCACATTGTTCCTGCGTAACAAGAGATCCCTGCCCCAGCCGTCTTTCCATAAAAGGCCAAACCCAGGCAGGCCCATGATTGACGGACCAATCCATGATCTGCTTCACCCGTTCAGTCATATGAGGTTGAACATGGCCATCAAAGATGTCGACAAATTCATCGGCAACCGTTTCGTCTTTGGGAATGACCCCTGAAGGACTGCACTGTGAGCGAACGAACTGGCCGATCCGAACCAGCGCCGCAGATGCAGCCGAGGAAAGCGGCTCTAACTTCTGCCAGGTTGACGGCAGGCCGTCCCATTGATGGAATTCAATCCGACAACCACACCCACGCATGCGTTCCGCCAGCATCACACCATCATCGCAATGAACTTCGTTTACATCGACATGGATTTGGGTTGGAGGCATGCCACCCAGCTCCGCAAATACAGGTGAGGCCAGTGGCGCACGCGGGTCCTCCCCCTGCAGGTAATCACCAGAAAGCATGGCAAGGATTTCCAGCTCTGAAACCTTATCGCCACCTCTAAAGTTGCGCACATAAGAACCGCCGGAAAAGGTCAGGTCAACGATAGGACAGAGAGCAACAAAACCTGCTGACTGAGGAAAGCCCCTCTCTTTGATCAAGAGAAGTGCCGAGAGCGCGATGGCGCTGCCTGCAGTGTCCCCCATGATCACGATCTTGTCGGGGTCATGCCCCTGATCGAGCAGTGCCTCATACACAGCCACAACATCGTCGATGGCCGCCGGAAAAGGGTGTTCCGGTGCAAGGCGGTAATCGCAGCAGAGAACACGGGCTCGCCCATGTAACGCGATCTTTCCGGCAATCACCTCATGCATGGGCCCACGGTTCAAGACAAACGTGCCCCCATAGACATAGAGCACCACCGCCTCGTCCTGTGTCTCTGCACTACGATCAACCCA
This sequence comes from Parvibaculaceae bacterium Mf 1.05b.01, assembly GCA_000509225.1. Lineage (GTDB taxonomy): Bacteria > Pseudomonadota > Alphaproteobacteria > Parvibaculales > Parvibaculaceae > Mf105b01. The sequence goes on along the minus strand of BAOK01000002.1, from coordinate 958,813 downwards.
CACGCCGGGGATCGGCAGCGCTGCTGCAGGAGACGTATGGATTTCCTGCTGCACCTCACCTGCACTTGTCGACACTGACGCCCCCTCTTCGACCAAACTCAATCATTGGATCTATTTCATCACAATCCGCAAAACATCACCAAATTTGGTGATGTCCAACGCTAGCGGGCGGAACAGGATGCCTACTCAAATTTCAAATCTGTGGGGTATACTGTGGGCCAAATTTCGATAAATCATTGGAAAAGCTGGATATTTTCAGGCGCGGTGCTTTGTGGAGGTCTGGCAATGGCGACCCCCGCCTTGGCCTCACCGGGATGCGATGCAGCCAATGCAGGCACGTTCAATCTCACCGTCCAGACCGGCACCAACCGGATACAACAGTTCAATGCTCAGTTTGATGCGGGTGATCAGCTGGTCGCAGCAATGACGGGGCTTCCTCTATCAGTCATCGTTGACTTCATTCTTGGCGGCGGAAATCCCATTCTGTTTCTCAACAACTCAAACGGAAACGGCTCACTAACGATTCCGACCGGAGGGAATGGCATTATTGATATCGCCATCGCCGCAGGAGCTGGTGGTGCGGCGAACCTGGTGTTCACCTGCACGCCTGTCGCAACACCGGCGGCGCCGACAACGCCGACACCAGCCACACCGACTACACCGGGAAACAATACGGACGCCGAGGAACAGGCCGACACCGCGACAAATGCCACAACCACATCAGTCATTGTGGAAAATCGAACCGTGAAAGGGATTGTCGACGGTGCATCGCAGCAAGACCCCAACATCAAGACAGAAATTGACATTCTTGCGCAAAATCGTGCCAACGCTGTCTGGTTGGAACTACAAGCACTCCGGAAACGCGACGAAGAACTCCAAGCCGACATCCAGCATTTTAACGACAATGCTGATGCACTCCCAGAAAACAGTACTTATCGCGAGGGTCAAAGCACCGCTTGGGCGATTGAATCAGCCATCTCAGATCCAGCTGAAAAAGTAGAGATGGAAAGACGGCAGCAAGCCTGGTTGAAGGCAGCGTATAAGGAACGAAATGATCTAGACGATCGAATGGAAATCCTCGAAACAGAGTTAAGGGGCTTGCCTCAACCAAATGTTGGCCAGCCGCCCGCAGATGACTCTGAACAGGGGGACGGCGAGGAGATCTTATTTGTCGGTCGTGATCCGTTTGCGCGCGCCTTGATGCGCTACCGGGGGTTCCGCCTGGATGTGGCGGATACAGGCGAAGGCTTTAGCGACAGCGTGAAGCCCCTCTCATTCACCAGGACCCTGTCGTCCACCATCGTCGGCTGGGTCCGTGCCATCTACACCGACTATGAGCAGGACGATGCCTCCCAGCAGGAAGGCGACAATATTCTCGTGGCACTTGGCATCCACAAGGACGTCAACGATGAGCTCCGTATCGGCCTCTTTGCCACAAGCACCTGGGGGGACGTGAGTTCGCCGGTGAACAATCTCGACATTGATACCACCGGCTATTCCCTCGGGGCTTATGGCCGCTACAAATGGGGGGAGATTGATCTAAACGCCTCCACCCGTATTGGCCTCACCGATAATGATATTGCCGTCAGTGGCACCACCGGTTCCTACGACACAAGACTGGCCTCTTTCACCTTCGGCATCTCCGGTCAGGAACAGCTCGCGGACAATGTCTGGATGCGACCAGCCATTTCGCTTACCAACACCTGGGTGAACCGGGAGGATTATGTGAACTCTGCAGGTACTGCCATCGGTGGCAACACCACCTGGACGGGGAATGTGTCCGCTGGTCCCACCATCGGCACCAGCCTCACCCCACCCTCCGGCTTCAAGCGCCTGGAACCGGCCATCGGTCTGCAGGCCACCTATAATTACTCAGACCAGGACACACAGGCCGGAACGGTGACCACCAGCGAAACAGACTATTTCTCGCTGTCCGTCTCACCTCAGCTCTCCATGGAGTTTGAGAATGGCGCGAGCCTGGATGTCTTTGGGTCTTACTTTGGCATCGGCGCTGACCTTGATGGCTGGTCCGTCGGCGGAACACTGTCAATTCCGTTCAATTAGGGGCAGCCGTGGTGGCCTCAGAACAAACGGTTCGAGGCCGCCGCGACAAGTACCTTCCGCACAACAGCTGCCTGATCAGACGCGCCGAGCTTGGCTTTCACATTAGCAAAATGCGTCCGCACCGTTGTTATGGCCACATCCGTCGCCTCAGCATAATCAGTCAGCGACATGCCTTCAGCGAAAGCGGCCGCAACAGCTGCTTCGCGCGGGGAGAGGTCGTACCAGACCTGCAATGATTCAATATCAATTGGCATCTTGTCCGGGTCTGCAATGATCCGAAGCAAGACAACGGGTGGTGCGCCCCGATCCTCCGGCAGCGCCGCGAGACGCTTACACCGCACGAGCATCGTGTCACCTTCTGTTGTGGCAAGACGCAAGGCCCGTCCGTCATCTGTCTCTGAAGGAGAAAAAAGCGTGTCCAACGCCTGCTGCAAGACCTCTTCCGGCCCATCACTCGTTCCCACAAGCCGCCCGCTCTTAAGCTCCAAAGGGGATTTCTGATCGAGCACACGCCGCGCCTGTTCATTGGACAGGAGGATGTGCCTGCTGGCACTCAGCAACACCATAGCGTCCGCTGCCTGGGTAAACAAAAGGGAGAGCCAATCGCGCTCAACCTGATCCTGCGTGACCAGCGCCCCATGCTTCAGACGGCGCTGAATAAAGGGCCATACCCAATCGGGTCCTTGCACGCGTGCCCATTCAAATACCTGATCAATCCGATCTGCTGTATGGGGTTGGATATAGCTCTTAATGTGTTCCTGATAAGCATCAACGAGTTGATCAGACTCTTCTCTGGTCATACTCAATGGACTGCTCGTCCGACGACGCACAAACTGACCGATCTTCGCAAGACAGGCAGTACTCTGGTTGGACAAGGGCGCAAGCTCTTGCCAGGTTTCTGGCAACCCGTCCCACTGGAGGAAGTTCACCTTACCGCCAACACCCCGCAGCTTTTCTGAAAGCAAAATGGCATCGTCATAGAGCACGTCATTCACATCGCCGTGTATCTCGACCGGCGGCAGTCCGCTCAGATCCGCCAGTGCGGGCGAAGCCAAGGGATGGCGAGGGTCAGCTCCCTGCAAATATTCAAACGCCAAAGTCATGATGAGCTCGACATCTGACGTCGTCTCGCGCGGACGAATATTGGCAACATAAGATCCACCGGAAAACGTGAGATCAACAAGCGGGCACAAGGCTACAATCCCAGCCGGAAGCGCCTTGCCCTGGTCCCGAAGTGACAGCATGGCCGCAAAGGCGATGCCCGCCCCTGCCGTGTCTCCCATAACAATAATCTTGGAAGGATCCTGACCCTGCTCGATAAGAGCGTCATAGGTCGCAACAATGTCTTCTATTGCTAGCGGGAAAGGATGCTCTGGCGCCAATCGGTAGTCCAGAAGAAGAACACGGGCCCGTGCGTGGATTGCAAGCCGCGACGAGATGACCTCATGCATCGGCCCTCGGTTGAGCGCGAACGTACCAACATAGACATAGAGGATAATCCGCGAACCTGGTTTCGCGTCAGGCTGCTGAACCCATAGACCGGGAACCGGCAATCCCTCTGCTGCGACCTTTACGGTCCCAAGCTCATCAAGTTCGGTTTTACTCATCACTCGGCCCCCACCACTAGACAAAATATCTAGGGAAATTGAACTTTTCGCAACTCATCACTTTTGATGAGGTGCGATGACTTATTCCCAGAAATACTCCAGTCCAACGAGTCATCAAGAGGGGTTGAGTGATGGGTAAGGGGCAAATAGGCCTAAAGGCCGTAATAGGTCTCGCAGTCGGCATAAGTGGATTCGGGGCATTCGGAATCCAGCCTGCCGCAGCGGCAACCTCCGCTGGTTGCGCGGCGGCGAACGCCGGCACGTTCGATCTGAGCATCCCCGTGGGCAACAACCTCCAGTTTGGCGGGTCTGTGTCCCAGACCTTTGCTGCGGGCGACGTAATCACCGCAACGACAACAGGCGCACCCACCGGCACCCAAGCCTTCCTGTCACCAGGCTCTCTGTCGATCGTGAATGCATCCTTCGCCGACGTAATGGGATCTGCCACAATTCCGTCTGCTGGCACATTCACGCTGACCAGAACCCTGTCTGCCAATCCCGCCAATGGCGGAACCCTGACTTTCACCTGTGCCCCAGGCCCGATGGTGGTCGCACCGGTAACTCCGACAACACCGCCACCCACGACTCCAACCACAAACGACCAGGAAGAAGCCGATACAGCGACCAACGCGACCACGACAGCGGTCATCGTTGAAGACCGCGTTGTCGGCGGCATCCTGGATGACATCATCACCACCAATCCTGAACCGGAAGGCCCGGACCAGGCAGAGCTCGAAGAACGCCGCAAGCTTATTGCAGAATGGGTCGACCTCAGAGAGGAGCGGGAACGCCTGGAACGAGAAGCCGAGGAACTTGCGGAAAATAAGCAAGCTCTCGAAGAGGCCTTAGAGCGAGACAAAGCAAATCTTGAGAAAGAATCTGATCCCGACACCCGTGATCCAATAGCAGAAAGCACACAAGGCTCTGGATGGCTTACCCTTCTTTCCCCCATCAACATCGAGGAAGGCACCATCTACAACCTGCAACGAGCGATCGAGCGCGAAGAAAAAGACCTCAAGGCAATCAGTGCTCAGATTGAGGCAAATAGGGCGCGTCTGACGGAGGTCGAAGCGCGCCAGGACGCCATTAATGGCCGCGTCGACAATTTGCCTCGTGATCCAGGCAACCCCAATGATCGATATGACCCAAGCCTGGACCTTGAAGACCTCGGCAGCGGTGATGGAGAATCCATTCTCTTCGTCGGCCGCGATCCCTTCGCCCGCGCCGTGATGCGCTATCGCGGCTTCCGTCTGGACGTGGCAGATACCGGCGATGGCTTCAGTGACACTGTAAAGCCGCTCTCCTTCACCCGTACCCTTTCTTCCACAATCGTCGGCTGGGTCCGAGCCGTCTATACAGACTATGAGCAAGATGATGCCTCCCAGCAGGAAGGCGACAACATCCTTGTCGCACTCGGTGCCCATAAGGACTTCAGCGAAACACTTCGTCTCGGTCTCATGGCCACCACCACCTGGGGCGACGTGAGTTCTCCGGTGAACAATCTCGATATTGATACCACCGGCTATTCGCTAGGCGCCTATGGCCGCTACAAGTGGGGCGAGATCGACGTGAACGCCTCAACCCGTATTGGCCTCACCGACAATGACATCACAGTGGGTGGCACAACGGGGTCTTATGACACTCGGCTCGCATCAGCCACGTTTGGCATCTCTGGCCAGGAACAGCTGACAGATGATGTCTGGATGCGCCCTGCTGTCTCCGTCACGGGCACTTGGGTGAACCGCGAGGACTATCAGAACTCTGCAGGCACAAATATTGGTGGCAACACCACCTGGTCCGGCAATGTGTCCGCGGGCCCGACCTTTGGCACGAGCCTAACGCCGCCCTCCGGCTTTAAACGATTGGAGCCCGCCATCGGTCTGCAGGCCACCTACACCTTCTCTGATCAGGACAGCCAAGCCGGGACCGTGGCGACGAGTGAAGATGACTACCTGTCGCTCTCCCTGTCACCACAGCTCTCCATGGAGCTGGACAATGGCGCGAGCCTCGATGTCTTTGGCTCCTATTTCGGCATTGGCGCAGACCTTGATGGTTGGTCTGTCGGGGGAACGCTTTCCATTCCCTTAAATTGAGGCATCCGACTTCAAGAATCCCTGGAGGCTGATCCGTCTCCAGGGACTGGCACCTGCAAGCACCAGAAGCCCCGCGAGAATGCCCAGATTCTTGAAGAAGTTCTGGGTCTCATGCTGCCCTTCAATACCTGTGAAGTTCCAGAAATCATGGAGCATCAGGTTGATCACGAGAATATAGAGCGCGCACCCAATCGCCGTGAGTCGCACATAACGGTTTGTGAACAACAGAATGCCAGCACCGACATTGGCGACCCCAGCAACAATCAGCAGCAGTTCCGGTGACGGCACGCCATGGCGCGCCATGAGCTCCAGCTGCTGGCCCGGAGCCAGGAACTTCGCCAGACCAGGCCCAAAAAAGTAGAGCCCCAGAAGCAGGCGGCCGGGCGTGATGAGAAGGGGCGAGGGTGTTCGGTCCATGAGAATGCATCCAGCAGAAGGAAGGAAAACGCCCTCCTAGAGCAACTCCCATCGACTGACCAGCCCCAAATTGGCCCGCTCAAGCGCAATTGATCTCAAGCCCCGCCCAATGCCGCCCAAAAACGGCCCCTCACCGCGACGGAAACACCCTTCCACAATCCAACAGCGCTCTGTTCAAACCTGAACAAGAGCGTTTCCGATTTGGCACAGGCAAGACAAGCCACAAAACGCGCAAAACTGGCGTGTTTTGTGGTTCCACTTGATCGGACAACGCTCTGGCGCTCGGCGCCAATCTAGGTAAAATCGCGCCCAACAAATCGAGACAATAAACGCGATAACAACCGGGAGGCTTCCATGGCCGCGATAAATGACGTCGCCGATCTATCAAATGAAGGCGACATTGCTGTTCTCACCCTCAATTCACCACCGGTGAATGCGCTCTCCGCAGGGGTTCGGGAAGGCATCCACACAGGCATCGAAAAAGCGATTGCCGATGATAGCGTGAAAGCCATCGTGCTGATCTGCGACGGCCGCACCTTCATTGCAGGCGCTGACATCACAGAATTCGGCAAAGCCCCAAAAGGCCCAAGCCTGTTCGACGCTCAGAAGATGATCGAAGACGCGCCCAAGCCAGTCGTCGCAGCCATTCACGGCACGGCCCTTGGCGGCGGCCTCGAAGTAGCACTCACCTGTCACTACCGCGTCGCGGTTCCTTCAGCCAAATGCGGCCTGCCGGAAGTCAATCTCGGCCTTCTGCCAGGTGCCGGTGGCACCCAGCGCCTGCCGCGTATTGTGGGCCCTGAAAAAGCCGTTCAGATGGTGACCTCTGGCGTGCCTATGCCTGCCAAACAGTGCGCAGAAGTGGGCCTCGTCGATGAACTCGCCGGTGAAGACAGCCTGCGCGCTGACGCCATCGCCTTTGCAAACAAGATCGTGGCTGAAGGCCGTCCGCTGAAGAAAGTGCGCGACTCGAACGAAAAAGTAGAAGCTGCCCGCGGCAAGCCGGAAATCTTCGACAATATCCGTAAAGCCATCGCGCGGAAGACACGCGGTTTCTTGGCGCCCGAATATAACATCCAGTGTATTGAAGCTGCTGTGAACCTGCCCTTCGATGAAGGCATCAAGGTTGAGCAGAAGCTCTTCGGCGAACTCATCACCGGCCCACAGTCAGCCGCTCAGCGCCATGTCTTCTTTGCAGAGCGTCAGGTCTGGAAGATCCCGGGCATTGCCAAAGACATTGAGCAGATCCCGGTGAAGAAAGTCGGCATCATCGGCGCAGGCACCATGGGTGGCGGCATCTCCATGAACTTCGTCAATGCAGGCATTCCTGTGGTGATCGTGGAACGTGATCAGGCACCGCTTGATAAGGGTCTGGGCGTTATCCGCAAAAACTATGAGCGCACTGCAAGCAAAGGCCGCATCACCGCTGACGATGTAGAAACCCGCATGGGTCTTCTCTCCGGTGATACGGACATGAAGGCGCTTGCTGATTGCGACCTCATCATCGAAGCCGTGTTTGAAAACATGGACGTGAAGCAGGACATCTTCAAACAGCTCGATGAAATCTGTAAGCCCGGCGCAATCCTGGCGACCAACACGTCGGCACTCAACATTGATGAGATCGCAAGCGTCACCAAGCGTCCGGAAGCCGTGATCGGCCTCCACTTCTTCTCGCCGGCCAACGTTATGCGCCTGCTGGAAGTTGTGCGGGCAGACAAAACCTCCGACGCCGTGATCGCAACAAGCATGGCGATTGCCAAGAAGATCGGCAAGATCGCCGCGCTCGTCGGTGTGTGCCCGGGCTTTGTCGGCAACCGCATCCTGGCTCAGCGCCAGCGCGAAGCCAACAAGCTCATCATGGAAGGCGCGATGCCATGGGATGTGGACCGCGTCCTCTTCGACTTCGGTCTGCCCATGGGGCCGTTTGCCATGTCTGACCTTGCAGGTCTCGACCTTGGCTGGCGGAAAGAAACATCGAACCCCGATGGCGTGCTGCGTGACCGACTGGTGGAGCTCGACCGTCGTGGCCAGAAGACCGGCAAAGGCTTCTACGATTATGACGAGAACCGCCAGGCGACCCCGTCCAAGGAAGTCGAAGACATCATCATCGAGTTTTCTGAGAAGACCCAGCACACCCGCCGGGACATTTCAGACGAGGAGATCCTGGAACGCTGCGTCTATCCGATGATCAATGAGGGCTTCAAAATCCTCGAAGAAGGCAAAGCGATCCGCGCAAGCGACATCGATATTGTCTGGATCAACGGCTATGGCTGGCCGGTCTATCGCGGTGGCCCCATGTTCTACGGATCGCAGATCGGCCTCGACAAAGTGCTCGCCAAAATGCAGGAGTTTGAAAAAGCCCACGGGCCCGAGTTCAAACCATCCGCGCTTCTGGAACGCATGGTCGCCGAAGGCAAAAGCTACGGCGAGATGGGATTCTAAGGCGCTTCGCGTTTCGTAAAAAGAGCGTGCCAAAAAACGCGTGATCTTAGCGCGATTTTTGGCTCCGATGAACGCGATACGCCGTACCACATTGCTGACGAAATCAGGGCGCTTGGGAAACCAGGCGCCCTTTTTCAGCGATCTGATACCCAGGTGGATGCTGGGGCCATCTGAGCATATCATTTGACCGCAGTAAGGGGCACTCCATAAACTTGCGTTGCTTTTTCCGCCGGAACTTTTCTGCAAATCCGCATTACGAAGTTTTTGTATCCCACAACCTTTTTCTGAATATCTAGGTCAAGTTGTGCAAATGGCGCTTGGTCATTGCAAAACGAGAAGGACTGTCGCCATCCCTGTATCTTCTTACCAATTGCTTGGAGTGTATGGCTTTCCGACAGATTAGGCGGAAGAGTTTCTCCTTGGATTGCGAATTCTTTGATCCCGTTCTTGGACTTGCTCAGAGCATCAGCAACATCTTTATTCAAGCGTTCTATGGACTTCGCACTAGGTACGCATCGTTTGGGTTGAAGCATACACCCTAGAAAATTGATGCTGGCTTTACCGCAGATACCCTCCGCTGCTTTATCAGAACCTGGCACTGGCCGGTAAAGCTTGAAGCCAAATGCTTCGAGACGCTTGTTGGCGTGGTTGACAGCATCTCGCAAAGCTTCATCATTTGGAGCCACCAAAAGCAGATCGTCGATGTAACGGACCGCTGTGACAGACCCGGCGTTAAGCTCGTGGTCGAGGTCATATAACAGCACGTTTCCAGCGAACGCTGACAGCGATGAGCCTTGCGCGACTCCGATCCCTCCAGCGGGGAAGAGCTTAGCGTATGTCGCCAACTCATCCTTGTTCGCTAGATTGACATCAAGGCCACGAGAGAAAATGTCGGCCAACTCATCGTCACCTGTTTCACTCTTCACAAAATCCACTACAATCTGCGTCGGTATTTTGGTGAAAAACGCCTTGATATCAGACTGAAAGAAGTGGCGCGAGCCATTGTCGATTGCACGAGACACACTATCGATGGCAGGCTCAACACCACCATATGGTTTGAGAAGCCCACCAACACCAAATTGCGACTGGTTGATCTGGTTGATTTTCCCTAAGCGACCGTCAGTGACGGTTTCGAAGCGGGTATCAATGCTCTTTGTTTCTCGCGCTTTTCTGGGCTGAAGAACCTGCAGAATAGCCCGTTGAACGAGACGATTGCCGAGCGTGGCAACCGCGATGGGTCTTGGATCCTTGTTTTGAGCCAATCGCTGCTTCTTGTCCTTTAGGACACCAGTCACGGCATCAAACTCAAACCGCCTCTCTCTCAATTGTCGTCCGATGGTGGCTATGTGGGTCTGGTGACGGTGTTCAAATTCGGCGGCTTGCCCCCTGATCTCATTATTGGATGAATTGAGGGCACTACGCTTCACATGACGCCAGGCAGAAAATAAGTTCTGCTCGCTCCTCATGTCATCATAGAGTGATCTCTTGCCCATTTCTCCGCTCGGGACCCTCGTTCATACACATCCCGACCGTTGACGGGTATCCATCCACTGCGCACGGCATTGCCGCGATCACAGACACCTTGGCAGTCAAGTCCACCTCGGCGTGATATCCTTGGCTTGCGATCTGCATCGATACTTCGAGCTTCACGTCGGACGCCAAATCAATCTGGAATGCCTAATAAAGTGGCGATCCCAGCGGCAGATATCAAGGATTGGCAGCAAAAATCCCATCTTAATAGACTTCTTCTTTAGTGCAGCGCTAGTTCGTGGCGCACTTCATCTGTAAACGGCACATGGTCGACCTCACCCCTTCACCGCCCGGAGCGTGTACATGAATGGCAGGTTGGGGCGGTCCGCGGGCATTTTGTAGAGCCCATTGTCGGCCTCCTCGAGAAAGTCCCAGACTTTGACCATGGTCGTGTCATGCTCTTTGAGTTCCGTGATGCGAAGCCCCGCCTTGATAAGCGCCGTCACCACCTCACCTAACCCATGGTTCCACTGCACCGTGTCATTATGCTCTGTCACAGCATCCCGGTCCGCATACGACCCCGGCTCATGAAGCGCGAGACCTTCTTTCGGTGTGAAATAGTCATATCCCGGCGTCAGGCGCTCCACACCGGGATTTAGATACTCGTCCCAGATCCACTCAATGGGGTGAAACTCCACAAAGTAAATCTCCCCACCAGGCTTCACGAGGTCCGCCATCACCTGCGCCCAGGCATCAATATCCGGCAGCCAGCAGATCGCCCCGATGCCTGTATAGACAATGTCATACTGGCGACCGAGAGCCTTCGCCGCGTCATAGACGTTTGAGACGACAAACTCGGCGTCTACCCCGATCTCCGCTGCGATGTCCCGCGCCGCCGCAATCGCAGTATCCGAAAAGTCGAGCCCCGTGACCTTCGCCCCTGCGCGCGCCCAGGAGAGCGTGTCGAGTCCGAAGTGGCATTGCAGATGGACCAACTCTTTGCCCGTCACATCACCAATCGCGTCCAACTCGCCATTCACCAGCGACGAGCGACCTGCCCGGAACGCGTCGATGTCATACATGGAGGAACGCACATGAATCGGTGCCCGCTCATTCCAGCTCGCCTTGTTGAGCTCCAGCCATTTGTCGGTCATTGCGCGTCTCCATGTTCTCTACTGTCATGCCCGGACTTGTTCCGGGCATCCAGGGTTCCAAATACAGGCCCATATTCCAACGCTCCTGGACCACCGGAACAAGTCCGGTGGTGACGGTATGAGCTTGGTGGGAGACCAGAGTGTACAATGAAAAAACCCGGGCACTTTCGCACCCGGGCTCTTGTTCTTGTCACGCATCCGGACGGAAAACCGCCACCCCACCTAACCAGAGGCACTTTTCCTGGATGCGTTCCGAAGTCCTGAGACGATTAAGACGCGAACTGCTGCATCCGGCCTTTGATGATCTCTTCAGCTTCGCGCACGATGCCACCAACAAGCTCTTCACAAGTTGGAATGTCATGGATGAGGCCGGCGACCATGCCACAGGACCAGGCGCCCGCTTCCATCGTGCCTTCCTGCATAATCTGCGGGTAAACACCACCGACAAACTCCGCAACATCTTCAATGGTTGTTGCGTCGCCCTTGGCTTTTTCAACCTCAAGCATTTTCTCCACAGCAGCGTTGGTCAGTACGCGTTCCGTGTTCCGCAGCGGACGCATGACAAGACGTGTATCGAGCTCGCTCGCATCAATCAGCGCCTGTTTCACATTCTGGTGCACAGGGGCTTCTTTCGTTGCGATGAAGCGCGTGCCCATATTGATGCCATCGGCACCAAGAGCCAGAGCCGCCACCAGCTGCTGGGCATTGCCCATGCCACCGGAAGCAACGAAGGGGATCTTCAGCTCTTCAGCCGCGCGTGGCAGCAGGATCATGTTCGGAATGTCATCTTCACCCGGGTGACCACCGCATTCAAAACCGTCAACACTCACCGCGTCACAGCCAATGCGTTCGGCTTTGAGCGAATGGCGCACAGACGTACATTTGTGAATGACCTTGATGCCCGCTTCTTTCAGCGCAGGCAGATAGGCTTCCGGGGACCGGCCAGCGGTTTCCACAATCTTCACACCGCCATCGATGATCGCTTTGATGTAGCCCGGATAATCAGGGGCCGCGAAGCCCGGCAGGAAGGTGAGGTTCACGCCGAACGGCTTGTCGGTCATGCCCTTACATTTCTCAATCTCTTTGGCGAGATCTTCCGGCGTCTTCTGCGTAAGACCGGTGATAATGCCAAGGCCGCCCGCATTGGACACAGCCGCCGCCATTTCCGCAAAGCCGACATAGTGCATGCCGCCCTGAATGACGGGATGTTCGATACCGAACATTTCAGTGATTTTCGTTTTCATGTGGCTCTCCCTGCCAAAACTTGTCTTCAATTTGATGCGGAGTATGACCAAACTCGCTAGGCAAGGCGAGTCATTCCCTGATCGGAAATGACAAGGAATCTGATCAAATTTGGACCGGGTCGTCCTTGATTATCGGCGCAAGCGAGCCAAAAGTGCCGCCGTTGGATAGCCATCCGCAGGCAGACCCTGCGCCAGTTGCCAATTCCGCAGCGCCTTGCGGCTGTTCCCGCCAATAATCCCGTCGACGCCGCCCGTATCATACCCTTTGGAGGTGAGCAGACGCTGAAGTTCCTGGCGCTCTGTCCGTCCTAGTGGGCGATCATCTGTCGGCCAGCTGCCGACAATCTCCCCCTTGCCCCGGAAGCGGTCCGCCAACAGATTCACCGCCAGCGCGTAGGACGTGGAATTATTATAACGCAGGATCGTCCGGAAATTGTTCCGCACCAAAAAGGCAGGGCCCTTGTGCCCTGCCGGCAGGATGAGGCGGGCTTTCAGATCATCGCGACGAAGGGCCCCACCTTGCGCGCCGGTAATGCCAAGCGCTGCCCATTCACCCATCGTCTTCTCAACCCGCGCGTCAGCCAACGCATAGTCAAAATTGCGGGGCAGCTTTACTTCCCCGCCCCAGGTATCGCCTGTCTGGAAGCCGGACTGGGCGAGATAGTTCCCGGCTGAGCCCAGCGCATCCCCAATCGTGTTCCAGATGTCGCGCTTCCCGTCGCCATTAAAGTCGACGGCATGGGCGTTATAGGTCGTTGGAATAAACTGTGTGTGGCCCATGGCACCGGCCCAGGAGCCGGTCATCGCTTCCGGCGTGATGTCGCCCCGCTGCAGGATCTTGAGCGCTGCCAACAACTGCTCACGTCCGAACTTGGTGCGGCGACCATCATAGGCAAGGGTCGAGAGCGCCTGGGTTACTCTATGATTTCCCATGAAGGCGCCATAGCCGGTTTCCAGCCCCCAGATCGCGACAAGAATTTCTTTGTCCACCCCATACCGCTCCTCCAACCGCCCAAGCAGCGTCGGATAGGTTCTGAGTTTTTCCTGCCCGTTCGCCACCCGCGTGTCCGAAATCGCAGACGCCAGATAGTCCCACACAGGCCGCACAAATTCCGGCTGGTTATTGTTTGCATCGACCACTTTCGGGTCCGGGCGCACACCCCGCATGGCGCGGTCAAAAACCGGGCCCGAAATGCCCGCAGCAAGGGCTTCCTGCCGGAACCCGGTCAGCCAGCTTGCGAAAGCCTCATCGACAAATCCCGGCGGCGGATTGGGGATAGGCGCAGACGCGGTCGCCGGAGACACAATTGAGACACAAAAACCCGCAAAAAGAAGACACAAACCCCGAAACATGCACATATCCTCATGGCAATGACACGAACCGCTAACGCTTTCCCAGGACAATAAAGCCTATGACCGTGGAAAACGACAGAGATAATCATATACCAACCGGTGGCGTGCAAACGGCCAGCATCGCTCGGCCTTCATTGAGCTCGCAACGGCGGCTCGCCTTGACCGGATGGAGCATTATGATGCTCGCAATCGCGGCGCTTTCTTTGTGGCCCCAGGGCATGATCTCTGACCATCACCATCTGGACAAAGTCGGACATTTCGCTGCCTACGCGGCATTAGCATTTCTGCCAAGTCTTTTTGCGTCTTCGCTGCGCCAGGCGGCAACCATCATGATGGCAATGTGTCTGATTGGCGTGGGACTGGAAGGTGGGCAAGCCTTTTTGCCCGATCGCGTGCCATCACTGCTGGATACGGCAGCCAATCTGGCAGGAGCCGTTTGCGGGACAGGCGCTGGCTTTATTGCCCGGCCCTTCCTCAAACAGATCGTAAGAGATTTCAGCGCCTAATTTTCTTCGGCAACCCGGCCATATACATCGTCGAAGCGCACAATATCGTCTTCCCCGAAATAGGCCCCGGTCTGAACCTCAATGATACTGAGCGGCTCGCTGGTCAGGTTTCTTAGACGGTGCTTTGTCTCAACAGGAATGTAGACAGACTCATTTGCGCGCAACGTCTGCACCTTATCGCCAACGGTCACTTCAGCTTCGCCGCTCACCACAACCCAATGCTCCGAGCGCTTATGATGCATCTGAAGCGACAGAGAAGCGCCAGGCTTCACCATCAGATGTTTCACCTGATGCGTCTCGCCCTGATCAAGTCCCTCATAGAAGCCCCAGGGCCGATACACTTTTGTATGCGCGTGATGCTCGCTGCGCCCGGCCGACGCGATATCTTTGACAAGAAGCTTCACATCCTGCACCCGGTCGCGCGGTGAAATCATCATCACGTCACCCGTTTCAACAATTACAAGATCCTTGACGCCAACCGCGGCGATCAGATTGTTTTCGGCCCGGATGTAACTGTTTTCAGCATCCAACTGCAAAACATCGCCCGCCAGCACATTTCCGGCTTTGTCCTTTTGCCCGATTTCCCACAAGGCTGACCAGCTGCCAATGTCACTCCAATCCATGTCCACAGGAATCACAGCCGCTGACTTGGTATGTTCCATCACTGCATAGTCGATGGAGTCGGATGGGCACTGACCGAACGCTGCCTCATCCAGCCGGAAAAAGTCATAGTCCTTTGCACCGGATTTAACGGCTTCTGCCGCATGGGTGCGAATGTCAGCGCAATGCTCAGCCATTTCGGCGAGGATCTGATCCGCCCGGAACATGAAAATGCCAGCGTTCCAGTAATACCCACCTTCGTTCAGATAATCCTGAGCTGTTTCTGCGGATGGCTTCTCGACAAATCGTGCAACATCACGTCCGCGGCCACCCTCTAGAACGGCACCTTCTTTGATGTACCCATACCCTGTTTCTGGACCGGTAGGAATGACCCCGAATGTGACAAGGCG
Organism: Parvibaculaceae bacterium Mf 1.05b.01; assembly: GCA_000509225.1. GTDB lineage: Bacteria > Pseudomonadota > Alphaproteobacteria > Parvibaculales > Parvibaculaceae > Mf105b01. Next base: position 943,453 of record BAOK01000002.1, on the reverse strand, counting down.
CCCGTCGGCCGCAAGCTTTGTTCCTTCATCAATCGCCGACCGGAAAGCCGCCTGATCGCCAATGTGATGATCGGCAGGAAGGATCAGCAGCACCGCATCCTTGTCATGGGTCAGCGCAATCTCAGCAGCAACAGCGGCAGCAGGAGCGGTGTTGCGCCCCATGGGCTCCAGCACATGAACCAGGGACGCCATGCCCAGTTCCTGCATCTGGGCTGCAATAATGAACCGGTGTTCCTCATTAGAGATGATCATCGGTGCCGCGAAAACCGAGCTGTCAGTGACCCGATCAGCGGTTTCTTGCAACATGGCCCGTTCAGACACCAAAGGCAGCAATTGCTTTGGGTAGAGGGCGCGAGACGTTGGCCACAAACGCGACCCCACACCCCCGGACAAAATGACGGGGAATACCTTCATCGTCAGAACTCTCCAAATCGGACAGGAAACCGGCCCCTACAGGCTGCCGCGCACACTACCCCATCCCCCGTACAAACGGGAAGCCCAAGCTGGCGATCTGGGCCGGATTGAGCGCACAGTTAGCAAATGTCGTTAACTCACAGGTGCGCAGCCCCCATTTTTGTACAATTTCCACGTGAAAAACGGCCTGATCTCAGTTTTGCGTCACAATTTGGTAGGCCGTTGATTGTAAACTTCGGCGAACCGCGTGCGGCGGATCTACAAAACGACGCCTTCTGGCGACGGAAGGGTATGAGGTCAGAGACGTGACGTCCAAAATCAGAAAAGTTGTCTTCCCTGTAGCCGGGCTGGGCAGCCGGTTCCTGCCAGCCACAAAGTCCATTCCAAAGGAAATGCTCCCGATCGTCGACCGCCCGCTAATCGACTACGCGGTGGAAGAAGCTCGGCAAGCCGGCATTGAGCATTTCATCTTCATCACCGGTCGCGGCAAGGGGGCAATCGAAGACTATTTCGACCATGCTTTTGAGCTGGAAACGACTCTGAGCGAACGAAGCAAAAAGGAAGCGCTGGACGTTCTCTCAACAACGCAACTCCGCCACGGTGCCGCAAGTTTCGTACGCCAGCAGCAACCGCTCGGCCTCGGGCATGCCATCTGGTGCGCGCGCGACATTATTGGCGACGACCCCTTCGCGGTTATTCTGCCAGACGAGATGGTCCGCCACGAGCGGGGCTGCCTTGCGCAGATGGTCGATGCATGGAACGAAAAAGGCGGCAACATTGTCGCTGTCGCCGAGGTCCCCGATGATCAAACTTTTCAGTATGGCATCGTTGCGCCAGGGGTCGACGATGGCCGAGTAGCAGAAGTGAAGGGGTTGGTGGAGAAACCTGCAGCAGGCACAGCACCGTCAAACCTTGCGATGACAGGGCGCTACATTCTCTCTCCTGAAGTCTTTGAAAAACTCAAAGAAGGCAATCTGGGAGCGGGTGGCGAGATTCAGCTGACCGATGCCATGGCGGAAACCATCGGCAATGTACCCTTCCACGCCGTTCGCTTCGAAGGAGAACGCTTCGACTGCGGCGACAAGGCAGGGTACCTGGCTGCAAATTTAGCTTATGGCCTGGCAAGAGAAGACATCGGTCCAAGGCTCGTCGAGCTGATGCCGCAACTCAGCAATGACTTAAAGAGCTGACCTCAAGCGGACACCGACAATCTCACGCGAGAAACTGTCTCCCGCGATACTGGAGTCACGCTCTTCATATCCGGCAAACACGCCTACAGAGAAGACCTGGTCGATCAGGTAATCAATGCCGACCTCTACGTCATAGATTTCATCTTTGCGCGCTGAACTCGCAAAGTCCTCTTCCGTGTATTCAACGTCTAGACTCGCAACGAGGTTGCGGAGGAATTCGTGATCGACCCCAACACCCACCGTTTGGCTTTCAAAGGCAGATGCGCCGCCGGACGTCGTGTCTTCAATGGCCGTATCCGCACTAAAGCGAAGGGTCGTAAGCGGCGTGACATACCAATCAACCGACGCACCGTATGCCACGCCGGAAACTGGAGCAAAATTTGGATCATCGAAAGATTGTTCTTGATACCCGGCGAACACCGTACCGGTTGCAAGGCTCCCGAGTTCGAATGAGGCGCCCGCAACAATTTCATATCCGTCGCTGTCGCGGTTGACCGCTACGGCAGGCGTGTCGAGATCATAGTCCCGTTCATTGTAAGTGCCACGAAGAAAGACAATCGTATCGGCGACCAGTTCATATCCCACCTCGACAGCAATCTCGAGCACGCTCCGGTCTCGATCATCATTCTCGTCAAACCCGCCGCCAATGAGGGGTGTGTCATCAAAATCCAGTTCGGAATATTCAGCTCCAACATCGAACAATAGACGGTTAAACCGTTGCGTCACGCCCGCAGACACCTCAAAGAGACTGTAATCCGTCGGCTCAGCAGCAGCGCCAATATCCTCCGGTTCACCGCGGTCTTCCGTGAGCGATCCGTAAAGCACCCCGGCCCTCAACTGCGTATTGTTGAGAACATCAATACGCCCCGATGCACCAACGCTCCAATCGGTGGAATCTTCGCTGTCTTCAGACGCGTGCAGACTCTGTTCAAGATCAGCCTCTAACCGCAGGGAGTGGTTGGCCCAATCTGACTCAAAGACCACGTTGGGATTAACCTCTGTGACAAAATCACTGACCTCGCCGGTGTTGGAAGCAAAGACATTGCTGTCATAGGTTTCTGAAACTGTAAGGGAGGGGCGAAGCACGAAACTCCCGACCCGCACACCCTGCGCTGTATAGGCGTCATATTGACGTTCAGCGACGCCTTGGCCTCGAATGTCTTCCGCATGCACACTACTTTGCAAAATCATTGCAGCCGCAAAGAAGCCGAAAGCAGCCATCCATAAGGGCCTGCTCGACTTCGCGGAAAACCGGCAATTTTCTGCTGCGTGGCGCATTTGTTAATCATGGCGCCAAATGGTTACCGGAAAGCAAATGATGCACTTGTGCAGGCTGCCTGCGTCTCTGCTATAAGCGCCAGAGGCACGGACGCGCGAGCGCCCACCGACGAACAGAAACCGCAGAACAAGCCGATTTCGGCACCGGACATCAGAATATGGCGAGCAATGACCCACACCCCTATCTCAAGACGGCGCGGCGGACACTCGAGCTGGAAGTTGAGGGAATTGAGGCGCTAATCGCCTCTTTGGGCGACCCATTTATTAACGCGGTTGAGACCATGGGTACGGCCACTGGTCGCGTCATCGTGTCGGGCATTGGCAAAAGTGGCCACATTGGCAAGAAGATCGCAGCCACCCTCGCCTCGACAGGGACACCCGCGAACTTTGTGCACGCAAGTGAAGCAAGCCACGGCGATCTCGGCATGATCACCAAAGATGACGTCGTTCTTGCGCTATCCTGGTCGGGCGAAACAGCCGAGCTCCGCGATCTCATCAGCTATACGAAACGCTTTGCGATCCCGTTGATCTCCATGACCTCTGGCAACGAGAGCGCCCTGGCAGAAGCCGCAGACATTGCTCTGCTCCTGCCAAAAGTCGCGGAAGCCTGTCCCAATGGCCTCCAAGCACCAACCACATCCACAACGATGCAGCTGGCTCTGGGTGACGCGCTTGCCACCGCCTTGTTGGAGCGGAATGGGTTCGACACCAACAACTACAAAGACTTCCATCCCGGCGGAAAGCTGGGCGCAATGCTGGCTCATGTCAGTGACATCATGCATAGCGGCGACGAACTTCCAGTAACCTCGCCTGACACGCCGATGAGCGACGCGCTGGTTATCATGACCCGACAGGGACTGGGATGCATTGGGGTCGTCGCTGCCGGAGGTGACCTGATCGGCCTTATCACAGATGGCGACCTGCGCCGTCATATGGGCGCAGATCTTCTCTCAAAACAGGTCTCTGAGATTATGACCCCTGATCCTAAGGTGCTCGCGCCCTCCACCTTGGCATCAGAGGCATTGAGCTTCTTGAACGAAAGCCAGATCACCAGCATCTTCATTGTCGATGAAGGAAAGCCTGTTGGCCTGGTTCACATCCATGACTTCCTTCGCGCCGGCGTCATCTGAGCCCACCAAACCCTGACTAAACCCCTGTATTCAATAGGGAAATGCGTGATTCGAAGGAATGTGCGACATAGACGCCCATCCTGACATAAGACGCCCAATGTAATTGACAATCATTCTTAAAGTCCGTAAAACTCCTGTCAGACGAAAATGACAGGCATTCGCATGTACGCATGTATTTGTAACGCTTTGAATGATGAGAAAGTGGATGACGCTCTAAGCCAGGGCGCCACAACTGTTTCTGACGTCTTCAAGCATCATGGATGCTCTCCGCGGTGCGGTTCCTGCGTCAATCACCTGCGGGCGAAAGTTCGCACCGCATCGCAATTGCAGGCCATTGCGACGACATCGCCGGATCTTGCAATCGCGGCTGACTAGCAAGTCACTAAAGCCTTGTTTTCCTGAAGAAATTTCGAGATTGTGCCCGAAAGGCCCGTTGTTCTAGACGCTGGCCACTGCGCGTTTACGTCCCGAAGGAGATCATCATGCAAGGCGATAAAAAAGTTCTCGAGTTTCTGAACGGCGCCCTCAAGCTGGAACTGACGGCGATCAACCAGTATTTCCTTCATGCACGCATGTTCGACAATTGGGGCCTGAAACGGCTGGGCAAAGTCGAGTATGAAGAATCCATCGATGAGATGAAACATGCAGACACACTGATTGAGCGGATCCTCTTTCTAGAAGGCCTTCCAAATCTGCAGGATCTGCACCGTCTGCGCATTGGCGAAGACGTGAAGGAATGTTTGGAGTCAGACCTGGCTGCCGAACATGACGGGCACAAGTTCTACAAAGAAGCGATCGCCTATTGCGAGAGCGTTTCCGACTATGTGTCCCGCGAGATATTTGAGCGCATCCTGGAAGACGAAGAAGAACATATCGATTTCCTGGAAACGCAGCTCGATTTGATCAATCGCGTCGGGATTGAGAACTACCAGCAATCACAGATGGAAGCTGGCGAATAGAGCATTTCCAACAAAAGTTGTAGACTTTTGTGGTTCGGCAATGCGACTGCATAAAATGGATGGCATTTCCAACAAAAGTTGTAGACTTTTGTGGTTTGGAAATGCGGCTAACCAAAGGACCTAGCACCAGTTAGTCATCGCCTGCTCTGCCCCACGGACCCCGCTTCCGACGGACGGGTGCGTCGCGAGACGCGTCACCCGAGCGGTCTTCACCCGCCCCTATCCGTGTCCAGGGGCCTGGCGACCTTCGTGTGTCGATCACCTGAGCTGAAGGCGATTGCCAATACGGCACACCTCGTTGCTTAAACAAAGGCAGCAGAACCATGCCGGCAACAAAACCGCCCACATGCGCCCAAAAAGCCACGCCACCGCCCTCAGGTGAACTGTAGGCAGCACTGACAAATTGAATGGCAAACCAGATTCCCAGCACAACAATTGCCGGAACAGCGAAAATCTTGAAAAACGGGATGGGCAGCGGCAAAAACAGGATCCTGACCCGCGCGTGCGGATAGAGCAGCAGATAAGCCCCCAAAACCCCTGAAATTGCCCCGCTGGCTCCAATCATCGGAATCCCGGATGCCTGCGCCAGCGCCCCATGCGTAAGGGCTGCCGCAATCCCCGCGACAATGTAAAAAGCCAAAAACCGCAAATGCCCCATGGCAGCTTCCACATTATCCCCGAAAATATAGAGATAGAGCATGTTGCCGCCCAGATGCATCAGCCCGCCATGCAGGAACTGACTGCTGACAAGGGTCATTTCTGGTGGAAACGGGGGAACGACCCCCGTCGGGGGTCCAAAAATGTTCGCGGGGATGGCCCCATACGTGATGAAAACAGCCTCAACTGCGCTATTTGGTAAAGACGATTGCCAAGCATAAATGGCGACGCACGCAGCGATAAGAAACCACGTCACAATCGGCGAGGAGTGGGTGGGGTTATCGTCAGCAATGGGAAACATGCGGAAGGTCCATTAAGTGTCCTATTTGAAAAGAGTCCGCTGATCCTCTAACAAAAGGCAAGAATAAAGCTGCCTCAGCCGGAAAAACCGTGCTTTTTGGCCGCTTGGGGGAGAGTAAATGTCATCAAAGTTGCGTTTCGGTGGGTCCGCCACCGTAGTGAGTTTTCTTATCTCAGCGCTTGCACCCTTCGCGGTCAGCGCCGCGGAAGAACCGGTTCTCATGGATGAGCTGATCGTCACGTCCACCGGCGAAGGCACAAGGCGTGCGACCCACCCAAGCAATATCAGCAAAATCAATAGCGGCGACATTGAGCTCCTTGCTCCAAACCATCCGAGCGAAGTCGTCAACAGGGCACCGGGCGTATTCGTGCAACATGGATCCGGGCAGGAACATTTGACGGCGATCCGATCTCCCGTCCTGACAGGTGGCGCGGGGGCCGGGTCTTTTCTCTATCTGGAAGACGGCATTCCCTATCGCGCACCTGGCTTTGCAAACGTCAATGGACTCTTTGACAGTTTCATCGCTGCATCCGACAGCGTGGAGATTGTCCGCGGTCCCGCAAGCGCTCGCTTCGGATCAAACGCGGTACACGGATTGATCAACGTGCTCTCCGCAGCGCCGACAATCGAACCTGAGGGAGACCTGCGCACGCGCGTCGGGCCACATGGCATCCTGAACGTCTTTGGCACAGCAAGCGGTGGTGAAGGCAACCATGCCGCGCGAGCAAGCTTTGAGCTCGCCGAAGACAGTGACGGGTTTCGCGCCAATTCAAGCTACGGACAACAGAAGTTCCAGTTGAGATACGACTATAGTGGAACACAGGATTACATCCGCGCGACACTGTCTGGGCAGAATCTCAATCAGGAGACAGCCGGTTTCGTTGAAGGCAATGACGCCTACAAGGTCGATGCCCTGCGCAAAACCAATCCTAATCCAGAAGCGTTCCGCGATACCTGGTCTACCCGTATGGCAGTGCGTTGGGAACGGGGGTTAGACAATGGTGACTCGCTCGCCATCACACCCTATGCACGCGTCAACGATATGGACTTCCTCCTGCATTTCCTACCAGGCGATGCGCTTGAAGAAAACAAGCATTGGAGTACAGGGGTCCAGTCTGCCTATTTCATGAACCTGGACGGCGGACATCAGGTCATCTTCGGAACCGATCTGGAATATACGCAAGGATCACTGAGGGAGTTCCAAACCGGCCCAACGGTCTTTGGCGCTTTCGTTCAGGGGCTTCATTATGACTATGACGTCGAAGCGCTCGTCACGGCACCCTATATTCATTCTGTATGGTCTCTGTCCGAGGCAACAAAGCTGACCGCGGGCGCGCGTATTGAATACACGCGGTACGACTATACCAACAACGCGCCTGACAACACGGTTGGGCGCTTTCAGCGCACCCCTGATCGGATAGACGAGTTTTTTGATGTGACGCCCAAACTCGGGATTACACACGCGTTCAACGAAAGCGTTACAGGGTTCGCAAACCTTGCGCGCGGTGCGCGGGCGCCTCAGACAACTGACCTCTACCGCCTTCAGGACAATCAGATCCCAGGCCAGGTGGAAAGCGAACGCACCGACAGCATCGAACTGGGCGCGCGCGGCAATCTTCATGGGATCAGCTACGAACTTGCCAGTTACTATATGGAGAAGAGCAACTTCTTCTTTAGAGACTCAGCCCGTCTAAACGTGCCGAACGGCGAAACGAAACATTACGGGATCGAACTTGAAGCCTTCGCACCCTTGGGCGCGGGCTTTGATATTTCAGGCTCCGCCACCTATGCCGTCCACAAATATGCTTTTGACCGGGCAGCCGCCAACCCGTCCAATGCCATCGCTTCCGGCAACGACATTGATACAGCACCTCGAACACTGGCTAATGTGCGCCTTGGTTACACATTCTTGGATGGCAGAGCCCGCGCGGAGCTCGAATGGGTTCATGTCGGCGACTACGCCATGGATTCAGGCCATACCTCAACCTATGAGGGGCACGACCTTCTGAACCTGCGCGGCCAATATGACGTGACCGACGCCTTTGGTCTCTTCGGAGCTGTCACCAATCTTGGTGACACCCGGTTCGCCGATCGCGCCGATATCATCGTGCGCGGTGGAAATGCCGTTGAGCGCTTCTTTCCGGGCGAAGACCGGGCAGTACAAATCGGCGCATCGGTGCGTTTTTGACTCAAAGCATGACATCGCCCGCGTCCGCCGCTTAAGTTAGGGGCATGGAGCCACAAGCAAGCTTTGAACTATGGCCCGTCTTTCTCGGGCTCATCAACCTGGCCGCGGCAATAGCTGCCGCGGGCCACGCCCTTGTTACAAAACAGGATGTTCGGGCAGCGGTTGCATGGATTGGCGTTATAATTCTTCTTCCCGTCTTTGGCTGGGCCATTTACCTCATTTTCGGCATCAACCGCATTGCCCGTCGTGCGGAAGAACTTCGCGGTAGCGGCCACATGACCGGCGATGTCGAAATCGCTGACCATCGCGGATTGGTCGGCCATGAGGGGGACGGAAAAGTCACGGAACGGGTCGTGGAGATGGCACGACTTGGACGCCGCATCGCCAAAGTCCCCTATACCGATGGCAACCGCATCGAGGTGCTACGAAATGGCGAAAACGCCTATCCGGCCATGGTCGCAGCGATTGAGCGGGCAGAGAGCAGCGTGGCGCTCTCAACCTACATCTTCAACAATGACGAGGCTGGCCGTCAGTTTCTCGAAGCACTGAAAAAGGCCGCCGCTCGGGGCGTTAAGATCCGTGTCTTGATCGACGGGGTTGGCTCTTGGTATTCCTTCCCGTCAATGATTAAGAAGCTGCGCGACGCGGACATTCCTCATGCCCGTTTTCTGCATTCCTTCCTGCCCTGGCAGATGCCTTACCTCAACCTCCGCAATCACCAAAAAATCCTGGTGGTCGACGGCAAGGTTGGGTTTACCGGATCCATGAATATCGCGGCAGGCAATTTGTTACGTCCCGGCGCAAAACACCCCATTCGCGACATCCACTACGCCGTTGAAGGCCCGGTCGTTGCTCACCTCATGGCCGCCTTTGCGCATGAATGGCGCTTCAGCACCGGCGAGCTTTTGGTGGGCGAGTTTTGGCGACCAGAACTCCACAGCAAAGGCAATGTCATCGCACGAGGTCTACCGGCGGGCCCAGATATGAGCCGCAACACCATCAGGTGGACCTTTCTTGGTGGTCTGTCTGAGGCCCGCGAGCATATCCGGATTGTGACCCCCTATTTTCTCCCCGACAGCGATCTTATCACTGCTCTTTCCCTTGCAGCCATGCGAGGGGTTAGGGTCGACATCGTGCTCCCTCAGAAAAACAATCTCTTCTACATGGCCTGGGCAAGCAGGGCCCTGCTGGACGAACTGGCATCAAGCGGCTGTCAAATCTGGATGACCGATGGGCCTTTCGACCATGCCAAAATGATGACGGTTGACGGCATCTGGTGTTCTATCGGATCGGCGAATTGGGACCCTCGAAGTCTGCGTCTTAATTTTGAATTCAATCTCGAGTGTTTCAGCCCTGAACTTGTGGGCACACTTGAAGCAACAATCGATGAGAAAATTGCAACTGCCAGACAGGAGACCGTCGCGACGCTAAGGGAGCGCCCGCTCTCCGTGAGGCTACGGGACAATGCGGCGCGGCTCCTCTCACCCTATCTGTGAGCGGACATGCCCCTACAACCGGATTGATGTCGTCGCCTATGCCTGGCTAAGCTGAACAAATAAACAGGGAGAACGAAATGAGCTGGAAAACCGCCACTGTTGAGAAGCAAGGCCCCGTTGCTTTGGTCCGTTTTGACCGAGGGGGCAATCTGAACGCCTTCAACGACCAAGCTATTTCTGACCTGACAGATATTGCCCGCATGTTTCAGGACGATCTGGAAACGCAAGCCGTCGTCCTTACAGGGACCGACAAGGCCTTCTCTGCAGGGATCGACCTGAAGGAACGTCAGCAGCGTTTCAGTGGCACCCAGTCCGATCTTGAGCTGCGTCGCACTTACTACGCAGGCGTGCGTCTTTGTCAGGCCTGGGAGGATATGCCTCAGATCACCATTGCTGCCATTGAACGCATGGCCGTCGGCGCAGGCGTCGCACTACCGATTTCCCTCGACTGGCGTGTAATGGGACGAGAGGCCTTTCTCTATGTCCCCGAAGTGAAGATCGGCATCAATTTGCAATGGGGTGCTCTGCCGCGTCTTATCACTCTGGTGGGACCCGCCCGAGCAAAACGCATCTGCATCCTTTGCGAACGCATGAGCGCGCAACATGCACTTGACTGGGGCCTCATCGAAGAGATTGCAGATGATGGGAAGGTCGTAGAGGCCGCTCTAGAATTGGCCAACACTGCCGCGAACATGCCAGCTCCGGCGGTCCGCATGGTCAAGGAGGCAGTCAACGCAACAGCAAATGCACTTCACAGAGCCGTCAGCTATGCAGATGCCGACCAAAGTCAACTCTCCAGCAATTTCAAAACCGCTCAAGCCGCCTCCAAGGATTTCAACTCATAGTCCTTAGGGATTGAGGTGGGCAATCCCTTCAATCTAAAGCGTTGATTCTTCGCTCGAACGAACATTTTATTAGCACTTCCTCCCTACAAACAACGCTAACCAGAAAGAGGGGATATCTGGGTGGCGGGACAGACGGGACATAGGACAGCACAAGAGCAAGCGCGCGGAAGCATTCTGGTTCCAGCCGCTATGGCACTGTGTGGCCTGTGTGCAGTCGGCCTGCTGGAACTACTTCCAGCCCCAACAGATCGCGATGTAACCGTGGTCTTTGCCCCTCATATTTCATTCGATGATGCCGCAGCCCGGGTAAACAACGCCGGCGCTTCGGTCTTGAACGTTGGGTTTGCCGGAAACGTCATCACTGCGCGTCTCGGCGAAAACTCCAGATCACAAACACTCAGAGATGTCGGTGCGTGGCTCATCCTATCAGCCTCACCCTCAGAACTCTGTACGGCTGATGGGTGGACCAGAGGCCAGGGAACAACAACAGAGAATTCTTAAAGCGGGACGAGAACAATGAAAACGACGGACAAAATTCGAGAGAAATCCTACCCTTACATGCTGCCCTATCTGTGGGCACATGTACCGGTAATCGCAGCCCTCGGCATTTGGAGCGGTACTGGTTGGCTCATCGCACCGGTCGTCGCAATCCTGTTTGCGGGGGCCACCACGGCATTCTGGAAAGCCGCGGGCAACTCACCCATGGTGAGAAATGCCTTCGCCGTCTCCTTGATGATCATGGCAATGTTATGCGTCTATCAGCTTCAGGGCACATCTTTGCAGATCGATGCGCATCTCTACTTCATGGCGTCCTTGGCGACTCTCATTGTTTTTGTCGACTTCAGAGCGCTTATGGCAGCCGCCGGGATCGTTGCTATTCATCACCTGGGGTTCAATTTTTTCGTCCCTGAATTCTTGTGGGCTGGCGGCGCAGACTTCAGCCGCGTGGCCGTTCACGCTGCCGTCGTTGTCATCGAGACGACGGTGCTGGTCTTGGCCGTGAAACAGATGCGCGATGCTTTTGAAAGCGCTGACGCCTCACTTGAGAGAGCGGAAGAAGCCCTCGCCCAAACAGAGCTTCTCTCTTCAGAGGCCGAAAAACTTCAGCAGAAAAGCGAAGTTGAGCGGGCCGAAGCGATGAGCCAGGTTGCGACCCGGTTTGAGGAAACAGTGGGCGATCTCGTGGCATCAGTCACCAAAGAAACAGCAGCCATGGAAAATGTTGCCGGCATCATGAGCGATACGGCAACAGGTGCCGCTGAGAAGAGCGGCGCTGCAGCGCAGTCTTCTACAGCAGCATCTGAGAATGTCACAGTCGTCGCTTCAGCAGCTGAAGAAATGTCAGCCTCCATTCGCGAAATTGCGACACAGGTTGGCCACTCCACAGAGGTGGCCGAGACAGCTGTCGGCGACGCTGAAGAGGCAGACAGCCGGGTCCAGGAATTGGCGACAACGGCGAACAAGATCGGGGAGATTATTAGCCTCATCACCGACATTGCCGAGCAGACAAATCTCCTGGCGCTGAATGCGACCATCGAAGCAGCCCGTGCCGGTGATGCGGGCAAAGGGTTTGCGGTGGTAGCTTCCGAAGTGAAGAGCCTTGCGAGCCAAACCGCGAAGGCGACGGAGGAGATCACATCGCAGATCAACTCAATTCAGGCGGCAACGAATGGCACAGTAAGTTCCATTTCCGCGATCCGTGAACGCATCGACGAGATGCGCACGGTGAGTGGCGCCATCGCTGCAGCAATCGAAGAGCAATCAGCGGCAACCGCCGAAATCACCCGCGCGACACAGCTCGCAGCCGAGGGTGCAGAAGAGATGTCGCGTCACGCGAGTGGTATCCAGACCGGCATCACAGAAACCAGCGAAGCTGCGGATAATCTGGTGCAAAATTTCCAGTCTCTGAGCAGCTACACAGCAAATCTCGACGGCGAAGTACGACGCTTCCTGGAGAGCATCCGCGCTGCATAGCACCATCTTCGACAGCACGCATGAGAAAGCCCGGCGCATGCGCCGGGCTTTTTGAGCTCAGCAGTTGAGAACAGATCAGGCTGGCTCAACAACCAGCATGGTCCCGTCAACGTCAGTCACACGAACCGACGTGCCAACATCTGCGTCTGATCCCGCGACAGCCCAAAGCGTATCGCCTACTTTCACTTTGCCGCGCCCATTTTGAATGGCTTCGGCGACAACAAATGTGCGGCCCACATAGGACTGCCCCCGCATATTGAGATTGGGTTTGTCTGACAATTGCTGACCTGGCTGGTTCGACCAACGATAGCCCACATAGGCAAAGAGAACCGAAAGAACAGCAAACAAGGCCACTTCCGCCTGCCATTCCAGCGGCAACAAAAGGTCAACCAGCGCCACGACAAGGGCGGCGCCGGCAAGCCAGATCAGCAGGATCCCCGGAACCACCATTTCGAGAGCGGCGAGACCAACCGCAAGGATCAACCAGGTCCAGCTACCCCAGCTTGTTAAAAACTCCTGCATGGCTTAAGCCCCCGGTGTGACGCGTGGAACGGAGCCCGAACCGCCGCGAGAACCGCCACCATCAGAGCCATCACCATCCTTGCCAAACGCCTCTTTGGCGATTTCCGAGATGCCACCAATAGCGCCAATCAGGCTTGACGCCTCAAGCGGCATCATCACCAGTTTCTGATTGGGGGCAGCCGCAACAGCCTGTAGGGCTTCAACATATTTGGTCGCCACGAAATAGTTGATCGCCTGAACATCACCTTCGCCAATGGCCTTACTCACGTCAGCTGTTGCCTGGGCCTCTGCTTGTGCTTCCCGTTCGCGCGCTTCCGCATCCCGGAACGCTGCTTCTTTACGTCCTTCGGCTTCCAGAATGGCACCGCGTTTCTGACCTTCCGCCTTCAAAATCTCAGACTGGCGATCGCCCTCTGCTTCAAGAATCGTCGCACGCTTATCGCGTTCTGCCTTCATCTGGCGGGCCATGGCATCGACCAGATCGCGCGGCGGGTTGATATCCTTGATCTCGATACGGGTGACTTTCACGCCCCAGGGGTTGGTCGCTTCATCAACAACCGCAAGAAGCTGCGCATTGATCTTGTCGCGCTGGCTCAGCAATTCATCAAGATCCATGCTCCCCATCACGGTCCGCGTATTGGTCATGGTCAGGTTGAGGATCGCATATTCAAGATCGTTCACCTCATAAGACGCCTGCGCGGCATCCATTACCTGAAAGAAGACAACACCATCGGCCGTCACCATCGCATTGTCTCGGGTGATGACTTCCTGACTGGGCACATCAAGAACACGCTCCATCACATTCACCTTGTTGCCGATGCGATTGATGAAAGGCGTGATAATGGAAAGACCTGGTTGAAGGCTCTGTGTATACCGGCCGAAACGTTCCACCGTGTAGACAAATCCCTGCGGCACTATAACCACAGCCTTGATCAGAATGACAAGGGCAAGAGCAAGCAGCACAAGAACGAAAATAGTTCCACCGGGCATGAGATAGAACCTCCTTTTGATTATTGTTTCTTCCAGAGCATGTCATGTTTATGGGATTCGTAAGAAGGTCAAAAAAGCGCGTGAATATGGTGCGTTTTTTGGGTCGGACGAAACGCGACTTGCTCTTATGAAATATAGGCGATGTGAAAGGCGCACGCGTGCCGAGATCATGGCAAAAAAGCGGCGTGGTCCACAAATGGGCCACGCCTGGAAACCTTAACTTATTGAATTTGCTTGCAAAAAGTCACCGCCACGGTTCAACCAGGATTTTTGCATGTTTCTCCGGGTTGGCCAGTTCGTCAAACGCATTTTTGACGCCTTCGACGCCAACCTTGTCGGTAACCAATGGCTCTGCTTGGATTTTTCCTTCGGCGAGGAACCCGAGTGTTTCGGCAAACTCCTCAGGACTATAACCGAGCACGAATTGCACATTCAGTTCCTTATTGATCCCAAAGAAAGGCTCGAACTGATCGGGTTCCATACAAACACCGACAACCACAATGCGGGCCGCTTTAGGTGCACCCTCAAGGATCTGCTGAATAATCCCTGGAACACCGACACACTCGAAGATCACACCCGGTCGCAGTTGCGGTCCAATCCCCATCATGGTCATCCAGTTTTTTGGGTCATACCCTTCCGGCGCCGCTTCATCTGTCCAACGCTCGTAGGGCGACGTCTCCGCCGGGTCGAGCACAATGTCCGCACCCATTTTTTCCGCCAGCTTCCGCCGGGCCGGAGAATAGTCTGATGCAATGATGGGACTGACACCCGCAATCTTAAGGCCGGCAATAACCGCCAGACCGACCGGGCCACATCCGATCACCAGGGCAACATCTTCGTCGGTAATGTTCGCTTTTTTGACCGCGTGCCAGCCCACAGCCATAGGTTCTGTGAGAGCTGCCTGCTCAGTCGGAAGGCCGTTGGGGACTTCCAGCAGCATCATTTCATTGAGAACCATCTGTTCAGCGAAACCGCCAGGAGTGTCGTTTGAATATCCCACCGTGCTGATCCCATCAGCCCCGATCGCGATCGGCATGGAACAAACCCGTGTGCCAGGCTTCAGTGTCTTTTGGGCGCCCGGTCCGTAATCAAGAACTTCGGCACAAAACTCGTGCCCGAACACGATATCGCGCTTCAGGTCCATTCCGAACCCACCACCAGACCGCTCCGCCATCTCCACCATTTTCGGGGCATGGTGAAAGGCATGAAGGTCCGACCCGCAAATGCCACAGGCCAGCGTTTTAACTACGACCTGGCCTTCACCGGGCGTGGGGTCCGGCAATGTGTCGACGACCATGTCGCCATCTCTGAAAATTGCTGCGCGCATATCTTGTCCTCCCAAAACTAGACTTGGGTCTATTTTTCTTAGACCTTAGCCTCAAGTGCTCTGGGAGAAAAGAACCAAGTGCGAGGGATGAGCTCTCCTAAGCCGCCCAGCCTTGCAAGCGCGCAGCTTCTTCGCGCACCCGTTCCGGCCCACCGAGCAATTGCCGATCAAGACCGATCCGCTTGAACCAGTAGTGAAGCCCCACAAGGTCTGTAAAACCCATACCGCCATGCACTTCCGTTGACGTGCGCGCAACAAACCGCCCGACCTCAGAGAGATGTGCTTTGGCATGGCAGGACATGAGCGCCCCTTCTTCTGGAATGGCATCCTGAGCATAAGCCGCATACCAGACGAGCGACCGGCAGGGCTCAAGCTCCGCCGCCATTTCCGCACACAGGTGTTTCACAGCCTGGAAAGACCCAATCACACGACCAAACTGTTTCCGCTCTTTGGCATAGTCGACTGCTTTCTCGATCATCATCTGACCGGCACCAAGCGTGTCCGCGGCAATCATGGTCCGCCCGGCATCAATCATCTGCTGAACCACCGCAGGAGTACCATTCGGCAACCGTTCCGCAGTAACACCTTCAAAGCGCAGTTCAGAAACCGGCCGCGTAAGATCAATTGTCGTGAGGTCAATCCGCTCTAGACCCTTGGCCGATGCGTCGACCAGAAAGAGAGCGCCTTCCTTGTCTGCAACAACAAAGAGATCAGCGCCCGGCCCATCAATGACAAAAAGCGCAGAGCCCGACAACACGTCGCCTTGTGAGCTGACACCAGCCCCATCACGTGCGCCGATGGTTTCTGTTACGGCAACACCTGCAACAATTTCCCCACTGGCAAGACGTGGCAACCAGGCGGCTTTCTGCTCATCGCTGCCAGCCAAAGTGAGCGCCAATGGCGCCATCACCGCTGTACCGATGAAGGGGATGGGCGCCACATGCCGTCCGGTCATTTCCGACATAAGAGCGGCCTCGAGCATGCCGAGCCCCAGTCCACCATGCTCCTCCGGGATAAGGATGCCTGCCACCCCAAGCTCGGCGAAGCCTGTCCAGATTGTCTTCGAAAAGGCTTCATGCGCCTCAGCAGCCTTACGGACGATGTCCAGGTCCGACGCGTCGGCGAGGAACCGACCCACGGTATCCTGCAACATTCTTTGTTCTTCGGAGAGTGCGAATTCCATTATGCAACTCCTTCTTTGCGGGCAGGTTTTGGTTCGCGGGGCATGCCGAGCCCTCTTTCAGAGATAATGTTCTTTTGGATCTGTGCCGTTCCGCCACCAATGATGAGGCCCAGGTCAAACATGTAAGAACGTTGCCAGCGGCCTCCGGCGCGCAGGTGTGGACTTCGTTCATAGAGCACACCGAGCTCGCCCAGCGCGTCAATCGCCAGGGCTGCCAACTGATGATTAAGCTCGCACCCCATCAGCTTTACAACCAGGCGTGCAATGCCTGGGTCTTCCTTCTTGGCACTCGCAGTGAGCAAACGCATGCCGTGGAACTGCATTGCAGAAACCCGAGCCTGCAACTGGACCAGGCGGTCCCTGAAAAGCGGATTGTCAATCAACCGCTCTCCGGACACCGTCTCCTCGTGCATTAAGTCAATGATCGCAGCGAGCCTGGTTCCAGCCTGATTGGGATCACCCAGCATGCCACGCTCATGTTTGAGCGTCGCGTTGGCAACAAACCAGCCCTGCCCGCGCTCAGCAACAATCTGATTTTTGGGGACGCGAACATCAGTGAAGAAGACTTCATTGAATTCCGCATATCCCGTCATGGTCATCAAGGGCCGAACTTCGATCCCTGGCGTATCCATGGGAAAAATCAGATAACTGATCCCCTCATGTTTGCGGGCATCCGGTTCTGTTCGCACCAAACAGAAAATCATGTCTGACACCTGAGCGGTGCTGGTCCAGATCTTCTGACCATTGATGATAAAATCGTCGCCGTCTTCCGTCGCCTTGGTTTGCAGGCTGGCAAGGTCAGACCCGGAGCCAGGTTCTGAATACCCCTGGCACCAAACGACTTCCCCGCGAATGGTCGGTTCGATCCACTGTTTCTTTTGTTCCTCAGTTCCCAACTCCAAGAGGGTCGGAACCAACATCGACACACCCTGGCTTGCAAGACCCAGAGGCAGAGCGGCTTTCGTGAATTCTTCGGCGATGATCCGGCTTTTCAGAATATCCGGCTCGGCACCATATCCACCATATTCTGACGGGATTGTGCGGGCGGCATACCCATTCTTGATCAGAAGGTCTTGCCACTTACGCTGATCATCCGACGGGCGGCCGGTGCCAGATTGTCGTGGGGATTTATCCTTATTTTCATTGACGAAGCGCTTCACTTCCTCGCGAAACGTTTCATATTCTGCACCATATGCGAGATCCATGGTCCACCCTCCTAGCAACATCACAGCCAGCATCGGCCACTATCGTTGAGACATTTTGGAGGTTTTACTAGCAGTCCATGAACGCGCCGTCATCTGGCAACGAGGGAGCGGCAGGTTACGCGACGGAAACAGGCAAAGGAGAGTCGGAGCTTTCGTCCAATTTGTTTTCCCTCGGAAAACAAACCTTGTCTTCGAGCATCTCAACAAACGCGGCGGATGGCACTGGCGGAGAGAACAGATACCCCTGAGCCTGACCACAGCCCATGGAGAGGAGAAGTTCACGCTGCTCTTCGGTCTCCACGCCTTCGGCAATCACACTCACGCCAAGATTTCGAGCAAGATCGACAATCAGTTGCGGGATGGCGTGGCTGTTCAAGTCATCGGTCATGTCCGCCACAAAACTGCGGTCAATTTTTAGAGTCTGTACCGGGAACTGCTTGAGATAGGCCAGCGAGGAGTAGCCGGTTCCGAAATCATCAATACTGATGCTGACACCCAATGCCCTCAAACGCCGAAGAGTGCCGATCACCTGATCAACATCATGCATCACCGTGCTCTCGGTCACCTCGATCTCAAGATATTTCGGGGAGACACCCGCCCGCACCAGTGTCGCGGCGACCTGGTCCGTAAAATCCGGACGGCGCAGGTCTAGCGCGGACACGTTCACAGCAACACTCACCGGCGGGAGCCCCATATCCATCATACGGCGGATCTCTGCGCAAGCCTCCGTCAGCACCCAATCCGTGAGCTTACAAATGCTGCCATTCTTTTCCGCAACGGGAATGAACACGTCCGGCGGGATCATGCCGCGTTCTGGGTGACGCCAGCGGATAAGCGCCTCGGCGCCCACAATACCACCTGTCTCTGTATCAACTTTCAGTTGGTAGTAGAGGACGAACTGTTCTTCGGTGATCGCGGTCCGCAGATCCCTTTCAATGGCATTGCGCTCAATCACCTTCAAGTGCAGCTCGTGACGATAGAGCTGAATATTGCCCCGTCCTTCTGCTTTGACACGATACAGCGCAAGGTCTGCATTTTTCAGGAGGACGTCCGGGTCTCGCGCATCTTGCGGATAGCTCGTAATGCCAATACTGACGCCTGGATGGACCTCATGCCCATTGATCATTTGTGGTTCAGACAGTGCCGTCAAAATTCGGTTTGCATGCACAAGGACGCCATCAATTCGGTCAAGATCATCGGCAATGATGGCGAATTCGTCCCCACCCAACCGAACGACCGTGTCCACCTGCCGCGAGCTTTCCTTTAGGATGGTTGCAACGCGTTGAAGAAGTTGGTCACCAACGTCGTGACCAAGTGTGTCATTCACATCTTTGAAATTGTCCAGATCGAGGATCATCAGAGCGACAATCTTGCCTGACCTTTCCGCATGCGCGAGCGCCATGTGCAGGCGTTCTTTAAACAGCACTCGGTTGCCAAGGCCCGTCAGGCTATCGCTCTGCGCTTGGATCTCAAACCGATTGGCATTTTCCCTGGCTTCCGTAAAAGACTGCAGGACACTGCGGGAGAGCTCACCAAACTCATCGAGCCGACGTGTAAAGGGAGCCATTGTCTCTGGATCAACGGTGCGCGCATGAGCGATGGCAGATAGTTTGGATAATGGAGAGATAACCAGATCATAGAGAAGTTTGGATGCAACCAGCATCGCCAACGCTAACGCGGCAAGCAAGCCAATCGCCAATTGTTGCGCCATACCGCTTGACTGCGCGGTGACGCTTTTTGTTTTCAAGCGAACAAAGATGACCAGCTCTCTCGAACGTGCACCATCAAGCCGGAGGCTCGGCGCGGCGACCGCGTAGCTTGCTGTATTGGCGCCCCACATCAGCATTCCGCGTGACGAAGGCTCTTCAATGCTTTGAACAACTTCTGAAGCCAGCGCGCCATCGGGAAGGTCGCGGGCCATACTTTCCCGGAAAGCGACACGGTTGCTCACAAATACATATTCAGTTGCTGGATCGACAATAAGCAGCAGGTCGACATCTACCTCAGCACCGAGAATCGCAACATATCGTTCCAATTCAGTGTGATACCGCATGGTCTCAAGCGCATAAACGATACTACTCGACAAATGCTTCGCGCGGTCTTCGACAACCGAATCCTGATATCGGCTGAACGCCACGAAGAAGAGTGCAATCAGCGAGAGCCCAATCACCCCCGCAAGAAAGCAGAAAGGTGCGAGTATCTTCCACTTCACGGAAAGATTATCGAGCCAGGAATTTGTGTCGAAAGACATCATCCTATTCCGAGCCCGTCCAAGAGACGTACGCCGACTCTCCGAAAAAACGGCCAACTGCGCGGGTATCTTCATCTGCCTCATCTGGCCACAGGATGGCGCTGAGCGATAGGATGCCATTGGCCAACGGTCCACGAGAGCGCAGAAACTCTTCCTGCCGGTCAGCAGAAATAAGCTCTATCCCCTGATACGCCTCCTCAAGCTCATCTGCACTCATCCCGATATGGCGGCCGATCAATGCGTAACTTTCTTCCGGGTCTGCACGCATGGCATCTATCGCACGGCCCCACCCACGAACAAACGCATCGATGTTCGACGACCGTCGTGACGCTGTTTCCCGATTAAAAGAGACCACATCGACAACTTCACCTGGAATGTCAGCAGATGAAAACACCTGAGCAACAAGACCTGTTTGCTCAATGCCGGTGGAAATTGGTGGATAGGTCACCACGGCGTCAACAGTGCCTGCCTCAACAGCTTCTTGAAGGCCGACTTGGGGAAGGCTAACAATCTCAACATCGTCCATCGTAAGACCACCCTGATCAAGCGCACGCGCTAAGATGAACCGGTTGAGTGAGCCGGGTTCCAACCCAATCCGTTGGCCTTTGAGTGCGGCAATGTCGGTGATGCTTCTCTTCGACAAAATCACATCGGCACCATTGGAGTAATCCGCCACAAGGGCAATCATCGGCGCACGATCGCTATTGCGATCTGCGTCGAGAACCTCAACAAGGCTCGACGCCATGCCATCTATCTGGCCCCTTTCAAAAGCGCGACGAACATCAGCAAGGGATGAGAGCTCTACCAACTCAACCTCAACACCTTCATCCGCGAAAAAGCCCTTTTCAGCGGCGAGAAACAGCGGCGCATAACCTGGCCAAGGGTTGATCCCCACGCGGAGCGGCTGACTTGGCGCTTCTGAACACGCAGCCAAAGCGAACGCGGTCAGCACCCCAACAAAAGCTATGTAATACCTGCGTGTTCTGGACATTTCTTGTCCCTCTCCATGCCAGCTTCTGGACATTTGGATCTGATTTTCATCAGTTTTGAAGGACCCGGTCTAAAACTTCGTTACACCATGCAAGATGGGGAAAGGCACTTGTTGAAACGGTTAAGGCCCCCCTAATGCTCAGGCTGCATTGACGCATTCTGGGACAAAAAAAGGGCGCCCCAAAGGACGCCCTTTCCAATTCGCTTCTGAGCGGTGTTTAGGCTGCCGTGTAACCCATAACAGCTTTCACCTCGAGGAAGTCCTCAAAACCAAACTCACCCCATTCACGGCCATTGCCTGACTGCTTGTAGCCGCCAAATGGTGCATTGACGTCTGGGCCCGCCCCATTGAGATGGACATTACCTGTTCGCAGCTGTGAAGCAACGTCACGCGCGTGCTCGATGGAGCCAGAAGACACATAACCGGACAGGCCATAGACCGTGTCGTTGGCGATGGCGATCGCTTCTTCTTCGTTCTCATATGGCATAATCGCAAGCACCGGACCAAAAATCTCTTCCCGGGCAATAGTCATGTCGTTGGTGACACCACCAAAGACCGTTGGGCGCACATAATAGCCTTTGTTAAGGCCTTCTGGACGACCTGTGCCACCTGCAACCAGCTCAGCACCTTCATCAATACCTTTTTGGATCAGATCCTGGATCTTGTTGAACTGAACTTCACTGACAACCGGGCCAATCTTCGTATCTTCAGCCGCTGGATCACCCACTTTGACTTCTGCAGCCGCAGCCGCAGCAATCTTCAGCGCTTCACCATGCTTGCCAGCTGGAACCAGCATCCGTGTCGGTGCGTTACAGGACTGACCGGAATTATTCATTACGCTCTGCACACCACCGGAGACAGCAGCAGCAAGGTCTGCATCTTCCAGAATGATGTTCGCTGACTTCCCGCCCAGTTCCTGCGCAACGCGCTTAACCGTCGGAGCAGCAGCTTTTGCCACTTCAACACCTGCACGCGTCGAACCTGTGAAGGACATCATGTCCACGTCAGGATGAGACGAAAGCGGTGCACCGACTTCAAGACCATCGCCATCCACCAGGTTGAACACACCAGCTGGAACACCGGCTTCGTCAAAGATCTCAGCAAGAAGATGAGCATTAAGCGGCGCAACTTCAGAAGGCTTCAGGATCATTGTGCAGCCCACCGCAAGGGCAGGTGCCACTTTACAGGCGATCTGATTGACCGGCCAGTTCCAAGGAGTGATGAAACCACAGACACCTACAGGCTCTTTCACGATGCGGGTAGCACCGCGGTCTTCTTCAAAATCATACTTCTTGAGGATCTCAAGAGCGGTCGCAAAGTGAGCTGGCCCCATTGCCGCCTGAGCGATTTGCGCAAGCCAGGCTGGTGCACCCATTTCCTTGGAAATGGTATCAGCGACTTCCGCGTAACGACTTTTGTAGACTTCAATGATTTTTTCCATAAGAGCGATCCGCTCTTCGCGGGACGTGCGGGAGAAAGCAGGAAAAGCAGCTTTCGCGGCTGCTACAGCTTTGTCCACGTCAGCTGCACTGCCCATCGAGATGGTGGCGAATGCTTCTTCTGTCGCCGGGTTGATCACGTCCATTGTCTTTGGCGTGGTTGGGGCAACCCACTCACCGTTAATGTAGAATTTCGTTGTGTCTTTCATGGCTTCCTCCGTTGAGGCCTTCCTGAGATAAGGCAGGCCCCGGAACCCGGAGCCCATTTCACATTATTTGAGCGGAGTAGTTCTCCGCATTTGGCCGACATCATAAGGGCCTGAGCTGCTTTGTGAACAGGGGATCAAGCGAAAATTTGGCAAATTCGCACACGTTTTCGAGTGCTGGCCGGCGAGGATGCGAGGACCCATGCAGCTCCATTGCCCATAGAGGCCGGGAACACACATTTTAGGCCAGGGAACCGCCCATTACGGCCAAAAACACCCGCTACGCAGACGCCGGCGCCGGGGCGGTTCCCTTATCAGATCGTGCGAAATCGAAAAACAGTGAATAAAGAACCGGAACCACACCGAGGGTAAGAACCGTCCCCGCCGCCAGGCCGAACATGATGACAATGGTCATCGCGAACCAGAGCTCGCCGCCAAACAACATGAGGGGCATCAGTCCTAATATCGTTGTGAGCGTGGTCATAATGATCGGTCTGGCGCGCACAAGCGCAGACGCCACCACAGCCTCTCCCACCGATTTGCCCTCAGCTCTTTCAAGATCGACCCGCTCGATCATCACGATTCCATTATTGATGATGATCCCGCCAAGGCTGAGCAGACCGAGCATGGCGTTGAAGTCAAGAAACGCGCCTGTAAGCAACAGCCCTGACGCTGCACCGATCATGATCAATGGTATGGTAAGCAAGATAACGGCGGGCCGGCGGAAAGAATTGAACTGCCAGACCAACAGGACAAGAATTCCTGCCGCACAGTGGGGCAGGAAGGCGAAAAGTGCGCCGGTCGCTTCCCCGGAGTCTTTCAACTCGCCCTGAACCTCAATCGAATATCCCCGCGGCAGCTCAATCACCTCCAAGGCAGGCCGCAACGCCGCATAAAGCTCAGATGCCTGACGCCCGGGCTGAATTGCAGACACCTTCAGGCCACGCTCCTGATTAAACCGGTGGATTTCAAAGGGCTCCACCGCCCCATCAATGTCAGCAATTTGAATAAGCGGGACCGCCACATTGCTCGCGGATGAATAGACCGTGATCGATCGAAGCTTGTCCAGCTCGTCGCGCTGATCTTCCGCTGCGCGCATCTTGATCGGGATAACCGTGTCCCCTTCCCTGAAATCGGTCACATAGAGACCTTCAAAATAGCTCGCCAGCGAATTCGCAACATCCTCGCTGGACACACCAGCGCGACGAGCACGCTCCTGGTCGATCTCGACCAGGACCTTTACAACCGGAGACCCCCAGTTCGTTCTGATGTGAGCGGTCGCAGGGACACTGCGAAACGCTGCCGCTACATCGTTTCCAAGATTATAGAGCGTCCCGATTTCTGGTCCCGTGATCTGAATATCAACGGTCCCGGGCGGTGTCGCGCCAAAGAACAATGTCTCGGGCCTCCCCTGCGCTTCTGGCACCTCATCTCGGAAATAAGCGGCAGACTTATCCATCATGGTACCAACCACATCAAGATCCGTGACATCCACCAGCACAAACGCTTTGTGCGGGACCGGGTCAGTCGGCGACATGGCCAGGAAGAAACGGGGTCCCCCGTCAGCAATGTAAGCCGCGTGCTGCACAACCTCTGGATTTGTCTCCACATCGGAGAGCCAGCCTAGAAAGTCTTCAGTCACGCGGATGGTTTCATTGACATCTGCGCCCGTCGGCAACTCGATATGTACAACGAACTGCGCACGGTCTGAGGGGGGCATCAACCGGGATGTAACAAACCCCATCCCAAATATCGCAAGAGCCAGCAACCCAACCATCGCGGCCATAAATAGAAGCCGCTGCGCCAGAATGAAGGTCAGTACCTTCCGGTAGAACCGATAAGGTGCTCTGTCATAGACAGCATCCGCGTCTGGCCGCGCAAGCTCTCCATCGAGCAACCAAAAACAAAGCGTCGGCGTAATCGCGATGGACAGAAACCAGGATGCGATGAGTGCCAAGAAGAGAACCTGCGCAAGCGCACCCACATATTCACCGGTCACATCCTCAGCCAGATAAAGTGGCATAAAGGCAAGGATGGTCGTGAGCGACGATGATAACAACGGCATGCCGAGTTCACGGGGGGCACCGATACAAGCGTCCAACCGATCAACGCCCTCTTCCATCCGTCGTTTGATATCTTCAGCAATGACAATGCCGTTATCGACAAGAAGACCAAGCGCGATGATGATCGCGGCAATTGAAATCCGGTGAAGCGGTATCTCCCAAAGGCTCATGCCGACGAGTGCCGCCAGGATCGCAAGCGGCACAATGGATCCCACAATGAGCCCCGTGCGAACACCCAGGAACAGAATAACAACGACCAGCACCGTCGCGATCGTCTGCAACAGATTGCTGGTTGCATCCGCGACCGATGCCTCCACCAACGGAGGCTGATAGGTCGCAAAGTCGAGGCTCATGCCCAGCGGCAGACCATAACGTTCGCTTGAAAGCAAAACCTCAAGCTCGCGACCAAACTCAGCGATGTTCGATCCCGTCACCATCGCCACCCCCAGTGTCACGGCAGGGTTGCCGTTGAAGTAAGCGGGACGGCTGGGTGGATCAACATAGCCACGCTCCACCAGGAAAATGTCTCTGAGATAGACAAGTCCTCCTTCCGGAAGCTCAAGCGGTACGTTGCTGATTTCCTCAACGGTGGTAAAACTGCCCGACGGCTCAATCGTAATGCGCTGACCGTTGGCAGCAATTGACCCGCCCGGCAGGATCACATTCTGCCCGGTCAATGCCGCAATAACCGCCTGCTGAGACAGACCCAATTGATCCATATATGTCTGGTCGGCCGTCAGCCAAACCTGTTCATCTTGAATGCCGTAAAGATCAACCCGGCTGACAAGCGGCAGAGCCCCAATGACGTCGCGCAGATCCCGCGCAACTTCGCGCAACTCTGCCATGGAATAGTCCGGTCCTGTAAGAGCAAGAGTTGCGACCGACACCCGACCATAGTCATCATTCACAAACGGACCCGACGTGCCTGAGGGAAGATCCGGCGTAAGATCGCGCATCTTATTGCGCAAATCCGTCCAGATTGGGTCTAAGTTGAAATACTTGTCTCCGACCTCAACCTTCACCGTTGCGTAACCTGTGGACGCCGTCGACGTGATGTCTGTCACTTCGGAAATCTGTTTCGCTGTCTCCTCAATCGGCTTCACAATCAGCTGTTCGACTCGTTCTGCCGACATGCCGGGGAAGTAGGCGGTCACCACCGCCGTCCTGATGGTAATTTCCGGGTCTTCCTGACTGGGGTGGCTAAAATATATGGAGACACCCGTCAGCAACAATGCGATGAGGGCGAAAAGTGTAAAACGGCCATTCTTGATGGCGTAAGCAGCAATGTTTCCCATGGGTCCGGCCTACTGGTTCTGCTGCCGGTTTTGCCGCCAAGGTCGCGCGGCCATGCCATCATGCAGAAAGGCGACACCTGCTGTGACAATCTGCTCGCCCTCGCTCAGCCCTGAAAAAATCTCAATATCATTGCCGCGAATATCACCAAGACTGACAAAACGTTCGAAGACGGCCTCTTTTTCCGGATCGAAAACGAATACAGGCGCTTCATTGCCGCCATTGCGTGGCCCGTTTTGTTGCCCAAGGTCAGCATTTTGAATCGAGATCGCTGTAAGAGGGATAAGGAAGGCTTCACGTCCGTTCAGGTAAGACTGGAAGTTGAAGGTTACCTTCGCGCTCATGCCGGTTCGCACATCAGCGTCACCTAACTCGACCAGCGTAACTTTGACAGCAAAGGCATTCCCGGCTTCTGCTCGCGAAGCAATTTCAGACACGGCTCCGCCAAACACCTCCCCCTTCAATGTCGGGAAAGAAACAGACACCGGCTGTCCATAATCAACTTCACGGATAATCGTTTCGGGAACCAACACCTGAACCTCCAGGTTCCCGTCGGACTGAATCTCAAAGAGCGTCGTACCTGCATTCACTTCCACAAACGGATCAATGTCCCGGCTGGAGATTATGCCGGCAAAAGGCGCGGAAAGAACCGTGCGATCCAGATCTTTCTGCGCGCGTTCCACATCGCTCATCGACACACTGACACTCGCCGCCGCGCCGTCATAGGCCGCACGTGCACTATCCACGGCCGCTTGCGTCACAAATCCTTTGTCGATAAGCGCGAGTTTCCGGTCCAGATCCTCTTTGGCCTCTGAGCGTTTAGCCCGAGCACTGTTAAGCTGGGAGCGCGCACTATCCAGCGCGATCTGGTAGTTGGTTCGATCAAGCAGTGCGAGCACTTGGCCTGCAACCACGGTTTCCCCAACCGAAGCATTCACCTCGGTCACACGCCCGCCAACCTGAAAACTGAGTGCAGATCTGTCCGATGCCTCAACAACCCCGGATATGCTCCGCACCTGTCCGGTTGCCCGTTCACTCACCGTCTCCAGCTTGACCACCGGCGGGGGCGCAACAGCCGCGTCCTCGACATCCCCGTCGCACCCTGCAAGACCCAGTGACAACACAATCGGAACCAGAAGTGACCAGCTTCGCATCTCATACCCTCATATTCGCCAGCGGATTCGCTAAGCTTAGACTGAAAGGACTGTGACTCGGGACCCCATAAGGTACAAGCACCCAAACCACCCGGGGATAAAGTTTTGTCCAAAATTTCAGAGTTACGCCAAGACCGTCTATAATGGTCACTCAGACATTCAATCCAATTCACTTTTGACTGCCCTCATTGGCGGCCCCGGAGTACTTTTGACAGAAGCCGCCCCCGACAAGTCCCTCGCCGAAGCCGAAAAAGCCTTTGACGAGCAAGTCCGCCGTGACCTGCCGCGCAACTACGCTGTCAATCTCGTACACGGACTTTTGGGCCAGACCGGCTTTCGCTTGGTCCACGCACCAACCTTCGTCCCCGCGTTCATCTACATCCTTTCCGGATCAGAGCTCGCCGTGGGCCTTGCCCTCGCCGCTCAGCATTTTGGGGCGGCCAGTTCATCCCTTTTGGGTGCCACCCTCATCGAACATCGCAAGAAAGTTATTCCCATCGGCTTTGTCATCGGTGGCCTGATGCGGGTGCAGGTGCTGGGTTTGGCCCTTGCAGGACTTTTCCTGGATGGACAGGTCGCCTTCATTGCGTCCTGCTTGTTTCTTGGTCTTTTCGGTTTCTTCAACGGCATGCAGGCGGTCGTCTTCAACTACATGATGTCGAAGGTGATCCCGGTAAGCCTGCGTGGCCGTCTGACGGGGCTGCGCAATTTCATGGCGGGTTTGACGGCATCCGGCGTAGCCTATCTCGGCGGTCAATATTTCATCGAAACAAACGCCCTCGGAAACGGATATTCCGCCACCTTCCTGACGGCGTTCATACTGACCAGTATTGGCCTCGGGCTTCTCGCGTTCATTCGCGAGCCCGTCCCACCGGTCGTCCGCGCACAGGCAAGCTTCTTTGGGCGCATGAAAGAGCTACCAGCTCTCCTCCGCGCCGACCGGGGCTTCACAAGGTTTTTCATTGCGCGATCTCTCGGCGCGCTCGGCACCATCGCCGTGCCCTTCTATGTCCTTTATGCCGGCGAAGTTGTGGGCCTGAGCGGGACCAATCTCGGCATACTCTCCCTTGCCTTTCTCTTGAGCCAAACAGCCACAAATCTGGGCTGGGGGGCGCTCGCGGATAAGACCGGCAATCGCTTCGTCTTTATGGCGACGCTGATTACCTGGATTCTCTCAACAGTTCTCTTGTTCTTCGCAAATGACATCATCCTGCTCGGCCTGGTCTTCGCCGGGCTAGGCGCAGGGCTTGGCGGCTTTCAGATTTCGTCACAAAACATGGTGCTGGAATTTGGCGATCGACAGGACCTGCCCATGCGCATTGCAATTTCCAACATGGGCAACTCTTTCATGATGGGGCTCGGCCCCCTCATGGGCGGCTTCGTAGCGCTCTGGTTTTCCTACACAGCTGTTTTCTGGTGCGCCATGGCGTTCATGTGCATCGCACTGCTGATGGTCGCCTTGCTGATAGACGAACCAAGAAACCGCACCTGAGGCTTACTGGAATTAGTTTGCAGCGTTGCCCTGAAGACGGGCCGCAACAGCATCGACTTCCGCCCAGACCCGCAGGAAATTGCCACTCCAGAGTTTCTCGATTTCCTCATAAGTGTACCCGCGCTTGAGCAGCTCAGCAGTGACATTCCCCGTCTCGGACGCATCGTCCCAACCAACCACCCCGCCGCCGCCGTCAAAGTCAGAGGAAATACCCACATAATCGATACCCATCACTTTGACGGCATGGTCAATGTGATCAACAAATTGAGCAAGCGTCGCTCGCGGGTAAAGCCGATTGATCTCGGCCATTCCTTCGCGGAACTCCGGCAGTTTGCCATGAGCGAGATAGCTAAAGCGTGGCGCTCCCTGCTCCTGAGCAATTCGGTTACGGAGTGCCATGCCAGCCGCCGTCCGGCCAGGATCTGCCTTGACATAGGTTGAGAAGGCAACGATTTGCGCAATGCCACCTTTAGCTGCAAGTGCGCGCATCTGATCATCCGTCAGGTTCCGGGGATGGTCCGCCAATGCCGTGGTAGCTGAATGCGACGCGATCGCTGGCGCCTCAGACAGCTCTACCGCCTGCATCATCGCATCGTGCGAGATGTGGGAGATATCAACCATCATGCCAAGGCGGTTCATTTCTTTCACCACGTCGCGCCCAAAATCACTCAAGCCCCCATGCTCAGCAGGCGCATCACCCAAATCGATCCGCGGCATGGAACTGTCAGCGATGTCATTATGTCCCACATGGGCAAGCGTCATGTAGCGAGCGCCACGGTCATAATATTCTTCAACAAGCGACAGATCCTTGCCGATCACATAGCCATTCTCGATCCCAATCATCGCGACCTTGCGACCCGACCCGTGAATATCGACCACGTCCGCAGGCGTCGAAGCCAGCCCGATCCGGCTCGGATAGAGCGCATCGGTCATCGCGTGAATAGCATTGAACTTCACAAGCGCCGCCTCTTTCGCCGCCGCGTAATTGTCTTCCGTTCGCGCCGTCTGCCCCACATAGACGATGAAGAAAGCAGCATCGAGCCCCCCTCTTTCCATCTTGGGCAAATCCACTTGAAGCCGGGTCTCAAGACCAGGGTCGACTTCCGGCAGCGTTGTATAGGTCGGCGGAATATCCACATGTGTGTCCAGTGTAAGAACAGGACCGTGCACCCTGGAGAACCCTCGAGTCTCCCCAGCCTCATCCACCAGTTCAAAAGCCAGCCACGCGACGCCACCAAGTACGGCAAGCACAGCGATGATGAGGAAAATGGGTCGTGACATGGGTTTTCGTCTCCTGTTGTCGGGACGCTGGCACAGCCATCTACGTCTTGCAAGAGGTTCCGCAGGCAACAGTCTTGTAAGTCACCGCAGCCTCCCTACATTGGGCTGAACCAAACGGGAGAGATCACATGACCGCAGAAAACACCGTTCAAGGCCTGAGTGTCATCATTGGCGTCGGCGCATCAAATGGCGTCGGCGGCGCGCTTGTGCATCGTTTTGCCAAGGGCGGCGCGCCGGTTCTGATCGTCGGGCGCACACCGGTAAAAATTGAAGCCGTTGCGAAAGAAGTGACCGCGAGCGGCGGCACGGCCTATACGCAAGTCTGCGATGTAACGAGCCCCGATCAGGTAGCTACCCTGTTTGATGTTGCCAAAGAACACGGGCCTCTGGGCTCTGTACTCTACAATGCGGGCAACAATGCCATCATTCCTTTTGAAGACGTCACGCCAGAGCAGTTCGAACAGTTTTGGCGGACAGGTGCCTATGGTGCCTTCCTGGTCGCACAAAAGGCCTTGAAGGTTATGGCAGAACAGGGATCTGGGTCTTTCCTCGTCACCGGCGCTTCCGCATCCATGCGCGGCAAACCAAACTTCGCGCATTTTTCATCGGCCAAAGGCGCTCTGAGAAACCTCACCCAGTCCCTCGCACGAGACTATGGCCCCAAAGGCGTTCATGTTGGGCATGTCGTGATCGATGGTGTTGTAAACGGAGATATGGTCCGCAGCATCTATGAAGGATACTTGGAGAGCAAAGGCAACAATGGCGCCTTGGAACCAAGCGCAATTGCCGAAGCCTTCTGGCAACTCCATGTACAGCATCCAAGCGCCTGGACCCACGAACTCGATCTGCGGCCGTTTAAAGAAGAGTGGTGAGCCATCCGCTCACAAAGCGCCGCCAGCAATAGAGAGAAACGCGTCCACTTCTTCCTCTGAAGTGGAAAATGATGTGACCAGACGCACCGCAATGCCATCCGGTTCGCGTTCCCATGGGTAATAGGCGGCGCCTGCAGCAATGAGCGCCTTGTGCGCGGGTTTGGGAAGAACCGCAAACACCTGGTTAGCTTGTACTGGGTGCCGGAGGCGCGCCGCTGGCAATCTCTCAATGCCTGACGCCAATAGGGATGCCATCTTATTTGCATGGGCTGCCATGGCGAGCCAAAGACCGTCTTTGAGATAAGCGCTCATCTGGGCACCGAGAAACCTGCCCTTGGACATGAGCTGACCGGATCGCTTACGCAAAAATGGAAAGTTTGCGGCGAGACCTTCATCGAAAATAACCACAGCCTCCACGCCCATCGCGCCGTTCTTCGTCGCACCAAAAGAAAGCACATCCACACCAGCCTTCCAGGTCATCTCAGCGGGGCTGCAGCCGAGCGATACCAACGCATTGGCGAACCGCGCTCCATCCATATGCACACGAAGCGAATGGTCCTTCGCCAGCGCAGACAGAGCTTCAATCTCCGCGACCGAATAGACCGTCCCGCTTTCCGTCACCTGAGACAGACTGATCGCCTGAGCTTGCGGATGATGAACAATTCCTTGAGCAAACCCTTCAAGACCCTGTTTGATGGCTGCCGCGGACAGCTTCCCATGCTCTCCAGCGAGCGGTAGCAGTTTGGCCCCATGCATATAGAATTCCGAAGCGCCACACTCGTCCGTATGAACATGTGCCCGCTCATGTACAAACACAGCGCCATGGGGTTCTGTAATCACCGCAAGGTTGAGCGCATTGGCGGCAGTCCCAGTCGCCACCAAAAAGGCAGACACGTCTCTCTCAAAAACCTCAGAAAGGCGATCACATGCTTCCTGCGTGAAGTCATCCGCCCCATAACCCGGAGCCGCCCCCTCATTTGCAGCGCCCAGCGCAGACATAATCTCCGGCGCGACGCCGCTGCCATTATCACTCGCAAATTTCATGAAATTCCCCTGAGACGACCCGCCACATGCAATGAAACCGATTAATCTCTATATGCTAATGGTCATTCCGTCTTCAGGAAAACAAACCCATGTCCGAGCAACGAAAACCGTTTCGAGAACCCCTTCATCCCTCTATTGATGATGCACTGATTGAGAAGCTCGTACGCACGTTTTACACGAAGATCCGTGCCGACAAGGAACTTGGGCCGATTTTTGGAATGGTGATTTCAGGTGATTGGGAGCCTCATCTTCAAAAAATGTTCGCCTTCTGGTCGTCGCTCACCATGCTGACAGGCCGCTATAAGGGTCAGCCCATGGTCGCCCACATGAAACTCAAAATGGTGGAACCCCACCATTTCGACAGATGGCTGTCTCTGTTTCGTGAGACTGCAGGCGAGGTCTGCCCTCCCCCGGCTGCTGCAATCTTCATCGACAAGGCAGAACGTGTCGCAGAAAGCCTGAAGCTCGGCATGTTCTTCAAGCCGGAGGAAGCGGCAGCAAAAAATTCGCTGCCGCCCACATGAGATTGCGCGAAGCAATCAAACAGCGTTGGCAAAGATCATCAGACCATAGATCGCAAAAGCTGCCATTGAGATGGTGGTGAACGCCATACCGGCTGCGCGTCCAGCGCCCACACCACCGCCCGAGCCCACAAAATTGATCGCGTGGATCAAACGCCCAAGAACCAGGCTCGTCCCACCGGCCAACATAAGCCAGGAAGGCGCCCCTGCCAGTTCCGCGAGTGCCATGGCAATCAATACAATCGGCACGGTTTCTGTGAAATTGCCGTGGGCACGCATGCGCCGCAGCAACACATCATCATCACCATGCATAAAATTGATCCCAACCTTACCGCGATAGACGCCCACCAGGGTGGTCAGGGCGATCTGAATGAAGATCAACACGCCTGCGAACAGAGCTGTGAGGTGAAGGGTCATAACAATCTCCTTAGCTGCAGATAGACGCAGGCACAGGGTCGTGCCCGCCCTTGATGGAAAACCATGAAGCGCTCAGGCCTGAGGGACTTCATAGGAGATGAAGGCAATGCTCGCGCCAAACGGATCGCGGATTGTCGCCATACGTCCGACCCCTGGTGCATCCGCTGGTGCACTCACTTCTTCCGCGCCGGCTTTCACGGCTGCCTTGAAACGCTGATCCACATCATCAACCGTGATGTAGACAACCCAGACCGGATCATTGGAGGGTGTATTGGGAATACCGCCGATCGGACCTTCGCCGACCATAATGCCGGGATAGCTTGAACCGTCCTGCATGGGCATATCGACCACATTCCATCCAAGCACGCCTTCATAGAATTTCCGAGCAGCGACGGGATCGGTGCTGTTGTGGGC
This sequence comes from Parvibaculaceae bacterium Mf 1.05b.01, assembly GCA_000509225.1. Taxonomy (GTDB): domain Bacteria; phylum Pseudomonadota; class Alphaproteobacteria; order Parvibaculales; family Parvibaculaceae; genus Mf105b01. Next base: position 910,356 of record BAOK01000002.1, on the reverse strand, counting down.
AATCCAACTTGGCATGCCATGCGTTGTTGTGGGGTTCGTTGTCATGTCTATCTCCCTTGATTGTTTCGAGCTCGTGCCCGATCACCCCAAGGACGCTTGGACAAAGCCCAACCCGACAAACATGACTTACTTTTTCAGAGAGGAAAGACGGCGGCGAATATAGGCCCGCTCAGCATCTGAGGGCCCAAGCATAAGCGCCTTTTCATACGCCTCCCGGGCGGCCGCCTCTTCACCCAGCTTGGCGCAAAGTGCGCCACGGGTTGAGTGAAAATAGAGATAGTTCTGGAGATCCGCCGCGATAGACTCCATGCCTTTAAGCGCCTCTGCTGCGCCGCTCACTTTCGACGCCGCAACCAATCTGTTGAGGGTCACCACCGGCGACGGCTGTACCTGTTCCAAGGCTCGGTAGAGGCGTTCAATCTCCGACCAGTCGGTCTCTTCTGCATTTGGCGCCGCACAATGGACCGCCGCAATCGCCGCCTGAATTTGAAATGCACCGGGACGCCCACGACGCAGCGCCTTTTCCACCAAAACCTGCCCCTCGGCAATTGCAGATCGATCCCAAAGACCGCGGTCCTGTTCATCCAAAGGCACTAGCGTCTCAGAAACATCCTGCCGGGCGGAACTGCGCGCATGATGCAAAAGACAGAGTGCGAGCAACCCCATCACTTCCGGTTGCGCAGGGAACAGCTGCAGGAGCAGCCGCGTAAGGCGGATCGCTTCTTGGCACAGCGCATGTCGAATGTGGTCCGCCCCTCCATGGGAAGAATATCCCTCATTGAACAAGAGGTAGAGCATCACCAACACAGCGTTTAACCGCTTAGCCCGTTCCTGCGGCGACGGCGTCTCAAGTGCCGCTGCCACAACCGCAGCTTTTTTCTTGGCCCGCGTGATCCGCTGCTCCATAGACTTCGGCTTCACGAGAAAGGCCCGCGCGATTTCTTCAACCGAAAAGCCGACAACCACCTTGAGCGCAAGCGCCAACTGATCCTGGACCGATAGCTCATCATGACAGCACATAAAGAGGAGCCGGAGCACATCGTCCCGATAGTCAGACATATCAATCGCTTCTGCATAATCTGCTTCAACATCGCCCAGGTCAGCCTCGATCCCGCTCCCCTCAACCACGGTCCGTTCTGTCTCGCGCCGGCGAAGCGCGTCTATGCCAGCATTTCGGCCGACCAGGATAAGCCAGGCTGTGGGGTCTCTCGGCACGCCGTTATGCGCCCATGACTTGATCGCCCGCATGCAGGCATCCTGATAGGCATCCTCAGCCAGATCGACAGTTCTGAAATAGCGCGTCAGCGCCGCCATCGCACGGGGCCGCGCAGCGGTAAAGTGACGGGATAGAGGCGACGGATTAGCCATCTTCAGGAGCGATCACCTGCCCCGGGCCAAACCAGCTGATCGGCCGCACTTCGACAGATGCAATATCCAATGGCAGCAGTTTTGCGGCCTCAATCGCTTCCTCAATCGTGTCGCACTCAATTGTGTAGAATCCGAGCAGATGTTCTTTTGTTTCCACAAAAGGGCCATCTGTCACAACCGGCACGCCCCCTTGCTCCCGCAAAGTGACCGCTGTTGCGGTCGCATGCAGCTTGGCCGCCGGACCGTTTTGCTTCTCCGCCGCAAGACGGTCCTGAAGGGCATAATGCTTACTCATGACCGCTGCCTGTTCGTCCTCAGAAAGCTGATCGAACGTTCCATCTTCCCCGAATATCAAAATTGAATACAGCATGATCCCTCCAAAATTGGCCAGTTCATAGGACGGGCGGACACGACGAAATCCGACATCGCAGAAGACCTCACCGACAAGCCGTCCAAACATATGACCAAATTTTGAAAAAGCTGAGCGTTTTCACAGTTTTCAGCCTCATCCCAGAAATCGGCAAGATCTTATGTGAAAACAGCCCCACCTTTAGTCGCAACACCAAAGGAGATGTCTCGATGCATCAACACTTGCAATGGCTCGGCCCTCTACTGGGGATGAGCTTGATTCTCTCAACGCCCGCCCTGGCGAAATCACCCGATCACGAAAAACTCATCGGCACCTGGGCAACACAAGGGTATGGCGCGCAAGTTCTCATTACGCGGTGCGAAGACGCGGGAGAACTGCTCTGCGGGCAGATCACCTGGCTTTGGACAGACCGAGATGCCGACGGGCAGCTGCTAACGGACAAACAGAACCCAACTGCTCATCTGCGTGATCGACCACTTATCGGCACACCCATATTTCGAAACTTCGCGCGCCTTCGCGACGGACATTGGCAGGGCGATGGAATGTACAACCCGGAAGACGGCAATATCTATGCCGCGTCGCTGAGGCCCCGCGCGGATGGAACTCTGGACGTGACCGGTTGTGTGCTGGGTATTTTCTGCCAGACCCAGATCTGGCGACGACCGCACTCTGTCTGTCCCGCAACCACCGCCCAAGCCATGCAGGATTAGGAGTATAGGATGAAAAAACCTCAATTCATCGCCCGGCAAGGCCGCCAGCCATCCGGCCTGCTTGGCTCCTTAGTTGGGCGCATCATGTCGAAAGAAACTGCCGCCGCGAACGACATTGCCATCGCGCTGTTAAACGTGTCGCCCGGTGATCGGGTACTGGACGTCGGCACAGGCCATGGCGCCGCACTCGCCACCCTAGCATCGCTTAACGATCCAGGCTCTTTGGACGGTCTCGACTTCTCACCCACTGCCTTGAAGATCGCCCGAAAGAAAAACAGACCGCTCATAAGATCAGGTAGGCTTCATCTGCACCAAGGCACGAGCGACGCCATGCCTTATGCAGACCAGTGCTTCGACAAAATCCTGACCATGCACACGATCTACTTCTGGGAGGACGTAACAACCCATTTCAAAGAGATTTTTCGGGTGCTCGTACCCGGCGGACGTTTTGTGATCGGATTTCGGCCGGGAGATGACACACGCACAGCGTCGATTTTCCCGGACAACATCTACGCGTTCCGCACCATTGCAGATGTCAAACAGCTGCTTGAGACATCAGGGTTTCGTATCACAGAAACAGAACGGCGGGACGACCGCAAATCTATCCTCAGTTGGATTGCGACCGAACGGCCAGGTTCCACCTAGAAAGTGTAAAGCTCAAAGGCTCATCAGGAAATCATGGAGTGGGCGAACGGTCGTGAAAGCAGATACAGCATGTTTTACAGCATCCCGACCTGTCGCTTTGGCATGCCCCCTATTGTCGAGCCAGGCACCAAGCCCCTTATGCTGCAACAAAGGGGCATAAGCCGGGTCAACATCATAACCGGAGGGCAACCGCTTCAGATCAGGCTCGCTCAACCGGCAGCCCTTTTTGACAAGTGCCTTCATCATTTTGTCCAACGCAGGTCCACGCCTCCCGTCGCACACAGCCTGACGGTATTTTTCAAGCGCCTGCTTCTCCAAGTTCATCGACCCCGCGCCGTAGAAGACGCCCTTCGTATCGAGCGAGAAATAGAAACCGGAGTGGACACCCTGACCCGTTTTCCCGGGCTTTCCGAAAAAGGCCATGCGTACATGGCTATTGTAGGGCGTCTTGTCTTTGGAGAAGCGAACATCGCGATGAATGCGGAAAAGCTTGGGAACAACTTCGCCACCCAGCTTTTTCTCAAGCTCGAAATGTACCTCGCTCAGAAACTGCTCCGCGGGCGCTTTCACATTCTGCTCGTAAGCCTTCTTATTGTCATTGAACCAATCACGAGAATTGTTCTTCTCAAGATCTTTCAGAAACTTGACCCCAGCCTTCGGAAATCCCTCAAATCCATCGCTCATAGGCGCCTCCGGTTGGGAACAGACCCATCTTTCACTTAAAGACGCACCCGTCACCACAAATCCGACAGACCAGCTCCATAGGTCGACAAAACCGCAAAAAGCCCAGTGGGGAGATCCCACCGGGCTTTCCTTGCTCTAGTCGGCCTAGAGCAAGACTTCGGCACCAATCATCAGAATTGCTGCCCAAGATACGAGATACACAGGAGTTCTGAGGTAAGGAACGCCTGCGATATAGACAATCGCATGGAGAACCCGAGCATAGAAGAACACAGCCGCCCATTCAGCAACTGCCGCACCAGAGCCTGTCTCAAGCAACGCAGCCGCCAAAACAACGGCGATGAAGGCCGGCATGGTTTCCACCATGTTGAGATGGGCCCGGTGCGCCCGCTGCGCCCAGAGCGGTGGTTCTGGTTGATTGGCCGGAAAGCCATCCGGGTAATTGTTCAGGAAGGTGGGGAGTCCCCAAACAAACAGCCGCGCCAGAATGTAAGGCGTCCATAGAAGAACAGTAAGGACACCGCTCAAGGCGAGATAGATGAATACGTCTTGCATAATCTTTTCCCAGTAATGCGCATGAAGTTAAGAGGCGAAGCCGCCATGGATGACTTCAAGCTTGTTGCCGAAAGGGTCGCGAACGAAGCCTGTGTAAACATCCGGCATTGGATAGTCAGGTCGTGGACCAGGCTCCCCGGCACACTCACCGCCGAGCTTCATCGCTGTTGCGTGGAAGGCGTCAACAGCGTCCTTAGAAGACGCTTTGAAGCAGATATGGACGCCGTTCCCCGCTGTCGCAGCTGCGCCATCGTTCGGCAGCATAATGAGGAACTGGACAGCACCATTGCCATAGGCGGCAAAACCGTCAGTGGCAGCGAGACACGCGCAATCAATGGTCTCCATCACGGCATCGTAGAACTTTTTGCCTTGGTCAATGCTGGGCACGCCAACGCTCAGGTGGTCAATAATATTCATCAATTTTCTCCAGAATTAGAAAGGGGGAAATGAAGAGAGGCAAAACCTCTCTTCAAGTGTCTTAGAGATCGGTCGCAGCTGTGTGCTCGATCTTGGTCCAGTTGGTCGCAGCCTTGGAGATCGTGCCAGCGCGGTCTTTGTTGAACGCCTGGAAGATTTCCTCGTTCAGGAAAACGTAAAGCTTGCCGTCAACAACAGCCGCAAACTGTGGGTCACCGTCGAACTTCTTGCCGACAGAAACACCGAACGTGCAGAAGCCACCATTCTGAGGAACGTACTTCTCAGGGTTGGCGGTAAACGTGTTCAGGTTGGCTTCGGAAGAGAAGTAGTAAGCAACACCTTCATGGACTGCTGTGTACGGCGCTGCACCGTCCAACCGGTTGCCGAGTTCGATGAAGGCAACAGGGTCAACACCATGAAGTCCAAGCGGCGCGCCTGCAGCGGTGAGACCGGCAGCAACATTGTTTTCGTCAGCAGCAAGTGCAGGAGCCGTCGTTGCCATGGCGGCCAGAGCAATAGCGGCGAGTGTGAGTGATTTAGACATCCCAGAATCTCCTTGAATGGGGTTCAACATCAACGAGGATCTAGGTGCGCCCGTCAGGACGAATTATCAATCACGTCCCGGGTTTTTGGGACTAACCGCAAATCACTTGGGACGGATTGCAAAAAAGAAGACGATTTGGGAGGAAAATGCCCGCCGACCTACGCCTGCGCCCGCCGGTAGGCGCTGGGCGCCACCCCAAACTTACCGGAGAACGCGCGACTGAAGGCCGCCGAGGATTGGTAGCCGGATCGGCTCGCGACTTCCTGCATGCTGCATTGCGACCCCTCGAGCAGGGAAAGGGCTTTTTGCAATCGCCAGTCAGAAAGATAGGCCATGGGACCCGTCCCCATCAGCTGTCTGAACCGTTCCGCAAAACGGCTTCGGGACATGCCCACTTCTGATGCAAGCCGTTCAACAGTCCAGGTTTCGGCAGGTGCCCCATGAATGACCTGAAGGGCTCTGCCAATCTGTTTGTCCTGAAAGGCCTCAAGGACTGATGCAAGCTGTGGACTCTGACTAACCCCCACCCGCAGCAGTTCAATAAAGACAATCTCCGACAGCCGAGTGACCGATGCCGCCGATCCCATTTCAGCGGAGAACGCCCGCCGCACGAGCACGCGCAGCATTTCATCGAGCCAGGGTTCGCGCGCCCGCATTGAGGCCGTCGTCACAAGATAGTCAGGCAGGGCTCTGAGCAGAGGGTGATCAGCCCCTGGCCGAAAAACAAAATGTCCACAGACCATCTGCGTAGAGGCATCCTTGTCTCCTGCACCAACGGCGAGGACTCCCTGCCCGTCATAGCCCACATCACTTAGAACCGTCTCCAGATCCGGAGCGGACGTACAAGCCTGATCAGCAAGAATATGAGAACGCCCACGGGGAATAAGAACCAGGTCACCTGGGCCAAGCCTAACGGAGCTGCCGTCAGAAAACTGCACATGGGTACTTCCCTGAACTACCAGGTGAAACCGCGCCGCCTGCTCGAGATCCGGCACCGTCACCGCCCACCGGTCTGAAAAGTCGGTACGGAAATAGAGCACGCCTTTCAGGTTGAGCGTATCCAGGATGTCATCAAGAATGTCCATGAGCGCAATGTTGCTGCTCCGCCGACCGGTTGCAAGCAGCCTGACGGATCACATTTCCGCGACGGGTAGCTCCGCCACATCTATTTCGGCGGCAGGCTCCCTGCAAATTGTGCAGCAAAAGCAATCCAGTCTTTAAGCCCTGTCTCGAGGCAGGCATCGGCCGCAACCCAGACCATGCCGCCCATGCGCCGCCCGTTAAAATCAACAAGCTCTGCCCCTGGTCGGGTCAACGCTTCCGCCTCCAGATCTTTCCCGACACGAAACATAAAGCGGCCGACGCCCACACCACACAGCATGTTGCCGTTCAGCATCCAGCAATAGCCACCAAACATCTTCTTTTCTGAAATACCCTTTCGGCGCTTTAATGCATCGCGCATCAGGTCCGCAAGATGAGGATCATAAGGCATGAGGTATCCTTTACAGGTGAGAGATCCTGGCTAGGACGCCCACCGCTCGCCCAATCCGACACCGAGGCTTGCCCGCGTCCTATCTCCAGGCATCAGGATCAAAGGGACCGGGCCAACCGTAGACTTTTAGGTCGATCCGCCCACTGGCGCGCCAGATAACGCCCTCTTGGCGCAGCAGGTCACCTTGCAATGTCTCGCCGCCGCCTTCCGAGCGGATGCTGATTTTCCCTTGGGAATTCACCACCCGATGCCAGGGCACCTTTTTAACGTTTTTGCCATCAAGGGCACCCAGAGCCTGCCCCACCTGTCGCGGACCACACCCGATAATCTTGGCAAGTTGCCCATAGGTCGCAACCTGACCAGCCGGTATTTCAGCAATGAGTTTATAGAGGCGCGTATAGTCCATCACGTGCCGACGCTATCGCAACAACCCGTTCAAAGCCATGTCCACATGGGCCTCCATAAACGTATCAAGGTCGAGCGGCGCAACAGGCTCAAACGTCATTTTCCAGACAGCAGCAAAGATCGCTGGACCCAAAATAATGGGTGGTGCTTTAGTCATCGGGCCGTCTTGAAACTCACCTTGCTCTATGCCTCGTTGAACAATCCGATCAATAAGAGCCATGCCTTTTGAAATTGAGTCACGATAATAGTTGGCCGGGATATCCGGGAAGCGCGCACCCTCAGCAATGATGATCCGCAGCAATATGCGCGCGTCAGAGGCAACGATTTTCTCATAGATGACCTTGAGCACGAGCTTCAATAACTCGTCTGTTGGGCCTTCATACCCGTCAACCAACTCCTCGACATTATCGAGAGTTGAAACGATGCGAGACATCACCGCGGCCTGAAAAAGCGCTTCTTTGTTATCGAAATAGCGATAGATCGTGCCTTTAACCACGCCAGCGCGTGCCGCTACGTCGGCAAGACGTGCGCCTGCAAACCCTTTCTCAGCAAATTCAGCGAGTCCAGCTTCAATAATTTCCGCCGGGCGCGCATCTTTCCGCCTTTGTCTTTTCTTCGGTGCAGCCGATCGGGACACTGTTTCTGGTTTTGTCATATTCAGGTCTGGATTCTCATCATCACTTCACCTATATATTAATGACCCAAAGGTCATTAGTAGTCAAGATTGCAGATCGAAACCAACCATAGGGATGAAGAAAATGGCGCAACGGCCCAAAGATTCGATAGAGAGTGCCGACCTCCCCTTGGAAGCCGTGGATCGCTCCACGGACACGCAGATGAACAACACCAATGCGCACTGGGCTAAAGCAAAAAGCTTTCGGATCATTCCCATCCTCATGATCTGCGTCGCATTCGGCGGCATTATGGGCCTTTACTTTCAGCCTCCTGGACTCCAGCTGGCCATGCGGACACTCGGCCTGGAACCAGGCGCGGGCACCTCAAGCCCCATAGCGGTGCCGCTCAATCACACCATAATCGCGGAGATTGATCCCTCAGCCATTCCTGGCCCAGATACGGTTATTGGTCTGGGTGCACTGCTGCCCGATGGAGATGTCGCAACCATCGCCCCCCCCTTTGGGGCAGGCGATGCACGTGTAACCACCTTGCTCGTCGATGAAGGCGACCAGGTAACCGTGGGCGACACCCTCGCCATTCTGGACAATGAAGCACAGTACAAGGCAGCACTTGAAGCTGCAGAAGCCAATGTCGCCCTCAAACAGGCAAATCTGGAACAGACACGCACCTCCATTGAGGCCAGTCTGAAAGAAGCGCGCGCAAGCCTCGGCAGTGCCGAAGCGGCTGCGTTGAACGCACGCAAAGACTATGAGCGCGCGCAATCTCTCATCCAGCGTGGAAGCATATCAGAAGCTGTACTGGACCAGAGACGTACGACCAGTGACCAGGCAGCGCGGGCTGTCGACCAGGCGCGCGCCACGCACTCCCGGTACGTGGGCGAGATCGACAGTCAGGTCGATGTTGTGGTTGCGGCACGGAGTTACGACTCCGCCAAGGCAGCCCTCACACAGGCTGAGCGAGACCTGGAAAAAGCCTATGTCCGTGCGCCCATCACCGGCACTGTCCTCAAAATTCACGTTCGCCCAGGAGAAAAGCCAGGCGCTGAAGGAGTCATGAACATTGGCAATATTCAGCGCATGACAGCGAAGGTCGAGATTTATCAAACCCAGATTGGGGATGTCACATTGGGTGACCCTGTCAGCATTACGGCGAATGCCCTCCCCACACCTTTGCAGGGCAGCGTCTCGCATATCGGCCTGGAAGTGGAACGTCAAACCTTGATTGACGATGATCCCGCAGCCAATACAGATGCACGCATCGTAGAAGTGACTGTATTGCTCGACGAAGCAGCATCTGAAATCGCCGCGCGATATACAAATCTTCAGGTGGTCGCGACCATCCAAACAGCGAATGGCTCATGACAGCTCTGCTCACAAAACTCCTCGGCAGGCTGCCCATTGGCTGGCTACAGCTGAAACATAACAAGTCACGGCTTGCAGCAGCGATCGCCGGGGTGGCATTCGCCAACATTTTGATCTTTATGCAGCTGGGCTTCCTCGGTGCGTTGGTTGAAACCACCAAACTCCCTTACCGGCCCATGGTGGCCGACATTCTGATTTCCGCATCCGATGCAAACACGCTCTCAGACGGCAGCAATGTTGCTCGCCAACGACTATACCAGGCGCTGGCGGTTCCCGGTGTTGCTGACGCGAGCCCCTTCTATCTCGGGAAATTCGACTGGCAGCGCGACAATGGAACGACGGTCAACTTCCAGGTCTTCGGCATTGATCCCACGAAGCAGATTTTCAAAGATCCGGAGGTCGACAAGGCACGTGCGCAATTGCAACTTCTTGATACCGCCCTTCTCGACAGGTCAGCCCGCAATATTGAGCCCGAACTCGCCGCCAGCATTGATGGAGGGACGCCGCACCGGTTTGAAGCCAACGGGCGAACACTCAGCGCTGTAAGAACCTTCTCAATCGGCGCGGGTTTCGAAGCAGACGGCTATCTCATCGTGTCTGACCAGACCTTCCTGCAAATGTATCCACAGCGCACCGCTGGTGCGCCAACACACATCCTCGTTACCGTGGAGCCCGGCGTATCACCGCAAACAATTGTGCAAAATCTGCGGAGCGCAATCCCGGAAAAGGACATCATCATTCGAACGGTTGAAGAAGCAGCAGCCGCAGACGAAGCCTATCAGACCACTGAACGCCCCGTCGGCGTGATCTTCGGCTTCGGTGTCATCATCGGCGTACTGGTGGGACTCATTATCGTCTACCAGGTTCTCTCAACCGATGTAGCCGATCACCTGCGCGAATATGCGACACTCAAAGCTGTTGGATATAAGCAGAGCTTCTTCCTCAGCATCGTCTTTGAAGAAGCCATCATCCTGGCCATCTTTGGCTTCATACCAGGCGTTCTGTTTGCCCTCGGGCTTTATGACGTTCTGACCAGTGCGACAGGTCTCCCTGTAGAAATGACAGGCATAAGGGCTGTGGCGGTTCTGTTTGGAACCAGCGCCATGTGCCTCATCTCTGGCGCCATCGCCACAAGAAGACTGGCCGGCGCCAACCCCGCCGACCTGTTTTGAGGGCCGCATGAAACTGTTCAACAAAGACATAACCCAGACATCGACAGCCGCACTACCAGCCGACCAGCAGGGGCCCATTCGTATCAAAGGGCTCAATCACTGGTTTGGGTCTGGCGAAGCTCGTAAGCAGGCATTGTTCGACATCGACCTCACCATAGAGCGCGGGTCCCTCGTCATCCTCATGGGCGCATCCGGCTCCGGCAAAACGACCCTGCTTACCCTCGCGGGATGCTTGCGGGACGTCCAGGATGGCAGCGTGCAGCTTCTTGGTCAGGAGTTAAACGGCGCAGACGAAAACGTGCTCGTCGCTTGCCGGCGGCGGCTAGGCTTCATCTTCCAGGCGCATAATCTTCATGAAAGTCTGACGGCTATGCAAAACGTCCGCATGGGGCTCGATGTCCACGGCCCCCAGGCGCGCAAGGACTGGAAAGCGCCTGCCTCCCATCTCCTCAATCTTGTCGGGCTCGGAGACAGACTCGACTATCTGCCCGGGAACCTGTCCGGCGGCCAGAAACAACGCGTCGCCGTCGCCCGCGCCCTGGTCGGCAATCCGGACGTTGTCTTCGCCGATGAACCCACTGCCGCTCTCGATAAGGAGAGTGGCCACCAGGTCGTAAGCCTTCTGAAGCGGCTGGGTACAGAGCGGAACACCACCACCTTGATGGTGACCCACGATAATAAGGTGCTGGAGATGGCCGACCGGATCATCACCATGGAGGAGGGGCGCATTGTGAAGGATGAGCTTCCTCACCGCTAAATCTGGCGGTTTTTCGCGCATCAGAGCATCCACGTCTCTGGACTTTTCACGAGCCCCCTTCAGCGCTAACCTTTCTCCAACCGGGGGAAGACACATGACATATGCACAAGGCCGCTTTATCCACGATGCAGACAGCCATCTGATGGAATTGAGTGATTGCCTCGATCCCTACCTGGAGACAAAGCTGCTCGAGCGCTATCGCGCACTGCCCTCCTATCAGGAAAAACGCCGCCGAGAGACATGGGCTGAGACGGCGCGCGCAAAACACAAAGACCCCGAGTTTCGCGCCGAGATGGGCGAACAGATCATGTTGCGCAAAGACTTCGATGCCCAAGGCTCTTTCCTTGCAGCCGATCGCCCCGCAGCCCTTGATGCTATGGGCTTTGCAAGCCAGCTTGTCTTCACCACCTTCTGCCTCGGCAATTTCGGGCTGGATCAGGGGACGGACATGGAGCTTTGTTACGCGGCGGCCGACGCGCACAACCGCATGATGACAGATTTCTGTTCCATTGATCCGCGGCTTCTTGCAACAACCTACATCCCCCTGGAAGACTTCGACCGAGCGACGGCCTCCACGGCAGCAGCCCTTAAAATGGGGACCAAGGGATTGATGGTGCCCTCCCTCTGCCCGCAAAATCATGCGCCCAGCCACATTGCGCTCGATCCCGTGTGGGCCATGGCCGAAGAAGCAGGTATTCCCGTTCTCTTCCATGTTGGCGGTGAGGAGAAACTCAACCTGACTTATAAGGAAAACGGTCTGCCGCCAGTTCCAGACTTTCATGGCGGCGACGACAATTTTACATCAGTGAGTTACCTGCCCATCCCCAATGCGGTGATGCAGACGCTCGCGACCCTAATTTTCGATGGGGTCTTTGACCGTTTCCCAAAACTGAAATGGGGCGCCATTGAGCTCGGCGCCTCCTGGCTACCTGGCTGGATGCGCGCCATCGACTCCGCCGCGCATGCTTTTGGTCGAAATGAAGAACGCCTACAGAGACTATCTGACAAGCCCTCAAACATTGCCCGTCGCCAACTGCGCGTCGCGCCCTACCCCCATGAAGACGCCGGCTGGATTATTGAAAATTCCGGCGAGGACATGTGCCTGTTTTCCTCCGACTTCCCCCATGTGGAAGGCGGGCGCAATCCCCTGAAACGGTTTGACCAAAGCCTCGAAAACACCCCGTCAGACGCACGAGAACGCTTCTACTCAGAAAACTTCGTGGACCTGATGGGTGAGGGCTTGGCTGAAAATCTCCGTCGACCATCAAAATTGAACGTCGCCTCGTAAGTTTTCTGTCCCATGCGCGCCAATCAAGCCACAGTCAAAAATGATTGGCGATCCCACACAGTCTTATATTGATTTTCCACCCAGCTCTTAGATAGTCGGCTGATCAAAATAGCTGTGCGCTCGCTCTACAGGAAATGAGCGCCAACATTGCACACGCTCAGATGTCAGAGCAGTGCATGAGGATATGCCCATGTGGACCATCACCCTTCTTTCGATTGCCGCGTTTCTGGTCTGGTACATATGGGAGCTGCAACACCGCAAAACCCGAGCAATGTCCGGCGGACTTCACTCTAACATCACGCTCCCCCACGAACAGGAATGGGAGCTCTACCATAATGATTTCTCGCTTTGCTCCAAGAAGAGCCGCGTCTGTCTCGCCGAACTCGGGATTCCTTACAAGCCTCACCACATCGACCTGATCGAAACCGGATCTTACGAAACACTCTCCCGGCACTACCTCCAAGTGAACCCCGCCGCCATCGTTCCCGTCCTGGTTCACAAGGGACACCCGATTTACGAGTCCCATGATCAGCTTGAATATGCTGCCGCGCACTCATCCAACCCCAATCTTCTGGTGCCACAGGATGCGGCCAAGCGGGAGCTGATGGACCATTGGGTCCACAAGTCGTCTCTGATCGGCGACAACCCATTGGAGGCCATCGATGAAACAGCAGGAAATGCCATACCCGGCCTCACAACGCCGATTTTCGCGGCGATGGTCGTGCACATTCCCACAAGGCGCATTCTGACGGGGCTCCTGTTCCACAGACTGAAAGTAAGAGCTGTTTTCTTTTTGGCCCTCAAACTGTTCGGCCTGAAAAACCTGGCCAAAATGAAGCCGGTTGTCGCCTTGCTCCACAGCTCCAAGAAAGCAATGCAGATACATTTTGATGAGTTGGAAGCAACACTCGCAAAATCCGGTGGACCCTGGATTGTCGGCGATCAGTTCACCCTGGCCGATGTCGGCATCATGGTGATCTTCGACCGCCTGCGCGAAGGTGACTGGCTGGATGAGTTCCTCATTGAGGCACGTCCTGCGGCAAGAGCCTACTGGAAGGCTCTCCAAAACCGTCCAAGCTATAAAGCTGGTGTGGCCGACCACATGCACCCGATGGTGACACAAGGTACTCAGGACATTATCGATCTGAAGCAGAGCGACCAGACCTTCAGAACCGCAATGACGACATCGTAGCAACGATCTATTGGCGACAAGCCCGCCGGACGGGTAGTCTTTCCTCAATACCTCACCAAGTAGGGCGAGGGAAAACCGGGGAGAGAAACCATGTCCATGTGGAAAAACGACGAATGGCTGAACCAACGCAGCGAAGACATCATCGACCCTGCTCGTGAAATCGTCGATCCGCATCACCATCTCTGGCATCAGGAAGCAACGCTCTACGATCTTGAAGATCTGTGGGCCGACACTGGCAGTGGACATAACGTCACCCAGACGGTGTTTGTCGAATGCGGCTCAAGCTATCGAGACACGGGCCCCGATCATCTCAAGTCCCTCGGCGAAACGGAGTATGTCGCAGAGAGGGCAAAGCGCTCAGCGAACACGGAGGGGCAGGCAAGCATTTCCGGCATCGTCGCCAGGGCAGACCTGGACCATAGTGACCTTGATGAAATTCTCGACGCCCATACAGAGATAGGCGGCGATCTCTTCAAAGGCATTCGCTATGCAGGGGCGCATGCCCATCACCCCGAAATTCTCTCCATCCCCGGCGGCGCACCGGCCGATCTCTATGAACGTCCAGCATTTAGACAGGGCGTGGCCCGACTGGGCGAACGCGGCCTCACCTATGATACCTGGCACTACCACTATCAGAACAAAGCATTCCTCGATCTCGCGAAAGCAGTGCCCGGCACCACCATGATACTGGATCATTTTGGCACCCCACTTGGGGTGGGGCCCTATGAGGAAAAACGTGAAGAGATATTTGCCGCCTGGAAAGACGATGTGGCGGCGGTCGCGGAATGCCCGAATGTGGTCGCGAAAATCGGCGGCCTTGCCATGCCGGATAATGGCTTTGGCTGGAACACGCGCGCGACCCCGCCATCATCAGACGAATTCGCGGAAGCTCAGTCACGCTACTACCTGCACATGATCGCCTGTTTCGGCCCTGAGAGATGCATGTTCGAAAGCAACTTCCCGGTAGATCGTCTTTCAATCAGCTATCCCGTTCTCTGGAATGGCCTGAAAAAAATCGCAAGCAGCTTCAGCGATGATGAACAAGACGAGATGTTCTCTGGCACCGCAAAGCGCGTCTATCGCCTCTAGAGAATTTCCAAAAAAACTCTAATGCGAAAATTTGTCTGAATTTTTGAGCATGTAAGCTGCCCCGTGCGGCAGATTGAGCGCGGCATTCTCACCGAACAGACGCTCTTTCTGTCCGCCATAGATCTCACGGTTCGCTCCAAGTGGTGCAAGCTCTTGCGCTTTTTGGGTTGCCAGTGGCATGAGCTCATCAAGCTCCGACACATGTTGCACGATGCCGGCCTCCAGGGCCTGCGGCCCTGCCCAGCGCCGCGCGAGCTGAACAGTTTCAAAAAAGGCGTTGGCTGGCACTTTATGCCGGAAGAGCGCCAGTTCAGGTTCGGGAATTTTCATGCCCAACTGCATCTCATTGGCACACACAAACCCGCGATCCACGCGCATCACACGAACATCATGGCAAAGCGACATCATAAAGCCGGCACCAAAGGCATGACCGTTAATCGCACAAACCGTAGGAACAGGAAGCGTGATAATGCGCCCCATCAGCGCCATAAACTCGCCGCCAAAAACCTGACGGTCGCCACCGTCGGGATGATCATCCGGTGCCTGCACCCAATCGAGATCCAGACCATTGGAAAAAAACTTCTCATTGGCGGAGCGCGTCACAAGCGCGGCAGCGCCCTCTGAGGCCTCGACCTCATCAAGCGCCTGAGCCACTTCACGCACGAACGTTGTATTCCACCGGTTTTCTCCTGCGTCCATTGTCAGGGTGAAAACGTCCACTTCTCGTTCCAACTTAATCATCCAAACCGCTCCTGCGCATCATCTATGGTGGTTGTTCGTTGATCGAGAGCTTCCACCAAGGCGCACGGAACAGCAATCAAAGAATGCGCACACCGCTGGCACAGGCCGCAGAGACCCTGTTGCCTCCATACCCAAAAATCGCGGGAACAGAAAGCGCCGTGCTCAACATCAATTTCTTCTGGAAGCTCAGCAAGCGCGCACGCGTAAAATTACCGCTTGCTGTCTTCAGTGAGAGACTTGCCAAGCGCCTCGAAAGGCGGGTCATATTCTCGCTAATCCTTACTCACAGCCATGCGCTGCGCGTTTGCCAATTCATTCAAAGCAACAGCAGATATTGATCTGGGTCACCCCTGCTCGAACAAAACATGGCTACATAACGGGTATGAAGCTCACCACTCGCAAATAGCAGCATAGGAGGACTAGTCCTCCTGAACTACTATAAACCCTAGAATCTTTGTGCTTTCTTGAGGCCGTGAAGTCGCTTTGGTCCTGAAGCAATTCAAACATAGGGAGCCATACCATCGCTTACTCATTCCTTGTCGCTGATGACCATTGGCTTGTGCGCCAGGGCCTCCGCCACACGCTCTCAGAACTTGGCGACGAGGTCAGGATCACCGAAGCTGCCTCATATACTGATGTTATTTCTGCGCTAGAAGGCGGGCGAAAATTTGATCTTCTGCTGCTGGATCTCGATATGCCCGGGATGACGCAAACTGAAGGCATGGCGCAGATCAGGGGCACCTTTCCTGCTCTGCCCCTGGTCGTTGTGTCTGGCACTGATGATCCTGTCACTATTCGACAATTGATTAGCGCTGGCGCAGCAGGGTTTATTCCAAAATCCGTTTCTCCAACCATCATGCTCAGAGCCCTGCAACTCGTTCTGTCTGGTGGTATTTATGTGCCGCCCTCAGCACTGGATATGCCGGAGAAAGAGGGAGAGCCAAACCTGACAGACAGACAAACACAGGTCTTACGTCTGTTGGCCGAAGGCGCTCCCAATAAGACCATCGCAAACCAACTCGGCCTTGCATTACCGACTGTCAAAATTCATGTCGCCGCAGTTTTAAGACAATTGTCTGCGCGAAACCGGACAGAGGCCGTGCAAACGGCCATACGGCTGGGCGTAATAGAAGCCGCTCCCAAATAACGCCTCAAACCTGACGCAAGTCAGTCCGCATTCGGCGTCAGCAAGTGCCGGACGATGGCCCGAAGTTCCGCTGGCTGCACAGGTTTATGCAAAAGATCAAGGCCGGTTTCACGTAAGTCCAAGAGGCGATCGGGTCCGGTATCACCGGTCACAATAAGCACTGGCGTATTTTCTCCGACCTTTGACCGGACCTCACGCGCGACATAGTCACCCGTCTCGCCATCCGCCAACCGGTAGTCGGAAATTATGAGGTCAACTCGGTTTCCCAAAGAGCCGATAGCGTCAGCAAGGCCAGCCAGGCCATCGGTGAGGGCACATTTATACCCCCAGCTTTCGAGCAACCCCTTCAACGCATCAGCTGATAGCGGGTCATCCTCAATCAACAAAACATGAGATGCTTCCTGTCCAACGGACATATCTGGTGCATGCATATCTAATTGGGACGCGTGTTGCTCCTGATCCGCTGCAAGAGGCAGTGTCACCACAAACCGGCTCCCCTTACCCAATTCCGACATGAGCTCCATTTTGCAATTGAGCAGATCACAGGTTCGTTTGACTATAGAGAGACCCAATCCAAGCCCTCCCTGCTGATCAGTAGAGACATTTCGGAGCTGAAAAAACTCCTGGAAAATTTCTTCCTGGTCCTCGGTCCTGATCCCTACGCCTGTGTCCCAGATCTCAACCCTGGCTGTGTCGCCACTCTTGCGCACGGCAATCAGAACGCCGCCACTTTTGGTGTAGCGAATAGCATTTGCTGTGAGGTTCCGAACGATCTGGCCTAGCAAAACGAGGTCGCTTTCGACAAATGCCGTCGGACCCGCAGCGCGTAGGTACAGACTTTTTTCTTCTGCCAGCCCCGCAAACTCATTTACGACCTGGTCCAGCAAAACCCGCAGCTCAATTCGTTCCTCGCGCACATGAACAATTCCCGCGTCCAGCTTTGAAATATCCAAGAGAGAATCGAGAAGACCTCTTACGCTATCAAGCGAGCGATTTATTTTGGCGATAAGGTCTTGGCTGTTCTGGTCCTCTACCAAACGTCGCATAAGCGCCGATACGAACAACGTCATGGCGTGAACTGGCTGACGCAAATCATGACTTGCTGAAGCCAAGAAACGCGTTTTCGCCCGATTGGATTGTTCTGCTATACCTCTTGCCACTTCAAGCTCGCTCACAGAGTTTTCCAGCGATTCCACCAGAGCCTGGTTTTCAAAACGCAAAGAGAGAGAATCGATAATCTGCCGATGCATCGCCCGACCGATATTCATCAACACAGCAAGGTACAAAAGAAGGATCACACCCATCTCAATGTGACCTTCTGTTCCATCAAACAGAAACCGAACGGACGCGATGAGCATGGCAGGACAAACAGCGAGAACTATTGCGGCTTGCCGTGCCGCCAGCGATGCGGTGGCCGAAGCACTCATGCCCCCGATCACAAAAGCGAGTACAACTTGGTAGATTGTATTGTCGGGCGGGTAGAGGAGAAAACCCGCAGCACCCCATATGACGCCGTTCACAAATAGGGCAATGAGATAGGCGCGGTCCCACCATTCGATCTCTTCATCGCCGGGCTCTCTGGCCACAAAAACTTGGACCATCGCAAAACGCCCCAGGGAAACAGTGAGCATCGCCCCAAGCCAGAGCAGCAGGGAACCTTGGTCCGCAACCCCCCAATACATCCAGCCAACAATGAGGACGAGCAGCGTATGCATGACTCCGGGATTGGCAGTCGCATACATCATGCGCACTTGCGCGTTGAACAGGCTGCTCTCTTTTTGCTGGCCCGTCGGTCCGCTGACGTCAGTGCGTTTGTTCACCCTAGCACCTGGCCTATCGTGCTATCCGCTATCTCACCCATCGTCACCACCCAGCTCTCTTACGCGCAAAAGATTCCTGCAACAACTATCCGTAAATTTCCGGATTTTGCCAGCTTTGTCACGTGAGGCATTTCAGCATCGTACTACTGAGCGTCGCTATCCCACTCAAATGGACGCGTCGGGAAGCTGGGTAATACAAGCGTCTCGATAGGAAAGACCTCACCTACCAGGTTCACCTTCAGCTTGCCACCAATCTCGTTTGGGTCAAACCGGCCGGTGTACACACCGACTGGCCAACCGCCAAGGTTGGCACTTCCAATTTCAAGTCCCTGAACACTGGACTGGAACGTCATCTGCTCACTTGACGCAAAACGATCCATAGACAATGCGAAGACCGCATAATCTTCAGTGACGGATGGTACGTTGGTCAATGACCGGGTGGCAGCAAGCTTAATCAACTCAGCATGGTTTTCAGGTTCGAGCATGCCAGCCGTCACATCCTTCTGATGTACAGCAAACCAGACAATTGTTGGTTCCGGCGGGGTAAACGCTTTTGCTGCGGCACGCGTTATTTCGATTCCATCACTCAGCAGACGGTAGTAGGTAGAATATTGAGCGTAGGCGCGCCGGCCCGCCACATCTTCAAAAACCAACAACCCTTGTACACGCCAGCTGTCTGTCTGTCCCGCAATGGTCGCCACCTTACTAATCAGTATCCGGTGGAGGTAAAAACCCTCATAGCGGAACTCGGGATCAATCAGCACGGAGGCAACATCAGCGGACGCAAAACGAACAGGCAATCCCCGCTCCGACGCTGTCTGACCTCTCATGCCGAGGACCGTGCCGAGCGTCACCAAGTCTACGTGGCGTGGATAGGCAGGCTGCTCAGCTTCCGCAGCACGCACAGAAACTGGATATATGCATACAGCCAGCAGCACACCAAGAAGCCGAATTCCATAGCGAAGTGGCACATCCATCGTCAAAGCCCTCCGCCGGTATAAGCGCGAGCAACATCCGTTGGGAGTTCGTTGAGCTTGAGTTCTCCCTCAGCGACATCTGCGCTGACGTCGATGAGAGCACCCGTGCCCGCATCCAAAACCGCACCACCGAAGGTCTCCATTGCCTCTCCACCGACGACCGCGCCGGCTACTTTGGAAACACCAAAACCGAGACCTTCCTTGACGACTTCTATGGCGGCCCCTTCAGCACTTGACCCAACAAACGTGCCCAGGCGTTCATACTTGTCTGCACCCTGGATGCCCGCAACCTTGGCATCCTTCGCACCGCCAACAACCACCTTGAGACCTTTTAGAGCAATCCCCAGCGGCAGCAATGCACAAGCCGGATTAAGTGTTGTGCAACCGATGCCGCCGACTGCCGTGCCGATATTGCCAAGCGTGTCTAGCGTTTGGATGAAAGGTTCAATCCGACGTTCGAAATCCAAGACTTTGCGGTCAATCGCAAGATTATCCAAATCCCGTTGAATACACGCCGGTGTCGTACAAGGTGGCGGTGGATCTTCAGCCGGTGGTCGATAGCTTGTGATCTGGTCCAGCGTTGTCGGACCAGTGGATTGTGTGTTGGTTGGGTCGGGCAATGAACCGTCTGTAACAAGAGGATTTAGGTCTTGGCCCGGCGTGATGCCAAGCAACCCGCTGGTATCCAATGGTTCCGGTGGAGGCGTGTTAATCCCCCCTGGCACCAGGTTCACCGGGTCCACATTTCCCGGCGGCGTCACAAGGGTCAAGAGGCCTGTGGGCTGCTGCATCGGAGGCTGTGGTGGTTGTTGTTGGCCGCCAGGGTTGACAGGTTGTACTGGTGGCACCTGAGGCGTACCGGCGACGGGCGTCGCGGGTACAGCGTTAGTCGGCAATGGGGGTAATTGCGTTCCTGGTGTTGGGTTTGCAGGTGGAGCTGGCGGCGTTTGCGTCGTGCCGCCACCAGTGTTTGCTACCGGAGGTACTGGTGGTGCTTGATTGGTCCCACCGCCGGTGTTTGTTGCCAGAGGCGCCGGCGGCGCCTGATTTGTCCCACCGCCCGTGTTTGTTGCCGGAGGTGCCGGCGGCGCTTGATTTGTTCCACCACCTTGATTCGTGTTGACTGCAACATTCGTGGGGCCACCCCGCCCATTCCCAACCATGTTCGACGCGGCAATAACTGCAGCATCTCCTGCGTCATATATGATCGTAGTGCTACCGCCAAGCGCACCTCTCATGGCAGCAACCGAGTTTGCGGGTGCGCCATTCTGTGCCGCGAGGCCAGCCATGCTGCCTGCAAAATCATTGCGGAAGGCATTGACGAGCTTAGTCTCTGCGGCACCAAGAGCAGCGATGAATTGCGCTTTGCCGCAGCAATTGGCCGCATAGATCTGCTTAAATTCACGCGCCATGTCAGTGGGGAAATTGGCCATGCTCGCACCAATTGTGGTTTGCAGCATGCCTAGCATGGCGTCCAACTGCGCACTCATCTGCTGCAACACTTCAGGCGGGGCCCCGGATCCACCCATCTCAGCCAGCATCATGTTTTTGATGGCGCTCCGATCAAACTGCGCGTCGCCAACGCCCATCTCTTTGAACAGAGCCACAAGTTCTGCATCAGACAGCGTGGCGAAATCTGCCCAATCGCCCACCTTGTCATCAATTTCCTTAATCGCGACGGAACCTGCTGCGGCGGCCCTCGCTCGATCCGCCACGCCACGCTGCAACTGTCTTTGCTGCAGGATCTGTTGCTGTGGCTGAATAGGCGGTCGATTAATGACCGGCGGACGGTGTTGTGTCGGCGGCGGGTGTGCCGGCGGAGCGGGAGGGCGGTAATGATGGTTAGCGAGTGCAGCACCCGTGGGTACCAAAAGAGTGAGCACGATTAAAAGCGACTTCAACCTTATCACCCTCCTTCTCCATGGGTTTGGCAACTCTCTGCTCGGCGAGGAACAATGGCGCCAACTTCATCGACGCTAACGCGTGCGATCACTCCTTCGCAAACGCGAAAATGGCCTAGTTCTGCCGGTTTTCCATGAATGCCCGCTGCATATGACATTGAGGTCAGAATGCTCTCTTCACTGACAAAAAGAACTAGTCCCCTCGTTGCCAAAGAACAACAAAGTCACGCTAGCAGCGATCAACAGCATGAGTTTTCGTGACTTTCCTCACACCATGCCTCCGCTCTTGCTAAAATTCGCAGGACGAACGATCTACTTAACGCCCTTTCGGGTCATGCCTGACCTGAGGGCCTGACCTGAGGGTTAGAGATCGTTTTGGGGATAGACGTGCACATCTCGACGCACGCGAGTACACAATGAAATGGGACAAAGAAATGAAACGGAATTGGCTTGCGACAACTGCTCTAACGAGCATGACCTTACTAACGGTAGGCGCCGTGTCTTCCGCCAGTGCTTCACCCCACGCTACAACAGGTTTCGTAGCAACCAGCACGTCTGGCACCACAAGCGCTCTCGCGCCAGACCTTCTAATGGACGAACAGAAAGTTCGCGAAGCGCTCCTGACGCCCCACCTATTCACGCTGTTTTTGCTGCAACAAATTGCCAACGGTCAAAAACCTGCCGGGTACGCTGGTGGATTTGAAACCGGCGTCGCCGCGGGTGAACAAGCTGCTGTGATGTCGGACAAGGTCAGCGTCTGGTCGAGCATCAACTATTCTGAAGCAGAAAGCGATTTCACAGCGACAGCATACGATTCTGAGACAGTCGCTGGCTCCGTAGGACTGGATTACATCCTGTCCAAATTTGTCACTTTGGGCGCATATATCTCGTATAGCGACACAGATACCAACAGCACCTTTAATGGCGGCAGCTCCGATACTGAATCATTTTCAATCGGTCCATATGCGAGCTTTGTCGTGGATGACATGTTCAGCATTGATGCCAGCATTGGATATTCAACAAGCGACATCGACAATTCGCGGACAGTTGGCGCAGTTGTCGCCACAGGCAACCAGGATGGGGACACTGTCTTCATGTCAATCGGTCTGAACGGCATGAAATGGTATGACAATATTGGCGTGAGTGGTCGCCTTGGCTGGAGCTATTCAGACACAGACAATGACGCTTACACAGACAGCCTCGGCACAGCATTTACTGCAACGGACTCCCAGCTTGGACAAATTCAGCTGGGTGGCCAGGTGAGCTACTATACCGAAAACTTCATGCCGTATGTTGGAGCGACCTATGTCTATGACGCGATCAGTGACGATGTGACCACTGTCGCCCCTCCACAGCCTGACAATGACAAAGATGAGGTTAGGCTCGATGCCGGTGTGAACATTTTCGGGTCGGGCGCGCTCTCTGGTGGCCTCTCGGCCAACTACACCGTCCTTCGCGAAGATTATGAAGGTTGGGGCGTAGGCGGCAACGTTAGTTTGCGTTTCTAAACTCATCGACATGAATTTTTCTAAGGCCCTCCGATTGCATCGGGGGGCCTTCTTTCATGAACCTTTCGCAGTATACAATCCAATTCATTGCAACAGCTGGCCACCTGAAAGATGCTCTGACGATTTCGAATCTGTATGAGGTGTGTAGGTCGATCAGAACAGGCAACCCAAACGTCGCGATCTAGAGTGATGCCCCCTATCAACTATGTAGATTGACGATCATCGTCTGCTGCCTATGACCTTAAGGGTATCAGCCGAAACGCACCCATAATATCTTGTTGATTTACTTAGGATATTTCGAACGAAAAATGCGACTGTGTAGCAAAGTGTGTAAGTTCCAACTGCAACACACCGGTCAGCGCTTCAAGATTGGCGATGGTATCTAGAGATGCCCAATTCAACTCTCGTTGTTAATACGTTGAGTGATCTCCGAAAGCCTCGACCAACTTTGGAGAACTGCAGGTATAGCAAGCGACGCCTCGACAAACTCCCAGGAATACATGACGATGGAGAAAATGGTGCCTGCGGAAATCTCAAGACTGGTCGTCGCGAACCACAGGTTGAATAGGATCAATCCGAGCAACACCACATAAACAGACCCATAAAGGATAGACTCCGTATCTGAGATTTGCACCTCCACTTTGCGCAGCCGCAAGAGATGTTGAGCAAGGCCAGGCATTCTCCTCCGCTCCAGGATTCGCACCTGCTGCTCTATCTGATTGTTCAACCGCCCATTCAACCTGAAAAACAGGCGATGAAAAGCCGCGTAAACGCATATCACCAGGCCAAACGCAACCAAACCAGCCAGCGCAAGCGATTGGTGAAAGAAGTACAGAACGACGACGGCTACAATCAGTTGAACGACCGACATCATTACCATCGGTAGGTCTTCCTCTAAGAATCCAACCAGCTCACGTGCCATATTCAGCCGAGCATTGAGCGATGAGACAGGAATGCCCGCCCCACGGGCCATCTGCGATTTTCCGAGCTCGACACGTACTGTTCCAAAAACGCGCGTGTCGTATATCCGACGTGTAACAGCGATTGAGATCAGGAAGGCCATCAACACAGCCAGCCGAAACAATTCCTCGATGTCCCCAGATAGCAAACCGTCAATTGCAAAACCAACAAAGAGCGGCAACAACGCGGTCAGCACCATCTCGCACAGCGAAAACAGCCAGGTCAGACTAATGGAGCGCAAGAAGGTCCGTACGATAGCCAAAACAGTAAGTGATTTACCATCCAGCATCAGCAGCTCCTGCAACGTGACTTCGGCGAAAAAAGGACTGCACGTCATCTGCAATGGCTATCAGCACTGGAACCAGCAGCAGCATTAGAGCTGTTGAGAAAAGCTCTCCAAAAGCGAGTGAGACTGCCGCTGGAATGAGATACTGCGCTTGTTCAGACGTTTCGGTCAAAAGCGGCAGCAGACCGATCACCGTTGTCGCTGTTGTCAGAAATATTGCACGAAACCTCCCCACACCCGCCTCATTAAGCGCATCAGAAACAGAGAGACCTTCTTCGCGCGCCTGATTGTATCGAGTGATCAAAACCAGACTGTCATTTATCACGACCCCAGTAAGCGCAAGCATTCCAAAAAAGGACAAGACGGAAAGCGGCAACCCCATGATCAGATGACCCATGGCAGCACCGACAAATCCGAATGGAACAATGGCAAGTATGACAATCGGCTGCCAGTAGGATTTCAGCGGCACAGCCATCAAAACATAGATGAGGACGGTAGCCAGGAACAATGCCTTCTTCATGCCGCCTTGAATTTCCCCCATCTCCTCCAGTTCACCTGCTGGGACAACTAAAACACTGGGGTACTTCTCTTTTAGTAAGGGAACAAACTGTTCGAAAACCGCCTGCCCCACTTCCGCCGGTGCGGCGACAGAACGATCAACCGAGGCTGCAACTGTATTGACCAGCTTGCCATTGCGGCGGAAAACCACGCCTGAGGCATATCCGCCAGTAATCTCAGCGACAGAACGAAGTGATATCCATTCGCCTGTTTTACTACGCAAACGGGTATTCAAAAGATCGTCGACGGTGTCTCGCGCGGCATCAGTGTTTTGCACAACCACGCGAAGCTCGGTTCCGTCTCGCATGACCTTTTGCACCTCAGCCCCACCGAAGGAATTGCCGATCTGAGTCGCCAATGCAGCAGTATCAAAACCCAGACTGCGCGCATCCGGTCTTATCTGAACCCGAATTTCGGGCTGCCCAGACGCGAGAGCATCGCGAACATTATGCACGCCCTCAATTCGTCCGAGGAAGCTCCGCAAGTCCCTGCTCGCTAGCTCCAGCAGTTCTGCGTCTTTGGAAAACAACTGAAGCTGGAAACCACCTGCAAGCTGCTCCGATCCGACAAATTGTAGGTTCCTCGCCCCCTCAACATAGCCGGTGCGTTCGCGCCACAGTCGGACAACATCCAGAACCTCCACCCCGGGTCGCGCCGCAACCGGCGTCAATTCCGCGATAAGTTGTGCGGAGCTCGCATCTGAGACAATTTGAAACATTGTATCGATCGGTGCTTGGTCGAGTGAATGCGCTTGTTGCAACTCGGCATTGAGCTCCAATCCAACCTGATGAATTCTCTCAAGATTATCCCGCGTCAAACTAAAGGGAGCTCGCGCATCCATTTCCAGGTTAACAGTGATTATCTGGCCGGGAACATCTGGGAAGAAAACCGTCTTAATCTTGCCCAAGCCTATGAGCCCTATGCCTAAAACACCCGCCGCAACAAAAAGGATGAGCGTTGCGTATCGATGGCGAAGAGCCGCCCTTAGCAGGGGCGCATAGAGCTCGTCACGACACCAATTCAAACTATTGCGGGAAATTTTTTGGACCTCAGCCCAAAGCCGGCCGATGAGACCGCTCGGTTGTTGATCAATTTTCGTATGCGCAAGGTGCGCGGGCAGGATGAATTTGCTTTCAAACAGCGAAAAGGAAAGAGCAAAAATAACAATCCCCGAAAACCCGGCGAGCACTTTTCCAAGTGGATTGTCCAATAGCAACATCGGGAAAAAGGCTGCAATCGTGGTTAGAACACCAAACACGGTCGCCACGGCAACCTTTTCAACGCCTTTCTCCGTTCCCCTGATCGGGTCTTTATTGGTTCGTCTTTCTTCAAAGACGCTTTCTCCAACAACGACGGCATCATCGACCAATATTCCCAGAACAATGATAAGTCCAAAAGTCGTCACGTCGTTCAGGGAATAGTCGACCCACTTTGAGCCCGCAACGGCAAGCGCACCCATTATCGAAATCGGAATACCGATGGCGACCCAAAATGCCAAACGGACGTTCAAGAACATGGACAGGATCAGAAGCACCAGCAGAAGTCCCTGAAAACCATTGCTGCTCAAAAGTTGCAGACGGTCGGCGATATAGTTTGATGAATCTCCCCAAATTGTAATCTCCACATTCGGCGGCAATTGAGCCTCGAATGCCTCAACGACCTCATGAACGACCTGCGATATCCGGAGCAGGTTCTCCTTTTGGCCGACCAGCACCTCCATCCCCGCTGTCGCCTCTCCATTCAACTCGAAGAGATAGTCACCTTCTTTGAAGGAATCTTTGACCGCTGCGATGTCACCCAATAGCACCAACGTTCCGTCGGACTGTTCAATGATGGGAATTGCAGCGTATTGAGTTGAAAACCTTGCTCGGCTGTCCGCCCGAAGATAGATGGACCCTCCAGCCGTTCTAAGTTCTCCGGACTGAAAATTGAGGGAACTAGCTTGGATTTTGGTAACCACGTCCGCAACCGTCAGATTAAACCGCTGGAGGGTTTGAGGACTCACCTCAATCCGCATCTCACGGTCCAGCAGGCCCCAGACCTGCAATCGCGACAATTCCGGTTTGGACAAGAGTTCCTCCCGGAGACGCTCCGCAAGCTTCTGCAATGTCCCAGGGTCAGTT
Source organism: Parvibaculaceae bacterium Mf 1.05b.01 (assembly GCA_000509225.1). Lineage (GTDB taxonomy): Bacteria > Pseudomonadota > Alphaproteobacteria > Parvibaculales > Parvibaculaceae > Mf105b01. The sequence goes on along the minus strand of BAOK01000002.1, from coordinate 883,653 downwards.
CGCCCATGGAGGTTTACATAGAGAGCGGGGAAGTCAAAACCGCCTTCGTCAATCACAGGCCGTCTGGCGGCGGACGGAAAGTCCGAGATCCCATCAATTCGCAGACGAACTTTGTCCAATAGTTTCTGAAGATCTTGTCCACCGGCTCGACGTATGCTCACTGCGGACACATCATCGGTTGACTGGGACGTTATGCTTCTAACGCCTTCCAATCCCTCGAGAGCCTTCTCTATTTTTTGTGTCACAAGCTCATCCACTTGCTCAGTGGAAGCACCCAGGTAAGTCGTGGTGACACTTATAGTTTCAGGAGGAATCCTGGGAAAACCTTCAATCCGGATAGTGAAAACCGTGAGGACGCCGAGGAATAGAATAAGTGCCATTGTCAAGTTGGCTGCGACAGGATTGCGAATAAACCAGGAAGTAAGCGCGTGCATGTCCTAACCTCCCACTTCTTGGGGCCGGACTTCTTGGCCCGGTAAGAATGCAAGAAGAGGCGTGACAGCGATACGCCACGAACTGGAAGTTGAATTCACAGTCTGGAGGTTTCGGATGACGACCCGATCCTGGCGTCGAAACAAAATCTCAGGCTCAAATCGCTGAAGGCGACTGTCAGTGTCCACATACCAAACATACCCTTCTTGAGTCAGCGCAGATGCAGGAATATTTAATGCATCCGGCACCGTAATCCCTGGCAGAAGAACTCGAACAAAGTCTCCAGATATTACTTGGGGCGCCTCCTCAGCATCTATTTCCAAGAAGACTTGGTATTGGCGTGTCTTTTGATCCAAAAACCCCCCGCTATCGCGAACAATTGCCTGCGCAATTTGGTCCCCTTTTTGATCAAGCACCAACGCTCTCAAGCCGACTATTGAAGTGTCCAGCAAGTCCCAATCATCGCGACCGATACCAACCTCGAGTTGATACTTACTATTATCAACCAGCGTCACCAGCTGATCGCCGACATTGACCGTCTGACCAGGGCTCACAAAACGTTTGGTGACAAAAGCAGAAAAAGGAGCAGTAACGACGGCATCATCCAACTGACGGTGCGCAGCTGCGACTCTTGCTTCTGCTGTTTTGACAGTATTTTGAGCGATCGCCAATTGCGGCAGTTTTAGCGCCAAGTCGTTTGGCGCGTTGGTGCCACTCCGCTGAAAGCTCCGGCGCGCGACCGTCGTCGCATTTCGCGCTTCCCACAATGCCAACATCGCCTCCTCCAACGCCAGCTCAGCTGCGGCAAGATCAGCAGCGTACTTACTCGCTTCAATTGATAGGAGTGTCGTTCCCGCCTCCACTTGCGCTCCAGCAAAGGCGGTCTGCAACACTTCACTGACCCGGCCAGAAACAGCGGACCGTAGCTCAGCTGACCATCGGGGACGGACCTCTGCAAATGCGCTCACTTCAACGCGTTCTGGCCCCGAAGACACAAGCTCCACCGTGACAAGCGGCAGCGATTTGGGGTCTTGTGTGTCGCCAATGTCAATCGTGTCTTCTGACATTACCAAGAACAGAACAACACAAACAAAGATTGCGACTGCCGCCAAAATCCAAAACAACCGCGTCTGCTGCTTCTTTCGGACCTTTTGCCAAATGGAAGCCTTTGGTGACTCAGGCATCGAAATCCCAGTCATTTCACCCTCGATTTGGAGTGTCGGCAAACCGTCTTTTGCGGGCACTATTGGAGGAAAATATATTGAACGAACGTATGTTCGTGGATATAGTACCGAGGGTGATACGTTGCAAGCAGAATTCTGGAACCACTGATGAACACATCAAACAAACGCGAAAGAAGCACCACCGAAAGGCGCCAACTACTTGTTGAAACCGCCATTAAGTGTTTTTCAGAAAAGGGGTTCCATCAAACCAGTATGCGCGACCTCGCAACGCGAGCGGGTATCAGCCTAGGAAATCTCTACAATCATTTCGGCAGCAAGACCGAGCTGATCAAAGAAATCGCAACACTGGAGGCAGTTGAAGTCAGACAGCTTCAAATCCTATTGAATGCGAGCCGTACACCTCAAAAGGCATTGGATCGGTTTGTCCTGATTTACCTGGAAGCCTGCACCGACCCCGACAGCGCTTTGCTCTTCGCTGAGATCGTTAGCGAAGGCCTTCGTAACCCAGAAATTCGAGGCGGGTTTCAGAGAAATCGCGAAGCGCTTTTATCAATTCTCATTCAGATATTGCATGACCTCGAAGCCGCCAAGGGAGCAACTTTGCGAATGCCGGCCGAGGACTGTGCGGCCCAAATCCTGGATCTTATTGAGGGGCTATCCACTCGGCTCGCATTCGCTGGAAAGCTCCCCACAAAAAAGGAACGAGCGTCTCTCAATGTAGGGATCGATCTCCTCATTGGAAGATGATCAGGGACAGCGGGTGCCCGCAAAACCAATTTGCACAAACCCCATCGCCTCACTCTCGTTTCTTTCGTCGCCCACACCTTTGTGGTCGTCCTCCTAACAAGGGTGCAGTGTGCAACGAGTGTATAGCGCATACGGCTCAGGGCCTTGATTTTTCTTGATTGGGTTTTTCGTCTAATTTCAACGAGATGTAGCGTAACGACCCTACGACCATCAGGTTTTTGCCCGATGTGCATAGATCGCCCAAAAGCAAAAAACCCCTGATGCGTGAAGCACCAAGGGCTTTTCTTTGGTTGCGGGGATAGGATTTGAACCTATGACCTTCAGGTTATGAGCCTGACGAGCTACCAGACTGCTCCACCCCGCGTCAGAGCCTCCACTTGCATGTGGAGAGCGCGCTTTATATCAGCTTTGTCAGATTTGTGAACCACCAAAGCGCCCTTTTCTCAGAAAAGAATCCGCAGATTTCTGGGATTTTCACAAAGTGTGGGCAGCAGCTCCTCCGACCGCAAAATAATCGGCAGCATGGCGCGATTGTTCAAGCACTCGTGGCCCAAAGACCCAAATCTTGCGTCAGGCAAACGAAGGGAGAGACAACATGGATATCACCGTTAATGGGCGTGTCCGACAGGTAGAGGATGCCATCGCTGACAGCCCCCTGCTCTGGGTCCTGCGTGATGAACTCGGGCTGGTAGGAACAAAGTTCGGCTGTGGTGTCGGCACTTGCGGTGCCTGCACCATTCATGTGGATGGAAAAGCTGTGCGGAGTTGTCAGACCACGCCAGAAGATATTGTCGGACACGAGGTCACCACTATCGAAGGCCTAGCAGACACGACGCCGGACGCCGGCCTCCACCCTGTCCAACAAGCCTGGGTAGAGCACTCTGTTCCACAATGCGGATATTGTCAGGCCGGACAGATCATGTCTGCCGCTGCTCTCCTCGCTGAAAACCCCGCGCCCAGTGATAGCGACATCAATCGCGACATGTCCGGCAATCTCTGCCGATGCGGCACCTACGCCCGCATTCGAAGCGCGATCAAGCAAGCCGCACGGAACACACCCCCAAGCACCAATCAGGACGCGAGCTGAGCCATGCCAAACGTCTTATCACGCAGAACCTTCCTTTCCCGCAGCGGCTGGACCGCCACAGGCCTCACAATTGCCGCGACCGTTTCCGGTTGCAGTCTTGTTCCAGCGCTCCCGTCCAGGAATGAATTGACCGAGACAGACGCTTTCACCTGGCTTCAGCTCAAACCTGATGGCAGGTTTCTTTTTTGCTCCCCTAGACAAGAAATCGGGCAGGGCATTTCCAGCACCCTCAAACTTGTCATAGCTCGAGAACTCGGTGTGGAGTTGGAACAAGTAGAAGTCATCGCGCCGGACACTTCTCTCATCGCGCAAGCAAAGTCCACCGTGGGAAGTGAGTCCATCAAAGACTTCCTGGAGCCCGTCACCGAAATCAGTCAAATCATGTCCGAGACACTCCGTGCCCGTGCCGCACAGCAGCTCGGCACCACACCTGTAGAGGTGGCCTTCACCGGAAGGGAATTTGTCTCAAGCAACGGGTCAAGACTTTCATTGTCTGAGCTTGCGGCAGGCACACCCATCCTTCTGGACCCAAGCGAGGCACCCACCGCGACGAAACCATTGCAGCCAAAGCCTGCAAGCCACCTTCCCTCTAGCGTCCCCACAGCTCGCATTGCCGACATTGTGACGGGCGCACCACTCTTTGCCGGAGACATCCAGTTGCCGGGCCTCGCCCACGGGGCCTTCATCAGGCCCCCTCAACTGGGCGCCACGCTGTCAGAGACCAGCTTCGATGCAATTCCCCAAGACCAGATTTTGGCACGCTATTTTGATGGCGAGCGAGCTGGCCTGGTGGCTCCCACACAGACCAGCCTCATTGAAGCATTGGACCTGGTGGAAGCAAGCTGGACGACAGCGGCCGCGGCAGACCAGGACGCCATCAACACCTCTCTGGCCCTTGTCGAACCGGTCGGTGAGCTTGAGCACATTGTGTTCGAAACCTCCGGCAGACCAAACGAACAAGCTGACATCGACCTGTCAATCTCAATACCTTTCGCTGCCCACGCCGCCATTGAACCAAGAGCGGCCGTTGCGCGATGGAATGACAAGGTGGACCCAACACTCGAAATATGGACCGGCACACAAGATGCCTTCTACGTTCGGTCCCACATTGCAAAGCATTTCGGCCTGAGCGAAAAAGAAGTCATTGTTTACAGCCAGCGTGTGGGCGGCGGCTTCGGCAGTCGCACGCTATGCTCGGTCGAGCTCGAAGCGGCCTTGCTCGCTAAGGAGGCGCGGCGTCCTGTCAAAGTCCAATGGTCCCGGCCAGACGAATTTCAGGAAGGCTTTCACCGCCCCCCATCCAGGCATCGCATAAGGGCGAGCGCGAACGAGGTTGGCATGCTTACCGACTGGAGTCATGGTTTCAAGTCCGGTCATGTGATCTTCACCTCAGCCGCCATGCCCCGGTGGATGCAGGCCGTGACAAGTTTCGCCAGCGACCCGGGAACGGCGCGCGGCGCCCATCTCCCTTATGCCGCCCATCGCGCGGAAATTTCCTTCTCCGATGTCCGCATGCCGGTAAAGACCGGACCATGGCGCGGACTTGGAGCGGCACCCAACAATTTCTCCATTGAAACCGCCATAGATCAATTGGCATCCAACAAAGGCCTGGATCCCCTAATCTTCCGTCTTGCCAACCTGCCACCTGAACACAAACGCCTATCTGCCTGCCTTGAACAAGTCGCAAAAAACGCGGATTGGCAGGGTCGCTCGACCACACAAACGTCAGCGCGTGGCATTGCCTGCGGAATTTACAAAAGCGTGACCTATGTAGCGGTCATCGCAGATGTCGACATTGACCAGGAGAGCGGAGCCTTTCAGGTAACCCGCTTGACCTGTGCTCATGACTGCGGTCGCGTGATCAATCCAGATCAAGTGCGGGCACAAATTGAAGGAAATCTCATTTGGGGCCTCGGCATGGTCAAAAGCGAGGAACTCTCAGTCAAGCAAGGACGCCTAAGCGCCGACTATCTGGGAGATTATCAGATCCCAACCATCGCCGATGCCCCCGCCATCTCAATTGAACTGATCGAGCCGGAAAACGCAGCGCCCGTGGGTGCCGGAGAAGCCGCGATCGTGGCATCAGGCGCGGCGATTGCAAACGCTGTGGCGGCATTCACGGGGCAACCGATTACCGAGCTTCCCATTCGTCTTTTGTGAGGAAGCGCCCTATTGATCAGCCGGCACCACAGATTGGATCCAGTCCGCAATTTGGTGCCACCCGCCCCGGGCAAAGGCATAACGCCCGGTCATGACATACATGGCAAGGAGCCAATCAGGCCATTGCGACACCAGCTGATAGTTGAAGAGCGGTGCCCGCAATAGCCCGTGGGTCGCCTCTGGAACGACCATCACTTTGTTCTCACTACGCAACGGCACAATAATCTGACGATAGGTTTCTGACTCCGCCACCGGATCAACATTCAGATCATCTGAGCCATAAAGAGCCAGAAAGGGAATGCGGACTTTGGCAAGCGCTGCACGCGCGTCAGCCCGGCGATTGCGCACCACAAACGCTAAACGCTCCCTCGACATTGATGCGCGCGGGATCTCCTGTGCGCGTCTTTGACGCCCATAAAACGCACCCTGCTCTTCCCAGTTCACCGCACCCCCGACCAGAACGGCAAAGGCGGCGGTTGTGCCAGGTCCTGCGGCCTCCGGCACCACCCAGCCCGCTTGCGAAAAGCCGAGAAACCCCACCTTGGATGCATCTACATGGTCGATCTGCTGGACGGCACGGAGCGCCGCGTCGGCCTCCCGGGCGCGGTCACTCATAGATTGATGAAGCCAGTTGCCTTCGCTTTCCCCGACACCCGGCTTATCCCAGGAATAGACGCCGATACCGGCTTCAAGCAAAAGCCGCATCTGCACCAGATAGCTGTCGCTGGAGAAACGGTCTTGCGGGCCGTCACCATGAACGAAGACCGCAACAGGAACACCATCCCTCTCGCTGGGAAGAATAAGCGTGCCGACTATCAAGCCTTGATCGGTCGAAAAGGGAACCTCTGTGTGAGGATATTCAGACAGGTCAAAGTCAGAAAGCCCTCTCAGAAAAAGAAGGCCAAAGAGAAATACAACCCCAATGAAGGAGAGGACACTATAGAGAACAAATTTTTTCAAATCCTGAACCTGGCCGACAAAAGACAATGTCAAATGGTGAGACTAGCGTCAGGATCCCAGCGCGGCCACATGCCGTTTGATAATTTTGTTCAAAGGTTCTTTCTGCAGCCCCTCAGGCGAGGCTTCCACACCTGCCAGCCATTCTTCATAGGCGGGTTCGAGCACACGCCACTCACGATCCAGAATGGAGAACCAGGCGGTATCTCTATCGCGTCCTTTATAGACATTCGCTTGCCGGAAAAGCCCCTCAAAGCGAAAACCCAAACGGGTTGCGGCCTTCCGGGACGCTTCATTGAGCACATCACATTTCCATTCGTACCGACGATAGCCAAGCTCAATGAATGCACGGCGCATCATCAGATACATCGCCTCCGTCGCCGCCGGACGTCTCTGCAGCAACGGTGAAAAGACCAGATGACCGACCTCGATGGACCCCGCCTTAGGCTTAATCCGGAGATAACTCGCAATGCCAACAGCTCGATCAGTTTGCCGGTCAACAATTGCGTAGAACTGCATGTCCTCCTGCCGACAGATTGCCGCCATCCATTTTTCAAAGATGGAGAATTCCAAGAAAGGCCCATGGGGAAGATAGGTCCAGTTCCGTCCCTCGTGGTCGAGTGCAAAAGCTTCGAACAGATCTCGGGAGTGCATGGAAGGGTCCAACGGAACGAGCCTACAGAAGCGTCCGTCCAGGGCCGTATGCGGCGGGGCGGCGGCAGCTGCCCAATCCGGGAGAGCCTCCCCGATAGGCTGCCCCAACTCGTTTCGCTCGCAGGCACGGCTATAGACCGCGCCAACACTTTCTCCCATCTGCTCTTCCTTTAGTCACCTATCCCCAGCCCATCATGCATTGAACTGGCTCTGCGAAAATGACCATTAAGAAGAAGAGAAGGAGACCAATTCCGACCTACTCATGGGCCGAAGCACGCATCTGAGCCTGCAGGTCGCGCGTCAGCTCTCCTTTGCCATCTGGTGCCCAACCCGGAGGTTGGAACAAATGCCCCAGCGCGTTTTTCAACGACCCCGAGGATTTGATGTCCTTGCCCAAAGCAATCCACTCATGGAACGTTGCCTTAATCGGATTGTGAGTCTCAAGCTGGTGGCGGATGCCGTAGACCACTTCCTCGTCTTCAACTTCATAGGTACCGAACAAGCGGTCCCAGACGATGAAGGTGCCGCCATAATTGCGATCGCAATATTGCAGGTTAGACCCGTGATGCACCCGGTGGTTAGACGGCGTGTTCATGACCCACTCAAGAGGCCCAAGCTTCCCAATGTGCCGCGTGTGCAACCAATATTGGTAGAGATGGTTTAGCGACAAAAGCGCAATCACCATGATCGGGTTGATACCTACAAGGAGAGCAGGGATCATGAAGACCGGTTCAATCCAGGCTTCAGCGAACGAAGCCCTGAGCGCAGTCCCAACATTATATTGCTGACTGGAGTGATGGTTCACATGCGCTGCCCATCCAAGACGCACTTCATGGATCGCCCGGTGATACCAATAGAACAGGAAGTCGACAAAGACATAGGCTGCCGCAATCAGAAGAACGCTGCTGGTCCAGTCAATGTCAAAGAAGGCAAACTGATGCACCCAGTAGAATGTCAGAAGCACGGTGCCCGCTGCCAAAGCGATGCTTGCCGCATAAAACAGCCCCATCGCCACTGAACACAGCGTATCGGTCATCTCATAGAACTTGCGGCGCAGCACCCACGTCAGCGCCACCTCTCCCAGCAACAGAACCAGAAGAATTCCGATCTGGTCCACATCCCGGATAGCCAAGAGTCCCTGAAGAAAGTCCAACATGCCGTTTCCTTTGCAAAACATATGTTCTGCAAAAACTTATTACAAAACATGTGTTGTGTAAAGCGTGAAAAACGGCTAAATTCTGCGAATGCCAAAAATTGTTGATCACGAAGCCCGCCGACAGGAGCTGATTGAAGCCAGCTGGCGTGTCATTGCCGCCGAGGGTCTTGAGGGCGTCACCATGCGCAAAATCGCGGCAGAAGCAGGGTGCACGACGGGAAGGCTCACCCACTATTTTGCAGATCGGGAAGCGCTCATCCTCGCCTCTCTTCGCACATCCTATGACGTCACCGGTGACCGCGCCCGCCAAGCGATTGCAAACAACACCGATGATCAGGAAAAGCTCCTACAGTTTGCAGAAGAGATGCTTCCCACAGATAAAGAACGCTTGCGCGAGTGGAAGGTCTGGATCGCCTTCTGGAGCGCCGCAACAGTCGACAAAACCCTCGCCGTTGAAAACGATGCGCGCCATCAGGCCTGGGCTGAGGAACTTGCCGACCTCATCAAGGATGCCGCACCCATAGCAGATGCACGGCAGGAAGCTGATCTTCTAATCGGACTGATCAATGGCGTGGGACTGCACGCGGCGGTCAATCCCACAAAAGAAAATCTGGACCGCGCCCGAAGGCTTCTTCGCGACCACATTAAGCAGCTGACTGGCTGACACCCAAGTCTTGCATCAACCGGAACGCAAACGGGATCGTTCTTTTTCAAGAACGATCCCTAAACGTGAGCGCGCTAACTCGCTCGAGTGGCCCACCCGAAGGGGCCTAGCGTTTTAGGAGGTAGGTGAAGGTTGCTCCATCTTCCCCTGGCCACACTTTCTCTTCCGAGCTAGCGACGAAATCTCACTGGACATCGGATCACCTCCTTTCAATGGTTGAAAACATGCCAAGCATGAACTGATTTGGCGGAATCGGTAAACCCCCAATTTGAAAAAAATGTGGTTTGCCCCCCATACCGCAACCTGGCTCCTCCATTCCGGGCAACCATCCCTCACTCTGCCTCCTCATAGGAGGACCGACATATGAACAGTTCAGCACCGAGCCAACACCCGTTCATCGAGACATTTCGACAGGTCTGGGCCAACCCAACGCTCGATGACCTAATGGCCCCATTGCGCGAAGACGTCACCCTGATCCAGCCGCTCTCGGAGCCGCTGCACGGGAAAGACGCGGCGCGCAAAGCCTTCCGAAAAATCCTCGCGCAGTTCCCCGGTCTTCAGGGAGATATACATGGCGGCCTTGGCGCCGGGGACCTCATCTTCATCAATTGGACGATGATCGTTCCCATCGGGCGCGGCGAACAAAGGTTGCCGGTCATCGACAAGGTCATTCTGGAGGACGGGTTGGTAAAAGAGCGGACTGCCTATTTCAACCCCTCGCCGCTCTTCGGCCCCATTGCACGGAGCCCAAGAACACTGGGCCGCCACTTGCTGGCCGCATTCCTCTAGCGGCAAGAGAGAGCGCACAAGAAAAAGGCCCGACATTTCTGCCGGGCCTTCTCAATCTCAGATACAAGTGCCTGAAAGCGTTTCCAGGAAAAGTGTGCAGCGGTTTTCCGTCCGGAAACGCGACAACAAAAAGTTACTTAGGATGCACCCGAACCGGGAGGTCTGTAATGCCATGCACAAAGATTGATTTGGCGCGGGTTTCCTTGCCGACCACTTCAACCTTATCGAAGCGTTTCAGAATTTCTTCCCACAAGATGCGGATCTGCATTTCAGCAAGACGGTTACCCATGCAGCGGTGAATACCAAATCCGAAGGACAGGTGCTTCCGCGCATTCGGACGATCGATCAGGAATTCATTCGGACGATCAATCGCGGCCTCATCCCGGTTACCCGAGATGTACCACATGGCAAGCTTGTCGCCCTTCTTGATCTGTTTGCCACCAAGCTCCGTGTCCACCAACGCAGTACGGCGCATGTATGCAAGCGGCGTCTGCCAGCGGATAATCTCTGACACCATATTGGGGATCAAAGAAGGGTCAGCTTTCAGCTTGGCATATTCGGCTGGGTTTTCATTGAGGGCCAAAACACCGCCGGACATGGAGTTCCGTGTTGTGTCATTGCCGCCAACAATTAGCAGCATCAGATTGCCGAGCAGCTCGAAGGGTTGTTGCTTGGACATCTGTGGATCATGAGCCATCATCGAAATGAAGTCTGATTTCGGTGGCTGCTGGGCACGCTCAGCAAGTAGCTTGGAAAAGGTTTCAAGACAGACAAGCAGCTCAGCCCGGCGCTCATCTTCGTCCAAACCAGTGTCGCCACCGTCCGGACCAGCAGTCGTAACGTCAGACCAGAAAGTCAGCTTCCGGCGATCTTCAAACGGGAAGTCGAAAAGCGTCGCGAGCATCTGCGTGGTGATCTCGATGGAGACCTTATCAACCCAGTTAAAAGTCTCGCCCACTGGCAGACTGTCGAGCACCTTGCCGACGCGCTCACGGATAAGGCCCTCAAGCTCTGCGAGCGCGGGAGGTGCAACAGCAGGGGACACCACTTTTCGTTGGATGTCGTGCTTTGGCTGATCCATCGCGATGAACATTTCAGGCGCGAAATCTTCTTCAAGGTCAGGCAATACAATGGTCGGCTCAGAGGAGAAAATCTGATGATTTGTGTCGACATGCATGATGTCCTGGTAGCGTGTCACTGACCAGTAATCGCCCAGCTCTTCTGAGTGTGCCTTGTGAACCGGATCTTCTTTGCGAAGGCGCTCGAACAGGGCCCAATGCTGCTGATTGGCAAAGTATTCCGGATGCGCAATATCGAGGTCCTCAATGGGGATCGAATAAGGGTCGAACGCCTGTTGATCGTCTTTTACGGCAGCCTGGGACATATTTCCTCCGAATAGAAAGCGCTGATTTCCGACCACATTAGGTCAATAATGACGCATGCGTCAACTTTACATATAGGGTCTCTTCATACAGGGTCAAGAGAGCGTAAATGCTACCAAATCGGCCTTAACAGCGTCTGACAACGCAAAAAGGCCCGGAAATTCCGGGCCTTTTTGGCAAAAGTCAGTGCGCTCAAGATGGCCGCTTAGAGCGGGTGAACAACCACTGGAAGGTCGGTAATGCCCATAACGAAGCTGGAATGAAGGCGCTTTGGCTCGCCCACCACTTCGACACGGTCGAAACGCTTCAGAATTTCTTCCCAGAGAATCCGAACCTGCATCTCACCAACACGGTTGCCCATGCAGCGATGGATGCCAAACCCGAAGGACAGGTGCTGGCGCGCTTTGGGACGATCAATCAGGAATTCATTCGGACGATCAATAACACTGTCGTCACGATTGCCGGAGACATACCACATGGCAACTTTGTCGCCCTTCTTGATGGTTTTGCCACGGAACTCGACATCTTCCAGCGCGGTCCGACGCATGTACGCAAGTGGTGTCTGCCAGCGAATGATCTCAGAGACCATGTTTGGAATGATGGAAGGATCCGCTTTCAGCTTCGCAAACTCTTCCGGATGATTGTGGAGTGCCAGCACACCACCGGACATGGAGTTCCGGGTCGTGTCATTGCCACCAACGATGAGAAGGATGAGGTTCCCGAGAAGGTTCATCGGGTCCATGTCTTTCATGGCTGGATTGTGTGCCATGAGGGAGATGAAATCATTGGTTGGCGGCAATTCTGCCCGCTCTGCATAGAGCTGACCAAACGTTTTCAAGCACTCCAGAAGGTGTTCCCGGCGCTCATCTTCGGTAAGGCCGTATTCCTCAAGGGTTACCGGGTCAGCGGTTGTAATGTCAGACCAATAGGTCAGCTTCCGGCGGTCCTCGAACGGGAAATCGAAAAGCGTAGCAAGCATCTGCGTGGTGATTTCAATGGAAACTTTCTCGACCCAGTTGAACGTCTCCCCGACAGGCAGGCTGTCGAGAACTTTACCCACACGCTCCCGGATGAGCGGCTCCAGCTCCGCAAGAGCCGGCGGCGCCACAGCAGGTGTTACCGCTTTGCGCTGCACATCATGCTTAGGCTGGTCCATCGCGATGAAGGTTTCAGGATTAAAGTTGTTTTCCTCAGACCGCAGCTCATTTTCCAATGTGGTCAGAAAGATCGAAGGTTCAGAAGAGAACTGCTTGTGGTTAGTATCCACCGCAACAATGTCTTCGTAGCGTGTGATCGACCAATATCGGCCGATAATTTCGCTGTCGCAGAAGTGGACAGGGTCCTCTTTGCGCAGGCGATCAAACAGCGCCCAGTGTTGTTGGTTCTGATAATAGTCCCCGTTCGCCATATCCAGCTTCTCGAGCGGAATGGAATTGGGATCAAAATCTGTGGCTTCACGATCAAGCACGGCCGATTGCGACATGGTTCCTCCAAAGACCAGGCCCCGCAACAGGTGGGGCCAAAATGACGGTAGCGTCAACTTTCCATATTGGGGCGTTTTCCGCAAGGTCAATCGGTTGGGCATAGAAAAACCGCCGCTCATGGGGGATGAGCGGCGGTAGCGCCCTTCTGGGAAGGCGCAAAACCGGACCGATACGCTGTCCGGCTGGGGATTCTTTGGAACTATTTCGCGTGCAACCTAACTGGCAAATGCGAATAGCCCATGACAAAGTTTGACGTCACACGAACCGGCTCGCCTACCAGCTCAACATTGCTGAAGCGTTTCAGAATTTCTTCCCACAGGATCTTGATCTGCATTTCTGCCAGGCGGTTGCCCATACAGCGGTGAATGCCAAACCCAAAGGAAACATGGTGACGGGCTTTGGGTCGGTCGATGATAAAGTCATCGGGCCGATCAATCACTTCATCATCCCGGTTACCCGAGATGTACCACATGACAACCTTGTCGCCCTTCTTGATGGTTTTCCCACCGAGCTCAACATCTTCAAGCGCATTTCGGCGCATATGGGCAAGCGGCGTCTGCCAGCGAATGATCTCTGACACCATATTGGGGATCAAAGACGGGTCGGCCCGCAGCTTGTCATACTCTGCCGGGTTTTGGTTAAGCGCGACAACACCGCCCGACATGGAGTTCCGGGTCGTATCATTGCCGCCCACGATCAGCAGCATCAGGTTTCCGAGATATTCCATCGGATCCATGTCCTGCATATCAGGGTGATGCGCCATCAATGAGATAAAGTCATTCTTGCGCGGCTGTGCTTTCCGCTCCTGCCAAAGAGCGTTGAATTCTTCCAGACATTTCGTCAGTTCCTGCAGACGAAACTCCTCCGTCATGGAATCGTCGCCCACCTGCGGGCCAGACGCGGAAATGTCAGACCAATAGGTGAGTTTCCTGCGCTCTTCGAACGGGAAATCAAACAGGGTTGCAAGCATCTGTGTGGTCAGCTCAATCGACACACGGTCCACCCAGTCAAACGTCTCGCCAACAGGCAAGCTGTCCAAGAGATCACCAACCCGCTTGCGGATCATCGGTTCAACTTCGGAAAGCTGCACAGGTGACACGGCGGGGGTTACAACCTTGCGCTGCACATCATGCTTGGGCTGGTCCATGGCAATGAACATGGGCGGCTGAAAATCGACAGCATCCCCAATCACAATCTGCGGTTCGGATGAGAACTGCTTATGGTGCGTGTCCACATGAACAATGTCGTTGAACTTGGTGATCGACCAATAGGGTCCGAATTCTTCTGACTCACAAAAATGAACTGGGTCTTCCTTCCGAAGCCGTTCGAAATAGGCCCAATGCGCCTGCGCCGGATAGAGCGCAGCTTTCCCCATATCAATCTCCTCAAGAGATATGGAATAAGGATCGGGGATAACACTCTCTTCTGTTTTTACGGCAGCTTGGCTCATAACGGTCTCCTCCAGAACAAACGTCAATGTTGTGATTCAGGCAAACGGACGACGATGCCGTCAAGCTTAGCAGAGGCTTTGATCTGGCAAGCAAGGCGACTATTCGCTTCAATACCCTCTGCAAACTCCAGCATGCTGGTTTCCATATCGTCTTTCTCACCGGTCTTGGCGAGCCAGGCCTCATCAACGAAAACATGACACGTCGCGCAGGCGCAAGCCCCGCCGCAATCCCCGTCAATTCCTGGGATCATCTTTTCAATCGCGACTTCCATCAAGGAATGACCTTCCGTCGCGTCCACTTCATGGGTCGTCCCATCATGCTCGATATAAGTAACCTGGACCAATGTCCCCTCCCAAAACCATCTACGTCAAAGACAGCTCCAAATGAGCCGACTCTCTCATTTTTGCGTAGCACTAGTACGCGAAATAGATTTTAGGACGAATCTGACACCAACGTCAACCAGCGCGGACCCCGCCCTGCGGCAGTTAGACAAAACGCCGATTTAAAGCTGACGGGCTCTCATTCCTCACTCATACTTCTGGACCGGGGCGCGGTCGCAGCAAATCCACGCCCGGTTTCGGGAGGGAATGAATGAAACGACTGAGTGTCCAGGATGCGGCCTTTTTGCAGGCAGAGAGCATCGAATGTCCCATGCACATTGCCAGTGTGCAGATATTTGACCTTCCGAAAAAATACGCCAAACGGCGAGACTTCGTCCCCAACCTGATGAAGCGGTTTGGCGACATGAGCGCCTCCCCCCCCTTTAATCAGAAACTTCATTCAGACTGGAGCAAGCTTGATGTCTGGCCGAGCTGGGTCGAGGACGACAAGATTGATCTGGACTACCACATTCGCTTTGTCGCCTTGCCGGCACCCGGCGACAAGGATCAGCTCATGCGGCTGGTCGAGCGCCTCCACGAGCCGGTTCTCGATCGCAACCGTCCCCTCTGGGAGCTTTATTTCATTGACGGGCTAGAAGGCAATCGCGTCGCCGTCTACTTCAAAACCCACCACGCCCTGATCGACGGCGTCGCGGGAATGGCCCTAGTGCAAAGTGCCCTGTCGAAAGAAAAGAGCACGTCAGGGCCTCTGCACCCGATCTGGCAGATCCCAAAAAAGAAACGTCCCGCGCCTGATAAGGAATCCTTTGTTGCTGCTCTGCGTCACACGATGGAAGACGCGTTCGAACAGGTGAGTTCGCTTAGACAGATCACAGGCAACTTCCTCCGCGGTGAGTTGGACAAACTCACCCACGGGAACATGCCTTCTCTCGGCCGCTCCCAGGCCCCGAAAACACCGTTCAATGTGGCCATCACCCGCCATCGGCATCTGGATGTGTTTTCGCTGCCCCTTTCCCGGACGAAGGAAATCGCAAAAGACTTCGGCGCGACCGTCAATGATGTGGTCATCTCCATCAGTGGGGCTGGCATACGTCGCTACCTGGAAGAAATCGGAGAGTTACCTGATAAGCCGGTCCTCGCAGGTGTGCCCGTGTCGGTCCGTCCCGCAGGGGCAGAACAGGAAGGCAATAATGTCTCCATCTTTGCGGCGACAACGGGCTCTAACATTGAAGATCCGATACAGCGCCTGAAGGCCGTGTCTGTCTGGGCGGCAACCCAGAAGAAAAAAATCAGCGGTCTCACCTCAACCGCTGCGCAGAACTATGCCACCATCTTTGGTCTCTCCGCTTTGATCCCGCAACTGGTCGGTGCCGGCGACTTTTCAATGCCGCCCACCAATGTGGTGATCTCAAATGTTCCCGGCTGGCGGCACCCGCTCTATTTAGGCGATGCAAAACTCTCGGCCATCTTCCCGGTCTCGGTCCTGATTGACTATCAGGCGTTCAACATCACGGTCCTGTCGCGCGAAGACAGTCTCGACTTCGGTCTTATCGCCGCGCACGAGTCCATCGATGACCTCGGCAAAATCTCAACCTACATGCAGGAAGCCTTTGCAGAGCTGGATGCTGCATCAACTGCCCTTCTAGACGAAGAGGTTGCGCGCATCAGCGCGAAGGTGAAAGCGCGCAAAAAGAAAAACGCCAGCCGAAGCACAGCCACAACAACCCGCAAGAAGGCGGCAGCAGCGAAGAAGAAGTCCGGCAAATCACCTGCAAAGGCGAAGCGCAAAAAGGCGGTCTAGCGCTTCCGGCTATCGCTTGAAGGCAGCACCCGGAATGTTGCATTCGCCCGTGCGCACACGGTGCCATCCGCGGTCACAAAGGCTTGCGCAAAATCGAGTGTGCGGCCGGTCTTGGTGAACGGGGAATTGATTTCGATCCACTGTCCGAGCTGTGCTGTTCCCAGAAAATCAACACTGAGATTGACGGTCACCAAACCGCCAACAGCATCATGCTGAACCGCGCAGGAAAGCCCCATCGCATTGTCCGCGAGCGCGCTCAGCAATCCGCCATGCACAAAACCGCGGGAATTTGTGTGCTGCTCTGCTGCGAAAAACCCCAGCGCAACTGACGTGTCGTCTGCCTTGGAGTAAAGCGGCTCCCAGGGGTCCGTAAGGGGGCTTTTTCGAAAATGAGGCTCAAAACCATCGGGAATCTGCAACATGACATCACTACTCAATGCAAAGCGGCGACTGAAACCCATCGGCCCGCACCTGACAAACGGCGAATAGTCACCCAGCATGATCCATTTTCATTCATACTTGTGCATATGCACTATAAACGTTAGAAAACCGTATGACACTTGTGATCCCACCAGGAATGACCGACCAGTGCATGGTGCTGAAAACGCGTCGCGCGGCGCGAGCCGTCACGCGCCGGTACAACGAATTACTCAAACCGCTTGGCATACAGTCAACACAGGCATCGCTGCTTTCAAGCATCTATGCGGGCGGCTTTGACTCAATCTCTGATCTTGCCGATAAGATGGCGATTGAACGCAGTGCCCTGACACGGAACCTCAAGGTCCTGCGCGACCAGGGCTACATAACCTCAGACGCAGAAGGTCGCGGTCGCGCACAAAAAGTAAAACTCACAAAGGCTGGACAGAATTCGGTTGAAAAAGTCGCCCCCCTTTGGATCAAGGCACAGGACGAGCTGCGTGCGGAATTGGGTACCCGTGAATGGAGCAAAATTCAGGCTGCTCTTTCGACCCTGGCATCGGTCGCCTAAAAATTTCCAAAAGTAGTGTATATACATAAATGGAGAAAACCATGAATAAGCCGATTGTGATAACTGGAATGGGGCTTGTAACGCCGCTAGGTGTCGGCGTGGACAACGTATGGAAACGCCTTGTCGCAGGAGAGTCCGGCATACGGACCAACACCCGCTTTGACACCGACTCTTTGCCGACACACATAGCCGGCCTTGTACCGGACATCGCAGACGATCCATCTGGACTTGATATGGGCGCAGTTGTTTCGCCAAAGGAGCGGCGCAAGGTCGACCTCTTCACCATCTACGCAATGGCGGCCGCAGAAGAGGCACTAACCCAAGCCAATTGGAAACCTGAAGACGAAGCCAGAAGAGAACGCACGGCGACCATCGTTGGAACAGGCATCGGCGGCCTGCCGATCATCACTGCCGCGAAAGAAACAATGGACGCTCGAGGCTACCGCAAATTATCACCCTTCGTTGTGCCGGCATTCCTTGCCAACCTTGCCGCTGGAAACCTGTCGATCCGTTATGGGTTCATGGGGCCGCTGGGGACACCGGTCACCGCCTG
This sequence comes from Parvibaculaceae bacterium Mf 1.05b.01, assembly GCA_000509225.1. GTDB lineage: Bacteria > Pseudomonadota > Alphaproteobacteria > Parvibaculales > Parvibaculaceae > Mf105b01. Next base: position 865,823 of record BAOK01000002.1, on the reverse strand, counting down.
CGCAGCGGGCCTTCAGGCGATTGGAGATGCCATGCGTCTGATTGCAAGCGGCGAAGCCGACATAGCGCTTGCGGGCGGAACGGAAGCCTGTGTCGACCCACTTGGCCTCGGTGGGTTCGCCGCCGCCCGTGCGCTCTCTACCCGAAACGAAGCACCACAAGAAGCCTCACGCCCCTTTGACAAAGACAGAGATGGTTTTGTGATGGGCGAAGGCGCCGGTCTTGTCGTACTGGAATCCCTGGAACATGCAGAAGCCCGCGGCGCAACGCCTCTTGTTGAACTCACAGGATACGGAACCAGCGCGGACGCCTATCACCTGACGGCGGGACCGGAAGATGGGTCTGGCGCAGCAAGATCTATGCGCGCCTGCCTCAAGATGGCCGACAGCGACGGGTCAGACGTCGACTATATAAACGCACATGCGACATCCACGCCCGTTGGAGACCGTGGAGAAGTCGCGGCCCTCAGACAAGTCTTCGGCACACGCATTCCAGATATTGCAATCTCGTCCACAAAATCTGCCATCGGCCACCTGCTGGGAGCTGCGGGCGGCGTCGAAGCTGTTTTTACCGCCATGTCGCTTCTAACCGGATCGCTGCCACCTACTCTCAATCTGCGCACGCCGGACGAAGGCATGGAGGACCTTAACCTGACGCCCCTAACGGCAACAAAACGAGAAATCGCCCATGCGCTGTGCAACGGCTTTGGGTTCGGCGGCGTCAACGCGACCCTCTCAATGAAACGCCTTTAACGCGCAACACATTGTTACAAATCGCAATTTGCGAGCAAAACAGCGATTGGCGGCGCGGGGCATACTCAGACATCCACTGGAGAGGAAATCATGCAAAAACTTCTGCCCCCTGCCCTCGTCGCAATCTGCATTCTGGTCATGATCGTGCTTCACGTGCTGTTACCGCTAGGTGTCCTCATGGACCGGCCACTGCTGGCGGGCATTGTCGCAATCGTCGGTGCGGGTTTCACACTCTCTGGCGCACGGCTTTTCTCCCGCATTGGCACCAACATCAAAACCTTCAACAAGCCCGATCACCTTGTGACCAGTGGTCTTTTTCGCTTCACCCGAAACCCAATGTATCTGGGATTTCTGGTATTGCTCCTCGGTATTGCCATTGGCCTGGGGACCGCAACACCATTTATTGTGGTGATAACCTTCTTTGTGATTACCAACCTTTGGTACATCCCCTTTGAAGAGAGAAAGATGGAAGAGACATTCGGCGCCGACTATCTGGCGTATAAGGCCCGTACCCGCCGCTGGATCTAATTCCCGTCGCGCCCGTTGCACTGATCGACGTTCCCACTCACTATGAGGTCAACTGCTTTGGGAGGGCATCATGGGTGAATGGATCAACAGTCTCGCGACAAAAGCGGCACTGACATTCTGTGGACTTATCGCCATCACCTCGCCCGCATGGGCCGACCTGATGATCCAGAATGTAACGATCATCGACCCCGTCGCCGGTGAAACGGAAAACCAGGACATTCTGATCGGCAATGGGACCATCGCCGCCATGGGAGAGCATGGCAGCATCGCGACATTCGCACCCGTCGACACATTGGACGGCACCGGTAAATTTCTCATCCCCGCCCTGTGGGATGCCCATGTGCACCTGACTTTCGACAAGGACATCGGCAATGCCGCCCTTCCCCTCTTTGTCGCCAACGGCATCACCCGCGTGCGCGACACAGGGGGGCTTCTCTCTGAAATACTCCTGGTGCAGGACATTGCGAAAGAGAGAGGGCCACAGGCCCCGGAGATCTATTTCGCAGGCCCACTCATAGACGGCATGCCACGTGTCTATGACGGCACCCCCGCACGCTTCCCGAACATATCCGACGGCGCCTCAACACCCGAAGATGCGGAACGCATCGTCGATGAACTCGCCGCTGCCGGCGCAAGTCTTATTAAATCCTACGAAATGCTAAAGCCGGATGTCTTCCGCGCGCTTGTCGCCCGTGCAACAGAACGCGAATTGCCGGTCACCTCACACATTCCGCTCAGCATGGACGCCGAAGCCGTCATCGCAGCCGGCGTCAAAGGCATGGAGCATCTGCGCAATATCGGCCTTGCCTGTTCGAACAAAGCACAAATGCTGCTCACTGAAAGACAGGCCATGCTCCGTGATGGTGCAAAGGAGGAAGGCAGCACGCTGCGATCCTTAATCCACGCCGCCCAACGCCCAATAGCCTTCGGATCACAAGGCCCGGACCGCTGCAGCACCGTGATCGGGGCTCTCGCCACTGCTCAGGTATTTCAGACGCCGACCCTCGCGCTGAATACCCGCGGCGCCCTCAGACAGTTCCTTGAGCCTCGACAGCGCGACCCTTTCCAACATCTCCCCGCTACCGTCCGGGATAAGTGGAATGCTTTTGCTGATGCTGCCGCAGATACCCCCATCGACCCGGCTTATGTGGCATTTGCAGACTGGTCCTTAGGGATGGTCGGCCAGCTTCATGAGGCAGGGGTGCCGATCATGGCCGGAACAGACACGCCCATCGGTTTGCTGACACCTGGCTTCAGCCTTCATCTAGAGATGGAGATGCTGGTCAAGGCGGGCCTATCACCGAAAGAGGCTCTGGCAAGCGCGACGCTCCGACCGGCTGAGTTTTTCGGGTTGGAAGTAAAGATGGGCACCATCGAAGCAGGGAAAAGCAGCGAACTGGTCCTCCTCACCGCCAATCCACTTGAAGACATCGCCAACACGCGCACCATCGATACCGTCATCACCCGTGGGACAGTTCTTGATCGTACTGACCTCGACGCTCTGCTGGAGAGTGCTGCACCTTAGAGCCCGCACTTTCTTCAATAGGGTGTGCCATCCTTGTGGGCGGCATACCAGGTGCTATCCTCGGCGACAGCCCATTTGAAATCATCATGCGGGTAATGCACCTCGTCTCCCGGTACACGCGAACCCACAACGAGAAAACGGGCATCCGCGTTCGACGTGTTGATGAGGTGGTGGGCATTCGCGTCCCCGGCCTTAAAGCCGGCAACCATGCCAGCCGTCACCAGCGTCTCCCCCTCATCGGTGACCAGGGTCAGCTCGCCCTCTAGCACCATGACAAACTCATCTGATTTTGTATGCCAGTGACGGATGGACGAGCGAGAACCTGGCGGAAGTGTTTCCATCTTCACCCCAAACTGCGTCAATGCGAACAGATCACCCAGATTCCGGCTTTCATAAGGTCCACCAAGCTCATGGGGCCCAAGAGCACCGCGATCACTTTCCACAGGCAGGGCATGGCCGCCCCGAACTGCATCAACCTTCATCGCATCAATGGCAGGTTTCATCGTCAATCTCTCATTTGTCGGCCGAGCTCACTTCACAAGGATCATGGTTCAGCGCAGACTGGCAGTCAAAGACCGACGTCACAGGCGGGGGGAACCATGACCAGAACCATTTCCGAACCAGCGCGCGAAACGCCAGTGGCGCATGAAACAGATGTGCTCGTTGTGGGGTCGGGACCTGGCGGCCTGTCAGCTGCCATCGCCGCTGCAAGAAGCGGCGTGCGCGTCGCCCTGCTGGAACGGTTTGGGTGTTTCGGTGGCAACGTCACAGTGGTGGGCGTGGAAGGTTTTGCCTGGTATCGCCACGAACAAACTGTCGAAGCCGGCGGCATAGGTCGAGAGTTTGAAGAGCGCGCCAAGGAGATGGGCGCGGCTGTCCCAGAAAGCCAATCTCTCAGCTACGAACTAGACTCCGAAGGCTTCAAACTTGTCGCCGACAGGTTGGTCGAAGAAGCAGGCATCCATCCCATGCTGCACCGCCAGTTTGTTGCCCCCATCATGAACGGCAACAGCATTGAAGGCGTGATCGTGGAGTCAAAAGCGGGCCGCGAAGCTGTCCTCGCCAAGCGGGTGATTGACGCAACTGGCGACGCCGATGTCGCACACCGCGCGGGCGCTCCCACAATCAAAACACCTCTGGAGGACATGCAGGCGGCGTCGGTCATGTTTCATCTCGCAGGCGTCGACAAGCAGGCGTTTCTTCAGGGCGTGAAAGACAACCCACAGACCTATAAGGACTGGGAAAACAGTACCTGGCACATGGAAACCGATGGCAAGGAAGATGAGATGTTCTCGCCCTTCCTAGGGAAGCCCTTCGATCAAGCCATCAAAGACGGTGTGATACCGGCAGAGCTAAAAACCATTGGCGGTACCTGGGGCGCTGTCCACGATAGCGGGGAGCTGACCTATATGAACCTCATCCATCTGAATGAATGCGACGGCACAGACCCGGAAAGCCTCACCAAATTTGAAATGGAGGGCCGACGCCAAACGCTCGCCGCCATAGACGTGCTCCGCAAATACACACCTGGCTGCGAAGACGCGCGCCTGCGCAATTTCGGCATGAGCATCGGCATCAGAGACACGCGTAAAATCGATGCATCCTACAATATGACGGAAGAGGATGTGCGCTATGAAGGCCGTTTTGAGGACTCGATCGGGATCTATCCGGAATTCATCGATGGCTATGGCATCCTGATTCTGCCGACCACGGGACGCTATATGCACATCCCCTATCGCTCACTACTGCCTAAGAAAATTGAGAACCTGCTTGTCGCGGGACGGGCCATTGGCGGGGACAAAATCTCTCACGCCGCCACCCGCAACATGTCTTGCTGCGCTGTGACCGGACAGGGTGCTGGCGTCGCGGCCGCCCTTTCGGTCAAACAAGACACCCCTCTTACAGATGTGAATGTGAGCGCGGTGCAGCAAGAACTCAGCCGCCAGGACGTCCGCGTACACTAGAGCTACAGGTATTTTGAGGCACGTGGTCTAACGTTGTCCCACATGGCGCTGGAGCGAGCGCAAAAAGCCGTGGACCTCTTTGCTCACCGCATCAATCTCTTCATCAGAAGCATCGGCTGACACCAGCATATCGACCCGCTCTGCCCATGAGACCCGCTGCGCTTCGTCAACCTGCGGCAGGGCAAGGACCGCACCAGCCTCAAGCAACATGAGTAACTCATGAAGACGCCGCACCTGCCGGAAACGCTCTGCCATTAGAGGAATAAGGCTGGGGTCGTCCTGCCAGGTGCGCCCGCCGAACATGTCCTGGGTGACCCGCTGCCCCGCGCCGTAGCACTCAAAAACCGCACAGCCGCGAAACCCCAGATCCTCGAGTGTGTCGTGCACTTTGCAGTCTCCACACTCATCAAGATTTCGACATGCCGTGTTGGCGGGTTTGCTGATGGCAAAATCATCAGAAACCTCAAACTCAAAAGTCATGCAGCAGAGCGCCGCACATTGCGAACAGTCGGCGCTCAACAGAGACTGGGTCATCCAAAAAAGTCCGGGCTCAAGTGATCAGTTACTCGAGCCCGTACGATAAACAATTTCAGACGATCTAAGCAGTTTTTCGTTCAAGGCTCTTTTTCAATAAGCCTGCCTGCGAGGAAAGGTTTTCTGATATTTTCAGGATCTCCGCGGCACCCGTGCTCGCCTCCTGGACATTCCTGGAGACTCCGGTAATACCCTCGGAAATGTCACCCACGCCATTTGACGCTTCAGACATGCTGCGGGCGATTTCTGTTGTCGCTGCCCCCTGTTCTTCAACAGCTGCAGCAATCGCCCCTGAAGCCGAATTCAGACTTGCAAGTGTTTGGGTTACCAATTCAATGGATGAAACGGCACGCCCCGTCCCTTCCTGAACTGCGCTAACCTGCACTTCAATCTCTTCAGTGGCCTTCGCGGTTTGCGCAGCCAGGGCCTTAACCTCCGAGGCAACAACAGCAAACCCCTTGCCAGCTTCGCCAGCGCGCGCGGCTTCAATCGTCGCATTGAGCGCCAGCAAATTCGTTTGCCCCGCAATGCCTGTGATGAGTTCGACAATTGCACCAATCTGCTCTGATGTTTGGGACAACTCGCCAATGGCCGCACCCGCAACCTGGCTCTCACGTTCCACATTCGATGTCATCTCTGTGGATTGCGTGATCTGGCGGTTAATCTCTACAATTGAGGAGTTGAGTTCTTCAGCCGTCGCAGCAACAGTCTGCACATTCGTCAATGCTTCTTCTGCACCCGCAGCAACACCGGTCGCCTGCTCTTCTGAAGTTGAGCTGGAGCGGCGCATCTCTTCTGCACACTTGTTAAGTGTGCCTGCTGCATTCTCGAGTGACGATGCAAGCTCGTCAAAATCACGCATTTTTTGCTCAACACCATCCGCCGCAGCATTGATCGTTTTCGAGGCGACCAGAAATGCCCCCAGCATGCCAGTTTCAGAAATCCGGCGGAAATACTGATTGCGTTCCATATACCCAAGACAGGCCGTGGATTCGCGAATGTAGGCATCAGTTCTGTCAATAAGATCGTTCAATCTCAGACAGAGATCACGCGTTTGGCCGGCCTCGTGAGGAACATTCTGAATACGTGCTTCAAAATCTCCCTTGCTCACCCGCTCACATACAGAGATGACTTCGTCAAGCTTTTGCAACACATCATCGGATCCAGAAGAAATCGGCACAGTCTGTCCTGTCATTTTTGAAAATAGCTTATTCATCACGTTCCCCTTAAGCCGCAAGCATCAGATGAGAGACGAATTCGTCATAACCGAGATCTTTCTCAGCCAGTATGGCAAGGAGCTTCTTGTAAGAAGCCTCTAGGCCTTCCTTACGACTGGAATAGCTCGTCTCAATTGCACTCAGCTCTCTGTAAAGGGGAATGATTATGTCGCGAACGGTCTTAGGGTTCGGCACCCGCCGTGTCGAATGATAGCCAACAATAGATCCGTCCAGACCAAAGCTCGGCGTAACGTGGGCAATGACCCAATAATAGTCTTCGCTCTTCGTGATGTTGACCACATAGGCAAACACTTCCTTGCCCTGCTGAACCTCATCCCAAAGAAGCTTGAATACGCATCTGGGCATATCAGGATGGCGAATGATGTTGTGCGGTTTCCCGACGAGTTCCTCCGCCTGATATCCCGCGATATCCAGAAAAACATCATTCATGTAGGTAAGATGACCCTTTAGGTTCGTCTTACTCACGATCAAACTGTCTTTATCGAAAAAAACTTCCTTGCCAGTATCCCCATCTTTTTTCCCCTTCAGGTGCAGACCCGACGCGCAAAGACTCCTCATGCGCTGACCTGCGAAGAAGAAGCTCCACCTCAGCTGCGTACTGCCGCCTGCAAATGTTCTGTGACCACCCAAGTCCAAGGTACTGTTCATTTATAAAATTTGTACTAATTGAAATAATACCTTCGTAAAGATGAAACTATGCTTGCAGAACAAAAGAACTATTCTACTCAATATCAAATAGTAAACCATTGATTTTAGTAGGATTTTCGGATGCGGCAATCAGGCACAAAAGACCATCTATGGGATTAAGCACGCCGATTTTTTAGGTAGCTTGTGTCGCTATCGCCAGCCCATCGACAATCGACGTGAAGACATCGCCTTGTTTCACGGCCACGTTTGGCAGGCACCCCTGGATCGCATCGGTGACAATCTTCATGGAACTGGACCCCCCGACGCTAACGACAGCTTCCACGCGCCCAGCCTCGACCCCTCCTGCCTCGAGAGTCTCCTGGATGGCCTCCGCAATCTCCTCGCCAAAGCGCAGGAGGCTTTTTTCAAGCCCCTCATCAGTGAGCTCGGTCTGCAGGCCAAGTTCGATCAGGCTGAGGTCGACCATTGAATGATTGCGGCCCTCATTATGCGCAATTTTGGTGCGTTCCGCTTCAAAGGCGAGGTCGTGACCAAGCCGCCTCTCCAATGTCTTTACCAGACGGGCAAAGACCGGGCGGCTGACAGCATCACGCTCCATGCCCTTTGCCATTTGCAAGGTCTTTTCGTCATAGAGGAACGGGATTTTCTCCCAGGTCGCGAGTTCAGAAAAGATATGTGCCGGCGCCTGAATGGTGCCCTCGGCAAAGCGTCGTGTCAGCTCCTGCCCGCGGCCAAGCAGCGGCATAAAATGATCGTAGGAGATCTGGCGGTCAAAATCGGTACCGCCAACCCGCACACCGTTTGACGCAATGATCCGGACACCCTGCTCTTGTGCTTCAAACAGGGTGAAGTCAGACGTCCCCCCGCCAATGTCAACCACCAGGCCGACACTGCCCTTCTTATAGTCGCGCGCACTTTCAAGCGCCGCTGCTTCCGGCTCATACATAAACTGGACATGGGCGAAGCCCGCCTTGTGATAACAGGCCTTCAGATCCTGCTCCGCCCGCCTGTTCCGATCAGCATCCACCCGGTGGAAGAAGACAGGCCGCCCGGCGACAACATGGTCGAATGTGACGCCGGCAAACTGTTCCGCTCGATCTTTAAGCTGCGTGAGAAACGCGGAAACAACCTCGAAAAAATCCGTGCGCCGGCCAAGCAGCAACCGCTGCTCCTCCATCAAAGGTGTGCCAAGAACGCTTTTCAGCGACCGCATATAGCGGCCCTCCGCCCCGTCCAAAAGCGCCTGGTTTGCCACACGACCAGTCAGCACTTGGCGCTCATAGAGATCGAAGAAGAGCGCCGTCGGGATCGTCTCCCGGCCTTCTTCAAGTTCCACATGCACCACATTGCCGTCCGCCATAAAGGCGGCAGCAGAATTTGAGGTGCCAAAATCCACCCCGAGCCAGTTAGTCACCGCTCACCGTCCGATTACCGTTGATTATCAAGAAGTCAGGGCGCGGAGATATATAGGGAGCGCGACCTTCTCGCAAGGGACATCGTTGACTACACTGACCCACAAAGCTCCAAACTAGGGGATCCCTGTCTCAACCAGTTCTCCCTTGAAGACTCCTCGACGACAAAATTGAAATCCATTTTACATGATGAATCATTCGTTTTATCGTAACAACGGGGGGCACTCCTTTGACCTACTCAAAGGGGACCAGAATGAAATTCATTATCTCGCTAATACTCCTAGCCACACTTTCAGCATGCTCAAACATAGCCGGTGTCTTTTCACGCGGACAGCTCCCGACCCTTGTCTATGACGGCGCTGAACAAGACACCCGCTACCCGAAGGCAACTCCATTCAATCTGGATTCCGGAACTACACGATTTATGCAACCGAGAGTAGATGGCGACGGGAAGCCAGTCGTGGACGCAGCGGGAGCACAAGTTTATGACGAAGTCACCGCCAACGCCTTTGTCGTCGCCCGCGACGACCCCCGTCTTCGAAATGAGCTTCAGAACAAACTCATCATGAGCTCTGATGCGATGTGCGGTCTCTACCAAGACAAGCTCTATCAACTCAACGCACTAACAGATTTCTCTCTGCTGGGCTCAGCTCTCGCCCTCGCTTCGGCCGGAGCAATTGTCCAAGGGGAAATGGCGAAATCAATCCTCTCTGGCACATCGGGCGTCTTCAGCGGTTTGGCCTCTGTCAAGAACTCCACATTTCTTATGGACCAAATTCTGTCAACGATATGGTCGCAGATAGACGCGGACCGAAAGGTCATCAGAGAAAACATGCTGCTTCGTCAGCGCGAAACCTCGCAACAATACGGTGCGATGCGAGCCGTAGCCGACGCAGTCAGATACCACGAGAAATGCAGCATGCCATCTGCTTTGGCTGGACTTTCTGCTGCAATACAAATCGCAGCCGACAACAAACCCGACGATAAAACCAACGAAATCAAAGCCGAAACATTGAGGATACAATTGCTGGCACAGTCCGGCCTATTCACAGAAGACCAGCTTGCACCAGCGAAAGAGCGGCTTCTCAATTCTTCATCACCGGCGGTTACAACCGATGATGAACCCAGGATCCCACAAACCACAATCAAAGCACCTCCCCCCGCTCAAATCACAGCAGTTCCACCCGCTGATCCGCCTGCAGCGTCCGACCAGTGACACACACAAAAACGCCGCCTGAGCGGTGAGGCTCAAGCGGCGTTTTGGAAGTCTGGTAAAGAAGGGACCTAAGACAAGTCGATCATCGTTTGTTTTTGCATTTAGCAGACCTGGCAGCGACCTACTCTCCCACACCTTAAGATGCAGTACCATCGGCGCTGAGGGTTTTCACGGCCGAGTTCGAGATGGGATCGGGTGCAGGCCCCTCGCAATAACCACCAGGTCGGCAAAAGGCAAAAACCTTCAGAAATTCTGAAGTAACGACAATCTTTTTCTGATCTGAACCACATTCACTCACCGCCATCCAAATGGGCCAGCTCGCGCTAGCCCGAGATGGGCATTGGTAAATGAGAGTAATCAAGCCAATCGAACGATTAGTACCAGTAAGCTCAATACATTGCTGCACTTACACACCTGGCCTATCAACGTGGTCGTCTTCCACGGTTCTCAAGGGAGAACTGGTTTCGAGGTTGGTTTCCCGCTTAGATGCTTTCAGCGGTTATCCAGTCCGTACATAGCTACCCAGCTGTGCCGTTGGCACGACAACTGGTCCACCAGAGGTACGTCCACCCCGGTCCTCTCGTACTAGGGGCAGATCCTCTCAATTCTCCTACACCCACGGTAGATAGGGACCGAACTGTCTCACGACGTTCTAAACCCAGCTCACGTACCGCTTTAATTGGCGAACAGCCAAACCCTTGGGACCTGCTCCAGCCCCAGGATGCGATGAGCCGACATCGAGGTGCCAAACAATGCCGTCGATATGGACTCTTGGGCATCATCAGCCTGTTATCCCCGGCGTACCTTTTATCCGTTGAGCGATGGCCCTTCCATGCGGGACCACCGGATCACTATGACCGACTTTCGTCTCTGCTCGACTTGTCAGTCTCGCAGTCAGGCAGGCTTATGCCATTGCACTCAACAGCTGATTTCCGACCAGCTTGAGCCTACCATCGCGCGCCTCCGTTACTCTTTGGGAGGCGACCGCCCCAGTCAAACTACCCACCACACAGGGTCCCGGACCCGGATAACGGGCCGCGGTTAGATGTCAATGAAGATAAGGGTGGTATTTCAAGGGTGGCTCCACCTGAGCTGGCGCCCAAGTTTCAAAGCCTACCACCTATCCTACACATGCCGTCACTAACACCACTGTGAAGCTGTAGTAAAGGTGCACGGGGTCTTTCCGTCTAGCCGCAGGAACCCCGCATCTTCACGGGGAATTCAATTTCGCTGAGTCTATGTTGGAGACAGCGGGGAAGTCGTTACGCCATTCGTGCAGGTCGGAACTTACCCGACAAGGAATTTCGCTACCTTAGGACCGTTATAGTTACGGCCGCCGTTTACTGGGGCTTCATTTCGCAGCTTGCACCACTCCATTTAACCTTCCAGCACCGGGCAGGCGTCAGACCCTATACGTCGTCTTGCGACTTCGCAGAGCCCTGTGTTTTTAGTAAACAGTCGCCACCCCCTGGTCTGTGCCACCCCCACCTAGTTGCCTAAGTGGAGGTCTCCCTTCTCGCGAACTTACGGGAGCATTTTGCCGAGTTCCTTCAACATAGTTCTCTCAAGCGCCTTGGTATACTCTACCAGACCACCTGTGTCGGTTTGGGGTACGGTCTATAATGGAGGAGCTATTTCCTGGAACCCCTTCGCGGCCTACCCAATCCAATAAGGGTAAACAACACACGGGATTCGTCACTACCTCCAGGTACAGGAATATTAACCTGTTTCCCATCGACTACGGCTTTCGCCCTCGCCTTAGGGGCCGACTAACCCTGCGCAGATTAGCTTTACGCAGGAACCCTTGGTCTTTCGGCGAGAGGGTCTCTCACCCTCTTTATCGCTACTCATGTCAGCATTCTCACTTCTGATACCTCCAAGTGCCCTCGCGGGTCACCCTTCACAGGCTTACAGAACGCTCCGCTACCACGCACATAAATGTGCATCCGCAGCTTCGGTGTATGGCTTTAGCCCCGGTACATTTTCGGCGCAAGAGCGCTTGACCAGTGAGCTGTTACGCTTTCTTTAAATGATGGCTGCTTCTAAGCCAACATCCTGGTTGTCTATGCACTCTCACATCCTTTCCCACTTAGCCATAACTTAGGGACCTTAGCTGGCGGTCAGGGCTGTTTCCCTTTCCACTACGGACCTTAGCACCCGTAGTGTGTCTGCCAGATATTACTCATCGGTATTCGGAGTTTGGTTAGGTTTGGTAAGTCGGTGAGACCCCCTAGCCCATCCAGTGCTCTACCCCCGATGGTATTCATCTAACGCTCTACCTAAATAGATTTCGCGGAGAACCAGCTATTTCCGAGTTTGATTGGCCTTTCACCCCTAGGCACAAGTCATCCCCGCCTTTTTCAACAGGCGTGGGTTCGGTCCTCCAGTGCATGTTACTGCACCTTCAACCTGCTCATACCTAGATCACTCGGTTTCGGGTCTAATCCAACAAACTTAGTCGCCCTATTAAGACTCGCTTTCGCTACGCCTACACCTAACGGTTTAAGCTTGCTTGCTAGATTAAGTCGCTGACCCATTATACAAAAGGTACGCTGTCACCCAGGACGAACCTTGGGCTCCAACTGTTTGTAGGCATCCAGTTTCAGGAACTGTTTCACTCCCCTCGTCGGGGTGCTTTTCACCTTTCCCTCACGGTACTTGTTCACTATCGGTCGATAAGGAGTACTTAGGCTTGGAGGATGGTCCCCCCATGTTCAGACAGGATTTCACGTGTCCCGCCCTACTCGAGGACTAAAGTTCGAATTACCCGTACGGGGCTGTCACCCACTATGGCCCGTCTTTCCAAACGGTTCCGGTTGTCTCACTAAAGCCACTGGCCTGGTTCCCGTTCGCTCGCCACTACTAAGGAAGTCTCAATTGATGTCCTTTCCTCTGGGTACTTAGATGTTTCAGTTCCCCAGGTTCGCCTCATTACCCTATGTATTCAGATAATGATGACCCTTGCGGGCCGGGTTTCCCCATTCGGATATCCATGGATCAAAGCTTGTTCGCAGCTCCCCATGGCTTAACGCAGCGTACCACGTCCTTCATCGCCTCTTATCGCCAAGGCATCCACTAAATGCCCTTCTTACGCTTGATTACTCTCATTACCAATGCCCACCCCAGGGTCGTGCAGATCCCGGGACGTAACATCAGTCAAATGCGGTTAGATCAGAATTGATTGTCTTAGGATATATCCTGACCATGAACCTCTCTTTCACATGCGCCTTAGCATGCTTCCGATCGGATCGGCTTGGCCTCGACCATCCGCCTTTTGACATGCCATATAACCAACGTCCGAAGACAAAAGTCATAACTATTGGCATGTCATCGAGCAGCGGCTCGGACATATCCCTTCTTTACGATGTAAATGATCTTCGCTAACCAGCCGAAGCTGATAGCAAACTTGTTTTTCTCACAATCGATCCATCTTGCCTAATAAACTGGCTGATGAATTCAGTGCACTGTAAGTCTCAATCCCTGTCGGATCTCTGGTGGAGCCGGACG
>BAOK01000002.1:0-850000 GCA_000509225.1 Parvibaculaceae bacterium Mf 1.05b.01 | reverse complement strand
CGCCTCGTCGGTGAGCGCGGTTTATATGGGGTCGCCCTCGAGCTGTAAAGCGCTTTTTCAAACTTTTTTCACAAAACAATTTTTCCCGGTTTTCTGCCGATTATTGGGGAGTTTGGGAGAGCACGAGTCCCAGGCGCCAAATAGGCGAGGCCGCCGATCTGGCAGAAAACGCCCAAAGCTGACTCTACGGAAAGCGCCAATCTCCTCCAAGACCCACCCCAATCATGATTAAGGCTGTCTTAAATGGGGACGCCCTATACTGCCTGTCGACATACAGTCTTGTGCTTAATTTGGCTCAATCACGATTATGGAAAACCACCTGGAGCCAACAAACTCAATCTTTTCAAGGGCTTCGGGAAGATTTTTAAGACCCGCACATTGACACAAGAATGGCCACACGGCATCGTGCGAAGTGGCTCAAAAGTCGCATGGAATAGCCGAAACGTAAGGCAATGTACCATGGCGAGATAAGGGCCACAGAGGGTTTGAGTGATCGATTTTGGGGATGTCAGTGCAAAATAGTCAGTTTGAAACATCACGCTTTGAAGGCCTGATGAAGAAAGCCTCAATGGCCGGAGAAGCGCTCCAACGCTTCACGAAGCGCCTCAGCGCATCAATGCCCGCGTCAGCCGGCACTGATTTCTCGAGAATCGGTTCAATGGGCTATCGCGGACGGTGGGGCACAGCCACATCCGCTGTAGCAGCTTTAACGCTCGGCATGGGTGCACTCGCCATCGGATCGCTCGTCTCCCCACAAACACGCACAGATGTCTCTGAAAGCGTCGGCGAGGCATCGGTCCGTGTCGTGACAACCATGCCTCTTTTGGCAGCCCAACCTGAAGCACCTGAACCGATCGAAGCAAAAGCCGACACAGCCAGCCTGTTCAGCAATCCGTTTGCGGAGGAAATTGCCGAACCGGTTTCGGCAGCGCCTCTCAGTTTCGGCGCCGCTTACAGCTTTGTTACCGAACCCATTCGCCGGACTGCAACAGAGACTGTGTCTGTTGGACGCGGCGACACATTGATGGGTCTCCTGACTGAATCAGGCGCTGCCCGCGCGGACGCACATCGTGCGATTGCCGCCATGACGCCTCTTCAGGATCCGCGCAAAGTCCGCGCCGGCCAAGAGCTTGAATTGGCGTTCGAGGAATATGTAACCGAGACCGACAAAGGTGACAGCGAAATTTCGCGCCGCCTTACATCCCTCAGCATGAAGACCGATGTAGATCGGCACGTCACCGTAAGCCGCACCGATGAGGGCGACTATGCAGGCATGGAAATTGTCGCCGAACTTGAAACCGGTCACGTCCAGGCACGCGGCACCATCAATTCCAGTCTTTTTCTAGCCGCTGCTGACGCAGGCATTCCTGCAGCGATCACCGTTGAGATGATCCGCATGTATTCCTACGACATCGACTTCCAACGGGAAATTCGCCAGGGCGACACATTCGAAGTGTTCTTCACCCGTGAGTATGACGAAGATGGAACACCCGTCCGAGAAGGCGATGTTCTCTATGCCTCAATGAATGTGCGCGGCAAAGAACGGCGCCTGTGGCGCCACGAGCCAAGCGATGGCGGCAACTGGGATTATTTCGACGAGCAGGGACGCTCCATGCGGAAGTTCCTGATGAAGACGCCAATTGATGGCGCTCGTATCTCCTCAAGCTTTGGCAACCGTCGTCATCCAATTCTCGGATATACACGCCTTCACGCAGGCACAGACTTCGCAGCGCCAAGCGGCACGCCGATCTACGCAGCCGGTAGCGGTACCATCGAGATGGCACAACGCAATGGCAGCTTTGGCAACTATGTTCGCATTCGTCACGCCAACGGATACCAGACTGCCTATGCGCACATGCGCGGCTATGGCCGAGGCATCCGTAAAGGTGTCCGTGTTCGCCAGGGTCAGGTGATTGGCTATGTGGGAACGACCGGCCGCTCAACCGGCCCGCACTTGCACTATGAAGTGATCCACAATGGCAACAAGGTGAACCCACAGCGCATCCGCGTCCCAACAGGACGCACATTGTCCGGCCAGCAACTGGCCGCCTTCCAGGAAGCGCGCACCAACATCAATACGATGATGGCGGAGGCACCCTCTATGACGCAGATGGCTGAAGCTGAACTGACCGCCGATGCAGACGAGACCAGTTCCCAATAGGACGAACCGATTGAGTTTCAAAAGGCCGCTCCCAGTTAATTGGGATGCGGCCTTTTTCTTGGCCAATCCCGATAAATCGCAAGTTTGATCAAGTGCCTCTGCGCTAAACTTTCCAAAAGGGATGGCAGATAGCATGACGCAGGAAACAAGAGTCGCGGCACATAAAAAACGCATCGACAGGGTTGTGACCTACATTCACGAAAACCTGGATGCGCCCCTCGACATGGATGTCCTGGGCGACATCGCCTGCCTCTCGCCTCATCACTGGCACCGTATCTATCGGGAGATCATGGGAGAGACAGCCTCGCAGACCGTTCGCCGACGTCGTCTGTGGCGTGCAGCCCATCAACTCCTCAACACACCCGACAGCATAGAGCAGATCGCACGCGTTGCGCATTACAGCAGCACGGCTGCGTTCACGCGGGCTTTTGCCAATCAATACGGCACCTCACCTTCCCTTTACCGCAGCAAAGGAAAGACCACACAAATGGCAAGCATCGAAAAACGCTCCATCGACCCAATCGAACTCATCGGCATGGATCATCGAGGCCCCCATTACGAAATTGGCCGAACTTTCGACCGTCTCTTCGCCTGGGCATGCACAACCGACGGCATGATCACGCCGGAGACAAAGGGCATCGCTGTCTTCTTCGATGATCCACGAGAGAAGCCGCCCGAAGAACTAACCTCCCTCGCCGCCATCCCACGCCCTGACGGAAAAGAGTCCGGCGAGGGAACCCGGAGTTACACCATCCCTGGTGGCCCACACGCCATCGCCCGGCATGTCGGCCCATACACAGAGCTCGCACGCACCTACACCGAACTTTTTCAGAACTGGTTGCCCGCCTCCGGGGAGACCCGCAATGGCGCACCACTCTTTGAGATCAACATGAACGATCCGAAGACGACGGTGCCGTCAGACCTCATCACCGATATTTACGTGCCGCTAAAGTAGAGCAGGTAGGAGATGTCAACGACCGTTGAAGACCGGTTCTCGTTTTTCAACAAACGCCTTCGTCGCGTTCTGATGATCTTCTGTCTGACCGCAATGAATGTGATGGGTCGCCTCAAGGTCCATGCAGTCATTGAGATCACCCGACGAGATCGCCCGGTTGAGGTTCTCTTTCATGTAGCGATAGGCAACCGTTGGCCCTGTCGCCAGGCGCCGTGCAATGTTTTGCGCCTTCTCTTGCAGCTCTTCTGGTTCACACACCCAGTTCGTCAGACCCAGGCCCAACGCTTCTTCGGCGGATACGCGGTCCGACAAGTAGTAGAGTTCCCGCGCTTTCGCCGTCCCCACGAGCTGCGTCAGAAAAAACGTTCCGCCATAATCACCTGAGAAACCAACACGGGCGAAGGCAGTCGTCATGACTGCATTGCGCGCCATGATGCGCATGTCACACGCAAGAGCGAGCCCGAGCCCTGCCCCCGCTGCAGCTCCAGGTAGTGCTGCAAGCGTCGGCTTGGGCATTTCATAGAGCCTGCCTGACGTGCCTCGCTGGTTGAGTCGTTGCCGGTGAATGCGGAAGTCGATTGTGTTCTCATCCTGAGATCCATCGCCACTTGCTGCCATGCCCTTTACGTCACCACCAGCACAGAAACCTTTGCCAGCGCCCGTCAGAACGATGCAACGAACATCTGTATCGAGCTGCGCCGCTTCAAGCGTTGCCTGAAGAGCACCCGTCATCTCACCTGACATGGCATTACGTGCTTCCGGTCTGTTCATGGTGAGCGTCAGCACACCCTCATTTAGATCAGCCAAAAGATGATCTGTACCTGTCTCCGTGATGCTCATCTGCTCGCTCCCGGCTTTTATGGTTTGTTTCCCCAAACGCTAGGGCCAACAGACCATCAAGGCAACTGCATTAGAGGAGACACAGGATCAGACGGCACCACCTCCATTGCGCCGCAAGTCAGGATGCAGGCTCGCACCAAGAATATGTTCGTTACGTCCAATCACATGTTCTGTGTTGCCGACAATCAGCGGATCAGGACCGCGCACCACATGATGGTTCTTGTCCGGGTAGGGCAAAGCACTCAGAAAATGCTGCATACAGTTGAGCCGTGCCCGCTTCTTGTCATTGGACTTCACGATGGTCCACGGCGCGTCGGCAGTATCTGTGTAAAAGAACATCGCTTCTTTCGCTTCCGTGTAGTCGTTCCACTTATCAAGCGACGCCCGGTCAATCGGCGAGAGCTTCCATTGCTTCAGCGGATCAATCTCGCGCGAGGCAAAGCGGCGCTTCTGCTCATCCTGGGTGACAGAGAACCAATATTTGAAGAGGCGAATGCCGCTTTGGGTCAGCATGCGCTCAAGCTCAGGCGCCTCACGCATGAACTCCAGATACTCTGTCGGCGAGCAAAAACCCATCACACGGTCCACACCCGCACGGTTGTACCAGGAGCGGTCAAACATCACGATCTCACCACCTGCTGGCAGGTGCTCAATATACCGTTGAAAGAACCATTGGGACTTCTGCCTGTCCGTTGGCTTTGGCAGCGCAACGACCCGCGCGCCCCGCGGATTGAGGTGCTCCATAAACCGTTTGATCGTTCCGCCCTTGCCTGCCGCATCCCGGCCTTCAAACAGGACGACGATCTTCTCATTTGTCTCTTCAACCCACTTTTGGACTTTCAGCAATTCGACCTGCAGTTCGGCTTTGTGGCGCTCATAGGTCGGGCGCTTCATCTTTGTTTTGTACGGGTAGGCACCCGTCTCAAAAGCATGTCGGATGGCCTCAGGGTCGTGGCGCATTTTTGCCAACACGTGACGCTGCTCCCCAGCCGTCAGCTTCTGCTTCGGCGTTGGCTCTTTTTCTTGGGGAGCGCCGCTGTCAACTACGGCAGGGTCACTGACAGGAGGCATCACAACCTTGCCAGCTTCCGCTGGCGCGCTTGCCGCCACGCCCAGCTCTTCTGCCGACGTCTTCTCAGCCTCTGTCGGTTCTACAGCTGTGAGTTTCTCGTTCATGACCACCCTCCGTCTTTTTAAATAAAGATATAAGGATATATTTATATTGTCATATTAGTCATTGACTCAGATCAATAGACGACAAGCCTAAGTTCGATGTCCATAAACGATGATCAGCGCACCCAACAGCGAAACGGCACCACCCAAAAGATCCCAGCGATCAGGTGTTATGCGTTCAATTACAAACATCCAAAGCAACGAAGCCACAATGTAGATCCCGCCATAGGCGGCATAAGCCCGCCCCGCATAGGTACTGTCGACTTTGGTCAGAAGAACGGCAAACAGGCCAAGCAGGAGCATCCCGGGTACCAACCACCAGACGCTCTGTCCATCGCGCAGAAAGGCCCAGACGGCAAAGCACCCTGCAATCTCCGCAAGGGCCGCCGCTGCATAAAACCCGGTCATTCGGCTGTCCGCGACGCAACTCGCGCGCGCCACCAGCGAAAGATCGCAAACAAACCGAGCCCGACAATGAGAGGAACAAGAACAATGTCGAGCCACTCCGGCAGGTAAGCCAGAACACCTGCCCCAAACATTACCAACAGCACCGGCGGCAGCGCACAGAGTATTGCCGCGAACAAAGCACCAAGCGCCGCGCGCTTGCCCGTTCGGTCAGGGGATTTCATACCACCCCCTCAAATCCGTCTGTAAATCCTCGAACAAGCGCGCCGAGTGCGCCCTCATCTGCTTTCAACGTCAGGTGAGTTTCATCGCCCACACTTTTCAGATCCCAAACGACATGAGCACAGCAGACCCGCTCCAGCTTTACGAGTTCCTGAAGCTCTGCATCCAGGGCGCACGCCCGATCGAAGCGAAAGACGGCTTCGCTCCCTTCATGTGCGTATCCCAGCATCTGCCCAAACAACGCCTGCCAGCGGGCGACCCGCTCAGGCATGTCAGACGGATCGAGCGTACAACTGTCCTCAACACCATTTGCGGAGGGACCACCGCAGCAGGATTGATCAATCGCGCAACTTGGTCCCTCATTCTCTTTTGTTAAGGCGATCCCCGTTTTTGTTAAGGCGATCCCCGTTTTCTCATCCATAGCCGAAGTCCCTAATTTGTTGACCAGGCCCCTACTCTAATTGTTAAAGTCGACTTTAAGTCAAGCAGATCTGCGCAACAGGAGAAGACGATGACGGATCTGACAATCGGGGCGATCGCGAAAAAGACGGGGCTCAATGCCTCATCCATTCGCTATTACGAATCCATTGGCCTGCTGCCAGCACCGCCGCGCAGGAGCGGACAACGCCAATATGATCCAAGCGTGATTGATCGCCTCCGTATTATTGAAGCGGCGAAAGCCCTCGACTTTACGTTGGATGAGATGAAGCTCTTCTTTGAAGGCGTCTCAGAGACAAGCCCGCCGAGCGATGTCTGGCGCGCGTTTGCCGACAAAAAGCTTGAAGCCATCGAAAAGCAGATAGCGCATGCCCAATCACTTCAGCGCATTCTCAAAATGGGGCTGACCTGCGAGTGCCTGAAGTTGAGTGATTGCATGCCTATCAGATCTGAACCGGGCTGGAGCCCAGAATGCGGTCCAGCTTGAAGAATCCGAGCTGACCTATCTCAGAAACTCGACAATGCGTGGCGTCACCTTCTCCGGCGCCATCAAAGGGGCGAAATGATCCTCCCCTTCGACAATCACGAGGCTCCCATTTGGAATGGACGCCGCCATCTCCCGCGTATGGGTTTCTTTGATCGAGTCAAACTCCCCCGCCATCACCAGAACCGGGCTTGAGATCCTGCCCAGATCATCTGTGGTGAAAGTGGGCTGCGTATCCCACATGGTCATGAGTTTGCCGTGAAATACCGGCCAGTGGTCCGGGTTAGGCGCAACAGACTGATAGAAGGAGCGCACCACTTCCCAACTGGGATCATCAGGCGAGGAGTTGATTCCCGCCCCCTCCTCATCGGGCACCAGACCATTGGTGTGGAAGTTCGACCCATAGGTCACAAGTTTGCCAACGCGGGTGGGATAGCGGATCGCTATATCAATCCCGATATTGCCGCCATCGCTCCAACCGACAATGTCCGCTTTCGCAAGTCCCATATGATCCATCAACGCGATCATATCGTCCGCCATTTGCGCGTAGGAAAGCGGCACACCATCAGCATCGCCCGTTCGCCCATGGGCACGGCTGTCAGGCGCGACAACAAAATGATGGTCCGCCAGTGCAGTGATCTGATTGTGCATGGTTTCGATAAAGGCACTGCCGCCATGCAACACAAGGACGGGGCTACCATCACCATAGGTCTCGTAATAGACCGAGATGCCATTGATATCGACGCGGGCCTCTGTCTGCAGATTTCCTGGCATAAGTTTCCAGGCATAGAAACCAACAATGCCATTGCTCGTGCGATCCAGATAGACAAACACTCCGGCACAGAGCGCGATCAGCACACCCAGGCCCAACAAAAGCTTATTCATAATCCTATCTCCCAGTTCGCCTGAGCTTACGCCGCTCCGCCAAAAACCCAAGATCCAATCGATCTAGATCGGGGAACCGACAGGCATTGAACCACGAGCCGTCCCACCCGGGGATAAGTGGCACACAAAAAAAGGGCTGTGCACGAAGCACAGCCCTTCTTCACGCCCCAATGAGGGATAAACTACTCCGCAGCTTGCGCCGCAATCGCACGGCCATTGATGACAAGGCCGTCTGGGCCAGCCGAAACGGGCACCGTCTCGCCATCCTTGACCACACCTTCGAGCATCAAGTCCGCCAAAGGGTCCTGAACGTTCCGCTGAATGACCCGCTTCAAAGGCCGCGCCCCGTAAACCGGGTCATAGCCTTTATCCGCAAGCCAGCTCCGCGCTGCATCATCCAGCTCCAGAATAATCTTCCGGTCAACCAGCAACGCATCAAGACGCTGCATCTGAATATCGACAATGCCGTCCATCTGTTCCCGTGTGAGACGATGGAAGAGCAGGATCTCATCCAAACGGTTCAGGAACTCGGGCCGGAAGCGCATCCGCACCACATCCATCACCTGATCACGAACAGCTTCCGTATCATCGCCCGCTTCCTGGTCAGCCAGGAATTCAGACCCGAGATTGGAGGTCATGATGATGAGCGTGTTCTTGAAGTCGACCGTGCGGCCCTGCCCGTCTGTCAGACGGCCATCATCCAGCACCTGCAACAGCACGTTGAAGACATCCGGATGAGCTTTCTCGATCTCATCGAACAGAACAACCTGATAAGGCCGACGCCGCACCGCTTCGGTGAGTGCGCCACCTTCCTCATAGCCGACATAGCCCGGAGGCGCGCCAATGAGGCGCGAGACAGAATGTTTCTCCATATATTCCGACATATCGAGACGACAGATCGCCTGGTCATCATCAAAGAGGAAATCCGCAAGTGTCTTGGTGAGCTCCGTTTTCCCCACACCCGTGGGTCCAAGAAACATGAAGGATCCAATAGGCCGCGAAGGATCCTGAAGTCCCGCACGCGACCGGCGCACCGCCCGCGACACAGCACTCACTGCTTCTGCCTGTCCGATCACCCGGGCTGACAGTTCTGTTTCCATCTGCAGGAGTTTCTCACGTTCACCTTCAAGCATCTTGTCGACCGGAATCCCGGTCCAGCGGGAAACGACTTGCGCCACATGTTGGGCAGTCACCGTCTCTTCCACCATGCCTTCACCTGGGTCGACGTCTTCGCTTTCAGCAAGCTGTTTCTCAAGTCCGGGGATCACACCGTAGGAAAGCTCGCTGGCGCGCTCCAGATTGCCGCTCCGTTGCGCCTGAACCAACTCATTGCGGGCAGCATCCAGTTCTTCTTGAACTTTCTGGGCCTGACCGAGCTTATCCTTCTCCCGCTGCCACACCGACGTGACGGAGGCTGACTTGGACTCAAGGTCTGCGAGATCCGACTCAAGCTTCTCAAGCCGGTCCTGGCTCGCCTCATCGGTTTCTTTCTTCAACGCTTCTCGTTCGATCTTGAGCTGAATGATCCGCCGGTCGAGCTCATCAAGCTCTTCAGGCTTGCTGTCCACCTGCATGCGCAGACGACTGCCCGCCTCGTCCATCAAATCGATGGCTTTGTCTGGCAGGAAGCGATCTGAAATATAGCGATCAGAGAGCGTCGCCGCCGACACAAGCGCAGCGTCAGAGATCCGTACCCCGTGATGGAGTTCATATTTCTCTTTCAGGCCACGCAGAATGGAGATCGTGTCCTCCACCGTTGGTTCTTCAACCATGACTGGTTGGAAGCGGCGGGCAAGAGCAGCGTCTTTTTCCACATGCTTGCGATACTCATCAAGCGTCGTCGCGCCGATACAGTGAAGCTCCCCGCGCGCCAATGCAGGCTTCAACAGGTTTGAGGCATCCATGGCCCCGTCTGTCTTGCCTGCACCCACAAGCGTGTGCATCTCGTCAATAAAGAGAATGATGCCGCCGTCCGACGAGCTCACTTCATTAAGCACCGCCTTCAACCGTTCTTCAAATTCACCGCGATATTTTGCACCGGCAATCAGGGCGCCCATGTCGAGTGAGAGAAGCTTTTTCTCCCTCAGGCTCTCCGGCACGTCACCGTCGACAATGCGGAGCGCCAAACCTTCGGCAATCGCCGTCTTACCCACGCCGGGCTCCCCTATAAGCACAGGGTTGTTTTTCGTGCGGCGTGACAAGACCTGCACAGAGCGACGAATTTCCTCATCCCGTCCGATCACCGGATCAAGCTTGCCATTCTCCGCATCTTCAGTGAGGTCCCGCGCATATTTTTTAAGCGCATCATAGGCATCTTCCGCCGATGCACTGTCTGCTGTCCGTCCCTTGCGCACCGAATTGATTGCCTCATTAAGAGCCTGCGCTGTCACGCCGGCGTTTTTTAAGATGCCCGCAGATGCCGCACCCTGTTCAATGGCCAGAGCCAACAGAAGGCGCTCTGCTGTTACATACGAATCGCCAGCCTTTTTGGCGACTTGCTCCGCCTGATCAAACACACGAGCGGTTTCAGGTGCGAGATAGATCTGGCCTGCACCGTCACCTTCGACCTTGGGCATTTTGCCAAGCTCAAGCTCAACAGCGTCAAGCGCAGCATCAGGCCGTCCGCCCGCCGCGCGGATGAGATTAGCCGCCAGGCCTTCCTCATCATCCAATAAAACTTTGAGAAGATGTTCCGGTGTGAACCGCTGATGTCCGGAACGCAATGCCAGCCCCTGCGCTGACTGAACGAAGCCACGGCTTCGGTCCGTATATTTTTCAAGATCCATCTGGACCCCCATTTCAAGCACGCACCGCTTGCCCCATGTGCCATCAAGTGTTTCCAGATGACGTAGCCCCGGTTCACCGACCGGAAACACGACACAAAAAACTTGTGGCAGGCCACAAACGTACGCCTTAGCCATCCAACTTTTCGAACACTGAACCCAGCGCCCCGTGAGCGAAATGGCTTAGATCAAGACCAAACGCGATTGCACAGGCAGAGTATGCCGCACAAACCGTTGACGACCTTCCAAGATCACAAGGAATTTGGACCTAAGTCCCAAATTCATAAATGTGATCATCCTCAAAAGGCTGAACTGGGCGAGCCTGAAAACCGCTGTGCTGAGCCCCAATATTAGGCAACTCAGCTTTGTCGCGCTTTTCCTAGTTCGTTCTGGCCCAGTTCAGGGACACATCGACTTGAAATATATGGGTGTGACTTCCGGGCAACACAAGAGGGTGCCCGGCTCAAAACGAAAAAAGTCACTGAAATCAGCCGTAAACAAGAAATGCTTGCTTAAGCAGGCACGTCTTCTGAGGCCGGCTTGTCATCGCCGCCATCCGAATTTGAATCGGACTTGGCTTTGGCCGGAGCCCGACGACGCCGGGGAGCCCGACGACGTGGCGCGGGCTTTTCTTCCCCATCACCCTCTGCCGCCTCACTTTCAGCGCCAGCTTCCCCGGACGCAGCTTTCTCAGCTGCTTCTGCGGCCGGTTGGTCTTCTGCACTGCCGTCTTCGCCATTTGCCCGGTCATTACCGCCCCGGCCCTGACCATCGCGTCCCTGGTTATCCTGACGATTCGGGTTTTCCTGACGAGTCTGTTCCTGCTGCGCCTGTGCAGCCACGATCAAGCGGTGATAGTGCTCCGCATATTGGTAATAGCTCTCTGACGCGATCCGGTCGCCCGACGTCTGCGCATCACGCGCAAGCGCCTGATACTTTTCGAAAATATGGCTCGCCGTGCCACGGATTTTTACATCCGGGCCATTGCTTTCCATACTCCGGCTAAGGGGATTTTGTGGTTTACGTCCGCGCCCTCGAGAGCGCTTCTGGTTTTGGCCCTGCCTCATATCACTCCGGCTCTGTCTACCAGTTGAAAAATACACCGTCCGCGACGACCCAGCGGCTTGTTTCTGCGAATCTGCAGACAAAACCACGAGACTAAAACTCGCCAGGACTAAGCGATTGCCCTTCTATGTGTGCCCGTTCTTAAGGCCTACACACTGACCCAACCCATGCTCAACACGCCCCATCTATCAACAGGACAGCGGTCATGAAAGAATGTTCCAGACGATCAAGCTACAATTTTCACAGCTAGATGACGTCCAATGGGGCTTACCACCATGTCTCGCCCCAGCCCCATCATCTCCAGCCAATCCGGTCCCTACCGGCGGCGAAATGTGTCTAGAGGCTTGAATCTCTTCATGGAACCTACCCTCTGAGCGCCCCATGTCCAAATGTTTTTTTGGGTTTCAGATTCGGCGTTTTACCCCAAGAACCCTCGGCACACCGCCAAGATCTGCATGAAGTCCACAAACCTCAAGGCCAGCGTCTGATGCAATGCCCGATACATCCTCCGACTGCCCGATACCGAGTTCCCAATACGCCGCCCCATCGGGTCCCAAAAGGCGCTGGGTGTCCCGAGCAATGTGTCGATACGCGGTCAGGCCATCATCTCCCCCATCAAGCGCCGCCATGGGATCATGTGCCCGTACTTCTTTCGACAAACCAGCAATATCCGCAGATGGGATGTAGGGCGGGTTTGAAACAAGCAGATCAAATGGCCCCTCAAGCCCGTCGCCCCAATCGCCAACACTGAATGTCGCTCGGTCAGCCAGACCAAGCCGCAACGCATTGCCCGCCGCTGCCTCGACCGCATCCGCCGAGCAATCAATGCCGCGCCCATGCGCATTTGGCAACTCGGAGAGCAAAGCCAACAACAGACACCCGGTCCCGGTTCCCAAATCAAGGATCTGAAGAGACGCGTTACGGCCTGTCACATGAGCAAGCACGGCTTCGACCAATGTCTCGCTGTCCGCACGCGGGTCGAGCGTCGCCCTGTTCAGCGAAAAGGGCAGCCCCCAAAACTCTCGGTGACCCAGAATGCGCGAAACAGGTTCGCCCGAGAGACGACGACGCACATACCCCCTCAAGACGTCAAGATGTCGAACCTCCACCAGCTGGTCTGGATCGGCAATCAGCGCAACTTCATCTACCTGTGTCGCCGCAGCCATAAGCAGTCGGGCGTCGAGTTCGGCAGACAGAATCTCCGCAGATCGAAACTGCTCAAGAAGGTCACGATAGACGACGCCCCGCGTCGTAGCCCCAGGATGCGCAGGCGCGCTCACGCGGCGCTCTCTTCTCCAAGCGCAGCGAGGCGCGCTGCCTGGTCTTCTGCGATAAGCGCATCAATCAACTCAGCAACGCCATCGCCTTCGATGATTTTATCAAGCTTATGCAATGTCAGATTAATCCGATGGTCCGTCACCCGACCTTGCGGGAAATTATAGGTCCGAATGCGCTCCGAGCGATCACCGGAACCCACCTGACCCTTCCGGTCATCGGCGCGTTCTTTCGCAGCCCGTTCCCGTTCCACGTCATAAAGCCGAGCCCGTAAAATCTTCAACGCCTTCGCTTTGTTTTTGTGCTGCGACTTTTCATCCTGCTGCTGCACCACAAGACCCGTGGGAAGGTGCGTAATGCGCACAGCACTGTCTGTCGTATTCACGTGCTGACCGCCGGCCCCACTTGCGCGGAATACATCAATGCGAATGTCTTTATCTTCAATCTCAATATCGACCTCTTCAGGCTCGGGAAGCACAGCGACCGTTGCCGCTGACGTGTGAATACGCCCGCCCGACTCTGTTGTCGGCACCCGCTGAACCCGATGGACGCCGGATTCAAACTTAAGCTTCGCAAACACACCCTTGCCGCTGATAGACGCCGTGATCTCCTTAAAGCCCCCAACATCTCCGGCAGAAACGGAGACGGGCTCCACTTTCCAGCCCTGTAATTGGGCATAGCGCTCATACATGCGGTAGAGATTTCCCGCAAACAGCGCAGCTTCATCGCCGCCGGTTCCCGCGCGCACTTCAAGAATAACATTGAGGTCATCTGCGGCATCTTTCGGGAGCAACAGGATTTGCATTTCCTGTTCAAGCTTGGGCAACGTCTCCGAAAGAGCGTCCAGCTCCTCCCGCGCCATCTCTGCCATCTCCGGATCGGCAAGCATCTCCTTTGCCTCCGCCTCAGCGCGACGCGCTTCGTCAAGGCCACGCGCAGCTTCGGCAACAGGCTGCAACTCTGCAAACTCTTTTGAGAGAGCAACGAAACGGTCCGGTGAGACGTCTGCATTCATCTCTGCCTGAACAGCATCAAAACGTTGGAGTACTTTTGCGAGTTTTTCGTGAGGAATCATGGAAGTGGCAGCCGATGCAAGAAGACGAGAAAATCAAAGGACGAGCTGGTCCCAGCTAATCCCCGGCCAACACAGCGGGCGCATCTTCGGCCGCACGCGCTTCTTCAATTTCCGCCGCTTTTTCTTCAACAAGCTCAACAAGATGATCAATCATCTTATCATTGGCCATCTTGTGATCCGGAAGCCCACGCAGATACACCATGCCGGATCCAGCACCGCCGCCTGTAAACCCAATATCTGTTTGGGAGGCCTCACCCGGACCATTCACGACACAGCCGATAACCGACAACGACATGGAGGTCGAAATATGCGCCAGCCGCTCTTCAAGAATTGAGACAGTCTCAATCACATTGAAGCCCTGACGGGCACACGACGGACAGGAAATGATGGTCACGCCACGGTGCCGTAGATTAAGCGACTTGAGGATCTCGAAACCGGCTTTGATTTCTTCGACGGGATCTGCAGACAGAGACACACGGATCGTATCGCCAATCCCTGCCCATAAGAGCGACCCCATGCCAATGGCAGACTTCACGGTGCCGCTCGTCAGACCACCAGCTTCGGTAATCCCAAGATGGAGCGGACAATCAACAGCATCTGCCAATCCTTGATAGGCAGCGACAGTCATAAAGACATCAGAGGCTTTGACGCTGATTTTGTACTCATGGAAATCATTTTCTTCGAGCAGCCGAACATGTTCCAACGCGCTTTCAACCATCGCATCAGGACAGGGTTCGCCATATTTTTCGAGCAGATGGCGCTCAAGGGAACCTGCATTCACGCCGATGCGAATGGAGCAACCATGGTCTTTCGCGGCCTGAACCACTTCACGCACCCGCTCTGCCGAGCCAATATTGCCAGGATTGATCCGAAGACAAGCAGCTCCTGCTTCAGCAGCTTCCAATGCCCGTTTGTAGTGAAAATGGATATCCGCAACGATCGGCACAGTGGACGCGCGGACAATCTCTTTAAGCGCCGCAGTCGACGGCTCATCTGGACAGGAGACGCGAACAATATCAGCGCCTGCATTTTCGAGCTGGCGGATCTGATCAATCGTAGCGCCCGCATCAGATGTAGGTGTATTCGTCATCGATTGAACGGCAATCGGCGCGTCACCGCCGATCGGAACAGCGCCGACATGGATCTGACGGCATTTCCGCCGTTCAATATCACGCCAAGGACGAATACTCATGTCAGTCTGCCATTTCACCTGAAAAGAGGGACTGCGTTTCTATAGCAAATACCTGAACAGTTTTCAGGAAAAGTGCCAAATTGGATTTTGGGGTTTTCCGTAGAAAAACCATAGTGAAAACGCGGCGAAAAAAACCCTCGAACGCCAGCACAGAAGCGCCATCGCGTGGCACCTGCGACATCAATTCACAAATGTAGAAACTATCGGCGAAGCAAATCGTCTGGATTGAGCGACTTTCCAGTCAGAACCAGACCTGATGGGCCGGCAGCACCCAAAAGAGCGCCATCAACAAAGACCTCAAAAGCACCCGCATCCCGCGCCACCAGAATTGCACCAGCATCGACCGGCGCCCGGTACATTTCGCCCTCAGCCAATGTCTCATTGAGGAGAACCGAACCATCACCGGCTTCAATGCGAAGCCAAGCCTGCTTCAAAGCGCGAACGGTCACCCGCGCGCCTTCATTCTCAAGACCATAAACCCGGGCCCCACCAACAGCGAGCGCCAGATCATCAGCAATCACGACCGAAGGCTCTTCGCCAGACTGCGTTGTTGGTGGTGTGGTCGGCGTCAATGCCGCAACATCAATCTCGTTCGACGGCGTTGCACCAGTCGCGGCTGGAACTTCTTCAGCACTCGGCGCTACTGCAGCAGGCTCAACAAGAGGAGCGGCGCCAACCGGCTGCCTGATTGTTGGAACATCACGCGTGCTGCCAGCCGCAGAGGCGCTGTCGCCTGCAAGACTGGTTACCGGTTCTGTCCGTGCGACATCCGGTTCAGCCGCTGGCGGCTGAGCAACGGTGGTTGAGGCAAGACCCAGACGCTCTGGTACGGGCGGAACCCGCTCCGTCACCATCCGGTCTGCAGAAACAGACAAGAGCCAGGCGCCATAAACGCCCGCGCCGAGTAAAATGGCCAGAATAAACAGAGAGCCTCTAGGAAGTCGCGCGTCCTGGCGGACCTCCTGATAGGCATGGTGACCAAGGTTTGTTTCCTCAGTCTCCGTCGCTGTCTCAGATTTGTAGAGAGTTACCAGCTCAGCTGCATCCAGCCCGAGATACACCGCATAGGTACGTACAAAACCGATGGCGTAGGCCCGACCGGGCAAATCATCATGGCGGCCCTCTTCGAGAGCTTCCAGATAGGGCCGGCGGATACGGAGCTTGTCAGAAACCGATTTGAGGTCTTCGCCTGTCTTTAGCCGCGCTTTCCGCAGAACGGTCCCAGCCTCTTCACCATCAAGTGGCGTGTCCGCTGTGATGTCACGCAGGTGAATACGTCGACCCTCCTCGCCACCTTCAGCGGCAGCGGAAAATTTCGTCACATTCGTCGTTTCAGTTTCCGAACTCATCGGCCTTCCCGGTCTCGCAGCCTGGTGCGAGTTTCTGGTCTCTTCTAATCTAAGCGGTTCGTACCGCTCAATCCGTTAGCTTCCTGATCTGGATGCAACCCGCCCTCTTATCGAGAAGCAGGGTCAATAGAAAAACCCAGGAAAACAGCCACCCTTAGGCTATCTGAACCTGAATTCCCCTCACCCGGAGTTATCATATGCGTCAACATCTCGTCAGAATAATGACGCAGCACAATACTATGCCCCAATTGTGCCTATCTGATGGTTAAATAAATCAAAAGATGTGGGGTCCTGCAAATAAAGAGTTGCTCTGCATACGGCAAATTCTTTTTAAATTGCAATTCCTCGGGCATCAGCATAGTCGCGAAGGGCATCTCTTACACTTGCATTGGGCAGGCTGTAGAGACCTTCCATGAAACCTTCCAGATCCGCCACATTGAGAGAGCGAACCATCATCTTAACCGGCCCAATGGCCGCCGGAGACATGGAGATGGTTCGAAGCCCGAGACCCAGCAGTGCCATCGCCTCGAGCGGATTTCCAGCCATTTCACCACAAAGCGACAGCGGAACGTCATGGCGCGCGCAGATCAGCACCACTTGACGCAGAAAATTGAGGGCGCCGGGGCTTAGAAGGTCATAGCGGTTCGCAACCCGCGGATTGCCGCGATCACTGGCAAACAGAAATTGGATCAGGTCATTGCTGCCGATGGACACAAAATCCACTTTAGGAAGCAAAGCCTCCATCTGCCAGAACAGAGCAGGAACTTCGAGCATGGTGCCGACGGCAACGGAGCGGGGCTTTTCGCGACCATGCTGATCGAGACGTGCCAGCTCTTTGTCCACCAGCGCTCGGGCACGCTCATATTCAGAAACGTCAGCGACCATGGGGAACATGATCCGTAAGTCGCGTCCGACAGCCGCCGACAGCAATGCCCTGACCTGGTGTCGCAAAAGCGCCGGGCGGTCGAGCGCGATACGGATGGCACGCCATCCGAGCGCCGGATTTTCCTCTTCCGCCTGCTGCATGTAGGGAAGCATCTTGTCGCCACCAATATCCAGCGTCCGAAAGACGACCGGAAGATCGCCAGCGCTTTCCATCACATCACTATAGAGCTCCACCTGCTCCCGTTGGCTGGGAAGCTTTGAGGCGATCATGAACTGAAGCTCGGTGCGGAAGAGCCCGATCCCGTCTGCCCCACTCTCTTCCAGATGCGGAAGGTCGACCATGAGCCCCGCATTCACGTTGAGGGCGACCTTCACACCATCCAGCGTGACTGACGGTTCATGGCGAATAGCCTTATATTGCGCCTGGCGCCGCGCGCGGAAACGCGCCTTCTCCGAATAGGCATCAACAATATCCTGGCTCGGCCGGACATAGAGCTCGCCTGTATCCCCATCAACAATGACAGCGTCGCCATCCTCAACCCGGTCAGGGATGCCTTGCGCACGCCCAATGGCCGCAATGCCAAGTGCGCGGGCCACAATAGCAACGTGCGCATTCGCCGAGCCTTCTTCGAGAACCAGGCCGCGCAGCCGATCCTTGTCATAATCCAGCAGCTCAGCCGGACCCATATTGCGCGCAATGATGATCGCATCTTCAGGAAGATCACCACTGGCGGACGAAAGGGCCACGCCCGTCAGGTGACGCAGTAGACGGTTTGCAAGATCGTCCAGATCGTGCAGCCGATCCCGCAAATAGGGATCGGTCTGACGCATCATCCGCGCCCGCGTATCATTTTGGACGCGCTCAACGGCCGCCTCTGCGGTGAGGCCGGTCTTCACCGCCTCCAGCATGCGTTTCAGCCAACCCCGGTCATTGGCAAACATGCGATAGGCCTGGAGCACTTCACGATGCTCGCCTGCATGACTGAGATCTGATGTGGTCAGCATCTTGTCGATGGACGACCGCAACTCATAGACGGCTTTTTCAAGCCGCTCGGATTCGACGTCAACATTCTCTGCGATCAATCGCGTCACATGAACCCGCGGCTCGTGAAGAACCGCGTGGCCGAGGGCAAGACCGCCAGAGAGAGCCGTACCTTCAAGATAGTGAGGCTGTTGCGACGTCGCGTCCTGCCCATCATCATCAAAGGCAATCAGATCAGAAGCTGCCGCAAGCTCCGCCAAAACCATCGCGATGGTTTCTAGCGCTTCAACTTCCTCTTCTGAATAATGACGCATGGTCCGGTTCTGAACCACAAGCACACCGGCAACCCGTCCGGAGCGAAGGATAGGCACACCCATAAGGGACTTGTAAATTTCTTCGCCTGTTTCCGGCCGATAGGCAAAATTTGGATGCGCTTGTGCATCTGAGAGATTGAGAGGCCGTGCATGGGCAGCAATGTCGCCGACAAGGCCAGTGCCGACTTTCAGACGGGTCTTATGAACCGCAGAGGGTTTCAGACCTTCTGTCGCATAAAGCTCAAGCTCGGCACCCGGCTGCATCAAGTAGATCGAACACACTTCCGCGACCATGTTCTGAGCGATCAGATGCGCCACCTGATCAAGGCGCGCCTGTGACTCGCTTACCTCCGCCATTGCTTCACGCAAACGGCGCAGGAGAACGCGGGGGCCTTGCGTCCCGGGCATCAGCTCACCTCCCAAGAGAGCAGCCGCACACCCGTAAAACGGGCTGCATTGTTATGCGCCTTCGTAACCGACATCTTGTCTTTCTTATTTAAACGTGTCGTTTTATGCAGCAGCTTCGTCGTCAAGACCATAGGCCGAATGGAGAGCCCTTACGGCGAGCTCCGTATATTCCGCTGAGATCAGAACGCTCACCTTGATTTCCGACGTGGAAATCACCTGGAGATTGATGCCCTTGTCCGCAAGCGTCTGAAACATTTTTTGAGCAACACCGGCATGCGACCGCATACCTATACCGATGACCGATACTTTCACAACATCCGTGTCGCTTAGAATCTGCTCATAACCGATCGTATCGCACGCCGCCTCGATAACAGAGACCGCCCGCTCCAGATCTGCAACAGGCACGGTGAACGTCAAATCTGTTCGCTCACCATCTTCTGAGACATTCTGCACGATCATATCAACATTGATGGCAGCGTCCGCCAGTGGCCCAAAGATACGCGCCGCAACACCAGGTTGGTCAGCAACCTTGATCAAAGTGATCTTGGCTTCGTCTTTTGTATAGGCAATGCCACTTACGACTTCTTGTTCCACGATTTCTTCCTCGCCACAGACAAGTGTCCCCGGACCAACATAAGACGATCCGCTTCCGGTTCCTTGAGGTGAATCAGGCGCATCAAAACTAGAACGAACCTGAAGGCGCACATTGTGCACCATTGCCAGTTCAACAGAACGCGTCTGGAGAACCTTGGCGCCAAGCGATGCCATTTCGAGCATCTCTTCATAACTGATTTTGTCGAGTTTCTTCGCTTTCGACACAATACGAGGGTCCGTTGTGTAGACCCCGTCCACATCCGTATAGATATCACACCGCTCAGCATTAAGCGCCGCAGCCACAGCCACCGCACTCGTGTCAGACCCACCACGCCCTAGCGTTGCAATACGTCCGTCGGGGCTAATGCCCTGAAAGCCAGCGATCACAGCGACCTGCCCCTGGTCGATCCGCTCGCCAAGCTTCGCTGCATCAACATCAGCAATCCGCGCCGCGCCATGGGCATCATCTGTCAGGATTGGGATCTGCCAGCCAAGCCAGGAGCGGGCTGATACCCCCATCTCCTGTAGGGCAATCGCCAGAAGTCCAACCGAGATCTGCTCGCCGGCAGAAACGACTGCGTCATATTCCCGCGCATCATGTAGAGCGGCTGCTTCTTTCGTCCAAGTCACCAGCTGGTTGGTTGTCCCCGCCATAGCGGACACAACGACGGCAACTTGATGGCCTGCCTCAACTTCGCGTTTCACATGGGTCGCCACATTGCGGATCCGGTCTAGATCAGCAACAGAGGTACCACCAAATTTCATGACCAGTCGGGCCATCATCTCTAACCTTCACGCAAGTGGCCCATAAACGCTAAGCTGGCGCGGCAAACTGGACCGCGCGACAAGGCCATGCACATATACATAAACAAAAGCGGCGTGCTTCTGAGGCAAGGCCCTCATCAACCCATCCGCTTTTGCGGGGCCATACATACTCGGATGCCCCCCCATCCGCAACATTGGCTGCACGCGCAGCCCGCAGAAGGAGCGTTCAAGTGATCGACGGTGCTCAAAGCCAGACATCAAGCGTCGATGAGGACGAAATCGCCCGTTTTTCCGCCATGGCAGCCGAATGGTGGGACCCAGCGGGCAAATTCGCCCCGCTGCACAAATTCAATCCAACGCGCCTTGCCTTTGTAAGAGACCAGGTCGTCAATCACTTTGGGCTGGATTCTGCAAAAACCGCACCATTCGAGGGGCTCTCCTTGCTGGACATTGGCTGCGGCGGCGGTCTGTTAAGCGAACCCATGACCCGCCTCGGTGCCAGCGTGATCGGCGCAGATGCAGGCGAAGCGAACATCAAGACCGCCAGCGTCCATGCCTCCGAACAAGGTCTCGATATTGATTATCGCGTAACCACTGCCGAAGACCTGGCAGCAAGCGGTGCCCAATTTGACGTCATTTTGAATATGGAAGTGATCGAACATGTGGCCGACCGGGATGGGTTCCTGGTCTCCTGCTCACAAATGCTGAAACCTGGCGGCATCCTGTTTTGCGCAACCCTCAATCGGTCTCTGAAGGCTTTCGGCCTGGCAATCGTCGGTGCTGAATACATTCTGCGCTGGCTCCCGCGCGGCACCCATGATTGGAACAAGTTCATCACCCCCGCCGAGCTTTTCAGAAGCATTGAGCGCACAGGCCTCAAAGTCACGCAGGAAACAGGGGTCACGTACAATCCCCTATCTGACCGTTGGTCGCTTTCAACCGACATGGGTGTCAACTATATGATGGTGGCAACCAAACCAAAGCCTGCCGCATGACCGATCCATCGATTGATCTGGAACCAAAGAACAAGCCGCGGCAGAAACGCGCCATAGAAACCTATGAGCGGGTTCTGGACGTCGCCGCACGTCTGCTGGAGGAAGAAGGGGTGGAGCGCATCTCCACCAACCTGATCGCCGAAAAGGCCGACGTCACGCCACCCACCCTCTATCGCTACTTTCCCAATAAGTATGCTGTCCTGCGCGCCCTCGGCGATCGGTTGATGCAGGAGCAAAACGAGATTTTCGAAAGGTTTTTGACCGACGCTGGCGGCAGCATTGAAGCTCAGATCGAGGGGACTTACGAAAACCTGATGGAGACACTCCGGGTAACCGAACAACATCCCGGTGGCCTTTCCATCATGCGCGCCCTTCGAGCCGTCCCGACGCTCCAGCAGGTGCGGCTCGCCTCCCACCATCAGGTGACCGACGAATGGGTCGAACATCTAAGCACCCTCCTGCCAAACATCCCGAAACCTGAGCTCTGGATTAAAGCCCGTCTGACGGTGGATATCGGCTATGCCGCCATCGAAATGGCGATGGAGGAACAAGCGCTCGCGTCCGAAACGGTGCTCAGCGAAGCCACGACAGCGATCACCGCCTACTGGCAGCAAATCATCACCAATTCAAAATAATAGTTATAACTACTATTTTGTTGACCCCTGTCCCCAAAAGGGCTTTTATGTGCGTGCTGTAGATCGCTGCACATAGGGGACATGTAATGAAACCGGTCATCTTGGGCGCAAAGGCGCTGCTTCTCGCAACCGCTTTGGGCCTTGCCGCCTGCGGCGAGGAGCCCCAAACCGCCGAAGAGCGCGCAGCGATCATCGCAGCTGCCGAAACACGGGTTCCAGCCGACCCTGTCCTTGCCGAAAAATATGAGCGGGCGTGTCAGGCCTGTCATGCAGATCCAGACAATGGTGCCCCGCTGTCTGGTGATGTGCGCGCGTGGACACCGCGGATCGAAACACGTGGCACAGAAGGACTGCTGCAAAGCACCCTCAATGGCTTTGAAGGCATGCCGCCGCTTGGCGCTTGTCCGGATTGCGGCATTGAAGATTTTGAAAACCTGATTGCCTTTTTGGCCAGCAACGAAAACGGGGAAGAGAAATGAGCCTCAGTCGACGTGAGATGATGATGCAGGGCGCCGCTGTCGCGGCACTTGCAACTGGAAAGCCCTTCTCTGCATTCGCAGAAACGCCTACCAAAACCCAAGAGCGGCGGATCAAATGGCAAAACTGGTCAGGCGGGCAAAGCTGCCTGCCAGAAGCAAGGCTCGCTCCAGCCAGTGCCGCTGAAGTCGCCGAGATCATTGCAACCAGTCCAAAACCCATACGGCCTGTTGGCACAGGTCATTCCTTCACAGCCCTCGTCCCAACAGATGGCACCATCATGTCCCTCGACCGCCTAAGCGGTGTCTTGGAAACCAACGACGAGACCATGGAAGCAACAGTGGGTGCGGGAAGCAAACTGGGCGACCTTGGCGCGCCCCTTGAAGAACAAGGCCAGGCGCTCATCAACATGCCCGACATCAACCGCCAGACACTCGCGGGCTCAATTTCAACATCGACCCATGGTACCGGCGAGAACTTCGGCTCACTCTCAAGCTATGTGACGGGCCTTGAACTCGTGACCGCTGCAGGCGACACCGTCTGGTGCGACAAAGACCAACAAGCAGACCTCTTTCAGGCCGCCCGCGTCTCTCTCGGGTCGCTTGGCATCATGACCAAAATCCGCCTGCAGAACCGAACACCCCACCGCATCAACAAACGCACCTGGGTTGTGCCGTTCGATGAGATGATGGAACAGGCAGATATTTTTGCGGCAGAGAACAGGAACTTCGAATTCTATTACATACCCTTCTCATCCATGTGCATGGGGATCAGCCACAACGAGACAGACGAACCTCTCGCGCCGTCAATTGCAGAGGATGATGATGGCGTCATGACCCTTAAGGCGCTGGCGGATTATCTCAGCTGGTCGCCCTCGCTTCGGGAATATTTTATTCGTTCCGCCCTGGAAGACCTGCCGGACGAAACCTTTACCGACACGTCCTGGAAGGTCTATCCGAGTGACCGCAATGTGCGCTTCAACGAGATGGAATACCACCTGCCGCGGGAAAACGCGCTCGCTGCCTTGAAAGAGATCCGCACCCTGGTCGAGGGCGAGAATATTGATCTCTTCTTCCCCTGGGAATTTCGCTATGTGAAATCCGACGACATCTGGCTCTCTCCCTTCCAGGGTCGTGAGACTTGTTCGATCGCGATCCACAGATATTACGAAGAAGACTACAAACCGCTCTTCTCAGCCGTGGAACCCATTCTGCAAAAGCATGGTGGACGACCACACTGGGGGAAACTGCACACCTACAAAGCGCCAGACTTTGCCACCCTCTATCCGAACTGGAATGACTTCTTGGCTGTTCGCCAGGAAATGGATCCAGACGGCGCGTTCCTGAATGACCATTTGAGGGAGGTATTCGGCATTGCGTGACCTCTTCAGTCAGCTGAAATCTCGCGTCAATAGTTTGAGCAGGCGCTCGCTCATCCTGGGCGGCGGCATCGCCACGCTCGGTCTAGTGGCTCTGTCCCGCCCGGCCAAAGAGGGTGGGCCCGTTGAACCCTATTTCGAGAAACTGGGCAGCGCTGTAATGGAAAAAGGCCTCGCACGTCCCACGCTAGTGATTGATCTCGCCCGTCTTGATCAGAACGTCGAAGTGATGAAATCGCATCTGCGGCCGGGAATGGGCTATCGCATCGTTGCAAAGTCCCTGCCGTCCTTGCCGCTCATTCGCCATGTCATGGCAGCGGCCGACACGAACAGGTTGATGCTGTTTCACCAGCCCTTCGTGAATCTGGTGGCAAAGGAAGAACCCGGCGCCGACGTGCTATTGGGCAAGCCCATGCCTGTCGCCGCTGCCGCGCGCTTCTATGACGAGCTGGGGCCAACATCCTTTGACCCTGGAACACAATTGCAATGGCTCATCGACACGCCGGAACGGCTCGCAGAATACAAGGATCTCGCCAACGCGCGCGGCCAGGCAATGCGCATCAATTTGGAGTTGGATGTGGGTCTCCATCGGGGCGGCCTCTCCGACCCCTCAGCATTAAAGCCCATCCTGGAAACGATCGACGCAGATCCGCTCCTCACCTTTTCCGGTTTTATGGGTTATGACCCACACCTTGCCTCTGTCCCGGACATTTTGGGATGGCAAGGCAGCGCGATCGAAACCTCAATGGATACCTACAAGGCGTTCATGGATGCAGCCGCTGAGCACTATGGTGAAGGCTGGAAACCGGAAGAGCTGACCCTCAACACTGCAGGCAGCCCCACCTATCAGCTGCACAAGGAAACCATCCACGCCAATGAAGTTGCCGTCGGTTCTGCCCTTGTAAAGCCCACCCATTTCGATGTTTCAACCCTCGCAGACCATGTGCCGGCAGGCTTCATCACCACACCGGTTGTAAAGACAGCAGACCGGACCGACATTCCAGGTCTTGAAGCCCTCACCGGCCCGGCGCGCCTTTGGGATCGCAACACCGCCCAGACTTTCTTCATCTATGGCGGCAATTGGTTGGCTGAGCCGGTCTCACCACCGGGCCTTCGCACCAATGGCGTGTTTGGCCGGTCCAGCAATCAGGAGATGCTGAACGGATCAGACAGGATCGAGCTGGCCGTGAATGACACAGTCGTCCTGCGCCCAACGCAAAGCGAATTCGTCTTTCTGCAGTTTGGCGATATTGCGGTATTTGATGGCGGAAAGATCACGGAGAGCTGGCCGGTCTTTACCCAAGGGGCGTAAGTCTAGTTGGCCTTGCTTTTGTCGTCACCTGGGAGCGGTGCAACAGACACGCCTTCATCGATCAGGTCTTTGGCCTCATCAAGCGTTGCTTCACCATAGATCTCGCGCTCATCCGCCTCGCCATAGTGAATGCGACGGGCTTCATCAGCAAACTGATCGCCCACATAGTCGAAATTCGTTTCCACATGTTGACGCACCTTACTCATGAACATCTGAACCTGCTCCACCGCCTCCGTTGGAGAGGTACCGCCACTCTTTTTGCGCTTTGAGGTCACAACAGACGGCGCCATCAGCGCCTTCTGAACCTTCGTGCTTTCACAATAGGGACAGGCGATTTCGCCGGCAGTAACCTGAACATCAAACGCGTCCGAACCGGCAAACCAGCCGTCAAACTCGTGGTCCTGTTCACAGACAAGGCGATACTTGATCATCTCTCACACATCGGTCGGTGCATCTGACGCAATGATAGCACGATCGTGGGTCAAACTTGGAATACGGCCACGAGCATCCTCAATTTTCGCCGGATCAATCTCTGCGAGGATCACACAAGGGTCGGTCCCCGCTTCCGCCAGAATGTCACCCCAAGGATCGATAATGAGCGAGTGACCAAAGGTCTCCCGGCCATTGTCGTGGGTCCCGCCCTGGGCCGGTGCAAAGACAAAGCACCCTGTTTCAATGGCCCGCGCGCGCAGCAGCACATGCCAGTGCGCCTCGCCAGTGGGTTTTGTGAATGCTGACGGGACCGTCAGGTATCCAGCGCCCCCTTGAGCGAGCTGCCGATAGAGATGCGGGAAACGCAGATCATAGCAGACCGTCATGCCCAACTTGCGCCCCAAACCAGGCAGATCGGCCAGGACCGATGTCTCCCCCGCCCGATAGTTCTTCGACTCCCGGTAAGCCTCCCCATTCCCGAGATCCACATCGAACATATGGATCTTGTCATAGCGCGCTGTGATCTCTCCCTCAGGCGACAGGAGAAAAGACCTGTTCGCGGCTTTGTCGCTTGCCACCTTGATAGCAAGAGACCCGATCAGGAGATGGATACCAAGCTCTGAGGCAAGACTCTGAAAAGCCGTGAGCGCTCGGTCCTCTTCTTGCACCACAATATTGGCAAAAAGCCGCTTGGCACCAAGCTCCATGAGAGCCGTTGTTTCAGGCGTTGCGACAAATTGCGCGCCGCCTTTCGCCGCTTCACGAATGAGCGCGCTGACATCTGCTATATTGCGATCAATATCCGTGCCTGTCCGCATCTGCACGCAGGCGGCAGTGAATGTGTTGCTCAGGCCCGTCACCGATCAACCAGCAAGGATAGGGTCAAGCGCCCCCTTAGAGTCCAGCGCATAGAGATCATCACACCCTCCGACATGGGTATCGCCGATGAAAATCTGCGGCACCGTGTGACCGCCACCGGAGCGAGACATCATTTCCCGACGCAGATCCGGGTCCATGCCTACATCAATCTCTTTAACGCTCGCGCCTTTTTGCGAAAGCAGCTTCTTGGCCTGATGGCAGTAAGGGCACATCATCGTTGTGTATATGGTTACATTAGCCATCGGGTCACTCCTGGACGAACTTGCGGATTGCGCGGGATCATATAGGGGCTTGGTCCTGGGGAACAACCCGAGCAAGTGTCAGAACATCCACACTCAAAGCACCCTCAGCCGCCAAACGCTTTGCGCAGGCCTCTACCGTCGCCCCAGTCGTGAGCACGTCATCCACCAGCAAGAGCCGTTTTCCGTCGACTTTTTCCCCTTTTCCGGGCGTTAACGCAAAGGCACCCGACACATTGCGTCGCCGTGCCGACGCCGAAAGCCCCACCTGCGCCCGCGTCGCGCGCGTTCGGATCAACAATTCGGGAGCACAAGGAACGCCTGATAGTCGGGAGACGGCACGAGCCATTTCCGCTGATTGGTTAAACCGCCGCTGGAAAAGCCGCGCCCGGTGCAATGGCACGGGAACAATGAGATCGGTTTCAGCAAGCAATTCATGCCCTGCCCGGACCATCCATTTGGCAAAGAGAGGCACGGTTTCCAAACGGTCCCCATATTTCAACCGGGAAACAAGCCGACCACTGATCTGATCATATTGAAGTGCCGCCCGCGCCCGCCCGTAGGCCGGTCTATGCGCCAACACGTCGCCGCTGAGGGCGCCAGGGCCCGGGTCATAGGGAAAGGGAACACCACTCACCTCACACAAAGGTGCCTCAATAAAGACAAGCTCCTTCCAGCAGGTGGCGCATACCTGCGTCTCCCCCCAAAGGGGAGCCCCACAGGACACACACCGTGGAGGCAACAGAAGATTGGCCGTCCATCGCATTGCCTCGCGAGCGGTTCGTCCAGAGCGCAGCATCTGCTGTCCAAACATTGCCATGGACCAAGGATAGGCCGCATTAAAGCTCGCTGCCATCCTACAAATGCCCGTATAACCAGCAATCCTGCTATAATTGGTCCCGCGCGGGGTAACGCCCAAAGCACAAACAGGCTAACGCAGGAATTGAATGACCTTAGAACCCACCGCGACACCGCCTGCATCCACAGATGTGATCGACACCGACTACACAATCGGCCAGGACAATGTCGAAGCGAGTCTTGGTCCTTTCGCCTTTGATGTTCACAATCCGGTTTTCCTCGTATCCGCGCTGATCATCATCTCGTTTACGTCCATTACACTCGCATTCCCTCACTCGGCTGGGGAGTTCTTTTCTTGGTTGCGCCCAGAACTCACAGCGACTTTTGACTGGTTTCTGCTTTCGGCGGCAAACCTGTTTCTGCTCGTGGTCATTGCTTTGATGGTATCGCCCTTGGGTCAGGTGCGGCTTGGCGGACCCGAGGCAACACCTGACTACTCTTACCCCGGTTGGTTTGCCATGCTGTTTGCAGCCGGCATGGGTATTGGCCTCATGTTCTTCGGCGTGTCCGAACCAATCTCGCATTATGACGCAGCATTGTCAGATAGCACAGGCACAGCAGGCAGCTGGGCTCCTTTGATGGGGGCAGCTGGCAATGAAGAGGCAGCGCACCAGCTGAGCATGGCGGCGACGATATTCCATTGGGGCCTCCACCCATGGGCCATCTACGCCCTGGTCGGCCTGTCTCTCGCCCTCTTTACCTACAACAAAGGATTGCCCCTCAGCGTCCGATCTATTTTCTATCCCATTTTCGGCGAGCGGATCTGGGGATGGACAGGTCACATCATCGATGTACTGGCGGTTTTCGCCACGCTCTTCGGTCTCGCCACCTCGCTGGGGTTCGGTGCTGAGCAAGCGAATGCTGGTCTGGACTATCTGTTCGGAATACCCGTGAGCAGCAGTTCCAAGGTCATCCTAATCGCCTCAATCACCGGCATCGCCCTCATATCAGTCCTGGCCGGATTGGATGCGGGTGTAAAAAGGCTCTCAGAAATAAATCTCTGGCTCGCAATTGGTCTTCTCCTGTTCGTCATCTTGGTCGGACCGACGCTGACCATCCTTTCTGGCTTTGTTACCAACCTCGGGGCCTATGCCACGGAGCTGGTGCCACTCTCAAATCCTTTCGGACGCACCGATGATAACTTCCGGCACGGGTGGACAGCTTTCTACTGGGCGTGGTGGATTTCCTGGTCGCCTTTCGTGGGCATGTTCATTGCGCGCATCAGCCGCGGCAGAACCGTGCGTGAGTTTATCTTCTGTGTTCTCCTGATCCCCTCCCTTGTGTCCGTCCTGTGGATGACAGCCTTTGGCGGCACGGCAATCACGCTCATGACTGAGGGGGTACAATCCATTGCCGACGCCCCCACAGAGCTTCGCCTCTTTGCCATGCTGAATGAGCTGCCCTTTGCGGCGATAAGCTCCTTCATAGGGATTGTTTTGGTGATTGCATTTTTTGTCACCTCATCAGATTCAGGGTCACTGGTTATCGACACAATTA
This sequence comes from Parvibaculaceae bacterium Mf 1.05b.01, assembly GCA_000509225.1. Taxonomy (GTDB): domain Bacteria; phylum Pseudomonadota; class Alphaproteobacteria; order Parvibaculales; family Parvibaculaceae; genus Mf105b01. The sequence goes on along the minus strand of BAOK01000002.1, from coordinate 821,048 downwards.
CCGCAGGCGGCAAGATCGACGCTCCTGTTGCCCAACGCGTATTCTGGTGTGTAGCTGAAGGACTCGTAGCCATAGCTCTGTTGCTCGGCGGCGGATTGGGCGCTTTGCAAGCCGCATCGGTCTCTACCGGGCTCCCGTTTGCTGCCGTCCTCCTGCTGGGCTGTGTGGCCCTGGTCAAAGGACTTATGTCAGAGCCAAGGAAATAGTGCGCGATATGACTTCCACCGTTGCCCCATTTGATCGACACCTTGTCGCGCGCCATCGTGAGCGCGCAGCCGCAGGCTTTGCTGCTGCGGACTTTCTGGTGCGCCGGGCAGCGCAAGAAATTGGTGGGCGACTAGAGACAACCAACCGCACTTTCAACACAGCTCTTGATCTTGGCTGCCACAATGGCCTGCTCGCCCGAGATATTCTAAAGCCTGCCGGGGTGGAGACGGTGATCTCCGCTGACTTATCCCCATCAATGGTGCACCAGGCACCCTCGCCTCATATTGTGGCGGACGAAGAATTTCTCCCTATCCGACCTGGATCCCTCGATCTTGTGACCAGCGCTCTGTCGCTGCATTGGGTGAACGACCTGCCGGGTGCACTCCTGCAAGTAAGGCAGGCCCTGAAGCCCGATGGCCTCTTCCTTACCGCACTTTTTGGAGGTGAAACCCTGCACGAGCTGCGTGATGTCCTCATGCAGGCAGAGGCAGAATGCGAGGGCGGTGTGTCACCACGGGTCTCCCCATTTGCCGACGTGCGCGATCTCGGCGGTCTGCTCCAACGCTCTGGTTTCGCACTTCCTGTCGTTGATGCCGACCAGATCATTGTGCGCTATGACACGATTTTCAATCTGTTAAGCGACCTGCGTGCGATGGGCGAAACCAACGCGATCACCGAGCGCAAAAAGAGCCCGCTGAAACGCGCCACATTAATGCGCGCAGCCCAACTCTATCAGGAGAAATATGCGGATACTGACGGGCGCATTCGAGCCACGTTCGAGATTCTTTACGCCACCGGCTGGGCACCGCACGAAAGCCAGCAAAAGCCCATGCGCCCCGGCACCGCGGCCATGCGGCTGGCAGACGCTTTAAAAACAGAAGAGATCAGCACGGGCGAGACAGCACACCCCTTCGGGCACAAGACGCCCAAGAACGTCTAAATCAGATCAACGCTGCGCAGAAGCGCAGACACATCAGCGCCAATGGTGGCAATCACGCCGACAATCGCAACAGCGATAAGTGAAGCAATCAGACCATATTCAACAGCAGTCGCTCCCTTTGCGTCCTGAAGAAAGCGAATGACCAATGCAGGCCGGCTAGGGTGGTGGATATCTGAAATCAATTTATTCACAGAAAGTCCCTCAGCATTGCGACCAACGGCTCATCTGCCGGTGGCATTGGATAGTCACTCATTTTTACAGGGCGCACCCATTTCAAGGTCTGCCCTTCAACCGGCGTCGGAATACCTTGCCACTTCCGACAGACAAAGAGTGGCATTAACAGGTGAAATTTTTCGTAAGTGTGGCTGGCAAAAGTAAACGGGGCGAGACAGGAAGCCGTCACATCTATTTCAAGTTCTTCTCTTAATTCCCGGATCAAAGCGACCTCCGGTGCCTCGCCAGGTTCAACTTTGCCACCGGGAAATTCCCACAGTCCCGCCATCGATTTGCCGTCAGGGCGCTGAGCAAGAAGCACCCGCCCTTCAATATCCACCAGTGCACAGGCGGAAACGAGCACGATCGGGAGGTCTGCGTCCGCCATCAGGCGACCTTGCCGGACATGGGAACAACATTGGAAGACTTAGGGGCTTTGCGCAGATCAGAGACAAAGCGCCGAACGAGACGTGATCCTCCGCGGTCTGGCACGTTAATGGTTTCGAAAGCATGTTCTTCAAAACCAAGCCCACGCAGCACAGCAACAGACGCTGTGTTTTCTGAATAGACCACCGCCTGGAGGGACTGCAATTTTAGAATATCCGCGCCGAAAGCAACCGTGGCAGCAACAGCCTCTCGGCCATATCCTTGCCCCCAAAAGTCACGTCCCAACCAATAGCCTAACTCAGCAACACCCTGATCGAGCATCATCAATGCTGAGACGCCAACAAACGCAGACGTTGATCGTTCTTCGATTGCAAATCGGTAAGCAGAGCCTCTTTCTCTCAAGCCCTCGGCTTCATCAATCCACTCATGCGCGGCTGGAACATCATAAGGATAGGGAATGGTTTCCGTTTTCTGCAGGAGCAGCGGGTCACCGGCCAAGGTGCTAAGCCTCTCCGCATCGCTTGAAGCAATCCAACGCAATGTCAAACGGGGTGTAAAAAGAGACCGAGCGCCCAAGCCGCCGCCGAGCAGGCGAGAGGCACTTGCATAACCTTTATCGCTTGAGTGATCTGTCAATTCTTCGCTCGCCCGAAAATACTGCCGACCCAGGTCAGCTGCGATAATCTGCATTAATGCGAATGTACTCATGGGTAAGGTCGCACGTCCAGACCGTTGCCTCGGCGCGTCCGACACCGACATCAACAGCGATCTTGATGTCTTTGCCTTTCATGTGACGCGCGACAGGCTTTTCATCAAACCCTTCAACAGCAACCCCATTCTTGGCGACCAGAATGCCCCCAATCTCGATCTTGAGCTTGTCCCGGTCAGCCTCTTCTCCAGCCTTCCCGACGGCCATGACAATCCGGCCCCAATTGGCATCTTCGCCGGCAATCGCCGTCTTCACCAACGGAGAGTTGGCCACAGAGAGTGCAATGGTGCGAGCCCCCTTATAGCTCGCGGCCCCTGTCACTTTTACCTCAATGAACTTCGACGCTCCTTCGCCGTCTCTGACAACCTGATGCGCAAGGTCAAGCATCAACTCGTTCAAGGCGTCCCGGAAGTCCCGAAGCCGCGGATCGCCTGCGCGTGAAATTTTTGGCGATGCAATACCATTGGCTTCTGCCTCTGCCATGGCGCCACCGGTTGCAAATAAGAGCACCGTGTCACTGGTCGACGTATCACTATCGACAGTGATGGAGTTGAAACTGTCGCGCACCCCAAGCATAAGGAGTGTCTGGAGGACCGACGCCGGTAGCGCAGCATCGGTAAACAGGAAGACAAGCATCGTGGCGAGATCTGGTTGGATCATGCCGGACCCTTTTGCAATCCCGTTAATGCGCACATCCACATCGCCAATCTTGACCGTTTTTGTCGCAAGCTTCGGGAACGTGTCGGTTGTCATGATCGCGCGGGCAGCAGCTTCCCAGCCAGGATCGCCCGCATTGACAGCCTGTGTGAGTGCCGTTCCGATCGCATCCCCGTCCAGCACTTCACCAATAACGCCAGTGGAGGCAATGAACACGTCCTTCTGACGGCATCCCGCTATGGCCGCCGCGACCGATGCTGTCTGCCGAACGGTCTGGAGTCCCGCCTTACCTGTAAACGCGTTTGCATTGCCTGCATTGACCACCAACGCCCGCGCGAGGCCACCTTCAAGCGAGTTTTGACACCAGGTGACAGGCGCCGCCGCTGTCTTGGATGTTGTAAACACACCGCCGACCTGCGTGCCCTCAGCCATACGAGCAACAAGAAGGTCATCACGGCCTTTATATTTTGTGCCGCTGTTCGTTGTCGCGAGCTCCACACCAGCAAGCGACGGCAGGCTGGCCAGTTTTTTCGGCGCCAAAGGCGACACCAGCTTCTCAGCAACCTTCCTGGCTGTTTTCTTGGAGGCTTTCTTCTTCAGCGCCTTCTTAGCCGGTGCTTTGGAGCCGGACTTGAGCGCAGCTTTGGCGAGCGTTGCAGATGGCTTGGACATAAAGAAGTACCCCTAGATCAAATCAGGCTCAAAATTGATTGAGCCAAGCGGACATTTGTCCTCTCGACCTAATTGATATGACCTATTCTTGAGGCGCAATCAACGGCCGGCTGCCTTCGCCTTCCGCGCCGACAATCTCAATTGTCGCGGCCTCCCGCATTTCATCCATCATTGTCCTACCTTCTTGCTGAGCCAATGCTTCAATCACCTGGTCTTTCACCAGCTCGAATCCCGGAACTTCCTGAACCCGGCGGTCTTCCACTTTGATCACATGCCAGCCAAACTTGGTCTTCACAGGCACCGACACCTCTCCGGCCTGGAGCGCAAACGCCGCATCGTTAAATTCCGCGACCATGGTTCCCGCCGTGAAATAGCCAAGATCCCCCCCCTCAGCACCACTTGGACCGGTCGAATGTTCTTTCGCCAGCTCTTCAAAGTCACCGCCAGCGTCCAATGCGTCGATAATCGCCTGGGCTTCCTCTTCGGTCGCCACGAGAATGTGACGGGCTTTGATCTCTTCCTGAGGCTCAACAGCCCCCACCTGTGCGTCATAGAACTCTTTTGCCGCCTCATCAGAAATGCGCGAGGTAATGAGCTGGGTCCAGTAAACGTCCCGAAGCGCCTTATTCTCGTAATAGGCCATCCGGCGCTGAACACCCGGATCATCCCTCAGGCCTTTCGTGCGGGCGTCGCTCGACACAATCACCCGGTCGATGAGTAGGCTCAGCAGATACTCGAACTTTACGTCCTCGGGCACATTGGCGAGCGCCTGTGCAGTCTCTTCTTCCGCCAACAAAAGGTCGGAAAACCGGATTTCCACGCCATTGACCCGCGCGACAACTGTGTCGTCCTCTTCCGCCCCCAACGCAGGCAAGGAATAGCTAAGGGAAACTGCCACAATCAGGGCAACACCAAGGAGCCAGACCGGCATCCGCGCGGCCAGAGAAGTCATCGAAAACATCATGGGAGAAGGACCTTGAAGAGAACAGCGAGACCCGGTTCATCCGGGCTTCAGGTGAGACCCTATAGTGAGGGGTTGGGCCAGTTCATACAAGGGCGACCGCCATTAAGATTTCGCAATGAATGCAAGACATTAACGAATATTGGAAGCTCCAGAGCAGCCTCCCGTTGAGGCCCCCGGCAAGCGTTGACAAGCACCAAGCCCCCCCTTACATCAAGTGGGTTCGGTTGTGCGCTTTTTCGAAGCGGAAGGGCTGCTCCTGACATAATAACCGGGCATCACCGCTGGCCTTCTGCAAGCGAGCTGATTGCCCCAACAAGGTGACATACCCTGATGGCTAGCTTGGGCGCATTTGCCAAGCGGATCTTTGGCTCCAGCAACGACCGCAAGATTAAATCTCTGACAGCTCGGGTGAGTTCAATCAACGCGTTGGAACCCGATATGGAAGCCTTGTCGGACGACGCCTTGCGTGCAAAGACACAGGAATTCAGAGAGCGCTTCGAAGCGGGTGAAACTCTTGACGATCTGCTGCCAGAGGCATTTGCGACTGTGCGTGAAGGCGCGAAACGAAGCCTTGGCCAACGTCACTACGACGTACAGCTGATCGGCGGCATGGCGCTCCATGAGGGTCGGATTGCTGAAATGAAAACCGGTGAGGGGAAAACCCTTGTCGCCACCCTGGCCGCCTACCTGAATGCGATTCCTGCAAAGGGCGTTCACGTGGTCACCGTCAACGACTATCTCGCCAGCCGCGATGCGGCCTGGATGGGACAGGTGTACGAATTCCTTGGTCTGACCACCGGTGTCATTCTGCATGGCCTTGGCGACCAAGAACGGCGGGCCGCCTACGCCGCAGATATCACCTATGGCACCAACAATGAATTGGGCTTCGACTATCTCCGCGACAATATGAAATACCAACTGGATGCCATGGTCCAGCGCAGCCACCATTTTGCGATTGTCGATGAAGTGGACTCGATCCTGGTCGACGAAGCGCGAACTCCGCTGATCATCTCCGGCCCTCTGGAAGACAATTCAGAGCTCTATGTCACGGTGGACAAGATCATTCCGTCGCTGGTCGAAGAAGATTACGACATGGATGAAAAAGCCCGGACAGCAAATCTGACCGACGAAGGCAATGAGCATGTCGAGGAGCTGCTCCGCGAAGCGGGAATTATGGAAGAAGGCACGCTCTACGACGTAGAGAATATCTCTCTCGTGCACCACGCCAACTGTGCGCTCAAAGCGCATAAGCTTTTCCAGAAAGACAAAGACTATATCGTTAAAGGCGGCAAGGTCGTCATCATTGACGAATTCACCGGCCGCATGATGGAAGGCCGTCGCTATTCAGAAGGCTTGCACCAGGCCCTTGAAGCCAAAGAACAAGTTGAAATCCAGCCGGAAAACCAAACGCTGGCATCAGTAACCTTCCAGAACTATTTCCGGCTCTATGACAAGCTCGCCGGCATGACCGGCACAGCGCTCACCGAAGCAGAAGAGTTCATGGATATCTATGGCCTCGACGTGTTGGAAATTCCAACGAATGTCGGCATTGCTCGAATTGACGAGGATGATGAGGTTTACCGGACCGCTCGCGAAAAATTCGACGGCATTATCCTGGAACTGGAAGACTGCGCGAAACGTGGCCAGCCCGTTCTTGTCGGCACGACCTCTATTGAGAAGTCTGAATATCTGGCAGACCTTCTGAAAAAGAAGAAGGTGAAGCACAATGTGCTGAATGCCCGCTATCACGAACAAGAAGCGCATATCATCGCACAGGCCGGTGTGCCGGGTGCTGTGACCATCGCCACCAACATGGCGGGGCGCGGGACCGACATTCAGCTCGGCGGCAACTTGGAAATGCGCATCGCCGATGAGATTGATGAAAGCCTGGATGAAGAGACGCGCGCCAAGCGCACCGCAGAAATTGAAGTAGACGTCGCCGCCAAGAAAAAGCAGGCATTGGATGCCGGCGGTCTCTACATCATCGGGACAGAGCGCCATGAAAGCCGCCGCATCGACAATCAGCTGCGCGGACGTGCAGGACGTCAGGGGGACCCCGGTCGGTCAAAATTCTATCTGAGCCTCGAAGACGATCTGATGCGCATCTTCGGCACTGACCGTATGGACGGGATGCTGCAGAAACTCGGCCTGGAAGAAGGCGAAGCCATCATCCACCCTTGGATCAACAAGGCGCTGGCAAAAGCACAGCAGAAAGTTGAAGCCCGCAACTTCGACATTCGGAAGAATCTGCTCAAGTTCGACAATGTCATGAACGACCAGCGCAAAGCGATCTTCGAACAGCGCATCGACCTCATGCACGCCGAAGACGTGTCTGAAGATGTCCGCGACATGCGCCATGAATGCATTGATGATCTGGTTCGTGTGCACATCCCCGAGAAAGCTTATGTCGAGCAATGGGATGTTGACGGCCTCAAAGAAGAGACCGTGAAAATTTTCGGCCTTGATTTACCCATCGAAGAATGGGCCGAGGAAGAAGGCATTGCTGACGAAGAAATCAAGGACCGCATCTATCAGGCTGGCGACGCCGCCATGGCGAAGAAGGTTGCCGATGTCGGTGCTGAAACCTTCCGTCAGATCGAAAAAGCAATTCTGTTACAGACCGTCGACCAGCGCTGGCGGGAACACCTTCAGATGCTCGATCACCTGCGTCAGTCCGTTGGCTTGCGCGGCTACGGGCAGCGCGACCCCCTAAACGAATACAAGACGGAAGCCTTTTCGCTGTTCGAAAGCCTCTTGACCAGGTTGCGTGAGGACGTGACCCGGCAGTTGATGACGTTGCAATTTGTCGCAGAGCAACCACCGGAACTGGGTGAACCAGACCTGCCGGAAATGCAGGCCCATCATGTGGATCCGCTGACAGGCCGTGACGAAATGGCAGAAGCAGACGGCGATGTTGCGCTGGCAGAGCGGCCACGCACGGCGCGCAACAGGCCAGCAGACATCGCGATGAACCCGAATGATCCGTCCACCTGGGGCAAAATTGCGCGCAACGCGCCCTGCCCGTGCGGGTCCGGCAAAAAGTATAAGCATTGCCACGGGGCACTTGCCTAAACCCATACCGATGCTTCTTGGGGGGAGAGTTTCGGCATGGAATATCGCCGTGAAATAGATGGGCTGAGAGCCGTCGCGGTTCTGCCAGTGATCCTGTTTCACGCTGGCGTCGAGCTGTTCAGCGGTGGCTTCGTCGGCGTCGACGTCTTTTTCGTCATCAGCGGCTACCTGATCACATCAATCATCCTCAAAGAACAGCAGACAGGCACCTTCAGTCTCGTGCGTTTCTACGAAAGAAGAGCAAGGCGCATTCTCCCTGCCCTGTTTCTGGTCGTTATTGCCTGTGTTCCGTTTGCGTGGGTCTGGTTGCTTCCAGAGGACTTAAAGAGCTTTGGCAAAAGCCTGATCGCTGTTCCAACCTTCACATCCAACATCCTCTTTGCGCGGGAAAGCGACTATTTCACGCCGTTAGCCGAGCTCAAACCACTCCTGCATACGTGGAGCCTGGCGGTTGAAGAGCAGTTTTACGTCTTCTTCCCCATTCTTCTGATCCTGGCCCACAAATGGCGGGCGGTGAGCAACGGTGTGCTCATTGCGGCCATCGGGATAGTCAGCCTGTGTCTTGCGCAATGGGGCCTGTCGACCAACCCCAAAATTGCCTTTTACTTTTTGCCGACCCGCGCATGGGAGCTGATGATCGGCGCCCTTATCGCTGTCTATGTGCTTAGGCCAAACGCACAAAGGGTCGCTTCAAATGAGCTCTTAGGGGGCCTGGGGCTCGTTCTCATTCTGGTCTCAGTGTTTGCATTTTCAGAAGCGACACCCTTTCCTGGTCTCTACGCACTGGTCCCGACAATCGGTACCGGCCTTATCATCCTTTTTGCGCAAGCCGACACCATTGTTGGCCGCCTGCTGGCCACCAGAGCCTTCGTTGGATTGGGTCTCATTAGCTACAGTGCCTATCTATGGCATCATCCCCTGTTTGCGTTTGCACGCCACCGCAGTCTTGATGCCCCATCACTGGATCTGATGATGGGGCTGTCAGGGCTCTCCATATTCTTGGCCTACGTCAGCTGGCGATATGTTGAACGCCCCTTTCGAGATAAGAAAAAATTCTCACAACGACAGATATTCATCTTGTCTGGCGCCGCGAGCGCCGCTCTGATCCTGGTCGGCGTGATCCTGTCCTCTAACGACGGCTTCGCCGGTCGGTCCGCCACCGACGATCTGGCGTTTTCAGATTTTGACCGCATGCTCGCCCCAAACCACGGCCTCTCTCCTGCCTGCGATCATCAATTCACACTGGCTGAGGCGTGCACCACTTCCCCATCACCGAGACTGGTCCTTTGGGGAGACTCCTACGGCATGCATCTGGCGCCAGCGCTGGAAAACAGCGAGACCGACATTCCTTTTAGACAGCACACCATGTCCAGCTGCATACCCGTCACCGGCCTATCAATTGTCGGCAATGTTGTCTCCCCCTCACGCGCTGAAAGGTGTCTGGCGCAAGGCACCCACGTGCTGGACTGGCTCGCAACACAAGACGCGATTGAGTATGTGGTTCTTGCGTCACCGTTCACCTACATCAAATTTGATCTCCTGACCGCTGACGGCGAGGTGATAACCGAAGACAAGGAAAAAATTGCTCTGGATCACCTGAAGGCCACCGTCGAGCTCATTCGTGCGAACGGCCAGAAGCCTATATTCGTGGCACCACCCCCAAATATCGGGGCGGACATCGGGCGGTGTTATACCAGAGCACTTCTGTTCGCGGCAGACACACAGCGCTGCGACTTCTCACCTGACCAGATGTCGGCTGACTCTCAACAGGCCTACCGTCTGATGTCGCAATTGTCAGAGCACGCGCCCTTCGTTTCTCTCAAGAGTCTGATTTGCTCAAGCGATGACTCCACAGAGACCTGTAGGGTCAGCATTGAGGGGGTGCCGATCTATCGCGATGATGGACACTTGTCGATCAATGGGTCCGCGCACATTGGCAAAACCAATGACCTGGCGGACCTCATTGCAACAACAGCAGATGCCTTTTGGGCAGGCAAATAACCAGCTATTGTAGATCGTAGCCAAAGAATACCCGTCCCTGCGAGGGCGGAGCTGATTGAGCATCAATAGCGGCCGTTCTCCATTCTTTCGGATTCCGAAAACAAGCGGCGTGCAAAATCATATGGGTCCCGATTGTAGTTTTGTCGGACAGCAGCTTCCAGCGGTTCTACAGTGACAATGTACAGATCGGCAAGATCAGGACCCATCACGAGTCGAGCAAGATCGTCATCCACAACATCTGTCTTAGACAAACGGTGAAGCTTTTGAAGACTCATGGCCATTTTTCGCCTGCCAAGATCAACTTCGGTTAGCTCTCTCTCCTCACCTTCTGAGAGAGAGCCTTCCTGACGCTTCTGGAGGAGGTGTTCGAAGGTGTCCGAAAATCGGTCAGGACCATAACGACGCTTAAAATCGCTGACCGCAATGGCCGCCCCCCGCCAATCCTCACTGGATATCTCGTCAAACAGTGGAAGAATCACCTGAAGTGAAATCGCTTTTGCTTGTAAGTCCGCCATTTTTGTCTGCGCTTCGGCTGACTCACTTAGCTCCTTTCGAGTCAATGCCAACTCGTCGCGAGTAAGTCTCAACTCCTGCTTTTGCATTCCAAGACCCTCCGCTTGTTGTCGCAAAGTTATTGCGATTGCGATAAGGGCCATTCCAGAGAAGAAAGCATTTGCCGAACCAAACATATCGCCAACTGTACCGACAACTGGCATGTCACTTACCCCGACTAACCCCATGACCGCATTCACCTGAACAAGAGCTAGTGGAATAAAGCCAAAAAAAGCCCATAACCCAAGACCAACAATCAAAGCTGTAAACCAGGGAATACGAACCCTGTTCTCATCGAGTTTTTCTGACTCAGTCGAGTCACCTATTTTCGTCATAATGGACCTCTTTACTCAGCCTCTCTCTGCGCCCAGGGATAGGCCGTGAGGTCAAAAGTGGTCGCGACCACAGACGGCCTTTCCTTCATCTCCTGCCACCAATCAGCCAGCGAAGGCAGGGCCTGTAGCAGAATCTGGCCATCAACACTCTCAGCCAGATAGGCAATCATCGGCACTGCGTGCAAATCAGCAAGTGAGACCGCATTGCTATTCAAAGCGCCAACGGCAACAAACCTCTCTTCAAGAATGGCAAGCGATGCAGTCAGCCGCTTCACCATGCGCTCCTTGATGGAATCGTCGGGCCAGCCACCCACGAGCGCTGTGAAGAGCGTCTGCGTCACCAGCTCTCGAAGGTCAGGCCAGATATAGTTATCGAGAACCGAGATGGTCGCGGCCATGCGGGCCCGCGTCTCAGCGCCGTCCGGCATGAGTGCTGGACCTGGCAGGACCTCATCCAGGTAAGAGCAGATGGGCCCTGCTTCAAAAAGCATATGCCCGTCATGCTCAAGAGTGGGAACCATGCCAAACGGGTGGCGTTCCTTCTGCGCCGCCGGCATGCCAGCGGAGATGAAATCCACCTCCTCCAGCTTATAAGGCACGCCCTTCTCCTCAAGCACCAGCCGAACGATACGTGTATAGGCGCTATAGGCCGGCCCGTAGAGAGTAAGGCCGGACATCAATCGCCCCAGACTCTAGCCATCAGTAACCTCATGCCCGAGTGCTTTGCCTGCAAGGTAATAATGATAGGCCCCCCAGAGGCTGACAAAACTCATCAGCAACAGCGCATAACGCAGAGACTCGATGCCATATGTCGGTTCCAGCACATCGCTCAGAATACCGACAAGCTGCGGTCCGAACCCGAGCCCGATAATGTTGAGGATAAACAGCATGATTGAGGAGATGGTGGTGCGCATATGCAGCGGTGCCCGGCTTTGAATAAGCGCAAAGCTGGGCCCAAGATAAAACGCACCCAGAATGGTCATCGGCACATAGAGCCAGAGTGCCAGCTCTTTCTCCACCAGGAAGAATGCGAGAATAATAGGCGCTGCAACCACTTTTGCTAGCGCCACAATCCATGGCGTCCAGCGTACATCTTTGGCACCCATTTTGTCGGCAAGCTTGCCACCCAGAATAGCCCCCATTGCGCCAAAAATACCGACCACAAGAGCAAGAAAGATGCCGGTTTCTTCGTAGCTCATTTTAAAACTGCGAATGAAAAAGGAGAACCCCCAGACAGCACCGCCATACCCAACAAAGGAAATAATCGTCACCCCCATCACCGTGTGGAATGACGCCCGGTCAACCCAGAGATGCCGAAAGCCTGAAGCAATCTGCCCGCGCGCCTGGCTCCAGTCGATGGGACCGGTCTCTGGCGCTGCTCTGCCTTCTGAGAAACCGCGTGGCGGTTCTTTAAGCGTGAAACGCACGAGAAGTGCGATCACCAGCCCGGGAAGACCGACCAGCAGAAAGGCTGCCCGCCAGCCATATTGAGAAACCACGAAAGCGCCCACAGCGAACGCGATCATGGTGCCGAGATAAACACCCAGTGCATAAATGGCGAGCGCGCCACTGCGTTCCTCCGGCGGATACATATCGGCAATCATCGAGTGCGAAGGTGGGCTCGACCCGGCCTCCCCGACACCAACGCCGATCCGTGCAATTGCGAGGGTGCCGAACCCGGAAACAAACGCACAGGCCGCCGTCATCAGACTCCAGATCGACACAGCAGCGGCAATGATGTTCCGTCGATTAGACCGGTCCGCCAGGAACGCAATCGGCATACCCAATGTCGCATAGAAAATCGCAAATGCGATCCCTGACAAAAATCCAAGCTGCCAGTCTGCCAGCAGAAACTCTTCTTTAATGGCCGGAAGGACCACACCCATAATCTGCCGGTCGACATAGCTTGAAATATACGCGAGCAACAGGATGCCGAGCGCATATCGCCGATATGTCTTCGACATCGTGAATTCCGTCGCGTCCGCGACCGCTTGAGTAGCCATGTCTCCCCCCGGAGTGAAGTTTCTTTTCGCCACCCTACCGGCGGCATCCCAAAGCGGCAAAGCAATTCCTCAAATGCGGCCTTTTGTTGCTTAGGCGACCCGCCCTGCCATAATGGAAAAAAACAAAATCAGAGAGAGATGATGAGCACCCCAACCCCCTTTCAGGTTGCCATAGAGCAATCCACCATTGACGCCATTCTGTCGAAGGTAAAAGCCTATCAGTGGCATGAAATGCCGGAGATCGAGCCAGGTGCCGACCGCTGGGCCTACGGCGCGGACATGGAATATATGAAAGAACTCTGTGCTTATTGGGTCGATGAGTTCGACTGGCGCACAGCCGAAGCAAAACTCAACGCCTTTCCTCAGTTCAAGGCAACCATTGAGACCCAAGAAATCCACTTCTACCACGTGGAAGGGTCAGGCCCCGCACCACAGCCCATGATCCTCACCCATGGCTGGCCCGGCTCCGTTTTTGAATTCCTGGACGTGATCGACCTTCTAGCCCATCCGGAAAACCATGGAGGTGACGCGGAGGATGGCCTCACCCTGGTGATCCCTTCGCTCCCTGGCTATGGCTTTTCAGGCAAACCCAAAAAACCACTTGGCCCTAAACGCACTGCCGAGCTTTGGGACAAGCTGATGCGCAACACCCTTGGATACGACACCTATATCGCTCAGGGCGGCGACTGGGGGTCCATTGTCTCCGGCCAGCTGGCCTACAATCATGGAACCAACAAAGGCGGCGGCTGCAAAGCGGTTCATTTGAACATGTGGGGCCTTCGATCGGATACCAAACCTGAGACTGAAGAAGAACAGGCCTGGGCCGCGGCTGCAGGCTTCGATCTAGAGATGGAAGGCGCCTATCTAAGACTTCAGATGACCAAGCCCCAGTCTCTCTCCTATGCCATGATGGACAGTCCAGTTGGCACCGCCGCCTGGATCACGGAGAAGTTCAACGGCTGGTCAGACACCAGAGGCGATGCCGGCTCCCATATCGAAAATGCCTACACCAAAGATCAGCTGCTCACCAACATCATGATCTACCTGGTGACAGGCACGTTCAACACGGCCACTTGGTTTTATCGGGGCATGTTCGAGGAAGGTGGCACCAACATGGCACCGGGCGACACACTCGAGATCCCGACAGGCTTCATGCGCATGCCCGAAGAAGGGAAGTTCATTTCTATTCCGCCCCGCTCGCTCGCCGAAAAAGGCTTTAACATCGTGCACTGGACCGAACCAGACAAAGGGGGTCACTTCGCCGCCTTGGAAACCGGGTCCGTTTTTGCCGAAGATGTCAGAGCCTTCGCAAAACAGGTAAAAGGATAAGCCATGACCCGGCCCGTCATTCCAGCTGACCCGTTTAAAATTCATGTCCCTGATCACGAGATCGCGGACCTGAAGCACAGACTGGAACAGACGCGCCTTCCCAATGAGCCCGACGGGAACGAGCATTGGGACTATGGCACCAGCCTGTCCTACATGGAGCGCTTGATCTCCTATTGGCGGGATGACTTCGACTGGCGCAAACAGGAAGCCTGGTTGAACTCCTTCCCGCAATACAAAGTCTCCCTGACCGACGCGGCCGATCAGGATCACGAAATTCACTTCGTTTATGAACGCGGTTCTGGAGAACACCCGATCCCACTCATCATGACCCATGGATGGCCGTCCACCTTTCGGGAGTTCCTTGATGTGGTGGACCGGCTGGCACATCCTGAAAACTATGGTCGGTCAGGCCCCGCCTTCGACGTGATCGTTCCCTCGCTTATTGGCTTTGGCTTTTCATCTCTGCCACGTCAGCCAATAGGCCCAGCCGTCATGGCTGACCTCTGGCATCAATTGATGACCGACGTATTGGGGTATGACACCTATTGTGCCCAGGCAGGCGACTGGGGAAGCTTCGTCACCTCCTGCCTTGCTCTGCAGCACGCTGACGCCGTCCGCGCAATCCATCTGACCATGTTGCCACTCCGCCCCAATCTGCGGCACGAAAGCCAACCACCGGTGACGGAAGAAGAAAGCACCTGGATCAAAGAAATGCAGACCTGGTGGGCGGGCGAAGAGGGCTACCGGTCCATCCAGTCGACCAAACCCATGGCGCTTGCTTACGCGGTGATGGATTCACCGGCGGGCCTTGCTGGCTGGTTGGCAGACAAATATTATCGCCTGGGCGACACGGACAAATCGCACACCTGGGAAGGCATGGAAGCCCGCTTCCCCATGGACACCATCCTCACACAACTCTCCATCTACTGGTTCACAGGCACCATCAACTCGGCTAATACGCTTTACAAAGCAGGTCCCGCTGAAGGATCGGCACTGCTGAAGCCAGGCGAAAAGGTAACCGTGCCAACCGCCTATTCGGAATACCCAATGGACATCCTGCCCACAACACCAAGGTCATGGGCGGAACGCAGTTACAATCTGAAAAATTTTAAGGTGATGGAAAAAGGCGGGCACTTCGCGGCCATGGAAGAGCCCGAATTGTTTTCTGAAGATGTCAGAGACGCCTTTAAGTCCCTTCTTTAAGGAACTTCAGGCACACCTGTCGGCGGCACGCCAGCGCCCAGGTCGATCCATTCTGTCGTTTCCGGCAGAGAAAACTTGCTCGAAGGGTCGCCATAGGTTGCGTCTTCGACAATGACCTGATGGGTAAGCAATCGGACACCAACGCCCTCATCATCTGCCAGTGGCAGAGCAAGCGTGTCAAACACACAATCGCGGCCCGTATCGGAGCGTGCATGGGTCGCAAAGAACATGCCGCACGGACGGGTAAGGACTTCTTCCAATTGAGCAAAATAGAAGGAACGCGCCTCATCATCCATTCGATAGCCGATAGACTGACCGGTCATTTCTTCATTGTAGAATTCGCAGATGGCTGTGCCCGCAAATCTCAGGCGGTACCCTGTCGGGCCGCCTCGCTCAATAATGGTGCACCATGGCATTTGTTTTGGAACCCGGATCGGGTCCCAGTCCCGAGCGGGCGGCATCGTGCCATTGCACAGACTCATCCAATAGTCGTAGACGACTTTGCTGTCGTTATTCCGGAATTCCAGCATCGAGCCTTGCTCCCAGCCTCCGCGTCCCAACCTTTGCACCTTACGCAGATAGGTCTACACCTCCCTGAGGGAAGCGCAAGGATCGAAAAGCCACAAAACAGGTAAGGTTGCCCGGAAAACAGGAACTCAAACGACAAAAGAGCCGGTTTTTCAGGATCGCTTTGTTAGGAAAGATCACCGCGGCCCATGGCCATAAACTTTTCCTGCCGCTGACGGCGCAGAGACGCTCCATCCAGGCCGGAGAGATCCCGCAATTCGTGCTCAATCGCATCACCCGCATCAGCCATCATCTGCGCCCGCTCGCGATGGGCGCCACCAACAGGCTCCGGGAGAATTCTGTCGATCACCCCGAGCTCTAGCAGGCTCTGCGCCGTAACTTTCATGGCAGCCGCAGCATCCTTGGCTTTGTCTGAATTGCGCCAAAGGATGGAGGCGGAAGCTTCAGGTGAGGCAACGGTATAAATCGAGTGTTCCAGCATCAGAACCCGACTTGCGGTTGCAATCGCAAGTGCACCACCCGATCCGCCCTCGCCGATAACCAGAGAGACAAATGGTACTTGGACGCTGAGGCAGGTATCAATCGACCGGGCAATCGCTTCTGCCTGGCCGCGCTCTTCCCCTTCTCGACCAGGAAAAGCACCAGCCGTATCGATCAAGGTAATAACGGGCATGGAGAAACGGTCAGCCATTTCCATAAGGCGAACCGCTTTACGATAACCTTCCGGCTGCGCCATGCCAAAATTATGCTTCATGCGGGTTTCAACATCATTGCCCTTTTCGTGGCCCATGATGACGACCGAGCGACCACGGAAACGACCCAGACCACCAACAATGGCCTCGTCCTCACCAAAATTCCGGTCACCGGCAAGAGGCGTGAAATCTTCGATCAACGCCTTCGCGTAATCGAGGAAATGGGGCCGATTAGGATGTCGGGCGACCTGCGTCTTCTGCCAGGTATCGAGATTGGCGTACATGTCTTTTAAAAGCTGAGCTGCCTTTGCCTCGAGCTTAGCAACATCGTCGGAAATGCCCGCGGTCGGGTCTTCCTGCGCCAAGAGCTTCAGCTCCTGAACTTTACCCTCTAGCTCGGCAATCGGTTTTTCAAATTCGAGATATGTATGCATGCGCTCTTAAGTTTACTTAACACCCAAAATGCGATCGGCGGCGGCACACTGGCCTGCTACCTATCGCTTGTCAACCATCAGACAGAATGCCGGTTAATGGCGGAATTCGGAGAAAAACATGGTGGTTCCAGTCAGCCTATCTCTTTCCAAGCGGATGATGATTGGTCACCAGCTCTCGCAACCGTTCTTCCAGAACATGGGTATAAATCTGTGTGGTTGAGATATCCGCATGACCCAAAAGCTGCTGCACGGAGCGCAGATCAGCCCCATTTGCCAGAAGATGGCTCGCAAAAGCATGTCGAAGCGTGTGCGGAGACAGGCGCGTTGGGTCAATCTGCGCGATCTCCGCCAATTCCTTCAGCATCTGAGCAAACCGATGTCGTGTCAGGTGGCCTGATTTTCCCCGCGAGGGAAACAGGAAGGCGCTTTTCGCGTCACCCAGCACCGCCTTACGGCAATCGAGATAGTGGGCAATCGCATCCGCCGCCGGTTGACTGAGGGGCACCAATCGCTCGCGCCCCCCCTTGCCCTTAACACCGAGCATTTGTTCAGCACCGCCAACCGCGGCGACGGGAAGCCCAACAAGCTCACTCACCCGTAGACCGGTCGCGTAGATCACCTGCATCAGACACCGCGTACGAGCCTGCCGATAAGACTTTTTCACAGGATCAGAAATCGCTGCGCCATAGGTTTCTGTCGCCCGCAGCAACAGATCAACTTCTTCGACACTCAATGTCTTGGGGAGGGGTCGGGACAGTTTTGGACCTTCAATGATCGCGCAAGGATCATCTGCTCGTACGTCATCACTCATCAGAAACTGTGCGAACTGTCGAATAGACGAGAGACGCCGGGCAGCTGTTGAGGCAGCCAGCCCTGCCTGCTCCATCAGCGCAAGATAGGCACGTACATCGCTGCTATCAAAAGCTGAGAACACCTTGTTTCGCGCCTTAAGCGCCGCACCAAAGTCCCTCAAATCTCGAGCATAGGCATCAAGCGTGTTCTGGGAAGCCCCCCGTTCAGCACTGAGCATCTCAAGGAATGCTTCCAACCGATAGGCATCAGCAGGAAGATGGGAAGAATCATTGCCCGGTCCACGCCTCGCCATGGACTTAACTTCCGTCGCCGACGCGAGCCATCAAGGCCTCAGCAGCGAGCCTGCGGGCCTCTTGCTCAAGCCCGACCAGGCGCAGCGCCTTCACTGTTTCTGACAGGGTTTGCGGATGGGCTTGCCCCACACCACTATCAGACAACGCAGCCAACGTGAGAAGCACAGTTTCACCAACACGCTTCTGATTGCTCGCAAGTTTCAACCGCTGGGTCACAGCGACCGGAGCGACTTCGCCTCCTGGCAACCCGCCGGAGACCAACAGCGCATCCCAGACCGGCGCGGGCAGCGGTAGCCCAAGCGCATCCAGTAACACAATCTCAAGGGCTGCAAACTCGCGCGCCGCGCCGCCCGCTGCAAGGTCACTCAGCGCAGGTTGCAAAAATGGGGGGATGGGGGTCGCTGGAACGGCGTCGGCATTCGTGTCCGCCAATAGGGGCAGAGCCGCACCGGCAACCGTATTGGGATCAATGAGACGCAGGACAGCCTGAAGCTCGCGCACTTGTTGGGTATCAGCTGCAGACCCTTCAAGAACAGAAAGCCACATCCCCGCGCGTACACGGTCGCCTAGTTCAACAAAAGCGCGAACAGCCAGCGGCGCAAAAGAAGTCAGCACATTGGACGGTGGCACACTTGCAAGCGATCCGCGATGCGCAGCAAGAGTAGCCGCATACGCCTCCCCGCCTTTTTCTCGGAAGAAGAGCATCGCCAATAGATCGGCCCGCCCCGCAGGCACACGCTCGTCCAGTACAGCCTGATGAAACAGGGCCCGTCGGCGGTAAGGCGAGGCAGGTTCAACACCAACACGCACCCCAGCCACGTCCTCGCGTGTATAGGCAACGGCCAGATAAGCGGCTGCCATCTGGTCCCCATCAAGCAAGCCAAGAGACGCAGCCCGCTCGGCAGCAGCAATCCGCACTTCCGGATCAAGGGCGCCATCCTCTGCGACGGGCACCAACAAGGCTGGCACCAAACGCCCCACAGCGTCACCAGGAAGGGGGCGCTGCGCGAGCCCCATCATCCGATAGGTAAGCGGATCAAACAGGCGTGGCTCAGATGCATCCAATGAAAGCCCGTCGGTCGCGGCAACCGCCAATGACAGGAAATAGGGCGCATCAAGGCCCTGCTCGCGGGCAAGATCAACGGTGAGGTTTGCCGCCGCCGTCATCCCGCCAGAAATCTGGCAAAAGATTGAGAGCTTAAGCGCAAAAGCCGCTACCGGGTCGGTTCCAGGGTCCCCGCCCACCGGCAAACCGCCAAGCAGATTACAGGCCGCATCTCTCTCACCCGTCGCCAGCATCGCAAGCGCGAACTCCATGGCTGCTGCAGGCGTCGGCTGCGAAACGCCGGCACGCGCGTAGAGGCGCGCAATGTCATCAGAGCGCCCAGCCTCATTCAATCGTTGCAGCCGCAGGGCGAGCAGAGATGGGCCGCTGTTCGTCCCCTGGGGCGGACGTGCGCTTGTAAGCAACAATCGTCGTGAGAGGGCCCCCAGAACATATGAATCCGTCGGGCCAGGCACCCGCACAATCAGCTGCTCAACAACCCGTCGGTCCGTGCCGGACCACATGGTCGTGCCTAAACCACCATTTCTGTCATCAAGCAACCCGACACTTGCTTCATCAACTTTACCGAGCGCACCGACTTCTATGCCTGTCCCTGCTTCGCCAGGGCGCGCCCCGACGGCACGCGTGGGAAGATCACCACGCCCGCCCGCACTCGGGCCTGCCGGGAAAAGCGCAACTGGGTCATTGGCGGGCGCATCAAAATCACTCGGCTCCTCGGGCGCCGCGCCGACACCTGGTGGCAAGATCCGGATGGGACCAGTTTGCACCTGCGGAGCGGTTGGGACCTCCTCCAGCGGGGCATCGACAGCCGCCTCCCATTCCGCCGGGGCCTCCAGGATCGGATCGCCCGGCTCCGCCACCGGGCGCATCCCTTCAGAGCCTGTCGCCTCATCACGATTAAATGGCCAGCTCTGTTCTCGAGGGGGATTGCGGTCGAACGGCCAATCGTCAGTTGGCCCCTCCGCCACAGCCGGTTCCATACAGGAGACAAAAAACAGAAGGCCCGACGCCCATAGCTGCCATGTTTGTTTCATTGTGGATGTTGCCTAGCGGGGGAAATTGTCGTTGGAGATCGTCTTCTCCACCGGGCTTGAACTCGGCGCCGTCGATTGGGCCAGATACACGACACCCGCGAACCCGGCGCCCGCCAGGACAACCAAGACCACCAGCACTCGAACAAAACTCTTCATCGGCCCCATCTCCAACTGATCTTCACGGCCCTGGCAGATACCAGCACCCTTTACAGGGCTTAGCAGGCAAACGACAGACACTCAGACTTCCAGTCTGACTTATTGTGCACATTTGGCCAAATTAGGGCATATGGGCCAAGTTCAAGCATTTGGGAAAGAAGGCTGAAACCTCTGGCAGAGTGCTCTAAGATGGCCCAAATAGTCTGGTTTCAGCAGACAGATACGAACATGACCACGGCGCCCCCAGCGCGGCAGGTTACAAGCAACAGGTGATCCCATGAGCGGCACCCAGCCGCTGAAAAGCAAACCGCCAGCCCATGATGCTGCGCGGAAATCTGAGGAAGCCACTTCCGTCGCAAGCGCGCTCGGAAGCCGGTCAATTGTGCTTGTGGGTCTCATGGGCGCAGGCAAAACCACTGTCGGACGCCGCCTGGCAAACCGCCTGGATCTGCCCTTCGTAGATGCCGATACGGAAATCGAAAAAGCAGCCGGCTCCAGCATTGCAGACATATTCAAGGAATTTGGCGAAGCCCATTTCCGCGATGGCGAACAGCGGGTCATTCATCGCTTGCTTGGCGAGGGACCTCAGATACTAGCCACAGGCGGTGGGGCTTTTATGAACCCTATGACGAGGGAAGCCACGCGAGAGAACGGCATCTCGATCTGGCTAAAAGCGGATCTGGACGTCCTCATGAAACGCGTTTCCAGACGATCTCATCGGCCGCTATTGCAAAATGATGATCCGGAAGCCGTCATGAAACGCTTGATCGATGAGCGCTACCCTATATATGCGACAGCTGATCTGAGTATCGACAGCAAAGAAGGTCCCCACGACGCGGTCGTTGACGAAATTGTCCACGCACTCGCCATCGAGCTGAAATGCGCCCGGACGGCGAGCGGGACGGAGACGTAGAGTAAATGACAAGCCTTACAGCAGACAAAGTCACGGTCGACCGGGTCACAGTCGACTTGGGCGACCGCGCCTACGATATTCTTGTGGGCCCTGACCTGATCGCCAACGCGGGCACACATATCGCCCCCCTCCTGAAGCGAGGACGGGTGATCATCGTAACGGACCAGAATGTTGCAGACCGTCATCTGGCAACACTTGAGAAGAGCCTGGCGGCAGCCGACGTCAAGTCACAGGCTTTCATCTTGCCTGCAGGTGAGAAGACGAAAAACTTCGATCAGCTGCAATCCCTGCTGAGCGACCTGCTTGACGCGGGTGTCGAACGGGGCGACTTGATCATTGCCCTTGGCGGCGGGGTCATCGGTGACCTGACTGGCTTTGCCGCAAGCGTGCTGCGCCGGGGCGTCGACTTCGCACAGATCCCCACAAGCCTGCTCGCACAAGTGGACAGCTCTGTCGGCGGCAAAACCGGCATCAATGTGCCACAAGGTAAGAATCTGGTCGGTGCTTTCCACCAGCCGAGGCTGGTACTTGCTGACATCTCGGCGTTAAAGACACTGCCGCCGCGTGAATTGCGCGCGGGCTACGCAGAAGTCGTCAAATATGGATTGATTGACGACGCTCCCTTCTTCAATTGGCTGGAAGCAAATGTCGAAAAACTGATGGCCGGGGACCCACAAGCATTGACCCAGGCCATCGTCAAAAGTTGCCAGTCAAAGGCCCGCATTGTCGCACAGGACGAACGCGAGGGCGGCGTGCGCGCACTTCTCAACTTGGGCCATACCTTTGGCCACGCTCTGGAAGCAGCAACGGGTTTCTCAGACCGCCTGATCCATGGCGAAGGCGTCGCTATTGGCATGGGGCTGGCCTTCAGCCTGTCCGCGAAGCTTGGGCTCTGCTCCGGCCAGGATGCGATTCGCGCCGTCCGGCATCTGGAAGCCGCGGGCCTGCCGACAAAGCTCTCAGACATTCCAGGCGACCTGCCGGGCCCCGAGCGCCTGATCGAATTGATGGGGCAGGACAAAAAAGTTATCGACGGCACTCTTACCTTCATCCTGGCAAAAGGCATTGGCAGTGCCTTCATTACCCGCGATGTCAGCAGCAACGATCTGCTCGACTTTATGACTGACCAAAAGGCTGTCTGATGGACACCATCGACCTCATTCTGACACTCATCAGCATATTTATTCTGTTGTGCCTATCCGGGTTCTTTTCCGGATCTGAAACAGCCCTCACGGCTGCCTCGCGTGCACGCATGCACCATCTGAGCGAAAATGGGAGCAAGAGGGCCCAGCACGTCCAACGACTGACCGAAGACCGCGAACGTCTCATCGGTGCCATTCTGCTCGGAAACAATCTGGTCAACATTCTGGCCTCTGCACTCGCAACCAGCCTGCTCATCTTTTTCTTTGGCGACGCCGGTGTTGTCTACGCAACCCTGGTAATGACCGCTCTTGTCTTGATCTTTGCGGAAGTCATGCCAAAGACCTATGCAATCTCTCACACGGATCGCATGGCACTCGCTGTCGCGCCGATTATCGGATTTGTTGTGCGGGTCTTCGCACCCATCACCACGACCATTGCCTTTATCGTGCAACGAACGCTTGGCCTTTTCGGCGTGTCGACAGACGGTGCCGACCATGCCCTTTCCGTTCATGATGAACTCCGCGGCGCCATCAACCTGCACCACCAGGAGGGCCAGGTGGTCAAGCGCGACAAGGACATGCTCGGCGGCATCCTCGATCTCAGCGAGCTTGAGGTAGAGGAGATTATGGTGCACCGAAAAAACATGATCATGGTGGATGCAGATCAGCCCGCCATCGACATCATTCGCGAAGTAATGCAAAGCCCGCATACCCGCATCCCCCTGTGGCAGAGGGAGCCTGAGAACATTGTCGGCGTTTTGCATGCCAAAGACCTGCTGCGCGCCATTGCCGGTGATGAGGCCGATCCCGACACGCTCGACATCTTAAGTCTCGCGACCAAACCCTGGTTCGTACCCGAAACCACCAGCGTTCAGGGTCAGCTCAATGCCTTTCTGCGCATGAAGACTCACTTCGCCCTCGTTGTTGATGAATATGGCGGCCTGATGGGCCTCGTGACCCTGGAAGACATTCTTGAAGAGATCGTCGGCGACATTGCTGACGAACATGACATCGACTTCATTGACGTCAATCGAGAGGCCGACGGGTCCGTGCTTGTCGATGGCACCGTGACCATCCGCGATCTCAATCGCAATATGGACTGGACACTGCCGGACGAAGAGGCAACCACCATAGCCGGGCTTGTCATCCATGAAGCCCAGACCATCCCTGAAAAGGGACAGGCCTTCACCTTCCACGGGTTTCGCTTCACCATTGAAGAAAAGCAGCGAAACCAGCTCACGAAGTTGCGTGTCCGGCCCGTCAAGACAATGGTACCTGCTTAAGCCAGGTCCTCATCCGGCGTCAGCGTTTTCAGCTGCATTGCGTGTACCCTGTCGGCGAGAAGATCGGCCAAGAGCGCGTTGACCCGACGGTGGCGCGCCACCCGGTTTTCCCCTTCAAAAAGGGAGGAGACAATCGTCAGATGGAAATGTGTCTCACCCTCAGGCCGAGCGCCGGCGTGCCCGGCATGAAGATGAGATTTATCTGCGACCTCCAGCCTCACCGGCTGCAGCGCTTCACTAACGATTTCCTCGATTTGTTCTGCTATAGTCATCCACCCTCTTAACTCTGTGCTGGTACAGTGCGAAACATCACCACTGGTATAGATTTAGTACAGATATAGTCCGAAGTTTTGAAACGAGAGCTGCTCCTGTGAATTCCACGTCAAAATATTTCGATTCGATCCGGATCGCGCCTCAAAAAAAGAAGAAAGAAAAAAAGGCCAACCGCCCCTGTGAATGGCCTGATTGCACCTCAACGGCACCTCACCGCGCGCCTAAAGGCCGCAATTCTGAGGGCCAATATGCCTGGTTCTGTGAGAGCCATATCCGCGAATACAACAAAAACTACAATTTCTTCGCCAATATGAGTGAGGAAGAAGTTCGCGGATACCAGGAGCAAAACCGGACCGGACACCGTCCCACCTGGAAAATGGGGATGAATCCCGAAGGGTCTGGCGGCGGCAGGTTCCAGGCTGACCCAGCGTTCGCCGACACTTTTGGGTTTTTCGGGGAAAATGACCCCTACAAGGAAAACGCAGACGGCACCCGCAAGCGCCCACCGCGCAATGCAGAGAAAAAAGCCTTGCTGGAGCTTGGTCTTGACGAGACCGCCACGATGAACGACATAAAGACCCGCTACAAAGAGCTTGTGAAGAAGTTTCACCCCGACACAAATGGGGGCGACCGGGCTGCTGAAGACCGGCTCCAGAAAGTCATCCAGGCACACGACTACCTGAAAAAGAGTGGCTTCTGCTGATCTCCTGCCGCGCTTTTTGAAGCAAATTCAGGGGAAGCATGAGCGACGCTCCGTCCGCGAATGCGACAGGATAGAAAGTTTCGCGCGGTTGTAGATCTATAAGATCACACAGCCAGCGCAGCCTGCCTTGCCAATTTGCAAGCTAGGGCGAACACGTTTGAACGTGAGATACTATCGGCTGGCTTTGTTGTTTTTGGCCAGACAATGGGAAAGAGAGAAGAGCAGAATGGAAGCGGAAGTACAGGGCAATTTGTCAGTTGAAGGCCCGGACACAACGGTGAAAGTCCGCGAGGCTTTCGGCATTGATATTGATATGGAAGTGCCCGCATTTTCAGAGCGCAGCGAATATGTGCCTGATTTCGATGAGAACTATCTTTTCGATCGCGAAACAACGCTGGCCATTCTTGCAGGCTTTGCCTTTAACCGCCGCGTGATGGTCCAGGGCTATCACGGCACAGGGAAGTCCACGCATATTGAGCAGGTCGCTGCCCGCCTTAACTGGCCGTGTATCCGCGTAAACCTGGACAGCCATATCAGCCGGATCGATCTGATCGGGAAAGACGCCATTGTCCTGAAAGACGGCAAACAGGTGACAGAATTCCGCGAGGGACTTCTTCCCTGGGCGCTGCAGCACCCGGTCGCACTCGTATTTGATGAATATGATGCTGGCCGTCCAGACGTCATGTTCGTGATCCAGCGCGTACTCGAAGTGCAAGGCAAGCTCACCCTGCTCGATCAGAATAAGGTGATCCGCCCGAACGATCATTTCCGCCTTTTCTCAACGGCCAACACAATCGGCCTTGGCGATACGAGCGGCCTCTATCACGGTACCCAGCAAATCAACCAGGGCCAGATGGACCGCTGGAACATCGTGACGGTGCTCAACTATCTGGAACACGACGCGGAAACCGACATCATTCTCGCGAAAGCGCAGAGCTATGCCAAGACCGAAGAAGGCAAAGCAATCGTGTCCTCCATGGTTCGTGTTGCAGACCTGACCCGTGCAGCCTTTATCCAAGGTGACATCTCTACAGTGATGAGCCCACGGACAGTGCTCACCTGGGCGGAGAATGCAGAAATATTTGACGATGTTGGCTTCGCCTTCCGCGTAACCTTCCTCAACAAGTGCGATGAGTTGGAGCGGGCAACCGTTGCCGAGTTTTATCAACGCTGCTTCGGGGAAGATCTGCCAGACAGTGCTGCAAAAATCATGGTGGCCTAAGCTCTACGCTTAGAGCTGCCAGGGCTGAAGGATCGCGTCCATGCAAAATAAGGAAGGTCCGGTCGAACCGTTCAAGCGAGCTTTGACGGCGGCCATGAAGACCATTGCCGAGCAGGAAGAACTGGCCGTGACCTTTGGCACGGAACCACCAGGACTTCGCGGGCTTCGCGCGCGCCTTCCCTTGCCAAGCCGGGAACTGGAGGCCGGCGAAGTTGCAGAAGTCCGCGGCTTCTCTGACGCCTATGCCCTTCGTCTTGCCCACCATGACGCAGAGGTCGATTCCAGACTGGCCCCCGATGGGAGCAATGCCCGCGCCATCTTCGATGCGGTTGAACAGGCCCGGGTCGAGGCCATTGGCGCCACCCAAATGTCTGGCATGGGCGACAATCTGACGGCAGCGCTTGAAAAACGCTGCAAGGCCCGCGGCTACGACAAGATCACAAACAAAGACGAAGCCCCCCTCGCCGAAGCAGTCGCTATGATGGCGCGAGAAAAACTGACCGGTGCGCCTGTGCCCGACGCTGCACAAAACCTGGTCGATTTCTGGCGCCCCTGGATTGAAGAGAAAGCCTCTGGCGATCTTGAGCGTCTGGGGGAGGTTCTTGAAGATCAGGAAGCCTTCGCCAAAGTGATGCGCGACGTCCTCACCGATCTTGAGATGGGCGATGAGCTGGGCGACAGCCCGGAAGATTCCGATGACGAACAGGACGGTGAAGAAGGCGGCGAAGATCAGCCCGACGACAACGCCGAGGCTGGCGAAGCCGAACAACCCGAAGGCGCCAGCGCCGAGCAAGCCGAGATGGCTGAAGGCGACGGTGAAGAAGGGGAAGAGCAGCTCGTTGAAGTCGATGCCGACGACATGCCGGCCGACGGTGAAGATATGGAAGATATGGGCGACGGCAACCAGCCCTGGCGTCCAGATGGGATGGATGAAGCTGCGCGCGCACCGTCCTACAAAGTCTTCACCCAGACCTATGACGAAGTCATCAGCGCTGAAGATCTGTGCGACCTGGAAGAGCTGACCCGGCTGCGTCAATATCTCGACCAGCAGCTTCATCAACTCCATGGCGTCGTCTCACGGCTGGCTAATCGGCTACAACGTAAATTGATGGCGAAGCAGAACCGCACCTGGGAGTTTGATCTGGAAGAAGGCATTCTGGATGCCGCGCGGCTTACCCGCGCGATTACAGATCCCATGATGCCGCTCGCCTACAAAATGGAAAACGACACCGAGTTTCGCGACACAGTCGTGACCCTCCTGCTCGACAATTCAGGCTCCATGCGCGGACGCCCCATCACGGTCGCCGCTCTTTGCGCAGACATTCTCGCTCGCACACTGGAACGCTGCGGCGTGAAGGTAGAGATCCTCGGCTTCACGACCCGCGCCTGGAAAGGCGGACAGGCCCGTGAAAAATGGCTTTCTGAAGGCAAACCCGGCAACCCGGGGCGTCTCAACGACCTGCGTCACATCATCTATAAATCTGCTGACAGCCCCTGGCGCCGCGCACGCCGCAATCTGGGTCTGATGATGCGCGAAGGCCTGCTGAAAGAGAACATTGATGGTGAAGCGCTGATTTGGGCGCATAACCGTCTGCTTGCGCGGCCGGAACACCGTAGGATCATGATGGTGATCTCCGATGGGGCGCCGGTCGACGACAGCACATTGTCAGTGAATGCCGGAAACTATCTCGAGCGTCATCTTCGCCAGGTGATCGAAGACATTGAGACCCGGTCACCAGTTGAACTGATCGCCATCGGCATCGGCCATGATGTGACCCGCTACTACGAACGCGCCGTCACCATCATTGATGCCGAACAGCTGGGCGGTGCCATGACCGACAAGCTTGCCGAGCTCTTTGACGAAAAGACCGGGCCTAAGGGACGGAAACAAGAACGGCAGAACGCAGCCAAAAGACCTTCAGGCAAAGGCCCAAGTTCTTTAAGCAAAACCAGTTTCCAGGACGTCGCCGCTGCCCGGCGCGGTTAACGCGCGCCAATTGTCACCCTCGGGCCCAGACCCGAGGGTCCAAACACCATCTCTACTTTGAATGGACCCCCGTATCGAGCACGAGGATGACTTGAGAATTGGGAACCTCCCGGGCACCTGCACCCGATGGTCACATAGAATATTTCTCAATTTCCCCAGCGTCTCTCTCAAAAAATACGCCACGTCAACCGCCTCACGCAACGCGCTTTGCGCGGTTTCTGCTTGTCTCACTTCGTCAATGTGTCCAAATACATCCACTGGATGCTTTTAGGAGAAATGACCATGACAAGTCCCGTGACTTACACACTCGAAGATGGAGTTGCCCATATCGCCATGGACGATGGCAAAGTGAACGCCATGTCCCCGACGATGCTTCAGGCGATACACGATGCTTTTGACCAGGCAGAGAAGGACAAGGCCGTCGTCCTTTTGTCCAGCAACGCTCGGGTCTTTTCTGCCGGTTTCGACATGGGGGTCTTCGCAACAGGAACCGCCGAGGACATTCACAGCATGATGAAGCTGGGCGCAGACCTCACAGTCAAACTGCTTTCCTTCCCCTTCCCCGTGGTCGCCGCCTGCACCGGCAGTGCCTACCCCATGGGGGCTTTTCTGTTGCTGTCATCAGACCTGCGGATCGGTGCGAACAGCGGCATACAGATCGGCCTCAACGAAGTGCGGATCAATATGACCCTGCCTTACTTCGCAACCGAGCTTGCCCGCTATCGCCTGGCACCTGCTTACTTCAACCGCACAGCAACGACCGGTGAGCTTTACGACGCCGAAGATGCCCAGCGCGCGGGCTTCCTAGACAGGATTGTTGCGCCAGATGAGCTCATGAAAGCAGCAAAAGAGGCCGCTCTCGAATTGAAAGAAAACGTTGGCATGGGTCACCATGCGGCGACCAAACTGCGCGTCCGTGCACCGGCTATCGACGCCGTAAGAGCAGCGGCGGCAAGCGAACTGAGCTTGGAAAGCGCTCAACGCATCGTAGACGCGCGCTGATCGGTGAAAGAAAACACCATGACCGCCGGTCTCCACCAACCCTCTCCCAGGACCTAGCGGGCAAAGGGTGACAGCGTTATGGTGCCCCCATGAGCGAAAACGCCCGAACAACCTATCGCCACGGCAATGTCCGAGAAGACGCACTTGCCGCGGCGCACGCCCTGATCGCAGAGTCAGGCTATGAAAAACTGAGCATCCGGCGTGTCGCAGATCAGGTCGGGATCGCCCACAGATCTCTCTACAATCATTTTGAAGACCGCGATGCCCTGCTCGATGCCGTCGCGACGGAAGGATATGAAGCGTTTGCAAAAGCGCTTGCAACTGCCGACACGACAGACAGCTTTGTTAACGCCTATACGAAGTTCGCCCTGAAAAACCCACACCTCTATGCGCTCATGACCAGCCGTCCTCATGCCACCATGAAAGAAAAGCCGGAGCTGCAGAAAGCCGCGCACCTCGTCATCACCGAAGCGATCCGCCTCTTTAGCGACCAGGCCGCGCCAACAGAAGAGAAGCGACGGTCTGTCTTTAAAATCCATATGATGCTTCACGGCGGACTGTCACTCTATCAGTCAGGCATTTTGGATTTGCCCTCTGACAAAGCCTTTGTGAAAGAACTCATCGCCATGGTTGAAGAGGCCTCGTAGACCTTAGAAACCTGAAATTTCACAAGTCTACTGACAAATCCTGTCACGTCTTTCAGCTAAACTGGCGGGGCCCGACAAATGGAGACTCCCAATGCAGCGTTTCACCACGCCCACCGCTCTCACTTCAATTGCAGGACTTCTTGCAGTCGCGGCAGCAGCAAGCCTTTACTGGCTTACCGGGTCGGGACCCGCGCTGGCAGAACCAGCTTCCATCACAATCAGTGCAAACCCCATTGTCTGGAACCCGGAAAACCCAAGAGACGCACAAGCAGGAAGCCTCACCTATATTGGCGGTTTGGAACTCGCATCGAGCCATCCAGACTTTGGCGGCCTCTCCGGCTTGATCGTCGGCAAATCCGGTGATGCGCTCATTGCAGTCACGGACCAGGGCAACTGGTTCACCGCAAACATTCAGGCAGACGGAGACCGTCCAACAGGTCTCGATGACGCATTATTGGCGCCAATCCTGGATGCGAGCGGCGATCAACTCTCGGGAAAGCGCAACACTGACGCTGAAAGCCTGACCGTCGCGTTTGGGGCCGACCCTAGAAACAGTCCAACACTTGTTGGCTTTGAGCGCAATCACCGCCTCCAGAGCCACGACCTGACAAGTCTTGGGTTTGAGGCATCCGCAACGCTTATCGAAGACTTCGGGGTCTTCGACAATCTGGAAAACAATGGTGGGCTGGAAGCCATCACCTATCTGCCAGACGGATCCCTCCTCGCCCTCTCTGAAAAGACCTTCGACGAGGATGGCCATATCATCGGCGCACGGCTCACGGCAGACAGCGCGACACCCGTTCGCCTGAAACAGCACCTACCCTATCAACTCACAGACATTGACGTTCTCCCTAATGGGGACCTCATCACGCTGGAGCGCCACTATAGTGCGCTTGCAGGTGTCTCCATGATGATGCGCCGCATTCCGGCCGACGCGCTTGAGACAAAGGATCCACTTGATGGCGAGGTTCTCGTGGAAGCAAACCACACCCGCTCCATCGACAATATGGAGGGCCTGTCCGTGCGCCAGGATGACGACGGCCGGACACTTCTCTATGTGGTGTCAGATGACAATTTCAATTCGGTCCAGCGCACACTGCTGCTGGTCTTCGCGCTGGGCGACTAAGCTCAGGCGCCACCAAAGCCCGGCAGGGGGCGAATGAGGCTTCTGAGCGCCCAATAGATAAAGACGTTTAGAAAAGCCGCCCCGGCATAGATACCCGCCATAACGGCCAGCCGGTTTGCCCAGGGCTCCTCTGCCCCATAAGCCATTTGTCCGTAGAAGAAGCCCGCAAAGATGAGCCCGCCAAAGAGAGCGCCATAAAAGGGGGCGCGCCACCAGGGAATGCCGCGCACCTGATCGAACACATAGATGGAAACCAGTTGCCCGGCAAAAAGCGCCCCAAAAAAGGTTGCCATGACCCCCAGCGAAGCCACTTGGCCCTCTACCGTCCCCAGCCCATAAGTCGTAATGGCCCAGGTTAAGATGCCCGCAACAAGCGCCCAGGTGACGATGACCGAGGCGATGCTCGTCCCTGGTCCATATTTGCGATTCACCAGATTCAGAACAAGGAAGATTAGAGGCAGGGCCATATGCCCATAAGTGAGCCAGTAGCCTGGATTGAGGTACCATTGATCAGGCGGGAAGACATCGAACTGGGTGACGAACCGGGTCGAGCCAAGATAGGCGAGCGCGAACACGCCAAACAAAGCCGCAACCGGCAAAACCATCCTTCCAAGCGCGTTGAAAAAAACACGCATCACTCACAACCCCGCCGAATGAGTGCCAACGCATTTCAGAGAAAACAAGCTCTACGAGCCCACCCCAAAACGCCCAAACGATACCGGGAAGAATGTTAGCGGAGCGAGAGGTCATCTCCTAGCGGAAGCAACACACCTTCAGAAAACATCGTAAACAACGATGGAGATCGGCTGCTCAATGCTCGTTTGATAAGCATAAGCCACAAAAAAGGGCCTCTCGTTATGAGAAGCCCCTTCTTTTTCACACTGACCAGCAGCGATTAGCTGGCTGTTGCAGCTGCCTCTACTTTGGCGATCTCGCGCTTAATGCGCTGCGCCTTAGTCGACAGTTCTGATTCCCGCGCTTTGCGCAGAAATCCGTCGAGACCACCCCGGTGCTCAACTGAGCGTAGCGCGTGCGCGCTGATCCGCAGCTTGTACTGACGACCGAGCTTGTCGCTCATCAAAGTCACGTTGCAGAGATTTGGCAGGAACCGACGACGCGTCTTATTGTTCGCGTGGCTCACATTATTGCCTGTCATGACTGCTTTTCCAGTCAGCTCGCAGCGGCGTGCCATAGCTTCTTCCCATCTTGAACACCCTTCGCTGCCAGCTCCCGACCATCTCGGGTCAGCGCAAAAGGATTTTGTAAACTCTCGTAGAGAAAGGCGCGGGTTTTTTCAGCCTCACGCCTCTCGTGAGCGGGGAGGTATAGAGCCGGTGAGGCTTCTCGTCAAGCCTCCAGACCGGTCAAAGCGGTGACGATTTTGCCCTTTAATCCCAGTGACTTAAGCCTGCCTGTCCGGGAACAAAATCGCCAATAGTCTGTTTGCGGCAGCCGTCGGGGTCATACCACCAGCTGCAACCTCATTTTCCAGCTCCCCGACCAGACGACTCGCCTCAGCATGGGTGCGAAGCTGGGAGAGGAGTCCTTCCCGCAGCTCCGTCCACATCCAGGTCTTTGCCTGTTCTGCCCGACGCCCCTGAAGCTCCCCAGTTTCGTCCATTTTTTCGCGAAATTCCTGAATGGACGCCCAAATATCCTCGAGGCCTTCACTCTTCAACGCTGAAGCAAGAGCAACCGCAGGGGTCCAGTTGGGGCTCTTGGGCCGCATGAGATGAAGCGCTGCCCCATATTCTGCCGCCGCCCGGCGCGCGGCGGGCTTCAAATCCCCATCCGCCTTGTTAACCACCACCAGGTCCGCCAGTTCCATAATCCCGCGTTTAATGCCCTGCAATTCATCACCACCGCCTGGCGACAGCAGCAGCAGGAACATGTCGACCATGTCCGCCACAGCGGTTTCTGACTGGCCGACACCGACGGTCTCGATGATGACGACGTCATAGCCCGCCGCTTCTGTGAGCAGCATAGCCTCCCGGGTGCGACGTGCCACACCACCAAGGGTGCCGCCTGACGGGGAAGGACGAATGAAGGCGGATGGATCACGGGCCAGGAATTCCATCCGGGTCTTATCGCCCAGGATAGAACCGCCAGTGCGGGCCGACGAAGGATCGACAGCCAACACCGCCACTTTGAGCCCCAGATCAATGAGATACCGCCCAAACGCCTCCGTGAAGGTAGATTTGCCCACCCCCGGCGCGCCGGAGAGCCCGATCCGCACAGCGCTACCGCTGAGATCCAACACTTGGGCGAGCAGGTCCTGCGCGGCTTCCTGGTGGTCAGCGCGGCTTGATTCCACAAGCGTAATACCGCGCGCCAGCGCCCCCCGTTCGCCGGCCCGAATGCCTGCCGCGAGAACACTCGGATCTGTTCGCTCAGACCGTGCGGATTTTCCTGATTTTGACCCCAAACCTGCCATCCCGTTTGCATACCGGAGCAGGCGAGCCCAATCTAGCTTTTTGGCCAGATTTTAGTGCCTGGCGCCGCAATTCCTGCAGATAAGCGTTCAGGCAGGGTTCATTTGAGCAGACGAAAATAGCCCTATGAAACAGAAAAGCCCCCTATCCAAAGCCTCATTGCCCACAGCAACCCTCATCAGTGCGTTCTGCCTCTTTGCCGGTCCTGTGTCAGCGCCCGCGATGGCGGAAACCCTCCCCACCAATCTGCCAACCAATCTCAAAGTGGACTATTCCATCGCACTTGGCGGCTTCAACCTGGGCACCGCAGATGTGGAGGCAAATCTGGGCGATGGAATTTACCAGCTCGATGCCACGGTTAAAACCGAAGGAATCGCGGACCAGTTTTTTGAAACCACCTTCGCGCTGGAAAGTCGGGGCTCTTTTTCTGGCAATCGTGTGAAACCGGCCCGCTTTATATCCACCTATCAGGACGCAGATTCATCGCGCAGGGTGGAACTTACCTATCCGAGCCGGGGCGCGCCTGTGATGGCTGCAGAGCCCGCCTATGGAGACGGCTTTGGTCCTCATGTGCAACTAAACGACATCCTGATGACCCAGGACCCCATAAGTGCCCTCCTTCTACCAACAATGACTGCCACGGCATCGCCCTGCGACCGCTCACTGCCCCTCTTTGACGGACGTCGCCGCTATGACCTGCAGCTGCGCGAAGATGGCATGACCGAAATAAATGGCGGCGAAAATGCCTATAACGGCCCCGCCATGCGCTGCACCGTGGGCATGCTGCCGGTCGCAGGCTACGAGCGCAAAACCCTCATTAAGCTGCTCGCACGCGAGGATTCGATCCGGGTTTGGCTCGCCCCTCTAGAGGGAAGCGATGTCTGGATACCGGTCAGAATGACCCTCCGCACCCCCTTTGGAGGCGCGGTCATGCGGGCCACACGCTTTGAAATAGCCTCCAACGAATAGGCGCACCAAAAGAAAATGTGATCGAAAAGGGCCTTGCCCGCGTATTCTGAAAGGGAGATGATATTTTCATCGTCCGGCTCGGAGATACGAGGACCGCATGACTTCATTCGCAAGACCATCACTTCGAACCCTTCTTATGACGGGTATTATCTTTTCTGGTGCGTTATTTAACGCAAATAGCGTAAGCGCGACTGAAGCAACCACGACGGCGGGTGCGCCTGACGGAGGCGCCAACCAGGTCGACCTCACGTTCGAAATCTATGGCGGCGGACTGCACATTGTCTCCTTCGGAACTCAGGCTGTCCTGACACCAGAACGCTATGAGATCGCCGCTCAATTCCAGACGGAGGGTGTTGCGGACACCCTCTTCCATGGGCGCGGCTCAAGCACTGCCAGCGGGCTCCTGACGCCTGCGGGCCCCCGGCTTCTCAACTATTCGCAGGAATATGACGGCAGGTTCGGAGAGCGCTCCATCACCATGGCCCTGGATGACAGCGGCCGATACAACGTTGCCGCCAAGCCAGAAGACGGAATTCACAAACAGGGCTTCTCTGCATCGAGGGTGCAAGGAAAGGTTGATCCGCTAACCGCCTCCATTTTCACAGCCATCAATTCCAGCGCAGCCCCCTGCTCCCAAACCATCCCCGTTTTCGATGGTCGCCGGATCTTCAATTTGAAATTCAAGGAATTGGATCAAACGGAGCTGCAACCGATTGGTGCCGGGGCGTATACCGGTCCAGCATGGAGGTGCAGTGTTCTTTATGATCCGGTCGCGGGGTTCACCCGAGAGTTTCTGGTTGAACGCGCGAAAAACCCGCTTCCGCCGTTTACCGTCTGGCTCGCCCGATTTGACGAGCAAATGGGACCGAGCGGCAATCAGCCGCTGGTTCTGCCTGTCCGCATGATGTTTGAAACAAGCATTGTCAATGCCATCGCGCATCTCACGACAGCAGAGGTTGACGGCAAAGCCCTGATCCAGCCTGCGATCAACTAGCAGCGTCTAGGCCGAGCGTTTTTCCCGAATAAGACGCAACACGTCAGCAGCACATTCAATGATGTTCGAGCCCGGACCGAAAATGGCAGAGGCGCCAGCCTTGTACAGGAAGTCGTAATCCTGAGCCGGGATAACACCACCACAGATCACGACCACATCGCCTGCACCTTCAGCTTCGAGCGCTTTGACAATCTCTGGCACCAATGTCTTGTGACCGGCAGCAAGGCTGGAGATGCCGATCACATGAACATCATTCTCGATCGCGTCCCGTGCCGCCTCAGCCGGTGTCTGGAACAGAGGCCCAACATCCACGTCAAAACCCAGATCCGCAAACGCGGTCGCAACAACTTTCGCACCCCGGTCATGACCGTCCTGACCAACCTTCACCACCAGCATCCGCGGACGGCGGCCTTCATCTGCTGCAAACTGCTCAATCTCTGTCTGGATTTTCTCAAATCCACCATCGCCTTCATAGGCTTGGGAATAAACACCTGACACTGTCTTCACCTCCGCCCGGTGACGCCCGAACACTTCTTCCATCGCATCGGAAATCTCTCCAACCGTCGCGCGGGCACGCGCCGCGTCAACGGCAAGGGCCAGAAGGTTGCCGTCACCACGAGCGCCCTCTGTCAGCGCTTTCAAAGTCGCCTGCGTTTTCGCTTCGTCGCGGGTAGCCCTGATCTGCTTCAGACGCGCGATCTGCGCTTCCCGCACCTTCGCATTATCAACTTCCAGAATGTCGATATCGTCTTCGTTTTCAAGCTTGTACTTGTTCACACCGACAACAACTTCTTCGACTTTGTCGACCCGCGCCTGCTTGCGCGCCGCGGCTTCTTCGATCTCAAGCTTCGGCATGCCGCTTTCAACGGCTTTTGTCATACCCCCCAGCTCTTCAATCTCCTGGATCTTCGCCCAGGCCTGCGAAGCGATGGAATGGGTCAGTGTTTCCACATAATAGGAGCCACCAAGAGGGTCGATCACATTGGTAATGCCGGTCTCTTCCTGAATAACAAGCTGCGTATTTCGTGCGATGCGCGCCGAGAAATCCGTCGGCAGGGCAATGGCTTCATCAAGCGCATTGGTATGCAGGCTCTGTGTGCCGCCCAATACGGCCGCCAACGCTTCGAGCGTTGTCCGCATCACATTATTATAGGGGTCTTTTTCCGTGAGAGAGACACCCGACGTCTGACAATGAGTTCGCAGCATCAGGGATTTCGGGTTTTTCGCCCCAAACTCAGACATGATCCGATGCCACAGAAGCCGCGCCGCGCGAAGCTTCGCCACTTCCATGAAGAAATTCATCCCAATCGCAAAGAAGAAGGAAAGCCGCGGTGCAAACTGATCAACATCAAGACCTGCCCCTTGAGCTGCCCGGACATATTCCATGCCATCCGCCAAGGTGAAGGCAAGCTCTTGAACCTGCGTCGCGCCCGCTTCCTGCATGTGATAGCCGGAGATGGAAATCGTATTGAATTTCGGCATGTTTGCCGAGCAATAGGCGATAATATCCGCAATGATCCGCATCGAAGGTGCAGGTGGATAAATATAGGTATTGCGCACCATGAACTCTTTCAGAATATCATTCTGAATGGTGCCTGCCAGCTTGTCTGGCGTCACACCCTGCTCTTCAGCAGCAACGATGTAATTTGCAAGGTTGGGAATGACCGCACCGTTCATGGTCATAGAGACCGACATCTCATCGAGCGGAATTTGATCGAAAAGAATTTTCGTGTCTTCCACACTATCGATCGCGACCCCGGCCTTACCCACATCACCGACCACCCGCTCATGATCGCTGTCATAGCCACGGTGCGTCGCCAGATCAAAAGCAACTGATAGCCCCTTCTGACCTGCCGCCAGGTTACGCCGGTAAAACGCGTTTGATTCTTCTGCTGTCGAGAAGCCTGCATATTGCCGGATAGTCCAGGGACGTCCCGCATACATGGTTGCCTGGGGACCGCGCACAAAAGGCGCCATGCCGGGCATGGAATTGGCGTCATACCCTTCTTCAGCAATCGCCTCCAGGTCGGCCGCGGTATAAAGCGCTTTGACGTCGATCCCTTCCGGCGTCTCCCACGTCAAACTATCCACGGAGCGGCCCTTCATCTGCTTTTCAGCCAATGCGCGCCAAGTCTCTATCGAAGTCTCAATCGGGGGGGTGTCACTGCCCATGCGTCCATAATCCTAACCGGTCAGAAGTTGGCGCGGAGTATCGTGGAACGGCGCCGTTCGGTCAACAAAGCCCGAAAAACAGCCAAAAACACACGCAAACGTTGGGGCAACGCAAAGAAAAATGCGGCGACGGGCCATAGGGTACGCAAACCCGTCGCCGCGATCCGGCACAAGAGCGCTTAGGGGTGTACCTAGGGGGCGCCGCACCAGATCAACGTGCACTCAGGCTGGGAGTCCGTCGTGCACAGGCCCATTTTTCAGCATGTTCCAAAGAGAGACAAAACACAGGCAAGCACGAGTGTGTGAAGAGAAGCCCGTAACGAAGGATTAAGGATGATCGGACGTTTGCGTCCACGCAGCCATGTTCTTCCCGCCTATTTAGACAATTTTTCCAGACCTGCTGGAAAATAGAACTAAGGATCAAATGTCCAAGGTGCAGTCGCACCAGGACGCTGGGAGAATGTGTGGTGCGCCAGAGTTTGCAAATGATAAGGGAATTGGCCAGCAATGCTTGGCGCGGTCCCTTTGTCGCGAGTTCGCTCACACCCGACTGCATAAGAAAAATCAAAGCCAGTCAGTTCGATTCCATCGCGCGCGCCTACCGTGCGGCCCCATTCCTCATGTGCGGCGTTGGCTTAGCTCTCTATCTCTTCTTTGAGAGCCAGTATTCGCAAGCGCTGACGCTGACCTGGCTTCTTGCCGTATTCGGCACCTATGCAGGCAAAACCGCGTTTCAGGAGCTTTATTTCCGATCACCGGACGCCGCTGCGAAACCGGAAATATGGATCAAGCAATATGCTGCGATCTATTGGCTGGTGAACGCCAACTGGGTGTTGTTTCTGCCGCTCTTCTGGAATCCAGAAAACGAAACACAGAACATGCTCCTGTTTCTGGTTTTGATCTGTCACATCGTCACTGTGACCGCGATCGCATTCCGCAATTTCGCGATCTATTTTTCCAACAGCGTCGCCCCAATCACCGCTGTCGTTGCAGGCTGTTTGCTTGCCGGTGGGCCGGTTTACCCTGTCATGGGCATCTTGATGATCGCCTTCTACACATTCCTGGGGTGTGTCGCACGATCTGCACAGTTCCAAAATGTCGACACGTACCGAGTGCGCTTCCGGAACGAAGAACTGATTGCCGACCTCGCGCAAGAAAAGCAATCATCTGACCAGGCCCGTATACGCGCTGAACAAGCAAACCTGAATGCCCGCGAACGCGAAGAACTGTTTCGCGCACTGGTCGAAAATGCCTACGACACAATCATGCTGACCGACGAGGCTGGCTACGTGCGGTACGCGGCACCTTCCGTCCGACAATTTGATATCGCGCCCAACCAGGCAATCGGGCGCCGCCTGTCCGATTTGCTGTCCCCGATTAACAGTGACAGCCAGCTCAAGACATCTTTGATCCAAGAGGATGGTCAGGGAAGCATTCGCGAATTCAAGGAACACATTCAGACACCGCGCGGCAATGACGCCTGGATCGAAGCCTCCGTGACTGACCTACGCGGCACCGAGGCCGTCGGCGGCCTGGTGCTGAATATCAGAGACGTCACGGAGCGAACACGCGCTGATGACGAAATGCGCAGCCATCTTGAGGTTCTAAACGCTCTCGCCCGCGGCATCGACATCAACACAATTCTTGCAAAGATTACGTCCAGTGTAGATGACATGGGTGCTGGCGGGCATTCGGTGATCTTCCTTATCGACAAAGACAATTGCGTCACAGACGCCGTCGGGCCGGGCGTAGACGAGCGCCTGCGTCATGTGGTGGTCGGCGTCACCCTAAATCCGGAAGACAGCTGTTGCGGCGCGGCGATTGCGAGCGGCAAGAGGGTCGTCGTATCAAACGTCGAGACAGACCCGCTTGAAAGTGACTATCGCGACATCCTCGGCGAAATCGGATATGCCGCATGCTGGTCTCAGCCCATTTTCTCTCGCAATGGACATATTCTCGGCACTCTGGCCACTTTCTACAACAAACAGATGGCGCCGAGCGAAGCTGAAACCACCTATATTGATGGCGCCGCTCATTTGGCCGGCATCGCCGTAGACAGACGGACACAAGAACGGCAGCTGCGTGATGCAAGTGAAAGTGCAGAAATGGCCAACCGGGCCAAATCGCGCTTCCTTGCAACCATGAGCCATGAACTCAGAACACCGTTGAATGCGATCATCGGTTTCTCAGAAGTCATGCAGCAGGAAATGTTCGGCGAGCTGGGCAATGACCGCTATCGCGACTACACGAACGATATTCTGATCAGCGGACGTCATTTGCTCAGCATGATCGATGATATTCTCGACATCTCTAAGATCGAAGCGGGTCGCTATGACCTTGAAGAGCGCGATATCGAAGTGGATGATGTCATCAGATGGTCTGCCGAACTCATCCGACCCAAATTGGCAGAAGGTGATCTCAAACTGGAGCTCGATGTTCCCGACGATCTTCCTCTGGTCTATGCAGACAAGCGGGCACTGCGTCAGGTTCTGCTAAACCTGCTCTCCAACGCTGTGAAGTTCACAGAAGCAGGTGGCTCCATCACGGTAACCGCAGGCGTTCATGATCATGATGGTCTAACTGTGTCCGTCACCGACACAGGCATCGGTATCCCGCCAGACAGGGTCCGCGAGACGCTCGAGCCCTTCGTGCAGGTCGAAAGCTCCATGACCGGAAAACATCACGGAACCGGTCTAGGCCTCTCAATCACCAAACACCTTGTCGAGATGCACAACGGCACCTTCGCTCTGGAAAGCAAAGAAGGCATCGGTACGAAAGTCAGCTTTACCTTCCCGCCGCATCGACTCATCTTGGCGACGGACCGGATCTCCAACGAAACTGCTTGAGATAAGTTCCCGAGAACACAAGCCTAGGCCTGAAGCTCTTTGAGGATGTCGTCCATAATGGTGAAACCAGCACCCCAACCGCTGCCAAAACCTTCCATCGCGCCTGCGAAACACGCAATCTCGGTCTCTGTGGCTTCATAAGGCGTCCAGACGAGGCGCACCTGTGTCTTCTCACTCTCGTCGACAAAAGTCACCGTTGTCAGCAGGACACGTGGCCAATCAGGCATCATCGGATTGGCAATTGGGTTCCAGTTCTCATCCGCCGACGCGTGGTGCCAGACGAGCTTTTCCTGCGGCACGATCTCTTTGAATGTCATGATGCTGCGATCAGACATGGACTTCATTTTCATTTCATTGAGCCAGACGCCACCGGGTGTCAGATCAAATTTGTGAATGACGGTCTCAATATTGGGGCCATACCAACGGGCGAGCAGTTCCGGGTCCGTCCAGGCCTGCCACACAAGCCCGCGCGGCGCATCAAATTCTCGGTCGGTCACGAATTCTGGCAATTCACTCATGGGGTGTTTCCTTCTTCTGGGTTTTTCAATTGGACAAGGAGATCATCGAGCTGATCGAAGCTCTTTCCCCAAAACTTTTGGAACTCAGTGAGCCAGTCGACCGCCGCAGCCATGGTCTCCGCCTTCAGCCTTGCGGGACGACGCTGCTGGTCGACATCCCGCTCCACAAGCCCGGCCTTTTCCAGCACTTTGAGATGGCGCGAGATGGCGGGCTGGCTGATCTCGAAAGGAGCAGCCAGTTCATTCACCGACGCCTCTCCATCCGCCAGCCGCGAGAGAATTGCGCGCCGGGTCGGATCCGCCAGCGCTGAGAACACAGCATCCAGACTGGCCGTTGCTTCAATATAACCAATTCGTTCCATAACTAATATGTTATATAAAAATGAGCGCGCGTCAACAGGCCATTTCCGCTCTCAGAACACGAAAAATCAGACCAAGGGAGACGTGGACCGCCTAGCGATGCCACCGAAAACATCCGTCCCAGTCCACACGAAAGACAGACGCATGCGGCAGGTTTTTCCAAAACTCAAAATCGACGCGAGGGTCCAGAGACCGGAGAAAAAGACTTAGAACATTGCCATGGGTGCCAACCACCGTCGGTGCCCCATCGACGGCGATGGCAATTTCAATCAAAGCGGCTTCAAATCGATAGAGCGCTTCCCGAGCCGTCTCTCCACCGGGCAGTTTAAAGTCCGGCTCCTTGAAAGATCGTTCTAGATACGGCAGAAAATCTTCGAGCCAGGCATCTGACCAGCGCCTCTCCCTCAACCCCTCATGTGTTTGCACATCGCAAGACAGATGATCGGAAAGGGGCGCCACTGTATCGACGGATCGCTGATAAGGGCTGCTCCAGATTGCATCGACAGGCTCATTGCCAAGCAAGATCGCGAGATTGCGGGCTTGGGTCTGGCCCGCATCCGTTAGGGGCCAGTCCTGCTCAGCAATATTTGGGTGCGGAGCAGCAACTGCATGACGAACAAGAAAGAGGCGGGTCTTAGACATGATCCACGACCCGCCTCATCCGTTTATTCCGCAGCCCGCTTAGGCGCTTCATTCTTGTTGATATAGCCAAACAGATGACCACCCACTTTGCGGATCTGGATTTCCTCCGCCCCTTCGGTGATCCGGTAGCGACGGTGATGCCGATAAATATGCTCAAACGGCTTATGACGCGAATAGCCAATCCCGCCATGCACCTGCATCGCAAGGTCTGCCGCTTCACAGACCAGACGGTTTGCCCGGTAATTACACATAGAGACCTTGTCTGAGAGGTGGATCGTCACTTCCGGCTTGGTCATCTGGTCCATCTGCCAGGCTGTCTTGTAGACCAGGTTGCGGATCATTTCGCATTCTGTGTGTGCCTCAACCAGCGGAAACTGGATCGCCTGATTTGCAGCCAGCGGCTTGCCGAAAGGCTTGCGGTCTTTCGCGTATTGCACGCTCTCATTGATGCAGAACTGCGCCGCACCAACACCTGATGCCGCCTGACGAATACGGTTTTCGTGCACAAAATGCTGCGCAAGCGCGAGACCATTTTCACGGGGCCCAAGGATGGCACTATCAGGCACCCAGACATTGGTAAGCGAGATGCGTGGATGGTCCGTTGGCATGTTGAAGGTCCAAAGATATTCTTCAATCTTGAAACCATCCGCATCTGTCGGCACGAGGAAACAGGTAATCCCTCGGGCGGCGCCATCATCGCCCGCCGTGCGCGCAAAGATCATGTCATAATTGGCAACGTGAAGGCCTGTGTTCCACATTTTCGAGCCATTGATCAGCCAGCCATCAACGCCGTCTCGTTTTTCAGGAACCGCGCGGGTTTCCATCCATGTGGCATCGGATCCGTGATCGGGCTCCGTCAGACCAAAGGCCACCTTGTGGGTGCCAGCCAGCATGCCCCCGATAAACTCATCCTTCTGGTCCGGTGTCCCAAAATCCCGGAACATCAAAACCTGCGGCATGTTCCCCACAATTGAACTCTCATTTTGCAGGTCATTGTGAAGGCCCAATCCTTTGGTCGCGAGATGTTCGCGGATCACGGCCATGTCGAGATTGGTGCCGTTCTGCCCGCCATATTCTTCCGGCAGCGCATAACGAAGATGTCCGGCGGCGTCCGCCTTTTTGCGCATCTCCCGCAGCAGGTCTTCCCACTCTTCCCGCGGGAGCCCGTCATTGTCCCAATCGGTGCGCGCATGTTCCCGCCGATGATCGAAGAAGCGGATATTGTCGTCGCTATTCTCGAGCGGCTTGATCTCATCTTCTATGAACTGGTCCAGCACCGCTAAATAGTCGCGCAACTTTTGTGGAATCTCGAAATCCATCTGCCATCCTCCCCGGATGTAGTTTTATAAGGCTGATTTTG
This sequence comes from Parvibaculaceae bacterium Mf 1.05b.01, assembly GCA_000509225.1. Lineage (GTDB taxonomy): Bacteria > Pseudomonadota > Alphaproteobacteria > Parvibaculales > Parvibaculaceae > Mf105b01. The sequence goes on along the minus strand of BAOK01000002.1, from coordinate 778,197 downwards.
ATGGAATTGACTATAGAGGCTCGGACAACCTGCGCCAGACGGGACGTTACGTAAGGGGATAAGTTATCCACAGATTTTATTAACGTCCGTCCGCTCTCATCCCCTGTCAAACACTAGATTTAGCCGTGAACGGATCGGGAAAATCCCCAGGTCATCGATTCGGACGTGATTCGTTCTCACAATGATCTGAAAGTTAACGGTGGAAATATTAACGCCCATCAGATGCTTCGATGGCCTTTGCTCGGCCGATTTCAAGGCCTTGCATTCCGCGTCCAGAGCCGCGAAGGTGCGCGCCGACATGGACCTTCCCCGCGCCCTTCCCGCCCCCGATGGCAGCACGATTACCGCCGTTCTGGGACCGACCAATACCGGCAAAACGCACCTGGCTGTTGAGCGCATGCTCGGCCACAAAACCGGCATGATCGGACAACCTCTCAGGCTGCTCGCCCGCGAGGTCTATGACCGCATCAGAAAGCGCGTATCTCCCTCAGAAGTCGCTCTGATGACCGGCGAGGAAAAGATCGTGCCGCCCCATGCGCGCTACTTTGTCTGCACGACAGAATCCATGCCACTCGAGAAGACCGTCGACTTTTTGGCCGTCGATGAAATCCAGCTTGCCGCCGACCCGGAACGCGGTCATGTCTTCACAGATCGCCTGTTGCGCGCTCGCGGCGAAGAAGAAACAATGTTTTTGGGTTCCGAGACTGCACGGCCTTTGATCTCACGGCTGCTGCCGGATGCCAGCATTACCAACCGCCCCAGATTCTCAATCCTGTCTCATGCGGGCCAGAAAAAGCTCACCAAGCTGCCAAGGCGCACTGCGATTGTCGACTTCTCCGCTGATCGCGTTTACGCCATCGCGGAACTGATCCGGCGCCAACGCGGCGGTGCAGCCGTGGTGATGGGCGCGCTTAGCCCCAGGACCCGTAATGCTCAGGTGGCGCTCTATCAAAACGGCGATGTGGATTATCTCATTGCGACCGATGCCATCGGCATGGGCCTCAATATGGATGTTGATCATGTGGCCTTTGCCAGCACATCCAAATTTGATGGCTCACGACACCGCCCTTTGCGCGCCGCAGAGCTCGCCCAGATTGCCGGCCGCGCAGGCCGCCACATGAATGATGGCAGCTTCGGCACAACCGGCGAAGCGCCCTCATTGGATCCGGAAACGATTGAACGCATTGAAGATCACAAATTCGACGCCGAACAGGTTTTCTTCTGGCGCAACAGCGATCTCGACTATTCCACGCTCAAAGATCTCATCCGGTCTCTCGAAGTATCGCCAAACAGGCGCGGCCTCACCAGAGCTCCCATGGCGACTGACCTGGAAGTGTTAACTCATCTATCAAGAGACGAAGAAACAGCGGCCATGGCAGCAGGTCCTGCCTCGATCGGCATGCTTTGGGATGTTGCTCAAGTACCAGATTTTCGAAAAACCATGGCGAGCGAGCATGCAAACCTTCTTGCACGCATTTATGCGGGCTTGATGTCGGAAGAGGGCCGCATATCTGAGACATGGCTGGATACCCAGGTAAAACGCCATGAACGGACCGATGGTGACATAGACACATTGTCTAATCGCATCGCTCATATGCGCACTTGGACCTATGTAGCCAACCGAGCTGGGTGGTTGGACGATTCTGCCCATTGGCAAGAGCGCACGCGCGCTGTAGAGGATAGGTTGTCAGATGCTCTTCATGAGCGCCTGACCCAGAGGTTTGTCGATAGACGGACCAGTGTTTTGATGAAGCGCTTGCGAGAACGCGAGGAATTAATGGCGTCGGTTAATCAAGAAGGCGATGTACTCGTCGAAGGGGAATTCGTTGGCAAGCTACAAGGCTTTGTCTTTGTGCCAGACGAAAGGGCGACCGGCGTGCATGGCAAAGCGCTCCGCGCAGCATCCGACAAAGCGCTCGCCGGTGAAATCGCCGCACGCGCCGAGAAATTCTCACGGGCCCCGGCAAGCGAGATTGCACTTGCCGACCAGGGACGGTTTATCTGGGACGGACACGCAGTTGGGCGCCTGACATCTGGCGAGAGCCCATTGGCTCCAAGGGTCGAACTGCTGGCAAGCGAGCAGCTCAACGGTCCGGACAGAGAAAAAGCACAGGAACGCCTCGAGAGCTGGATCAAGGTTCACATTGCCAAAACTCTTGAGCCGCTGATTGCTCTTTCCACAGGCGAAGATCTAACCGGTCTGGCCCGAGGTGTTGCATTCCAACTTGTCGAGAATTTGGGCGCAATCAATCGCGAACGCATTGCCGATGACGTGAAGGCACTGGACCAGGACGCACGTGGTCAACTGCGCAAGAAGGGCGTGCGCTTCGGCGCTTACTCCATCTTCATGCCCATCCTGCTGAAACCAGCAGCGGCAAACCTGATCCTGACCCTTTGGACACTAAGCCGTCCTATGGACGAGAAGGATGCCAACCCGTTTGACGGTCTTCCGCCTGCCCCAGCGCCTGGTCTCACCTCTATGACCGTGCCGGAAAATGCGTCTGCCGACTTTTATGAAGCGATCGGCTTCCGGGTAAGCGGGCCTCGTGCAGTTCGAAGGGACATGCTTGAACGCCTGGCAGATGTGATCCGGCCGGTCATTTCAGAACGCCGCTATAAGGGCGGCTTTGTGATTGACCCGGACATGATGTCACTCATGGGATGCTCCGCCGAAGAAATGGCAGGGATCCTAAAGGGCTTAGGCTACAAAGTTGGCACGGAGAAGTTTACCCCAGAAGAAATTGCCGAAGCCGAACGGCTGATAGCAGCGGCAAAAGCACCAAAGAAAATCGCGGCAACGGCGCCTCACAAAGTGGACACCCCCGAGCAGGCACAAAAGGAGGCGCAACCGGAACAAAGCTCATCCGAGGCTGTTTCGGAGGCATCTGCAGAAACTTCGGTCGAAACGCCTGCACCCGCAGTCCCAGAAACACCCGAACCGGCACCCACCACAGCGCCAATTGCTGAAGAGCAAAGCGCAACCGCCGACCCCGAAGCTGCTGAAGAACCAGCAACACCTGCGGCTGCCATTTCCGACGCTGTGACAGAAACACCCGAATTCCCAGAAACAACGCGGCCGGAAACCGAGCAGGAAGCAGAAGCCCCTATCGATACGGACCTGGAAATCTGGCGGCCACAAAGGCGCCACCAGGGTGGTCGGCCTCAGCGCAATCGGGGCAAGAACCAGCAAAATGCAGGCGGCGACAAACAGGCGCGCGGTAAGCCTGGCAATCGCTCGGGAAACCACAAAGGCAAAGGTCCAAGGAGAGACCAGGGTGCAAACCGCACCCACCATAAGCCAAAGCCAAAAGACAAGCCGATTGACCCGGACTCACCTTTTGCCGCCCTCATGGCGCTCAAAAACCCACCACCGAAGGACTGATGGCAGCAGAAACGCCACATTCCAACACCCAGCGGCTTGACCGGTGGCTGTGGTTTGCGCGGTTTTTTAAAAGCCGCACCCTTGCCGCGAGTATTGTCAGCGCTGGCAAAGTTCGGGTGAATGCTGAGCGGGTCAGCAAGCCAAGCCACTCCGTAAAAACCGGCGACGTCCTGACCTTCCCTGCCGCAAAACAAGTCCGAGTCATAAAAGTCGTTGAACTGGGGACACGTCGCGGGCCAGCTCCCGAGGCACAGGCGCTTTATGAGGATCAAGCACCACCAGAACCGCGAAAAGCAGCCAATAAACCACCAAAAATAGCGGAAAGAGAGGCCGGCGCCGGTCGCCCCACAAAACGTGAACGACGGCAAACAACGGCTTTGAAACGAGGCCTCGACTAAAATCACATTATATTTATGTGGTTGAAATAGTTCTCCTGAACCTATAAGTGAAATCCAACCAACTAACGGCGGACCCATGCTCAAGCGGATTCAAGCCCTGTTCCAAAGCCCAGCTGAGGAAACAGAGGAAAAAACTTTCGACGACGTAAAAATCGCAGCAGCAGCCCTATTCGTCTGCGCAGCGACCATGGACGAAGTCTATGGAAAAACAGAACAAGCGACGATCCGGCAGGTTCTGAAAACCTTCTTTGAACTGTCCGACGAAGAAACAGAGGAGCTCATCGGTCTCGCTGAAAGTGAAGAACAGCGCGCCGTCGGACTGCACCGCTGGGCTCAGACACTCAAAGATGCCTACGAGGTAGAAGAACGCGCCCAGTTGATCGAGCAGCTTTGGGAAGTTGTCTACGCAGACGGCGAATTGCACGACTATGAGGCGAGCCTGTTGCGGCGGGTGGTAGGCTTGATATACGTTCCCGACCGCGAAGCAGGCCTTGCAAGGAAACGGGTACTCACCCGACTTGGTATCGAGGACTAAGGCCTGAAAGGCTAGACCACACACAATGTCCGCACGCACAATGCGGAATTCGGAGTTGAATATGACCTATCTGGTGACCGACAATTGCATCAAGTGCAAATACATGGACTGCGTCGAAGTCTGCCCGGTCGACTGTTTCTATGAAGGCGAGAACATGCTCGTCATCCATCCAGATGAATGCATCGATTGTGGTGTATGTGAGCCGGAATGCCCTGCGGAGGCGATTAAGGCGGACACAGAGCCAGGCCTCGAAAAGTGGCTCGAGGTCAACACGGAATACGCATCGAAATGGCCAAACATCACCATGAAAGGTGAGCAACCGGCAGATGCGGAAGAATGGGACGGCAAGGCGAACAAATTCGAAGAGCATTTCAGCGCAGAGCCTGGCGAGGGCGATTAACCTCACCCCACTCTATGCGTCTGATTTTGCTGAGCTTTCCCCGCCCGATCTTTATTTCAGGCGATTTTTGTGATATGCTCTCGCCAAAGCAATTCAACTAGGCCCCGGTTAAGGGATGACCGGGACATTTGGGCACCAATTTGGGCGGCAAGGCTTGGAAACAGGCGGTCCGTCAACGTGGGTCCTTTTCTGGGTCAAACCTGGAGATGAGATAGGGGATCCGAAGAAAAGCCGATCTAGCCTCCTGACGATAATGGGGCAACATCTGGCGGTCTCTTCACGCATACGGATAAATTGGACAAAAGGTGGCGGACAAATTGAACCGCGCTTCTGGTCTGTTTGATCCACCCAACGCCCCAAAGCCTAAAACCACATGCTGGCAAGACCAGCAAGCAGATGGAGCGATCATGGCAGCCAAGGCCACTAAAAAAACGAAGACCAGCGCAAAGAAGGCGACAAAAGCCGCCGCAAAGGCCAAGGCAAAACCAAAAGCCAAAACCAAGGTAAAAGCCGCGGCAAAGAAAACAGCGGCAAAAAAGGCCCCGGCGAAAGCCAAGGCAAAAACCAAGGCAAAACCGAAAGCTGCAGCAAAAAAGACGGCTGCTAAGCCAGCGGCCAAAAAGACGGCGACAAAGAAAGCAGCAACCAAAAAGGCAGCGCCGAAAAAACCGGCTGCCAAGAAGGCCGCCCCTAAAGCAGCAGCAAAGAAAACCGCAGCCAAGAAGGCCACGGCAAAAAAAGCCGCGCCGAAAAAGCCCGGAGCCAAAAAGGCTGCTCCAAAAGCAGCAACAAAAAAAACCGCCGCCAAGAAGGCCACGTCAAAAAAAGCTGCAAAGCTCGACATCATTCCTGAGAAAAAAGTCCCGAGGACAACACCGATCATCGCACGCCCTGCGAAAGTCGACATTCCAGAACCGGCGTCGATCCGCCCTATTCCCAAGGCAGAACCAAAGGTCACAGCAACGCCAGACCCAAGGCCGAGCAAACTGGACTTTAAGAACAAGGAATTCGTCGTCTATCCCTCACACGGTGTCGGTCAGATCACATCCGTTGAACGTCAGGAAGTGGCAGGTCACGAGCTAGAGCTGTACGTGATCACCTTCGCAAAAGACAAAATGACCCTGCGGGTTCCGACAAACAAATCAGAAGCCGTCGGCATGCGGAAACTGTCTGAGCCAAAGGTCATCACCCAGGCAATCGATACCCTAAAGGGTAAAGCGAAGGTGAAGCGCACCATGTGGAGCAGGCGGGCGCAGGAGTATGAAGCAAAGATCAACTCCGGTGATCTGATCTCGATCGCCGAGGTTGTTCGCGATCTCTTCCGTTCCGACAAACAGCCGGAACAATCCTACTCAGAACGCCAGCTTTTTGAGGCCGCCATTGATAGAATGGCCCGCGAAGTTGCCGCTGCTGACAATATGGATGATACCGCCGCCATCGGCCGGCTTGAGACCGTTCTGGTAACGGCAGCTGGCAAGGCAGAGAAAAAGGCGGAAGCCGAAGCGGAAGCTGCCGCAGAGGCGGCTGGAGAAGCCTAAGTTCCGCCCAAAAAATTGAGATTTAGAAAAAGCCCGCTCATTGCGGGCTTTTTTTGTGATCCAGCCCGCCAACAGGTCCGTATACCCCATGACACAGAAATCGCCTTGAGGCCGCATTTGCAGCCTTGGGCGAGGGGACAAGGGACGGTCATGGTTACTACAGCTTTTATCGATACGCCTGAGACACAACGCGCCAATCGCCGTTTCATCAAAAAGGTCATGACCAAACCGCTCCTGTCAGAGGAACATGAGCGCGATCTGGCACGCCGGTGGCGCGACCACCAAGACGTGAATGCCCTCCATGAACTGACCGGCGCTTATATCCGCCTTGTCGTTTCCATGGCGACACGGTTTCGCAACTATGGCCTGCCTGTTAGTGATCTTGTGCAGGAAGGCAATGTAGGCCTTATGCAGGCCGCAGCACGCTTTGATCCTGATCGCAATGTACGATTCTCAACCTATGCAGGTTGGTGGATCAGAGCCGCCATTCAGGACTTTGTCCTACGGAACTGGTCTATTGTTCGAACAGGCACAACAGCCGCTCACAAGTCTCTGTTTTTTAATCTGCGCCGGTTGAAAGCCCGCATCGCAAACGGGACACGGGACAAGCTAACGCCTGACGACCGTCAGTCGATCGCTGAAAACCTCGGCGTGAATGTTATCGACGTTGAAAAAATGGAAACCAGGCTGTCGGCGAGCGATCGGTCGCTAAATGTCGTGCCGGGCGGTCAAGAGGACGAAGGCGGGTCGACCTGGCAGGAATTGCTCGTTTGCGATGCGCCAACGCCGTCTGAATTGGTCGAAGAGACCAACAAAAACGAACGCGTTAGAGAATGGATTGAAGGTGCCTTCGAACATCTAAACCCTCGAGAGCGGGCTATCATTTCGGAACGCCGATTGAGCGACCAGACCGTCACTCTGGAACAACTGGGGACAAAATTCGGCATCTCGAAAGAACGGGTTCGCCAGATCGAAAACCGCGCATTGGAAAAAATGAAAGCCGCGATTACCGAAAAAATCGACGACCCGGTTGCCGCCACGTTCCTATCAGCCTAACGCTGAGACCCTTCTTCAATACGCTTGAGCAGAGTACCAGCAGCGACATGGTCGTCCGCACGCTTGCCATTAATTAGAAAGAACAATGCCTCGCTCTCACCAGAGAGCTGAAGCTGTTTGGCAACATCGCTCATCCGGTCGCTTGCGGAGGTTTCCAGAATTCCTATCTGGAGCGGGCCGGTATTCGCATCTCGCTCATCAACAAGTCCGAAACTGGTGACAATTTCCTGGATCTCATCATGATGTTGGTCGCCAGCCTGAGGTGGCACACCGATGAGAAAACGATAAGCCCTACCGGGACGAGCAAAAATCACAGTTGCTAGCGTATTGAGGCCCTGAAAGCGCATCCACGCAGATGCCGCAGGCAATCCGCCAATATCAAACTGACGCACATTCTGCAATGCAAGAGACCTGGCCCAATCATTCGTGAGATAGCCGAGGGGGTCGGTGTTCTGTTCCAGCAAACGTCGATCAAATTTCATGATGATTTTGTCAGGCCCAAGCGCCCACACACCCTCACCAGTATTAAACAGCTGGAAAGTATCTGGCACCTGGAAATGGACACCCTCAACAAGATGGACAAAACGGTCGCCACGCACAAAACCCTGCTCTGTCGGCATGCCATAGAGCAAACCATCAACCGCAGCCATATATCGCGCTCGCCGCCTTTGCTTGGGCTGACCAGATAGGCGCAGCACCTGGGCCCGTTCCGCCGTTCGGTGGGCACGGTCTTGCGTATCTGGATGGTTTGCTAACCATCCGACTGGAGAGGTCCCAAGAGCCACATCCATCTGGCGCGCGCGATGTTTTGTATAGGCATTCATCACCTCTAGTACATCGCTAACAGCAGCCGGATCATATCCCGCCGCGTCCAAATAGATGACGGCAAGCCGATCAGCATCGCTTTCTTGCAGACGAGAATATCCTGCGAGCAGACCGCTGCGCGACAGAATGCCCGCGCGCTCATCCCAACCGACAAGCCCGCCGACAAGATTGTCCAGCAGAGCAATGTCGGAGGCGACGTCCCTCCGGCTTGCGATATGACCTGCACTGACATGTGCCATTTCATGCGCGAGCACGGCGGCTAGTTCTGCTTCATCATTCAAATACGCGAGCATCCCTCGGGTGAGGTAGACCCGCCCATCCGACAGAGCCATTGCATTGGCCAATGGACTGTTGAGGATGGTCAGGTCATAGCGTGTCGTCGACAAATCGCCATGACCGCCTAGCCGCTCTATCACGCTGTTCACATAAGCGCTAAGAGCCGCATCTTCATAGACACCTCCATGAGACTTAAGAATCCGCTCGTGAGCGCCGATCGCAACATGCTCGACCACGCGAGGGGACGCGGACCCTAACTCTCCGGAACGTCCAACATCAAACGAGCATGCTGAAAGGACTTGCGCAGCAATCCCCACCACCAAAGGCGCCAGCGCCCAGTTCGCCAGTCTGCCCTTCCTGCTTCTGCAAGAACGCATCGCGTGTAAGAACCAATTTCTCTGCAATCACCCAATCCCTATGGCGAGACCTGAAACCTATGTCACAACCTGCCCGACATCTTTATGTCAGATCAAGATGCACGGCCAGGACCATCAAGAAACTCTATCTGCTCTGGATGGGTCACCACGATCTCAGGACCATTATAGGATTTGATCCAACCGCGCACTCGAATGCGCGCATCACGGTAAACCTCAAGATCTTCTGAAAAATGCCGGCGATGCTTCGGCGCTATCGTCACAGTGAAGTCTTCACGCCAATCATCCCCAAAATTGAGATAGAGCCTGCCGCGGACCAGCGCCGCGCCTTGCACGATACCTTCGACCAGCTGAAAACTGTCAATATGGGCAAGCAGATTGGTCGGCTGGTCAGCTTGCAGAACCGCATAATAAGGATCGCCCCAGATCGCCCGCCGCGCATCTCGTGCACGCCCCTCGAGGCCCAACAATTCGGCAACGCAGGATCGATTGTCAGGGAAAGAATAAACGCGGGCCATACCCTTAGCGATCATAGCGCCCTGCACCCAACGCCCATCTGCCAGATACAGGTGGGCGAGCTGTCGACCATACCTGTCTTCGCGACGCCCTCCATAGGACAGATGCACATCTTCATTCTTGACCAGGGCCGCCAAAACCTCTCGTGCCTCGGCCGCCAACGGCCAGTCGGTGAAGTTGCGCCGCCCCAAAGCAAGTTTAGGCGCTTGCAGTCCGACCAGCCTGACTTCCCGTCCATCCTGCAAGACAACAGTGTCGCCATCGACGATCGACACGACCCTGCTTGTCTCTGACCGCTCGAGATCGCAAGCGGGGAGCGCAGCAGCCGACATCGGGGCAAAAGTACATAGAACAAATACCCAAAGCAGCTTGCCCGCAATCTGTTTCATCGAAGTGATGAGACCGACGATACTAGGCCTGCGCGTTTAAGTCGGTGAGACCCGCCTTGTAGGCAATGATCGCCGCTTCGGTTCTGTTCCGAACACCCAGCGTATTAAGGATGGCATTCACATGAAGCTTTACCGTGGCCAACGCGATACCCAGCTGAGTGCCGATCTCCTGATTGGAAGCCCCGCGGCCCAGTTCCTTCAGCACATCCATCTGACGCCGTGTGAGACGGTCAAGCCCAGCTGCATCAAACGAATAATTAGGCTCCCCAAATCCACTGCCTTCCTTCGACAGAATAGACTCCGGAACATATCGGCCACCAGAAAGCACAAGCTTTACAGCGCCAACAAGAACCGGCGCTTCGGTGGTTTTTGGCACAACGCCCTGAACGCCCATATCGAGATATCGACGCACAATCTCAGGCTGATCCTGTTCATGAAGCAGAATGACAGAGCCGACACCTTCGGTTTCCTGAAGACGCGAAATGGCAGCCATTTCGCGACCAATCTGCGAAGCGCCTTCCATCAGCACCAGATCAACAGAGCCCTGCTGTCCCACCCTTTCGATAAGCGCATCAACGTTTGCGACTTCGACTATTGTCGCCTCCGCATCCACACCCTTCAAAATTGTGGCCAACCCAATGCGGCAGCATGGGTGCTCACTCACAACAACCAAATTCATAACGCCTAGTCCCCCGACCTGCGCACTGCTCCTCAAAAGCCAATAATCAACGACCCGCCAGGCTCATCAATCAGCCTCAATATGAGGAACAGAAGTCCTATAGTGAAATTAACAATTCAAGAATTATAGAACAGACTTGCGGCTGCGACAATGACGACGCGTCACTCAAATTCGCTGATTTCCCTTTTAGAAACAGGGTTTCCTGTCGCTCCTTGATGGAATACTTGTTTCACATGTAATCGCAAAGGTCCTCCATCGTTCGGATAGATATCGAGAAAACAATACAGTCAAAACTACTATGCGCGGCCTTCGCAGGCACCGGTCCCAAGAAGCGCAGCGAAAAAGCAATGTTAGACGCCCTTACGAAACCGACTGTATCTGGACTGAAAACAATCGGCGTAAAAGGGCAAAAGCAGCAGGGAAACGACCTACCTCCCATAGCGGCTCTCTGCTATACAAATCCGAATTGCGGCATCTTTGGCCCCGTAGCTCAGCAGGATAGAGCATCAGATTCCTAATCTGAGGGTCGGTGGTTCGAATCCACCCGGGGTCACCACGCACGCTGAAAACGCCATGACATGTTGCAGATCTTTGTTGTAGCGCGCCACATGTGTAGCGCGCCACATGGTTTGGGTTAGATGCGCCACATGGATCGAATTTTTCAGATCCCAATAATCGTCAGTATTTGAGGGTTAACAGGCAATCAGCGACCTTAACTAAACGCGCTGATTTGCCACACAACCCTTCGGTAGATGACGTCGGGGAAGGACTGGGACTCGCCAATGTCGGTCAGGTGGCGCTATCGTCAACGGCCTTGCAACACCCTTTCAATGGACGTTCCAGCCCATGTTTACCCCCCTTAAACTGGTCTCCGCAGATCCCCACCCGCTGCCAATAGCCACTCTGAGAGACGGCCGGATTGAACGGTGGCGACCCTCGATCCTCACCTTGGGTGATGCGCTGGATTATGGCTTTGCCGTGGTTGTGCGCTGCCAATGCTCTCAGCGGGTTGTCGTGATGAGCCCGGGCGTATTCCTGCAGCGCCACAAGCCACCATCTGAGACAACGGCCCTGGCCGATCTGAGCGAGCATCTCCGTTGCTCAAAGTGCGGCCGGAAAGACGGCATATCCACCTCGACAGACGACAAGCCCTGCCCCGGGCAAACGCCAAGGAAGCCACCCGCTGAAAACCCCTGGTTCGGGGTCTGGTGACATGAAGCTGGATTGCGATCCTTGGACGCTCGGTGGCGTCGACGACATGATCCGCGCTGACCAGGCGTTCGGTCTTTTTGTCGAGTGCCGGAACCCTGCGTGCGAAAAGAAGGGAGTGCGCGTTCGCCTCAGCCTATACGACCTCATTCGTCGCTTCGGTCGCGCACACAAAAAAGCGGATGTTCTCGCTACCTGCAGGCTATGCAAACACCACCGCCGTGACAGAACACACACCATCATCAGCGTCGGTATCAAAAAGCCAGGTTGGGAGAGGGTGCTACCTTATTGCAGCTAGCCCCCTTGCACACTTAGTCTCCCGCACAGAATATGACGAAAGTCTCAGGGGGTGTGGAGGGAGCGATGAATTACAAAGAGTGGATGACCTGGCGCTTTCTCTGGCCAAGTGTACTGGCACTCCCAGCGGGATTCGTAATCGCACTAGCTGGGCTGTGGTTGGCGGACTGGTTGCCAAATGCAGAAGGGGCCGTGTTTGGCGCCTTCATAGCGTCGGCGGCTGCAATTGGTTCAAGTGCACTAACTGGAGCCATAGTGATCTACAACGATTACGCCAAGCACACCCGAAATGTTTCTGCTATCAAGGACGGGTTGGTCGAGGAAATGTCTTGGGTGGTGGAGCAAATAGCGCATGGCTTGGTACCAATAAAGACGCGGCGTGGTGATGATGTCAGGTTGTGGCGGATTAAGGTGCAAATCATTGCTGCAGGCTTCCCAATTTATGAACGGAACGCCGATAAAATCGCGTTGGCTGGAAGCAAATTCAGTGGTCCTGTAGTCAGTTTTTATTCACATCTCAGAATGATAGGAGATGCGTCAAGCGACCTCGCTAGTCTGCATGTCGATGACATTCCGGGCCTGATAAAAATGTGTCTCCTCGCAAATTCCCAAATTGATCATTCAACAGATACCTATGAAAGGGCATCTAAGGTTGTCAAAGACCTAGCAGCAACGTTCATCACAGCCTTGCTCGATGTAACGAACATCAGATTGACTGAGGACGATGCAAAGGACATCAACGAGTTCCTTTCGTCGTCCGTTCTAGAAGCCTTTGGTCATTTCAGTGCAAAAGTGCCAAAATTTGTCTTAACGCAAACAGAACCCGCTGGACCGCACGGCCCTCCCTGTTGGAAAGCAAGTAGGGTTTAAAACTCATTTACCCAAAGTCATCCCTGAGAGTGCGGTACGCGAGCGCCGCAGCGAGCCGTCAATCACGCACCATAGTCGCCAGCATCAGTTGGACCATCAGGACCAGATGCTGATCCGCTGTCAAAAAGTCTTCGAGCTATTTGTAGGACTCGTCCCCACAGTTTCGCACCGCGATCAACATTTCTGACTATCCGCTCGCCAGCCTCCAGAACATCATCAACGCTTGTGAGGCGTCTACCTTCTTTGGTCAAAAAATCCGCCAGCTCTTGTTCAAAAACAGGGTCACCTATCCCGTTGTCAATCTGCTTCAGTCTGGCGAGTGCGCTTTCCAAAAGGTGGATGAAAAGTTCCAACTGCATGTCATTTGTCGGATCATTTGTAGCTCTGAAATCTTCGCAAAGTTTGCTGATAGCAACCTGTTGCTCAGCAACACGAATAACAAGCTCCTTGGCTGGTATGTGCGCACCAGCTTGTTCAGTCTTTGCGCCATCCATCAACGCGTTGTCGTTGAAACCTGCATATACATTGACAAGGACCTCCGATCGTTTGAACAAAACCATAGCCACGTCACTATTCATGATGTGAGTTGAGAGATGTTCTGCACCTTCAGCAGATGGTTTTCTTCGAATAGTGAGCACAAGCTGGTTTTCGTCGCCCTGTACTTCACTGTCAAATTCATTCGTGAGGCGTATCCCAGTCTGGGCAAGCATCGAAAAAGCCTGATCGCGTTTGTGGTGGTTTGGAGGAAAGTCTTCTCCGGTTAGCGAGTCTGCACTTAGCGGTTTGTCCCACTGTCGCACATAAATTTCTGGCAAATTCGCCAGTCGGATCGTTCGGGGGTTAGCTTCCTCATTTCCGTTACCAGCAAAGATCGTCGCCAGCTTAAGAGAGTCATTGTGAATGCTTACGCCATCTGCAACCTCGGTGAATACACTGAGATTCCCATCTGACCTATGCTGCCCGGAGCCTTCTTTACTGTCGTTCATCTCGTTTTCACCTATCGATAAACCCGTATTGCGAAGCCAGTCGCTGCATCGTCGCTAGCGGACAAAGCTCACTGATTGCCACCCCGCAGCTCCAGATAGACTTCGGTTGCCGAATCCCTGCATGCTGAACCCTTCATTCTGGAACGGTATCGGGATGGCTGTCTAGTCTAGGTTTTCAGTCATGCATCGTTCGGCGATGCGGCTCTGGGCGTTGGCGCGCCCATCCCCCGTCGAACGGAGGAATTTATGTCGGACCCAAAAAAGCAAAATTGGTTTCAACGGACCAACGCTTGGATGATGCAACCGAGCTACCCCGAAGACCTGTTCGAAAAACCGATCAGCGGTGACACAGAAAAAGACATCGAAATTAGCGTTCGGCGCACTAGAGCTTTCCTCGACAATATCGGTTCGTTCTATGTCGCAACGGGAGGTCTGGCTGCTCTAAGTGTCACGCTAATTGCCGCAAGTCCTGCCGGTGCACCACAACTTGGTTTTTTAACAACCATCTTCGCTCTTTCGATGTTCGAATTCTATTTCCTGTTGACGCTCTCTACGATTATTTCTTCTATCGGCGCAAAGGCTGCTGAGAGTTCTTTCGTCGAATGGGCGGTCACCGTCTTTACAATGATCTTCGGAATGACTGGAGCCCTATTTGTTGGGCTTATGTTTAGTTTCTACTCCCCAAGTTCGGGTCCAGGCGTAGAGCAACCGATTGAAATCATCTTCTATTTCTCACCACCTGAACCACCAGCCCTGCCTTAGAGCGCGTCATACACGGCACCGAGCGCGCTCACGATGCCTTCCATCTGTTCGACTGTTGTCGTGGCTTCCAGATCAGCGATGGCCTTGCGGCGGTGTCCTGACGTCACACCAACGATTTGATGATAGGCCAGCGACTTTGCAGCGATGCGGTCAACCTGCGCCTGTACGGTCTCTCCCATTGCAAGCGCTTCCCCTTCGAGCAGCGCCGTCTGTGCGGCGTTAGGTGTACTGGCCGCGTGAGCTTCCACGGCAGCAGCTTTTGCGCCCCACGTGTCGCGTTCCGCTTTTGTGGCATCGTCCGTCAGGCGGCATAGTACCGCTTCATGAAGGCCGTTGATCCGCGTCACCGCAGTGGCCTTCGCGGTGGCCACACAGGCTGCTTCCCAATCGTCCAGGACAAAGAGTCCGCCAAAAAATGCTTCATCCCAGCCCAGCATTTCAGGGCCTGTATCCGTCATTGACCAGGTAAACTCAAAGCCGGGTCGTGCGCCTGGGTGTGCTTCAAGAATTGCTGCTGTCAGATAGGTGTCCCAAGACATGGCTTATCTCCCAAGAAATGAGATGCGGGTGGAGGAGTCGCCAACGTACGGCCGATAAAAGACATTGGTGTCGCCGGTTAGGAGTTGAGCGTTGACCACGTCACCTTGCGTCAAGCGCATTGTGTTGACGGCGTTAGCGCGCCAGCCGTCACCTGTCGCCAAGTTTCCCCACCAATACGAGTGATTTTTCGACTTGGCGATGATGTTCAGATACGCAAGTGCGCTGACGGCGGCGGTGGTGACGATGAAGTAAACCGAAACATCAATTGTATAGATACCCGATGCAGTGACGGGGCCTCCGCCATTGGTCCCTTGTGTCAGAAACGTGTCTTCGGAAAACGTATCCGCTGGAACAGACGTCCACGAAGTCGGGCCGAACAATTGCCCTGACCCTGCGAGTGTACCAAGCACTGAGAGGTCAGCGGCTGAACCAAGAGCGATCACTTGAATTGTCGATGCCCCGGTTTTGACCAGGCGGAAGCTCTCGCCATTTCCCAGCAGATAAAAAAGGAAGCCGTGATCTTCGCCTGCAAACTCAAAATTCCCGACAGGCAGGGCCATGGATGCGGTCTGATAGCCCGTGGGATTACCAACGGCTTTCACCGTAACTGACCATCCAACAGGAAGGGTTGTTGCATCTGCCACACTGAAAGTTGGGTGCGTAGACACGTCAATCGTATACGAATTTCCATTCTGAGCTGCAGCGATCGTCCCACCGGTATAGACAAGATCAAATGTCGGCACGCCGCCGAGCGCCCGCATCACCTCAAGACGGTCCTTGAACACATACGCCCCACCTTCCGTCATCAACAGGCGGTCATTGACGATGGGAGTTGGTAGGCCAGCTGCGGCGAGGTGGGCAGCCGCCCCGGTTTCACTGGCGGCCGCTGCAGTGGCGGAGTTGCCAGCTGCTGTCGCTGATGCAGCCGCGTTGGTTTCGCTCTGACCTGCCGCTGTTTCGCTGTTTGCGGCCGCCGTAGCGCTCGCATTCGCTTCATCAGCCTTAGTGCCTACAGCCTGCGCGACCGTGCCTGTGTCTTCCAACGCATCCGGAAAGTTCTCCTGGTGCCCATCATTCGCAAACCCACCTGGGTTCGTCGTCGGATTATAGGCATTGGAATTGTACTTGGTCTTGAGGCGATCAATGGCCTCTTGTTCGCTAGCTGTGTAACTCATGCCAATATCTCCTCTATGGCGAGGTTGCTTTGGTGATTGCCGTCAAACCGGTGAAGCGCACCTGGCAGGTCAACGAAGGTTCCAAGGAAAGCACCACGCTGCTGCGATAGTTCGTCTTGGGGGTCTGGGATGAAGACAACAGGATCGACAATGTCGTTCTGCATTCCCGCATCAAAGAATGCTGTGAGTTCATTCTCATAGAGGTAGGGGTAGCTCACCTCTTGGATACGCTTCGGTCGGCGGCGGTCAAAAACGGGGTGCCCGGACGGCGTTTCATCGCGCCGGGTGCGAGAGACAGCCCGCAATCGGCGTCCACGCTGATAGTTAAAGCGGGTCGAGATGTTGGAGCCGACATAGAGATAGCCAATATCGATATAGCCATCCGGGTTGGTCGGGTCATCAATCTCAACGCGGATATGTTGGCTTGAGACTGCAGCCTCAAACAGAAAGAAGCGCGAGCGGCCGTAAAGATCGAGCTGGCTTTCTTGCGCGCCGCCTGTCCAGAAGTTGGCGTCTTCCCACTCAAGGCTTAGGCTCGGAAAGAAGCGCCCATAGACCGGTGTCCAGTCAATCTGGTGAACCACTGTTGTAAAAGCCGCGTCACTGCCAAACGTGACTTTGATCTTAGCAATCGCTGACAGGTTAGTGCGGAAGAGGCCGAAGAATTTTGTGTTTCGACGACGCAACAGCGTCACCGTGAATTGTGACGCTGCGAGGGCACCTGGGGTTTCGCAACGTGCAGGCCGGGCCACAATGCGCCGGTCAATCATGTTCTCAAGCGGCAACTCTGCCGCCCAGGTGCCACCGCTAAAGCCTGCTGTGAGCGCCAGGTTCTCGTTGATGAGTTTGGCTTTGTAGTCAATTTCCGTCATCCAAACAGCTCCAGCGTGATCAGGTGGCGGCGGGGCCTGGTGGGCTCAGTGCGTATGACAATGAAGTTCCGGTCCACGCCATCGCCAAGGCGCACCGTCTGCCCTACCTCAAGCGCCAATGTGACATCCGTCATCGCCACTTGAATTTCCACCACTTCGCGCGCACTGCCATCGGTGCGGGGGCCGTATAGGTCCAGAAGCCGGGTCGCCAGCGCTTCCGCGTCTCCCTCGTTCACAAGGCCCGTATTGATGGTGCGCTCCACCGCGCCGGGCCATCTGTCCTTGATTGTGCTGTCTTCAACGATGGCCGTTCGCCATTCCTGAGCCAGAAAGCCCTCGCGCTCTGTCCCTTCAACAGAGCCTTGCAAGTCAGACCCCGTCATCACGGAATAGTTGCGGGCGTAGTTGACGGTCACGCGCCAGGTGGGTGTGCCAAGCGGATCGGCGCTCGTGTCATTCACCACCAGGTCGTCAGCTTCAAAAGTGATGACCGGCGCATCGGTGGGCGGTGCCACCTGGATCAGCTGCCAAACACCCATTCGGTCCGGCAGCACCACAGCCCCGATGGAGCGTGCGAGATAAGCAACCACCTCGCCAAGACTGGTGGGCTCACTCAGCCAGACACCGACCGGCTCAGGGGCCACCGTCGCGAGGATGCCAGGCGACAAGTTAGTAATCCCCGCGCTTTCGAGCACTTGCTGGATCAGAGCGGGCGCATCTTCGCTATATGAGATCGGCTTTGCCGAAACAGAATTGACCTTGCCGCTGAACTCAGCATTTACCGAGTTTAGAAAAACCCTGTCATTCCCATGAACCGTCGTCAGTTCAAACAGTTTGATCCCTGCGGTCGAATAGTTCGAGCTGATTTGGGGCGTGCCGCCAGAAAACCCCATACGAAGCGTCCCGGCCGTCACTTCTGCAATGTCCAGGACGCATTCATGGGTGACCGCCACATCAATCGGCCGTTGCTGCGTTGCCGAAACAAAACTCCCAATCGCTGAGGCGACGAGCTGGCCTGCCTGGATTAACCATCCGCTTTGCAGTGCCCAATGCGAAGCCGTTTCAAACTCATGGTTGAGGATCAATTCAGCGCCGCTCACGGTCGCGCCCTTAATGTCAAACGTGACCGCGCCGACCGGACGTGATCCAAATTTCACAAGGCCCCGCCGTCGGTCTTCTGCATATTCGGAGGGACCAGGTGCAGCACTATCAAAATCAGTGCCGGTCAAATTGCCAATAGACGTGATGTTCGCATCACCCCCACCATTATAGATGGCGCTGAGTTCCTGAAAGCCACCATCATGGACCTGTGCGACCACATCCTCTGCATTTGCCCAGACAGCAGGCACGTTGGCCTTGGTCAGATTGCCAAGCGCCAGCGGCTTCGGTCTGTCTTTCAAATCGCCGCTCGTGCCTTCATACCCGCTGCCGCCGCCATTGTTCGTCCCGGCATAGAGGGTTTCCTGAATGTCCTTTTCAAGATCAGCACGCGGGTCAAACACAGGAACAAGCAGTCGGTCGGGCCGTGTCGAGGATCTGCCAAACTCAGGTGTCCCGCACTGACCTGACAAGAGAAGCTCGTAGTCAGCAAAGACATCACCAACATTGCCCCGGTAAATGGCAAACTGTCCGAACTGGTGAGACCGATAAGCGCTCATAGCGCCATCATTGTTGGAGATGGTAATCACACCGCCGCCCAGATCACCGTCCAGATTGTCCAGGTCAATCCCGCGCACCACATTGCCCGCATCTTTCACACGTGGGTCATATCCCTGGTTCTTGCGGTCTGGGTCGCCGGGACCAAAGGGCGGGATGGCGGTATCAGCAAGAAACAGCCATGAGGCCGCACCGCCGCCAGGTGGCGTGACTTGGATCTCGACAAGAAAGGCAATTTCAATCATGCCGCCGCCCCCCGTTGGCGTGTCGCAAGCCGGGTGTTGCGGTTGAGATCGCGGGCCAACTGCTCGCTGACCTCCGTCCCTTCACCCACCGCCTCAACAATGTCACCGCCTATGGCCGCCACAGCATTGGTGACGTTCGCCAGCTGACCTTCAAGGCGACCAATCGCGCCAACAATGGCTGCATCATTACCTGTGGGATCAACACCTCGATTGAGGCTGTTGAAGAAATCCACCCCAAAATGATCAACAGCCGACGCCTGGATCATGAACTCATTGTCACTCGCCATGATTGGAATGCTGTCAGAGGTCGGGCTGCCTGGTCCCCTGATATGCCCGCCTTGGGCAAAGCCCGGCACACCAAGGCCACGAAGGAAGTGCTCAATTCCGGCGCTGGCGTTCCCATCATTGGCCATTGCGAGCAGTCGCTCGGGATTGAGAAACGCGAGAATGCGGGCTTCGGAACTCTGACCCAAAGCCTGTTGCGCTTCCAACGCGCTGATCCCATCCCTGAAGTCGGCCGTGAAACGTCCAGCATTTCTGCCAACAGCAAATTGAGAAACTGAAAGGGCTGAGGCGACACCTTCCTCATACCGCGCTCTCACGTCGGCGTCGGCCTGGCTGGCAGCTTGCTCCGCTGCCGTCGCTCGGGCAATCGCCGCATCGATCTCCGATTGCGCGGCGGCCTGCGCATCCGCAATGGCTTTGGCAGATGCTGTTTCAATGGCGGCAATGCGTTCTGCTGCCAGCGTGTCTGCCTGGGAGCCTATCTCGGCATTAAGGTCCGTCTGGGCCAAGCTCACCAGCTGGCCGAGCAGATCCTCGGTGCGCGTCTGCCCGTCCAGGAATGTGTCAAAGCCTTCAAACATCAAAGGCGCGTCGAGCTGAGAGTTGAGCGCTGACAATTCGGTGAGCTGGGTGCGCAGCAGATCTGCATCAGGCGAGGGTGACGATAGAGCGGCCAGAATGTCGTTGAGCAGGTCTGACTGCTCTGCCAACAGGTCAATTTGTGTCTCTGCACTATCGGCTGTGTCGGTGGCAATGAGCGCTGCGTCAGCAAGCAATGCCTGCATCTCTTCAAAGTCAGACTGATAGGCTGCGTTGTCGGCATTGAAAGCCGCACTCGCCTCAATGAAGCGTTTCACCGCATCGGGCAGGTCTGCCAGCGCCTCTTCGTCTCCGGCAAGGGCGTCCACTTTAAGCTGATCAACAATAGCGCGCGCTTCTGTCAGCTGCTGTAATGGTGTGAGCGTGGAATTCTCAGAGAAGCGAAGGTCCACCCGCGTCTCGCTGAGGCCCTCTGCTGCGCGGCGTAGATTATTGGCTTGAGAAATGTAGGCACGGGCCAGTTGATTGGAGGCGTTCAGCTGCTCAGCGATCGCAGACGCCAATCCTTGCTCCACCACCGCCAGAGACGCCCCAAAGTCATCTGTTAGATCAATAAGGTCTGAGATGCCGTCGCGTTGCTCTTCAGTAAGCTGGCGCAGGAAGTCTCGACGCTGCAACAGGTGCAGTTTTTCAACCGCTGCCAGATCTCCACCTAGCGCCAACGTGTCACGCACACGGGCCTCTTGTTGCTCAATCATGGCAACAGCTGAAGCGCGCACCGGATCAAGCGCATTTAGGAGTGCCGTGCTGATCCCCTCATTGAAATCTTCCGCCAGCCGGTCTTGAGCAATGGCCTCCGCCGCATCGATTTGCGCTACCGAGAACCCAAAGGCGACGGCTTGTTCGCGCAGCGCTTCCATCTGCTCGGTGAGGGTCTTAATCGCTTGTTCGCTAGTCGTCAGATTGTCATTGGCGGCGGTGAGCCCTTCCAAGGTTTCCTTGAATTGTTCGGCACTCTCCAGGAGAGCGACAAGCTCCTCCACGCTGCCGACATTTGCTGTTGCGAACAAGTTCTGAAACACAGGGTCGCCGCCGGACGTATTGCCTTCGAGCGCAAACTGCAAAGCAGCAACCAGATCCTCACCAAAGGTCTGATGTCCGCGGCCGCCCAACCGGTTGACCATCAGCCCATTGCGCTGGCTCTGCTCAATGACGAACTCGTTTTCAATGGCCGCGCCTGTGACATCGAGAATGCGCCCCAGAATGTTGGAGATCTGCGATCCAAAATCCTGCGCAGCCGAGCCGCTGCCGCCATTGTCGGTGCCCGTTGCCAAGACGCCGCCATCTGATCCAAAGCGTGCGCCGATCACTTCACCAACTGAAGGCTTGTTATTGCCGAACAGACCTCCAATGGCGTTGCCCGCAAACGCGCCGAGTGCCGTACCGACGAAGGGGATTGGAATAAACGATCCGGCGATAGCACCAATACTGCCGCCGATGTTGGCACCAATGCCCCGATCTCCCAGAAGGCTGTTCGCCAGGAAGTTCCCAGCAAAACCGCCAGCGATACCAGCGGGCGACCCGCCCCGTGCAAAGGCATTGCCGAAAGCGGCTTGGCTCTCTGCACCCGCACCAAAGAACTGGGCAATATCAACACCAATGTTGCCCGCGCCAGCATTGAAGCCGAGGCTGCCAAGGCCGCCACCTGAGAAAAGATTGCTCAGCGAGGAGAGGTCAAACCCTCCTGAACCGCCAGCGTTTATCGGACCACCTATGCCATTGATCGAACCCAAGCCCTGAGTGCCAAGACCTTGTTGGTTC
Organism: Parvibaculaceae bacterium Mf 1.05b.01; assembly: GCA_000509225.1. GTDB lineage: Bacteria > Pseudomonadota > Alphaproteobacteria > Parvibaculales > Parvibaculaceae > Mf105b01. Next base: position 756,571 of record BAOK01000002.1, on the reverse strand, counting down.
AGCACGCCATTGACTTGTCCGCCTGACAGACCAAAGAAGCCCGTGCCGATTTGTTGAAGCACCGGCACAATGACGGGCCGTGCCAGCGCCTGAAACGCCATCTCAGCCAGCATGTCCAGGAAGCCTTGCTCGAAACCTTCCATCAGGCGATCAAAGCCACCACCTGTCTCCCTAAACGCGTCCTTGAAGGCCTCCTTAAAGCCCGTTTCGAAATTTGCGGCGACAGCTTCGAATTGACTTTGCCAACGATTGAAGTGGCGTTGCTGGTCTTCAGCTGCTTTGAGCGCAGCGACACCGGCCTCAGCAGCTGCGCGGGCCTCCGCTTCTGAAATCGAGACGCCTTCTTGCTTCGCCCGGTTGAGGATCTCCCGCGTCTTAATCTCGACCTGGCGCTGTTCTTCTGAGAGGCGCGCGAGCCGCACCTCTTCAGCCATCGCCTCAATTTCAGCGTCGAGAAGCAAGGAACCTTCTTCACGCGCCTGCAGCCGCTGTTGTTCAGCAACCTTGAGAGCCAGCGTCTTGGCGGTAAGGTTCGTCTGCGCCCGCGCCCATTCCTCAATCTTTGCTGCTGGCGTCTTGGCCAAGGTCTTAGCGAGCGCCGCATCAAGCCCTTCTTGCAACCGGGCATGTTCTGCCGTTGAAGGAATGAGACCTGACGTGAGGCCCTGATCCAGCAACGCCGCCGCAGCAGCATAATCATTGAGAGCAGCCCCGATGGGGTCAGCTGCTTTCAGGACGGCTTCCAGCTCAGCGGCCAGATCACCCGTGACACCACCACCTGCTCCGCCAGACCCACCTGACGACCCATTGTCATTGGCAGCGGCTTGAGCAGCAGCCAGCTCTTTCAGGCGGGCTTCAAGCGCCGAGATGTTGGCCGCCGTGTTATCCATATCAAGCAGCAGCGTGTCCCGCTGTGCCTTCAATCGTGAAATCTGCGCGTCAAGCGCGTCGGAGCGCTGACCGCCCAACGCGCCGGTCTGTTGCGCTTCCTTGAGGGCGAGTTCAGTATCCAGCAGCTCCAGGTTCGACTTCGCAAGCGCCTGGTTCGCCTGGGCAACACGCAATTTCTCAGCGGCAGCGTTCCGGGTGACGATCATCCCGTCTGCGATTTCCCGCGTCAGCTTTTCTGTTGACGTTCTCATTCTGTCGGTGGCCGCCTGAGCGGCACTCACCGCATCACCAAAGAGCACATAGGCGCTGCCAGCTGCGATGATCGCCACGCCGAGAGGTCCACCGCTCAAGAGCAGAGCCCGCTGTGCAACAGCCAGCGCCCCCGTTGCGGCTGATTGGGCCAACAGCTGAGCAGTCGCCACTCCGCTGACACTCGACATCATGCGCAGTCCAATGATGGCGGGGCTTATGGTAGACGCCAGAAGCTGGAACCCGGCCGCAGCCCCTGCCGTGGTCGCCATGATGCCCATGATCTGAATGACGTCGAGACCGATCTCTTTGATGTCATCGAAATTCTCAAAGACGGTTTCGGCGGCGGGTGCCAGGCCTTGGTTGATCGCCTCACCTGCGCCCAGCGCCTCATCCGCCAAGCGTCGGAAAAGTTGCTCGATTTTGAAACCGTCTTCTCCGGCAATCTTCGAAACCGACTTCTCCGTTTCGCCAATTTTTTCGGCCATCAACTCCATTATCTGGGCGAAGTCGGCACCAGCATTCCCCGCTAGTGCTAAGATCGGCACGAGGGCTTCAACCCCACCGAACAGGACCGCAAGGTGTTCATCAGCGCCGCCTGTCCTCTCAACCAAGTCGTCCAGAAACTCGACAAACCCTTTCGACCGCAGAGCAGCGGTGGAAAACTCAAGCCCCAGCTCCGACGCCAGATCTGCTGCCTCAGCTGACGGCTTTGCCACAGCTGCCAAAATTGCCCGCAACCCCGTGATCGCGACATTTGTCTCGATGCCGCCCTTGGTCAGTGCCGCTACCGCAGCAAGCAGTGCCTCCAGCTCCACACCAGTAGAGGAAGCCAATGGCGCAACCTTACCAATCTCACCCGATAGATCAGCAATGGTGGTCTTCCCTGACCGCATCGTGACAAACATGGCGTCTGACACATTCTCGGCACCACCGGCCGCGTCACCATAAGCATTCAACACAGACGTCAGACCGTCGGCCGCAACCGACACACTGGTTACACCACCTACAGCGAGTTTGTTCGCCTGGGTGAGAAGGGTGATTGCTTCTTCGGAACTCTTGGCACCAGCAGAGATGATGTCATAAAGCGCTTTTGCTTCGGCTTCTGGCGCCTGGTTAAACTGGACAGCCAGTTCCCTTACTTGATCTGCAAGGGAGCCGATGTCGCGGTGTGCAAAATCGGCAAGCGTTGTAACCTCCGCCATTGCAGCGGAAAACGACCGCGCGTCATCAGCAGCTTTCTTCAATCCCATCGCAACGACAGCAGGTCCCACCAATCGCAAAGCGGCACGCATAGCCGTTGCTTCCAAGGAAGCCGATCCCATCCCACGACCGAAGCCCTGTGCTTCGCGCGCGCCTTCTCTAAGATTGTCGCTTGTTTTCTGTGTCTCTCCACCCAGACCCTTGAGTTTCCGCGTGCTCTTATCAACAACGGCTTCCAGGCCCCTGCCATCAGCGGTGAGGCGAACGCTGACAATCTTTTCACTCATGGCTCACCTGCCCCGCGTGCGGCGTTGCTCAGCTTCAATCTTGAGTGTTTCCCGCTCCATTGTGCGAATGCCGCTGACAAGCCCCTCCGACCATTCGAGGCCCAGCCCATGAGCGGCTGCTTCCACCGCCGCATAGTCCAGCCCCGTACGGATAAGCTCCGCGCGTTCAAGCGTGGTAAGTGAGACATAGCGCCATTGAGTTTCTGAGTGGATGAAGAGAGAGAGCGCGTCCTGGTTAGCGGCCTCGACAACGAAGACGTTCTCTCCCTCTTCGCCCACCCCAACATCCTCCCCCGAAGATGAAGGAGCGGGTTTCTCTGAGGCCAGGGCAACAATATGCGCTGGTGCGCCAAACGCGACCAACTGCTCAGCCACATCAGCGCCGAAGCGGCCCCGCGTGTCGCCTTCTCTCTCTGACTTGCCGAGAGCAATCGCACGCGCGGCCTCCTTCAGTTTTTTTCGTGGTGCCCCTGGAGGCAGTCGATGTAGGCGCGAATGCAGGCTGTCACCGCATCTTCATAGTTGAGCACCTGCTTTAAGCGCTCATCGCTGAAGGGTGCTTCTCCACCGCCGTCAGGGTCCATCACGCCAGACCAATTGACCAACACCTTCTCCAGACCTTCGCGGTTTTTGGCATTGTTGGCGAACCGTCCAAAGACGCCACCACCAAAAAGTGCTTCCACTTCATCAGATGGCAGGATCTTGAAATGCCCCTTGAAGCCAACCTCAACCAGCTCGCCGTCTGCGTCGGGCATCTGCCACTTCACTTGCCATTGAACAATGTGATCCTTCTTCGGATCACGCATCACAAACTTGAGGCCTTTCGACATGTCTCTCTCCTTGACTGCTCACAACAGGGTGAGGGGGGAACGTGGGATTGGGTGTTAGAGGAAGCTCAGCAGCATCTCATCGTCACCGGCTGCACTTTCGGTGTGCAACAGATCAAGCTGCCAAGTCCGTTCGCCTTGATGCTCCCCTTGGGTGACGCCGACCACTTGCACACTGGGCGATGTCAGGTGCCATTGCGACCCAGCGCCCGTACCATGGAGCAGCGAGAAGGGAACGAGTGTCTCCGCGTCCTTCAATGCCACCGGATTAAACGTCGCCAATGTCGGCATCATCACTTCAAGACGCGACCGGTAGTTGCGGTCACCTGCCACCACAACTTCTTTCTGTCCCGGCAGATTGCGGAAATTGACATTGCCCGGTGCATTGGCGCTAAAGCTACGCAACACAAGATCAACTGAGTTCAGCTGGATTTCTTGTGTGTTGTCATCCTCGGCAAGTTCCGGGTTCTCGAAAGCAGAATAGTCGACACCTGCAGGTGCGGGCGTATCACTTGGCAGGGTCAGCAGAGCCATCCCGTTGAATGAAAAATAAGGAACCCCACCCCCTTCAAACTCAATGCCCATCGCACCACGAAGGCCGAGAAGACGGTAAAGGATGCCGTCGAGATTTGCGTAAAGCGTTGCGCTATCAAAGGCAGACGACACAAACGCATAGTCAACCGGACCCGAGATCGGTGTGATCGTCTCGCTCATCTGAGCGGCAGTGAGCACATGGGAGAACGCAGGCGGGACAGCCACCGTGCCCGATGGGGCTGCCTCAACCTTAAACGAACAGGTGATGTGCTTCCCAGCAAAGAGCGAGGGGCTCGCTCCCATGCCCTGGCGGTCCAGCTGCCGTTGGACTTCGCTCCCTTCAATCGGATTGAGCGTAAAGTCGCGCGTCAGAATGGCGTTAGCGCCGACCGGCACCACATCTGTGCCATACGTGACCTCCGTATCAATGAGGATCACGACCTTGTCTTTTTTGATGAAGTCCATGGGAATTAGCTCCTGTTCTCAGGCCGACCCGCGTCAGCCTTGTGACTTGCCCGATGACTTAGTGGGTTTGGGCTTGGGGGTTATGTCGGTTTTGGTTGGCTTCGACGGGACCGGCTCGGGGTCGGTCTTCTTTCTCGACTTCCGCACCTGGCTTGCCGTCGGCGCGCGTGTCCGCGTGACCTTGCCGTCTTCCTCTTTTTGGTAACGGCCTCCAACATTTGGCATGGGGCTCTCTCCTTTGTGATCAGCTCGCGGTGAGCTTTTGAACGTGGCTTCTGTGACTGAAACGCATTTCGTAAATGACAAGCGGTCGCTCGGCGTCGAACTTGAGCAAACGCTCTGCAACAGCCATGACACGGGAATGGGCCAGCGGGTGCCGCCACCCGATCAGGGCATCCAGGACGCCGTTCTTGACGGCTTCAAACTTAAGAAGCGCCGCTTTTCCATTGGCACCTGCGCCGCTGAAGAACAGCACAACAGAAAAGACATGCGTGCGTTCTTGCCGCACCGCTCCGTCTAGTTTGTTCGGGCCATACCCAGCGCTAGAGGGCAAGACCAGGGCAGCGGGTGAAGTGCGATTTCGGTCTGCCCCTGCAGCCGCCTCAAATCCGGCATCGACGGCGCGAAGCGTTGACACGTTCATCTTCAGGTACTCAGCGATGGTGAGTAAGTCAGGCGTGACGTTCTCGGTCATGGCCGTGCGCCTCCGGCTCCACCAGGCGCGCTGTTGTACCTGTCGAGAATGGCCTCAATGAACATCTCGCCAATCAGCGCATCGTCTTCACCGTTCACGCCAAGAAAAGGTCGCGCCGGAAGATCAACAGACGAGACATTGGCAAATCCGCCACCAGGCAAACGGAACCGAAGAGATCCACCCCCCTTAGCGTGAATGGTCATGCCTTCCTGGTGAGGCAGCGCATAGATGACGTCTGTGCCCCAGACGACCGATCCGGGATCTGCCTCATGGGTGATGCTTTGAACCAGGCGGGCCGTATCAATGAGTGTCTGACCGCTCACTTCCTCCGCCCGCTCTGAAGGTTGCCAGGGCGTACCGTCAGGACCGACACCCAACTCGAAACGCTGTTGAGTGGAGATCACCATGGACGCGCCAATATCGTCCATGACCTCAGACTGATCGCGGCTGAAATCTGTCAGGGCATCAAGCCCGGCCAACACGGCCGCATCATCAATGGACATCTCCATCGACACACCGGACATGTCAGTAGCCCTCCAATGTATCGCTGGAGAAAGTGCGGTCTGGCGCGTTGACCTGGGGACCACTGCTTTGTGTCGGCAGGACAGCACTTGGATCATCATCACCCAAGGAGGCTTTGCCGGTCGCCAGATCGCCAAGCATTTTCAGTGCCGCTTTGTAGCGTTCTTCCACCTGCTCTGGCGCGTGTTCCGCATGCAGCTTGTAGCGTGCAACATCGCAGGCCAGGTTCAAGACCAGCCTGGGAACGGGATTGAGGGGGAGTGCGTGTTGCCGTGTCAGATAGGCGTTAATGTCGGCATCCGCGTCTTCCAGTGCGCGGGTCACAATGTCAGCGTCAATGGCATCGGTTGGCGGATTGGCACGGTCTGTCAGCCGGACAAGCTCTTCTTCTCCGAACCGATCAATCAAATCCTGTTGTGACGCATAAGTCATGGCCGCTTTGGGTTTTCCTGTCTCAGCTTGTGATGTCTTTGCAAGCCCACATCACGGCTTCTTCAACCTTGGTTCTGGCAATTGACGTTTCGCGAGAGTTGCCGAGTCTCGAAATTTCACCGAGGAGCGCTAGACCAGCATCTTTGATGGCGCTCATTTGCGCCTTTTCGTCATCATCCAGAACCCTGTACTGGTGCCGCAGCGTGTTGTTGGTCACCCGTTCGTCGGAGGTGCTGTCCATTGGTGTCTTCTTGGTCACGTCATTCTTCCTCGTTGGTTTTGGGCCAAAGGGCATATTGCTGGGCCAGCGATGCATTCCATTGTCCTGTCGGCGGTGGGGGAGACAGGTTCTGCTTTCTGCCTCCCCCTCTCGGCTTCATCGGTCGGCGGGTCATCTCGGGTGGGAGGGGCAATTGTCTCGCCCCTCCCTTTCTTGTGCGGTCGGGCTCGTGCCAGCCGGACCGCTGCAAAATCTCCAAATCAACTATCTGGTTTTGGCAGCGTGGCTTTCTTGACCGCAGCCTTTTTTGTGGTCGCCTTTTTGGTGACGGCCTTCTTCTTTGCTGGTGGCTTTGTCTCTTTGGTGCCGGCATCGTCGCCACCACCATCGCCGTCGCCATCAGCCTCTGATAGATCAACAGGCTCTTCGCTGACCGCTCCACTGGCGAATGCCTGGGCATGTTGCTTCGCAGTTAGCTCAACACTTTCGCCAACGCCGTACCGCTTGCCGTCATGTCGCAATCGACTGAGAACGTCGTAGGTGGCGGTTTCTGTGTCTGCTGTCTTACCCATCGGGGGAACTCCTAAAGTCTGATGACCGCTTGTGGATTAGCCCGCAAGAACGTCGCTAAAGAGGAAGCCAGCTTCCGCGCCGACCAGTTCGGGTGAGCGTTCATCGGTGACACCGGCAACCCAGCTCTTGCGTCCCCGTTCCCAAGCCATCTCTTCAACGAATGGATGATTGGCAAGCTGATAGGTGTAGCCATAGGAGGGAACACGTGCGCTCTGCTGTTCACCCTGAGGCACATAGGCCATGACAGCTGCGTCACCCCAGACATCCACAAAGTCGCCTGCGTCGCTTTCGGAATAGACCGACCGGGCAACACCAACTTTGTCAAAACCCCAGTAGCGTGCGAGCAGTTCTTCCGTGATACTGTCGCTTGATGTGTACTTGGTCTTTTCGAGGATAGCCGTGTTGTTATCCAACGCCCGGAACTGAGGCGCGGTGATAACAATGGTGTTCGGGTCGCGGCCAATGCGCTTGCGCACCGCTTCCTTCGCATCATTGATTTGTGTCTTGGTATCAGCTGTCGGGTCATCCCACTGATCTGCACCTGAGAGTGTTTCCTTATTGCCGATTGCATAGTTCGCTGCATTGGTCGCAAGTTGCGCGGCCTGCACTTCTTCATCCAACGACATGACATCTTGGACGACCCGGACGGCCTCCATCTGCAGATTGATGCCCGGACCAGCCTCAGCCTCTTGCACATGTTCGCGCGGCACCAGCGCATCAAGCGCGTATTGACTGAGATCGGCGGACTTGCCTTCATATCCAAAGACGATCTCTTTGGTGGCAGCGCCTGGCGCACGCCTGGTGTTGTAGCGTCGGAAACCTTCTTTCCCGAACTCAATGCGCTTGAACCCGCGCATCGGTACAGAGACCCGTGGAAACAGCAGTTGCGCCACACGCTCTGCATGAGTGTACCCACGCGCGGCCTGTGTCAGGATGGGATCGACGACGCGAGCGCCGGAAGATGTAAGCGGTGCCATGGATAAGGTCTCCTGTGTGGCAGATCAAAAAAAGTTAGCGGCGCAGATGCACTTCGCACTGCTCCCCCGCCGCGCCCGATGCTTCCAGAGCGTCCGCAAAGACGTATTCAGGTAGGTCAGCACCAGTGAGCACATCGCCATTTGCGGCGCTGGATGTCATCGCTACGGCACCGACGCCGACACCAAGGGCACCACTGGCCGCAATGGCGCGGCCTTCTGTGTCCACGATCAGGCTGTCGCCGAGTGCAAACACGCCGCCGGTCTCAACAACCGTTGTGCCGGATGTCACTGCGTCGCTTGCTTCGCCATCAGCTGCCGCACGTTGGGCAACGCCCTTGACCTTCTGTCCTGCAACAGTGGCCTCGGCATCGTCATAACCAATTGCGCGATAGGCGCGAACGGCACCGCTTGCGAGGTAGGTGAGGGATTGTGTGGGGGCCGATTGAGTGCCCATGGTTTTCTCCTTTGTCCCGAGGTCGGGGATTAGCGAACGCCGACTGCAGCCAGTGCGTCCTCATAGGGTGTGTTGGGGTGGGCCCCCTGATATGCGAGAGCCTTATTGTGGAGTTCAAGGCGGGCGGGATCGACGGTCGAGCCATCGGGGGCAGCAAAATCGACGGTCTGCGCACCCTCGCCGCCCTCCGCTGAGACCTCACCGAAGTCGATGACGGACCCGCTCTTTTTCAATAGACCGAGGAACCAGTCGCGCCGGTTCGTCTTGACCTTGCCGTCGCCCTCGCCGAACTCAAGCGTCTCTGTCTTGTCGAGCCCGTCCATGAAGTCGAGTGCTTCTGGGATCACGCCTGGTGCCAGCTTGCCCGCATCCACAAGCGCCAGCAGCTCCCGCTCATTGTCCTTGCGGTCATCGGCTTTCTGCTTCTCAGCAAAGTCGGCGCGCTGATCGTCAAACGTCTTTTTGTCTGCCGCGAGCTTTGCAGCTTCAGCATCGATCTCTTCTTGTGTTTTGCCCACGGGAGCATCCTTTCTCACTTGTTCTGAAAATGCAGATGAGGTCTCACTGGCAGCGTCGGCTTTTGCGCTCAAGCGTCCGGCGTCTCGGAACATGTCTTCAATCGCCCAACTCTCAATAGCTTTGTTCGCCTCTTCCTCTCCGCGTTCTGCAACCAGAAAATCGCGGAATGCCTGCGCTAAGCGGCCAATTGATGAAATGGCCCACGACATAGACCGCAGGCCATCCTCTTCACCAAACTCGATGGTGACCGTGCCTTCTTCGTCGTCAGAGAACTCGACCTCCTCCATGCCTTTCACAGCTGGCGGCTGTGCACCCAGGAAGGCGACATGGCGGAGGGAGTAGGTGCCTGGCTTTGGGTTGCCTGGCGCATCTGGCAGGTAGAAGGAAGCTGATCGCTTTTTGTAGAGTTCTTTCTGGACCCATTCTGCGAATTCCGGTTGAACCGCACGAGGGGTAGCGTAGAGCGAACCGTCTTTGGCAGTTACGCTTTCGATCCAACCATAGGCTGGCTTGTTGTCCTTTGGGTGCCCGACCACGATGGGTGCTTCGTGTACACTGGGATCGTAGGCGGCTGCCGTTGCAGCAACGTCAGCATCCGAGAATGACATGCCATCGCCGGAGCTGCCTACATGCGTACCTGATTGAAAAATCTGAAACCGCTTCACTTGTGAGGCCCGTCTTTTTGTGACTTGATGCGGGCACCTTCCTCCCGAAAGAAAACTGAAAACATCCCGACAAGTGTCGGGGTGAGGGCCAACACACGGGCAAACCGGCAAGCCACCGCACACCCTGAATTCGGGCACCTTCTCAGCTCAGGCGGGATTTCACCGGAAACAAGCAGCCGAACGCGTCCAAATCGCCCAAATGCGCGTTGCAAAATGCGTTGCAGGATTTTCAGGCCATGGATGTGGCGGCTGGAACGCTCTCAGGCGCTGAGACAGCCTCTATGACGATTTTCGGGATTTGGGATTTTTCGAGGGAATGGGGACTCAAAACAATGCAATCGAGCCCGCGACCCTACCCGCCCAGCCGGGTGGGCTCTGTGGCGGGCTGACCGGGATTCCAGGCAAAGCCCGGATCGATACCTTCAGGCACCTTGATCGACACCTTGCCTTCGGGTGTATTGACCTCCGCATCTCTCATGCGGATCTCAGGTGCTTTCTCAGAGACCTTGAGACCCAGCCTTTTCACATCGCGAGCTGAAAGCGATTGCACACGGCATCGGCAGCCCCACCCGTTGGGCGGCCCGTGAGTTTTCCAGAAAGGATCGTCTACTGGCAGGACCGTATCGTGCCAGTCCCAGTGTTCCGGTCGCGTATTGTCGTCATCAACTGCCACATAGCGCACAAATGGTCGCCGGGATTTTTGACGCACGACCTGTTGCCAGCGACCATTCGCATAAGCTCCGCGCATATTGGTTTGAAAGATGACCCGGCTCCGCCACCCGCGCCCGCCATTGTAGGACCAGCCGTGCCGCGCAACGATGCTGTCAAACTCTTTACGGAACTCGTCAAGCGTCTTGCCTTCAGCGATGGCCTCACCGACCGCCCGCTGAAAATCCTTGACCAGGTCATCTTTCATTGCCCCTGCAATGACGAATGTCCGCGCGTGCTGGTCCTGCCAAATGTCCGTCCAGGCGCGCGTGCCAAGCCGGAGCTTCGCCCGAAAGAAATCAATCGCCTCTTTGAAATGAACCGGCTCTGCATTGACAGTGAAGTCGGAGGCCATGAGATCAATCGCCGTCTTGCACGTCTGATTGCCCGGTGAGCTGGGCCAGCGCCAGGCCTTCGCGCATCAAGACGGAGAAAGCGTCCAAGTCGAGCCCGTCCCCGATCTGTTCCAAGCTCTCTTGAAACTCAACCAGCGTCTTCGCCTTGGTCAGAGCCTTGCGAATGTCGCCAATGAGTTTTGTTTGAACAGGCTCCGCCAACCCTTCCAACTGCCGCACCAGACCATCCACTTCATCGTCATCTTGTTCCGCGAAAGATGCGTCTGGGTTGCCCGGCAAGCCGGGCAGAATGTTAGCGGCAGGTGTCGGCACGCGCTCATAGCCAGGCCCATACACCTCCTCGACACGTTCTTCTGTCGGTTGAAAGCCCATTGCAAAGAGTTTTTCATCCCGTTCTGCAACCGCATTCAGGTCTTCAGCCTGTTCAAGCTTACGATAGACGCGGGGTGCCTTTGCACCGGGAAAATTCCATTCCGTCAACCACCGCGCTGGCCCCTTGTTAAAGCTGCCACAGTTAAGATCGGCGTCTGACTTCGTGACCTCTTCTCGCACATCCATATGCACATCGGCAGCACCAGACCCGATGCCGGTCGCCTTTGCATCCGTTGTCATGGTTTGGCTGAGAATGACCTTTGAGACCGCTCCTTCCATCCGGTCATAGAAGGCACCATAGTCAATCGCTCCAGAACGCTTTGCCTCCAGCAGCTCAAGCATCATGCCTTCTGGAATGATGACAGCGCTGTCTGTCTGGATAGCCGATGCTGCAGCGAGCAACTTATCCTGGTCAGTTTTTGTGGTGTTGGGACCGAACTCCCCAACCACCGTTGGTTGACCAAATTTATCCTGGTAGTAGGCCCAGAATTTGATGTTGTTCTTTTTAAACCAGACCGGCCAATAGCAATAATAGCCAAGCCCGCGCCCATAGGGCTCATCATCATTGTCCGCGCCTGTCGCGAAGGTCCAGAACTTGCGCGGCGGCATCAGCTCCCCTTCAGCAGACTTGTTGAGGGTCAACAATCTCAGGCCGCCATCTATGTCCCAGCGAAAGCGCTTGGCTTTTCGCACCTTGATGTCTTCGAGAACGAACTGGTTTCCGTCCTTCGCCCACATGCACTCGCCTACCGCGTAGCCATAGAAGACACCGTTCAGCATCTTGTCGGTGTGGTCGTCAAACTCCAGATTATTGAGGTTCTCCCGAAGCGCATCAGCCGCTTTCACACTGGCTGCATCGTCGGCACCAGGTGTGACCTCCCATTCTGCACTGATGACCGACCGCTTTCTCTGTTGAAAACAGCTTTGCACCTGATCATCCCGCAACAGGTCTTCATAGATTTTCAGATCCCCGCCGCGCGACATCAAGATGGGATCGCTGTTCGGCCGCATCGTTCCGAAATAGCCAAGCGTGATGTCGAGGCCGTCCCCGCTCGTCGCCACCTCTTGCATCTCCGGGGTATTTGCTGGGGCTTGTTGGGTTACGTCATCTGCCATATCTAAAACCCATCCATATTGTTGCGGCCAGCGACCGTGCCGAAGCCTGTTTCTGTGTTCTCGGTCGATGGCACCTCACCAAACGCCGGAACGCTTGCCCGCTTCTGTCCGCTGCTTTGAAAATCGATCACCTTGGGATCTTGGCGGCTGGCGTAGTAGGCCAGCGCCCCACCGATGCCCGTATCGCCGTGGCGCTCATAGCCATCAGCTCCCACATCGCTTGGTCCATCCGGCACCTTGGCAACACCGCCCACCACTTGAATGGCTTGGTGGTCTGAGAGCACGTCCGCATCGTGTGGCAGGATAATGGATCTATCCTCAAAAGCGCTGCGGTAAGGCTCCATGTTCGCGCGATACCAAGCCTGGTTAAGTTTCACCTGGTGAATGGCTTCACCGAACCTCTCGCCCGCCGCCTCCGCCAGATATTCACCATTGCCGGTTGCGTCCATTGCGCCTGCCAGAAAACGCGGCACCCGCTCGATGATGTAGAAAAGGATCTGTCTTTGCATGGCGTGCGGACAACGTCGCAGCTCCAACACAAAACGGCTGTGGCGCGAGAGGTTTGAGAGGATCTGGCCTGCGACGATAGAAGTCATATCTCCATGACGACCAAAGTCTTCGCCAAAATAGGACCACAAGTCTGGACTGAACTTTTCTAAGATGGGGTCTAGATTTTCACGACACCAATCGCGCGTCACTGCTTCGCGAATGTCGAGTTGTGCTTTGGCGACTTCTTCTGGTACCGCCCACCGGATAACGGGAATGCCATCCGCCATACAGCTTTCGATCAGCACACGCGATAGGAACGACCCTTCCCCTTGAGCTGGTATGCAATCCAATTCTTGCCGACGTGCTTCAACGCGTGTTCCATAGGAGTTGATGATCCGGTCAAGCCATTCTTGTTTGCCTTCCACTGTTGGCGTCCAACCGCGCACCAGGCAGACACGTTCGTAGAGACCGTTATCAACTGCGGTTTGAAATGGCGTGAAGTGCAGAGAGAATGGAACCTTCCCTGCTTTGGCTTCGGCAATCAATTCATTGAAAGGGTTCTTCACACCATTGTGTGTGGAGATCACCCGGATCTTGCCGCCCCAAATGAGGAGCGCATTCACCGCATCAATAACCCCACGCACATCGCCGTGGAATGCGGCCTCATCGATGACGACCACGCCTTGCAGACCTCGGATGTTTTCTGGCCGCGAGGAGAGAGCCTCAACCCGGTATCCAGAGGCAAACCGCACACGAAAGGCTGAGATGTGGTTTGTTGAGCCATCCTTGCGACGGTCTTCAAAGACGAATTCTTCAATCGTGCCCAGCTCACCAGCAACAACTTTTGCAAAGTGCGCGACATAACCGATGAACTCTCGGCCTTTGTCTTTGGTATCACCTATGTAAAAAACATGATCGCCACCAGCCGATCTCTTGGCCGCTGCGATTAGCGTGTCGTCATAGGCTTCCGCAAAAGTAAATCCTGTACGCCGACCTTTTTCACTGAGCTTAAGGTCTGACTCATCCTCCAACCACTTAACTTGGTGCGCCATAAGAATGCCGTCACGCAGGGGATCAAGATCCTTTGGGATCTCCAATCCACGCGGCAGATCATCTGAGTAGGCAGCCTGTGGAACGACGTTGCTCATTAGCCAGCCTTCTTGACGCCGAGAATTTCACGACGCATCTGGGCAATCCTTTCTCCGCTCAAGCCCTGCTCTTCTGCGATGCCTGCAACCTTGTCGGCTGTATCGTCAATGAAATTGTCTTGCTTGAGTTTCGCCGCCCGCAGGTTCGCACCGCGCGCCAGCTCCAACTCCTTCACCGCCTTCGCAGCGGAGCCGAGCATCTTGATTGACGGGCTCTCCCCTTCAAGAGTGCTGTCTATGATCACGTCATAGATGAGCGTCTTGAGCGTTTCTCCAATCAGCAAACCGATATCGCCGTCAGGGTTTTCATCCATGCGCTCGGCAAAAATGCTCGCGACTTCCCGCGCCCTCAACATTCTCTCACCCTGCACTGCTAGGTTGAGGGAATACCGATTGAACGCTGACCCAGAAATCGGCTTACACCCTTCGATGCCGAGAAGGTGATTGTTCAATTCGTCGCGAATAGCCTCTTGGGTACGATTGTTGTCATTGAGTGCTTTGATTGCAGCAACGACGAAAGGGGCAGCCTCACTGGGCAGCTGGTCAATGCTCGATAGCCGCCCACGACCTTTCCTGCGGCCTGCCACTACGACCTCCTTGCGGACGGCCGCGCGACACCTTCAAGGCTCGTCCGCAATGCGAGGTGATCTTCTCCACGCTCTGTAATCTCTGCGACAACGAACCCCATTGCTGCTGTTCGGATTACTGCTCCAGCCTCTTCAAGGTGCAGAATGTCGCTTCGGATAACCGTCCGGGACACATCGTGGCCAGCTTGACTTGTGAGACGAACCAGCAGCGTGTCGTTTAGCTTTCGGTCATGGGTTTTGGACAGGCCTTCCAAGATGATGAGACGGCGCTGCTCTTTCAGATGGTCTTCCCAACTCATCGTTCCGGTTTCCTTAAATAGTCGTCTATCGTTTGAACCTGGTTGCGCAGGGAGGTCATGGTTTCCCTCATCGCCTCTTGGTTCGCAATCAACCGCTGCACTTCGCGCTGTGCTGGCATGTGCTCTTGCTTGCTCTCCAAGTCCTTCATTCGGTCTTTGAGTTCCCCGGCTGAATTGGATCGTCGACCGTCAATTTCGTGAGCGAATTCCCAAAGCTTATCTGTCTCGCTACGGTCGACTGCTGAGTGCTTCAACTCGGTCAGCTCCAGCCGGATCGCTTCGGTCTCTGTTTGGTTTGCGGTGTGTCGCATGTGCAAGAACACATAGATAGCGGCACCGAACGAAATCGCAGTTGTGACGACGTCCCAAATCAAACGTATCCATTCCGGACTAGCCATCGGTGGCGCCACCGTTCCGGCCTTTCAACATTGCGTTCATGATTTCGTTTTTGCGAGACGAACTTGCTGATGATCCGAAATAGTAGTTTGCGATTTGCCCGACCAACCCGCCGAGCACACCAAGCATCACCTGAAGCGGTGCTGTTGATGCTGAGGGGAGATCTACAAAGATCAGTGCGCCTAGAATGGAAAAGAAACCAACCAATGCAGCGCTGGCAATATAGCCCGGCATCTTGTCTTTGGTTTGCATCTGGCGTTTCCGCGCACTATCCCGATCAGCGGCATGGATGCGCTTAACATCAATATCAAGCTCGCGCATCTTCTCAGCGAACCTGTGTTCTTCCGCCTTTATCTTCAGGAGATCATCGGACGTCGCTGTCTGCATCGCCTGCAACGCAGCATCCACATCGTCAACGGCCTTATCTTCTCCCCACAGTGCACCAGTTACAGCGCGCGCAGCCATGCCAGCAAGCGGCCCACCGAACGCCGTCGCAATTGTTGGCGCGACTGTAGAGATAATGCCTTTGGCTGCTCCCCAAACTTCGGTCATGAATAGGCCCTCCGCAACCAACCCTTCAGAAACTTCTTAAGAGGTGGCCTTGCGGCCGTAAGCGCACGATAAAAACCAGCGGCTTCAGATCGCAGAGCTGGTAGCAATGCACAAAGGTCGGTGTCGTCAATTGCTAGGCGCGTCACGGGGCCAATGAGCCCGTCATCCACCACCTCAACACCTGAGGCTCTGAGGGCGCGTTGCAAGAGCTTGTGCGCCTGCCTTGCACCCATGTTGACAGAGAGATCGAAAACCTTGATGGCGACCTCACCAGGGAGGAGATCATAGCGAAACTTCAACCACCAAAAGTCGCGGTAGATCATTGCCGCTTGAGAGCGTTCCATTGAACGCACATCAATCGCGTCAACGTCGCCATCTTTGTCAAAGTCAAAGTCATGGAAACCGTCGCCATCCACATCCAACTCGCCCACTGAATGCAGGAAACGAAGGCTGACACCAAAGTTGGTCGCACCGCCAGGATCGTCTGGATCATCGACAAAGCCGCCTTCATGTTCCAGGATAACGTCAAGTGCTCTTTGGAAAACCCATTCGGGTGAAGCCGCGTCCATCGTTTCCGCCATTCGTTTGATTGCAACGAACAGACCATGATGGGAAATCCCGAAATTCGTAATCCCGACAGGTGTCGGGGCGTGTCAGAGAAGACGGCCCTGCGCGCCTGTCGCCTTCCGTTTGCTGAGACGTTTCTGTTTAGCGGCCACCCGCTCCACTGTTCTGGTGTGCACACCAGCCGTGCGCGCAGCCTCGCTGTGTGATACGTCCTGGTCCAACATCTCAGCAACCAAGCGACGACGTTTCTTTGGCCCCGCCATATCAGACATCGGCACCATCACGTTGCCGCTGCCGATCTCCTTGCAAATCACCGTCGCCTTTTGCACACCCAACAACTCGACCAGGCGGTGATCGCTTTTCAACTTTGCAGGCAGATACAAGGTACGCCCACCCCACTCAGCCGCAACAAGATCCGCCGACGCCTGGTCGGTGATCTCTGCGATGGCTTCTAAGAGCCCTGGCTGACGGCGGGGGGAAGACATGCTCTAGGTGCCCTGCCTTGGCTGGGACAGTCCAGCACGCAAGCCGCTATCAATGGTCGGCCCGATCTCTGCAGGATCAAGCCCGATATCCAAAGCAATGGCCGTCAACCGAGAACGAGTGTCTTGCTCGCTGATTTTCTCCACGGCAACAAACTGACCAAAGACGAAGGCCGCACGGTTTAGTGCATAGTTTCGCCCACCAGGCTGGGCACGCCTCAACTCTGTCTCTTCAAGCTCAAGTATCTTGGTTGGCGCTGTGGTGAAATCCTTCGCGCCGCGACGCAGCCTAGCAGGGAGCTTGTCAGCAGCAGCTTTGAGCCGCAGCCACTCCGGCATTGGCGGAGGCGTTACCACCCCATCACTGCACCATTCATCCAAGGGAACTGCCCAGACATACCTGCGACCGGACTTGTGGATGGACGGCGGTAGCACAATGGAGCCACCTTCGCTCCTGATGTCGAGACCGGGCGCTATATGGCCAGCTCGGTTCTTCAGTTTCTCTGGTGGTTGTGCGAAGTAGTAGTGCAACCCTCCTCCACCAGATCGAACACAGGGCGCTCTTGGCAAGGCAACACCCAAATCGCCGAGTAGCTTCTGTAGATTTAGCAGCCCTTCAGGTGCGTCTACATCGAGCACACAGATACCGTTCGTGAAGCCAGTTGAGGCAGCAATGTTGCAAGCCCCGAACCTGTCAGACCATTCATCAACAAGGTCAAGGTTAGTCGTGGCAGCATGGCACCCGCCTTTTACCAGCGGCTTCTTCCGCCCGGACCGTGAGACCGGAAAGACTGCCCATCCAAATCGGTAGAGGTAGGGCTGCGCCATATCTGCGAAGCAGTCGATCATTGGTGCACCTCGAAGCAATCCGGTGTTGAGCACACTGCGTGGAGATGACCATTGGATGGCGAGAACGTAAACAGCACCATTCCGGCACCGCATTTTGGACAGCCAACATGACCGCTATCACCCGGCGCCGTCTTTCCTTCCGCCACGATTGCGCTAATGACCGTGAAGCCGTCTTCCATCTGCTTGGCTGATTGCTCCTCAGCGGCTGCTATCTCGTCGGTCGTGTAATCCTCGCGCGCAGGACATGCTTTCTTTGGATCTCGGCAACAAGCCAACGCGTCGCCGTGCACGGCCCTGATGTCCATGCCCTTCGCGCACACCATGCCGTTCTCATAGCCATAGTGGCGGCAGCTTTTGGTCAATGCGCTCATTGAGTAAATTTCCTCTTTGTCAGGCGGCGCGCAGACCTGAGGCCGACCAGGCATTTAAGCTGCATGCTGTAAGCGCAGACCATCCGTCGCCCCTTCCACCTAACAGCGACGTAGTAACGCTGCCGACCTGCACGCTGGTAGGCATCAGCGGATTTCATGATGCTTGCTTCAAGGTGTTCGATCTCTTCAGCTGAGAACGTGAGGCCTCGCCGGTCTGCATCTGCGATAAAGACCTTGCGAAAGGAAGCGCGCCGGGCTGCTTTTGCAACGGTGAGCGGGATGGTGTGATTGGCTGGTTCAAGATGGCGCATCACCCACCACTAGTTTCTTAAACGCATGAAGCCGATAGGCCATGCGGTTGGCGAGGCCCTGCGCCTCTTCAGCATTGAGCTGGTTGCTATAGTCCATCTCCATTGCGAAGCCGTCCTGCCCATCTTCGTATTGTGCGAGCTTCGCGAAGATCGCATGGCAGACCGCTCGCTTGGCGGTAAGACCCGGATCAGGATCACCAGGCTGATAGACAATTTCGAGACCTTCCCGCTTGCACCAGTCTTTCAACGCCTCGACAACCGAGTTCGCCTGGGAAGGTGCGAGCCACAACATGCGCTCGACGCCAGTCTGTCTTTTCACGAATACATCAAGAGCGGCATCACGCCGATCTGCCACCGCACCGAGCTGCCAAAGGTCGATCCATAAGGCGACAATGAACCTGCCCTGGTCGTGCTTGGCTGTTGTGCGCTGTTGTCGCTTGGTCTTAAAGCCCTGGGAGCGAAATGCTGCCATCACCTTTTCGAGCTGATCGTCGGTCATATCACCAGCAGAGCGAAGGCCGGTCTCGCGTTCGAGCAACGCTCGGTAGGTTTCATCATCAAGCCCAAGTTGTTTCTTGGCGATGTGCACTAGGGGCAGGAGCTGGGACCGTCTTTCAGGTTGCGCACTCATGGGAGCTATCCTTGTCAGTCTGTTGAGATGGGGGGAACTCAAGAACTGCAGCGCGCAGACAAGCGCGCCCTAATAGGGTCAGGGCATCGATAGGTTGGCGCTGAGATGTGAAACCACCGTCTGCCTTGTCATTGAATTGGTCGACCAGCTCGCGGGGGCGCACGCCCAAAGCGGCGCAGACATCTAACGCGCGTTTGTGAATATCGATGGCGGCGGCACGTGCGCTTGTAGGCGCTGGCTCGGTTGGATCAAAAGACCCATGGCAAAGCGCGTCGGTTCCTGCGCGCCAGGCTTCAATGAAGGCTGCGCGCGCATCGCCCTTCAACACACCACGCATAGGCGTTGTGGCCCATAGCAGATTGCTCAGTGCGTCTTCATGAGGCGTCGGCATCTTTGCCCCCTCGTGCGCGCGCACGCGTAGCACTTTTCGTGCCAGTCTTCTTTTTCACGCCAGAAAGAGCCTCTTCATAGAGCGCTATCTGCGCGTCTTTTTCCTGCAGCTCTGCCGTATCCTGTTGACGGCGAGAAAAGACAATCCGCATGATCTTTGGATCGAAACCGCTGCCCTTCGCTTCGGCATAGAGTTCCGACTTGTTGGCATTGAGCCCGTCGATTTCTTCCTGCAGACGTTCCAGCCGCTCGAAGAATTTACGGAGCTTCGCATTTGGCAGATTGTGCCCGATGCCGCTCATGCGTCACCGCCTTCCGTCTCGGCCTCTTTGGCTTTGACTTTGGCTTGGGCGCAGTTGGCCTTGCCCCATTTCTGGCGCGCGACAGTCAACGCACCCTTGGAGTGTCGCGCGGTGACTTCGCCAACTTCAACACCGGCATGGTCGTAGATGGTGAACTGCTGATCTGGTTTCCGCTTGCTCATACGCCCACCTCCGCAGCCTGTTGCGGACGGCGCGCAGAAGCGATGTCTATAGTGATGGGTTCCCATCCATCGGTTGGCGTGGCCCGCCTGTAGAAGCGGATATATTGCTTGGTGCCCTGCACACGGATGCTGTCTGTGATCGCCTGTTGAGCCTGAGTCCAGCGCGGGTCAACTATCTCAACGCGGCGAAGCGAAAAGATTGCCTCTCGATTGACCAAGCCCGCCTTGCGCGGTTCAAAGGCATGATCAACCAACGCCCGGATTTCATCTCGTGATCCTTCCGCCCACTCGGCAATGCACTCATCAATCAGGTCTTTGGCGATCTGCAGTTCTGGTCCGAAGGTCAGCTGATCCGCGATAGCTACTCGAACCTGCAGGCAGCCGTCATATGACGTGAAGGTCATGTTGCCCTTCTGACCGCCGCGCTTAGCGCCATAGACTTCTGACAGGAGCGCCAGGAAGGTTGCAATGTCGTCTATACAATGGCCCTTGAAACGCGCCACCTGTTCACTCAGGTCTGAGGCATATCCCATGATGGTCCGCACCATCTGGTCTTCTAGTTTGTGCTCTGGCTTAACCAGGAGGAACGGTACGTGCCGCCCCTTCCCGTCAATCATGTAAACTTTTCCATCAATGATGGTCGTGCCCTCATCTGGTGTGATCATCCGAGTGTCCTTCCTGTTTTCGAGGTTGAGGTGCCGTTCGACATCCAAGTCATTTGTGCGTCCCGCAAACGCTTCTGGCGTTGCTCTCGCCTTTCAAGGCGCGCGCCTTGCCAGGACCAATAGAGAATCCGGATATTGAGAGACCGTCTCCGCGCACTGACGGAGGCTTGGGTGATCAGTTCATGAAGACGCTGCATGGAGAACCTCCTCAGCTTGTCTGAAACCCACCGCTTCAAGCATCGCGGAGAGCCGCTCAAGTGCATCGTCGGTCTGTTGTTTCAGCTCTGCCGACGCTGGGCGTTCGCCAAGGGTTTCAATGAGATGGAGAACGAAAGCCGCTTGAGATAACGCTTCAGAAAAATTGACGACTGCAGCCGCCATTGCTTTCGTCTCATGGGTCGAGACCATTGTTGCGCGCCGGTTGCCTTGCATCAGAACAGCCGTTGCAACTTCAACAACATCAACAGGCGGCAGGTGTGGGTTGAAAGTCATGTTCCCCCCACTGCTGGCAGCTGCATTGAGCTTCCTACGATCTCATCAGCGTCGCCTTCGCCAAGCCCCAACTCGGCTTTGTTCGCCTCTGCACAAAGCCACTTGGCCTCTTCTGGGTTGTATGTAGCCTCGTAGATTGGCTCGTTTCCGTCAGCAACAAAAACCGGCACATAGCCAGCCATTGACCTATCAACGAAGCAGATAGTGGTTTCATCAGCATAGAGACAGACGTCTCCTCTGCGTTCTTCCCAGTCGGATGGTAATTCGAGGCCAAAAATTCGCTCTTCAGTGAGACGTACATAGATCACGACTTACCTCCTTCTATGAGTTCGAGCTGTGTCGTTTCACGGCGGGCCGGTGCGCCGACCTGCGCGCGCTCCAACGCTTCAACGCGATCAGCGAGATCTCGAAGCTGGTTCAGGAATATGCGGATGAACGGCTCCTTCAGAATGCCGACATTTGAATAGGCTTTGAGGCGATCCGTCAGGCTACGTAGGTCCGTTGAAATCATGAGCCCGTTCCTTTTCGTTTGGGGGATGTGTCGGCAATCCGCGAGTGCGGACAACCGTCGCGGCAGGCGTCATAGACACGCCTTCGTATTGGGTTCTGAAACGTCAAGGGTTTGGCTTGCTCGGCAATGCATCGCTGACGCGAGATCTCAGTGAGCACCGGACACTCTACTGTCGCCGCCATGAAGTGGCCGCGCACAAGCGCTTCAATTTTGCCGACGTCACCTGGATAAGCGTTCGCGAGAATGCGGCTGACAACTGTTGACGACGCTCCAAGCGCCTTGGCCACCTTCGACTGGCTGGACTTGTCGCATTCGTCTGCGAGAACCACGATCCAGTCAGGCGGCTCACCCCAAGCTTCTGTTGCCTTTTGAGCAATCGCTCTCATGCCGCACCACCTCTCGCAAGAGGCGTAACGTCAATGTCGATTTCTTCACCCGTATTGGGGTTGTAGAGCGTGGTACCGTTGCGCCTCAGGTAAGGCGCTAATGGGCCCAAATCGGTCACCAACAAATAGACATGGTGCCCGTTGCTGGTTGGGGCCGTGCCCGGTTCGCGGCGTACAAGCTTTTTGACAACACCCGCACCCCTCAAGCCTCTGACATAGCGAGACGCATTTCTAAGAGCATTCTGATCGTCAGTGTCTTCCAGAGCCGCATAGGCTATCAGTTCTCCAAGCGTTGCCCGCTTCTTCAGGCGAAGTGCTTTCCAGACACGCGAGCGCAGCGTGCTTCGTTGGGGCTTACGTTCACCCGTCAATGGACCTTGCGGGCCGGATGTATAGCCTCGCTTGTGAGCATCTTTGCCTTTGGCAGTGACTTGGTAGCACCCGGCCTTCTTGCGAACGACATGGCCATTCGTGACATGACGGCAGATGCTGGATGTAATCTTCTTGCGCTTCAGATTTGGCAGCTGCGCGTCCAACTCATCCAGCGTCATTGGCGCACCCCTGTCTGCGAGCAGTGCGAGGATCTGTGTCTGCGCACCACCGGCCTCTTTGTTGGGGGATGTATTCTTCATGCCACCCTCTTGGCAGCGGTGCGCGCCTTGCCATCATTGGTGAGCAAGGACAGTTTCATGTCTGTTGATGCTATCGACTGCAGACCCTTCTTCCGCGCGTGTCTCTCAACCTCTTTGACAGCGTTCAGCACGGAGCGCAAACGGCCTTCCGTGCGCGCATGGATCGCCTTGACCAGATCGTCTTCGATTTTGAGGGGCACACCGCTGGCAGCTTCAGCAAGGTTTTCACAAACCTTGTGGACATCTTTAACCGTGCACATTTCAAAGCGCATCACATCGGTTATTCGTGAGTAGATCTGCTGATATCGCTTCAGCCTCTTGTCTACGCCCGTCATGCCGCCAATGATGATGTGGGTTTCGGTCAGGTCTGAAATGTCCCGCAACATCTCGATCACCTTTGTGTCGTGCATTGCGTGTTCGATTTCATCGACCACAACATTGCGACCGCTTCCAGCCAAGCCTCTAAGGGCCTGTTCAAAGAGCTTTTCAGATCGGTTGGCTGGCATCTCGCCCAACTCAGTCACGAGGTCGCGAAGCGCCCAATTGAGACGCCAGCCGCTCTTCGCGCGCAGGTAGACATGATCGTCATTCTGGGTCGCCCACCATTCGAGTGTTTTCGTTTTGCCGAGACCCGGCGAACCCATAACCAGTTGCCAGCATGCTTCCGGTGCGCCGCGCTGAGCGACACGCTGAATGCCCGCAAGGAACCTCTCAACGTTGGTGAGGTCTTTCACAAAAATTGGCCGCATACCCTAGTCTCCCGCTGACTGTCTTCATGAAGCGTTCGGTTCGCTGGCCTCAGCGTCCCGCACACGAATGGCCGGATCGTTTTCCAACTCGGCCAGATATTCCTGTTGCCCTTGTGTAAGTTCGTCGTGGTGCGCCCTCGCCCACTGCACCCACTCCCAATCGTCCGTCACATCCGCTTTTGGTTCTGGGGATGAGCGCAGAGGGATCACCAGTGCTTGCTTTGCCTCTTCCGCTAGGGCCTGGTCTTCAGGGCTCAAACTGTTCGGTGGTTCCGGCTCTCGGTCCAAGTAATGGGCTGCTTCACCAGCTGCCTCTAGTGCGGCAGTGGTGTGCTCCTCCGTGGGCCGGGGAAATGGCAGGATGTCATCTGCAGCGTGCGCGGCGAGGATCTCATCAGCCACATTGTGAATTTTGTTGTCGCGGGAAACGCGTTTGAACTCAGCCCGCAGTTCGCTCTGATGCTGGCGCTGTATCGCCTTAGCTTGAGCGGCGACTTCCTGGCGGTTTAGGCCTGTCCGTTCTGGCGCTTCGGCGATGCAGATGAACTGATGATCGATCCCATAGATCATGATGCGCCCCATATCAGCCGGGTCCAGACGGACATGAACGCGCTCGCCGATATGCGCCCCCAATTCAGGCGCGATGAAGAGAGCGTTCTCAACGCGAATGCCCTTCTTACCAACAACCCTAAGGCCATCCGTGTCCGGGGCTTCTGCCAGGAAGACATCAAGCGCCCGTTCATTCGATATTTTGGAAAGCGTCCCGGTCCAGGAGAGAGCCTGCAGCTTGGGGGACTGCCCCAATGAACTGTGGGCGCGGCGGTGATAGACCTTTTCGATCCACTCATTGATCTTTGACTGCAGCTCTTCACCGTTCAGCTCAACGGCGATGGCTCCCTGAGGGTCGCCGAAGCGTTGTGCAAAGCTGCGGCGCGCTTCAATCGCCTGGCGGTCAGTTACATTGTGCCCAATGAAGCCCGGCAACAGCGAGACAAAATCCCGTTGCAGCGTGCCGAAGAAGCGCTCAACATGGGGCTTGCCTTCGGGTGTAAACGGCGGACAGAACTCCTGTTGAATGCCAAGCCCGCCAAGGGCACGCGCGACGTGAGAGGACGCAAAGTCCTTCCCATTGTCCATCTTGATTGTGTCGGGCACGCCCCAATCCATGATGCACTGGCGCATGAGAAGCGTCGCCGCTGTCGCTTTCGGTGTTGGCGTAACCAGTACCTTTGCGCGGCGGGTCCACACATCCACCATCGCAACAAGATTGAGCCGCCGCCCCTCAGTGGTCATGATGTCAGCTGGTGACGCGTCGATCTCCCAGACTTCGTTTGGTGCACTCGCCTTCTCGGACTGTGACCCAAAGGCGACCAGGCGAAGGTTCTTGTGAGCGTCTGGATTGGCTGCTGCAAGGAATGCATCTGCGTACCGTTCCCGCGCTATCGCCATAAACCGCTGCACTGTGCGTTTCGGAATGCGTTTCTCGAACCTCGCATCAATGATTTCGATCATCTGATTTGCCGTGAGGTGGGGACGCTCAGCCATATTGGCGATGCAGAAATCACGAAGCTGCGGATCACCCTCTATCTTGCCCTTACCCTTTCGGGAGCCA
The DNA here is from genome assembly GCA_000509225.1 of Parvibaculaceae bacterium Mf 1.05b.01. GTDB lineage: Bacteria > Pseudomonadota > Alphaproteobacteria > Parvibaculales > Parvibaculaceae > Mf105b01. The sequence continues at coordinate 731,904 of BAOK01000002.1, read as the reverse complement.
TACTTACCGCCGAGACGCTGAGCGCCTTCGCGCGCTGCTTGCGATTGCCAACGGCTGAGAGATGAAATCGAGAGGGTGCCGATTTCTTCTTGCACCCACTGTTCAACGGGTATTTCACCGGCATTGAAAAGGCTGGAAAACGCGCTTCGGGCTGCAATCATTGAAAGCCCGCCTTCGTGCTTGAAGGTACGGACCAAGTTAATGATCACCGTTCGAGCAGCTTGCCGCTTTTGAGCTTTGGAGCCCTTAACGGAAATAGTGTTCCCCGCGCCATTGAGGGGGGCAATAGGGCGCGGGGAACGTCCGCCCTGCTGACGGGAGGAGGTGTTCAGCAGGACTGGATTATCAATGAGGGAACGACGGGCAAGTTCGATGCGTGCTGCTTCTGGCAGACTTGAAAGATGGTATTCGCGACCGCCACCGCGCCCTTCGCGCGGTCGCCATTTCCACTCTTCGCGCTCAGCCTGACGCCAAGGGTGATCACCGACGCCAGGCAATGAGAGAGTTAGAAGGTCTTGCGCCGTCAACCACTCCTTCATGAACGCACCTCGCGGCGCATGTCGCCCTCACCTGTCAACAACCAGTTGATGCAAAAACCTTCATCCGCCAGTTGGGTTAGTATTGAGGGCTTAGGTGGAACGCCGCGAGACTCATAATTGTGCCAAGCAGCAGGCGATACACCGAAGTGGTCAGACATTTTTCTTTGCGAAAGTTGATAGTCTTGGCGAACTGACACCAGCCGCTCCGTCAAGGTCGTTGCAGTGACGGACGTGCGCGAGGTCGACAGGATCGAAGCGAGGCGGCGCAAACCTGCAACCGCGGAAGAAAGCATTTTCATGCAGACCTCCGTCGAGTTGCGTGCAACCGTTTCCCATCTTCATCAAAGCGCTCTGGAAAAAGTTGCTGGCTTGTGAGACCCAACGCTTCCGCAATCGCATCCTCCATGTCAGCGGAAGGCTGAAACATCGCCTGTCGAGCTGCTGTAGGGCTTCGGTCTTTGCTCTTCGCGATTGCCCGATAGGATTTGCCCTTCAACTTGAGCTGCCCCATGACCCAAATGGACCGCTCTCTGGGCTGTCGAGGAATTTGTATTTCATCGATATTCTTGGACATACCGATGAACATATACAAATTATTCGATATCTCGCAACCAGTTTTGCCGACTATTAACCATAAAAACCGCAATACGTTGATTTTACTAACTAATAATCGGTTGACGCCCCTGCCCTGTGTGCGAGAAAGAACAAGATTTCCGGGAGGTTGCGACACTCCATGTCGCAAAAGTTGGGCACTTCAATGATCACTGACAGGCTCATCGCCGTTAGACACCACTTTGGGCTATCTCAAAGTGCAATAGCGGAGCGAGTGGGCGTGTCCGCCAACACCTGGAACGGATACGAAAAACAGGCAACAGCACCAAACCCAAAAGCGCTTAGCAAGCTTGCGGAGGATGGTATCAACGTTAACTGGCTGCTGACGGGCAAAGGCGAAATGCTTGACCCTGATGGCGCCGGAGGTGCGGATGATGATCTCGTTTACATCCCTAGGTATGATGCGCTAGTTGCAGCTGGGTCCGGTGCAATACCAATTGAACATCCAACATCTACCCCCGTCGCTTTTTCGAAAAGGTGGCTAAGAGAGGAACTGCGGGTGACGCCCTCGGGCCTTTTTCTTATCGAGGCTCGCGGCGACAGCATGACAGGGCTCATCGACAATGGTGATGTCCTTTTGATCGATACAAACGAGCCAAAGATGGCTGGCGACGGCATCTACGTCTTCTCAGTAGATGGCATGCTTCTTGTGAAACAACTGCGCTCGCGGTTAAATGGTGACATTGATGTTTTCGACGGCGAAGGCAACCTTCAACAGACTCTTGATCGCAAGGACCTCGCAGCCGTCCAAGTCGTCGGTCGTGTAATCTGGAAAGCCGGGCGAACCTAGGGAACTAATGTGATGAAGAGATTTGCTTTCATAGCCACGGTTTCAGCGGTTGCAATGCTGTCGCCAGCATTTGCAAAATCGTATTTCACTCACCAGGCTGTTGGATGCCTAGGTGAAGCGGCGCTCGACAAGTTCGAGGGCGCAGTATCTGAGGGCAATGTAGATGTAGCAATCAGCCGTCTGGATGCTGGATGCTATCTTCTTTTGAGACAGGATTACGAAGTGGTTGAGCGTCGGGCCGAAGCATCGAGCGTGCGTGTCACCTTTGACAATGCAGGCCCCCTCAACCTTCTGGTCCCAAATCGCTACCTTGACCGAGAAGCCCACTAACTCTCATCTGTGGTCCGCCACAGGGCCGTTGACATTGGTGTAAAAGTTAAAGCCTCTTCGTACCCACGAATGCGCCGATTTCCGCCAATCATTACATTTTCATCTGTGTAAAACATTGCGCCAGATAGTTTGGCGATTGGTTTCTGCGCCTACTAAGCTAACCTCTTGTTTTCATTCTTGTTTCGCGTGAAACCATGTGGCGCACTCTGGGTCAATCCATGTGGCGCACCTGCGGATTTTTCTTCAAACCATGTGGCGCGGCGAATTTTGTGTGACGCCTTCTTTTCCCGCAGAATACCGCCAAATCCCGGTTAATCCCGCATATCTCCGCCTGGTTCAATCTATGTGGCACGGTACAACATGGATGACATTTCTCAAAACGCAATATTCACCAGTATTTGAGGGTTAACCGGCGATGAGTTCCGCTAGCTGAACGCGCCAATTTGCCACACAACCCTTCGGTAGATGACGTTGGGGAAGGACCGCTTCCTCCAATCCATAGACGGAATCTGAAGCCGCAAGAGCGCCGGGTTTGATCCTCATTACGTCAGCGACATGAGTAAAGGGGCATTGGCCGTAACCAGGTAGTTTGCCCACCGCACCAGCATCTCTGTTGCGGGCCCAGGCGCGGACATGGATAACACCATTTTCTCCGAACCAGGCGAAGAGGAAACGGCGTTCGGTTCTGTATCTCTTCTGTTGCCAGACACCAATCTTACCTCTCGCGTAGTTGGGAGAGTGCGCACCACCACCTAGCTTGTGGCCCAAAACAACCCACAAGGACGAACGGCAATGGATATGTTCAACGAGATGAATGCGCAGATCGCGCAATTTCCCCAATGGCTGCAATGGTGGCTCACCTGGATGCAAACGCTGCTCATCCTCCTGCCATTTCTCTTCATCAAGAGGCGGGAAGCACAGGTGTTGATCGCCGCACAGGTTCTCAACTTTGCACTAGGGCTTTACATTTACACAGCGCAGGGAAACTTGATCACCAAGCTCTTTGGTCTCGGACATATTTTCTGGGCCGTCGCCTTTGCCTATTTCGTGCATCGGATATTCACCGGCAAGGCAGAGACCGACGGACGGCCCTATTTTCGCACCTGGCTCTATGCAGCCACAGCGACCCTCGCCATCTCGCTGGTCTTTGATACCTATGACCTCATTCAATATGTGACTGGCACCCGTGAACCTATGGTCGAATACTACGCACAATAGGATGCTGCGGGTTTTAGTGGATAAAAGATGCGAGAGGTGCCCTGAGGCGCCTCTCGTCCTCTTAACAGCGGATCAAAGTTAGTCACGCAGCCTGGGCATAGCTTTTGCGTTCCGTCATCCGGGCAATCCAGGCACCAAGCGCCTGTCTGCCTTCCAAAAGGCCTGCACCTTCAGGCGCCAGCGGCAGGAAGCTCAACATTGTTGCGTTGAAGAAATCCGCAAGTGAAAGAGACCCAGCCAAATAGTCCCTGTCTGCGAGTTCGTGTTCAATCACATCTAACACGCGGGCAATCTCCGGCAGGGAGGTCGCAATCAGCTCCTCATTGGATTCAATACCATTCAGGGGAGCAACAACCCGCTCCATGACCAGACCGGTGATCACCGCCGGATAAACATAGGCGTCAGCGACACAAATCCACTTGCGCATCTGCGCCCGAGCCACGGGATCAACAGGCTGCAGCGACGGCCCGTCAAACGCTTCATCAATATATTGCGCTATGGCCGCCGTCTCATAAAGGTGTACATCGCCATGGCGAAAGGCGGGTACTTTCGCGAACGGGTGATGAACAGAGCGATAGTCTTCGTTGCCGAGGCCCGTGAACTCAACCTTATGAAGATCATAGTCAACATTCTTCTCCGCGAGTATTAGGCGCGCCGTCTTCCCGTAACTGGAAAGATCTGTAGTAGTGAGAATAGGCTTGGTCATTTGGACGTCCTTTCAAAACGGGTTAAGGCAACCAGCCTTCCAAACCCCATGCGCGCCGCCAATTCCGTCGCGCGTAAGCATGGGTGGCTAATAGTGGCTCCCCTATCGTCCGATCGAATGGCCCCTCATTCCATGCAATTTCTTCCTAAGTCTGAATAGGACAAAAGGAGATCGGACGTTCATGGAGTCAGCCCATACACAAAGTGCCGTTGGCATCTTGCTCAAAGAATGGCGGGCTGCCCGAGGCTTAAGCCAACTCGCCCTTGCCTGCGACGCCGACATTTCCCCCAGACACCTGAGCTTCGTGGAAACCGGTCGGGCACAGCCGAGCAGAGAGATGGTATTAACTCTGGCCGAAACCCTCGACGTTCCCCTGCGTGACCAAAATGCGCTCCTTATCGCAGCGGGATACCCGTCAGCCTTCACCGAGTCCGACTATGACAGTCCGGAAATGAGGGAGATCCGAGACCTGGTCAACCTCATACTGAGTGCCAGCGACCCTTTTTGTGCCGCCGCCATTGATCGCCACTGGAATATTCTGGATGCCAACCAGACCTATTGGGCAACGACGGGCGGCGATCCAGACCCGGCATATCCAAAGCCAAATCTTCTCAAGCGCATGTTTGCGCCAGGCGGGTTCAGAGACCTCGTCGTCAATTGGGATGATGTCGCCTATCCGATTGTCCAGCGCCTCCATCGCGAAGCCATCGCGGAGCTCAGCCGAAACGAAACCTCGACCAGAAACCTGCTGGACGAGCTGATGCAGACTTATGATCTTCCGCCCCAATGGAAAGTCATCGACATTGGCGCCCAGCAACCGCCGCTTGTGCCGGTGATCCTCGAGATTGGGGATCAGACCATTCACCTGGTCACCACTATTACGACGCTGGGCACAGCACAGGACGTGACACTGCAGGAGATCCGCATCGAGTCCTTCCTACCTGCAGACCAGGAAAGCCGCGACAACTGGATTAGCCTCTTTGGCAATGCCTGAAGGCGAGCACTTACCTCAGAGGGAATTGGGCACCTCTCCCATTCATGGCAACGTTTGGCCAGAAAACCGAATAAAAACGGAGAGCCCAAATGTTTCTGACTGACGCATGGAATAGTGACGCGCCATTCAACCCAGAAAGCAGACTGCTGCGTCGGTTCTTGCTGGGGAATGCGACTTTCTCAACCCTCACCGGCACCATCTGCCTGGTGGACGCAGCCACGCTCACCCAGGCTTTTGGCATTCCCGATCCAACTCTTTTGCCGAGCCTTGGCCTTCAGCTGCTCCTCTTCGCTACAGCAATTATTTGGATCGCCACCCGGCAGAACATCTCTACCCGTCTGTCCTGGGTCATCATCGCCCTCGACATCGGTTGGGTTGCAAGTTCCGTCGCACTCCTGCCATTCGTTGCGGGCATGCTGACCTCGGCGGGCATTACCGCGATAATCCTGGTCGCCCTCGGCGTCGCATCATTCGCAGGCGGACAAATCGCCGGGGTGAGACGATTAAGCCGGCCGGGCGGCTGACCAGCACAGATGTCCACAAATTATTTATGGACGATAGAGATAGGTATTTAATAATACAAAAGTAGTAGATACCGAATAGGTTGGGGCTCCGGCGAACGCGCAACCGAGCTTCTCGTACCGGTTGTCGGAATGGTTTACGCATCAGAGCATTACTACTATGTCCATTTTTCAGCTCCTCTACACATCGACAGCAAAACACGCAATGGCTCAGTCTGAACTAGACACCATCTTGGAGTCCGCCCAACGCAATAATGCAAAAGTAGGTGTCACGGGGTTTCTGATTTTTGACGGCAAAAGCTTCATCCAGCTCTTGGAAGGTGAAGAGCGTGACGTGCAAGCTGTTTACAAGAAAATACTAGACGATCCACGCCACTCTCAGGTTGAGCCGCTCCTACAAGATATGAAGCCAACCCGCAGTCTCTCGAACTGGGCAATGGCGTACACCCAATTAGATAGCAAGGGGCATCGCCATTCTGGCGGTTCCATGGACCCATCAAACGCGAGAGAGCTGGCGACAATGCTAAAGCAGAATGCAACGCCGATGCGCCTCATAATTGCTGAGTTTCTTTCTACTGCATTTTCCAAAAACAGTTAATCTGGCAACGGAATGAATTCATCGTCGCCCGGCACAGATGCAAAACGACCTTCCCGCCAGTCATCCTTCGCCTGTTCGATCCGCTCTGGACGGCTGGACACAAAGTTCCAAAAGAGGTGCCGCTTTCCGTCAATCGGCGCGCCGCCGATCACCACATAATGCGCACTTTCCGGCGATGACACGTCCACGGATTGGCCCGGTTTCAGGATCGTCATGGTACCAGCTTCAAATTGCGCACCCCCAATCTCCACGGAGCCGCGAACAGGATAGACAGCCCGCTCCTCATGATCGGCGGGGAGGGTGAGCACAGCTCCTTCTGCCGCCTCAACATCGGCATAAAGGGTTTCACTATGAACAGTGACCGGTGACGCCATGTTCCATCCCTTACCTGCGACCAATGAGAGCTTGATGCCCGCCTTTTCAAAAGATGGGATGTCGCCTGCGGCCACATGTTGAAAACTTGGCGCAGTCTCCTCGAGATCTTGCGGCAAGGCCATCCAAACCTGGAGCCCAAACAGCTTGCGTTCCTGGCCCAACAACTCCGCCGGCGTTCGTTCGGAATGGACTATACCGGACCCAGCCGTCATCCAGTTCACCTCGCCGGGACGGATCGGTTGCACATAGCCCAGACTGTCGCGATGCATGATCTCTCCCTCAAAGAGCCAAGTGAGCGTTGAAAGCCCGATATGCGGATGCGGGCGAACGCTAATACCTTCGCCCGCAGGAAAGACGGCGGGTCCCATCTGATCGAAGAAGACAAAAGGTCCAACACTGCGCTTCTCAAGAGCAGGCAGCACGCGGCGTACATCAAAACCGCCCAGATCTTTCGTCTTCGGCGTAATCACAAACTCTACGGCGTCACACCCTTCAACCTTTGCGCAGGTTGGAGTTTCATCTCTTTGAAAAGTCATCTGCTGTCCTCCTCAGACTGGGTCTTGAAACAAGGTAGGTGTCAGGCCCTGTTTTCAAGACCTGACAGATCGTTTAAGGGACCATGTCGAACAGGAGCAGGTGAGCGTCTGCGACAATATCGAGGGCCAAAACATCTTCATCCGCGACAGCGAGCCCGTCGCCAGCCACCAAAGTTTCACCGGCAATCGACAGCGACCCTTCCGCCACCTGCAACCAGAGCAGACGACCTGGCTCCGCCGTGTGCGTGAAACGCTCACCAGCAGCGAAACAGCCTGCATAGAGATCAGCATCCTGACCGATCTTTAGAGAGCCATTGCGCCCACTTCCGCTAGCCACAAGCTTGAACCCGCCTGGCCGCTCCCCGGCATCAAAGAAACGTTTCTGGTCATAAGAAGGCGTCTTGCCATCTTCATCGGGCATCACCCATATCTGAAGAAAATGCACAGGCTTGTCCTGTGAGGCATTGTACTCACTATGACGAATACCGCTTCCCGCCGACATCACCTGAACTTCACCCGCCTCAATCACTGAACCGGTGCCGAGCGAATCTTTGTGCTCCAGCGCGCCGCTCAACACGTAGGTAATGATTTCCATGTTCTGATGGCCGTGGGTATCGAACCCCGCACCTGGCCGGACCTGATCCTCATTGATCACCCGCAGGGGACCGAACCCCATATGGTCTGGATCATAAAAGTGGCCGAAGGAAAACGTATGCTGGGACGCAAGCCATCCAAAATTGGCCTGCCCGCGATCCTCTGCTTTTCTGATTTTCAACATCTGCTCCACTCCTCAAGATTGGCTTGAGAGTGAAGATAATTGTCTTCATAAAATTTACTATTGACCAATTTTTCTACATAATGTCGCGAATTAGACGACAATTGAAGTACCATGGACAAGTTCGCATCAATTTCAGCCTTTGCGGTGGTGGTGGAGCAAAACGGCTTTGCTGCAGCAGCCCGCGTGCTCGGCGTGTCCCGGTCTCGAGTGAACAAGGCCGTGATCAATCTGGAAGACGATCTTGGGGTTCAGCTCCTGCAGCGCACCACCCGGCAGGTATCACCAACACCGAGCGGTCAGGCTTTTTATGAGAAGTGCCGGACAATCCTCGATGATCTGGCCGAAGCCGAACGGAATCTGAAGGACACAAGCAGCCGCCCCGCAGGCGCGCTGCGAATAAATGCGCCCCTCTCCTTCGGCATAGCGCACATGGGACCCGCCCTTATTGATTTCATGAAACGCTATCCAGACATCACGACGGAGCTGGACCTGAGTGACCGATTCGTTGATCCCGTGGCGGACGGCTATGACATTACCGTGCGCATCGGCGCCTCAGATCCGATCCCGTCCTTGATCGATCATGAAATAGTAGAGATGAAGCGCGTGCTTTGCGCGGCACCGTCTTTTTTGAAAGAACATGGCGCACCGCAAGAACCAGACGAGCTTAGAAAGCTTCCCTGCCTGCACTACGGAAACCTGGCAACTGGCAATGCCTGGCCGCTTACCAGGGGAGAGAAACAAAAGAGCGTCCGCATCAACGGAACTCTCTGCTCAAACAATGGCGACATTCTCTGCAAGGGCGCTGTCGCCGGATTGGGCATTGCCCTCTTGCCCACCTTTATTGTCGGTCAGGAGCTTCAGGCGGGTCGGCTTGTAACAGTGCTTCCCGATTGGAAACCGACAACCCTGCAGCTCTGTCTGCTCTACCCACCTAACAGACACCTCGCAACACGGGTACGGCTTTTGGTGGAATTCATTTATGAGCGCTTCGCCGGCGAGCCCTATTGGGACCTGGTGGGATAGACAGCATACAGAGTTCCAATCTAAACGCTCCGTGATACAATTGACGAGTTGAAGTTTGGGGGAGCAAACAATAATGGTGGTTTTCTTTAGAGGTCTTGTCGGGACCGCAATCGCGCTCCTTTTTTATACTGCCCTACTGTTCACACCGACCTGGTATCTTACCGGCAGCTTTGACTGGCCGAGAGGATGGGAATTCCTGCTCCTCATCACCCCTGTCTACATTGTGGCGACCATATGGCTTAGCTGGACAGATCCGGACCTTTTGAAGGATAGAACCACCCTTGCGGGAGACCAACCACTCGCCGACAAGTTGGCAACTACCCTGCTTGTCATCTTTATCATTGGTTGGTTTTTGTTTATTCCCTTGGATGTTCACTACCTAAGGCTGCTCCCCACACTGCCAGCGCAGATTGGATACTGGACAGGAGTGGGGTTTTTCCTCAGCGGGTGTTTTCTCATTTGGCGCACGTTTCGAAGCAACACCTTTGCGGCTAACATCGTGAAAACGCATGAACGCGAACAATATGTCGTCGACACCGGCCCTTACGCCCGCGTGCGCCATCCCATGTATACGAGCTTCATTCTGTTCTTCGTTGGAATTGCGCTTTTTCTGGAGTCCACAGCAGCAGCCCTGATTGCCCTGCCCGGCGTCCTCATATTCTTCCTGCCACGCATTTTGATCGAAGAACGACAATTGAAACGGGACCTGGACGGCTACGCAGACTATATGTCCCGCGTCCGCACACGCGTGATCCCCTACTTATTCTGAACCATGCATGTTCTAGGTTTCGCGACCGCCCCCAGCTTGTTATGACAGGCCCATGGGCAGCACAAAAAATATCCTGATCATCAAGCATGGCGCCTTTGGCGATGTGATGCAGAGCGAAGGTGCGCTCCATGACATTCGTGATCATCACCCAGATGACCAAATCACCGTCCTGACAGAACCTGCCTACGGCAAAATCATGGAACGCTGCCCCTGGGTCGACAATGTGATCCGCGACCCCCGCGATCGCCGCTGGCGGCTCGACAAAATGTGGGCCCTGCGGCGCGCGCTTCGTGCGCTCAACATCAACCGAGTCTATGATCTGCAAAACTCGTCGCGCACTGCGGACTATTTCCGTTGGATATTGCCACATGCCGAATGGTCGGGCACCGCGCCTGGATGTTCCCACCCCCATAAAGCAAAAGACCCAAAATCCATCCACAGCCTGCGCCGGCTGGAGGGACAGCTCCGCGACGCAGGTCTGACCTGTAAGCACACGCTACATCCTAATGTCAGCTGGATGGCAAACGATGTGGACGATCTTCTGGAAGAGGCGGGGCTTCAATCAGGTTTCATCCTTCTTGTGCCAGGCTCTTCCGCCTCTCTCCCCCACAAACGCTGGCCGTTTTACAAGGAACTCGCCGCACGTCTCATTGCAGACGGAAAGCAAGTGGTCACTGTGCCAGGCCCCGATGAGATGGAGCTTTGCGCCACCATTCCTGGCACGACACTTACCGGCGGATCATTTCTGGACTGGTTCGATCTGGCAGGCGTTGTGAAAGCAGCGGGCTACATCGTCGGCAACGATACGGGCCCATCCCACCTTGCCGCCCATGTGGGAAAGCCTGGCCTTGCCCTTTTCGGATCACACACAACCGTGGAGAAGACCGGCATCAAAACAGATCGCTTTGATGCGATTGAGGTAGAAGACCTGCAGGGTCTCTCGGCGGATCGCGTCTATGACGTGGTGAACGCCGCTCTCAATACTCAGTCAAACTCGGTGTAGGACTTTTCTTCAATCACCTGCGCGCCGGTCGCCAGATTGATGTCCTTCTTGATTGCCGCGCGTTTGTCATTGGTCACATAGACGGCCCGGGCCAGCGCCACGAACTTTTCACCGAAATCCTTATCGCGCTCACATTCGCGAATATCATCTTCGATGACCCAAAGCGCTTCATTCACTTCCTTCAATGCCGCTGTGAGTTTTTGCAGCTCCGCCGTGTCCTCAAGAGCCACATCACGCGCAGCACTCAAAACGTCCAGTTCATAACGAACATTCTTCAGTTTGGCTTCGTCGCTCATCCGTTCGGATTTAATGGTGAGGATGGTGATTTTATCGATCAACTCACCCGCCCCTACTTCAATCATAATGGGTTGCGTGTCGGCCATGGAATTCTCGCTTTGGTCTGGAGACAGTTTCATCTCAGGAAGCCGCTTTATAGAGGAACTTGAGAAGACGGCCCAGTCCTTAATATGACCGTTTCGAACACGAGCCAGACGTGCCAAAATGCGAGAATATGACCAACCAGGCCAATCTTAGACCCGTTGAGGATGTTTGATGTCGAGTGAAACCGCAGTCCTCTCCTGGGCGCGCCGCCTCCAGGAAGAACGCCGTCTCCACATCCGGGCAAACCAGCCCTGGCTCAGGGTGGAAACAGAGGGCTTTGCCTACATCGTCCGTGATTGGTCGGTTGGCGGCGCGGCAATTGACCATTTCCACAGCGGTGGCGCCGTCGGCAGCCTCGTCACCGGATTTGTAGGCTGGTCAGGCACAGAAACTCTTTCTCCGTTTCAAGCCGACATTGTGCGTCAGGACGAAGACAGCCGAACAGCGCTGCGCTGGCTCAACATGGATCCAGAGCTTCAGCGCGAGCTGGATCAGATCGCCCGCCACCGCTGATCAGAAATTCCAACAACCAATTCATGGCCGGGAGGATATTGGCATGACTACATACAAGACATTGAAAATCGAAAAACAGGGCGCTGTCGATTGGGTCACCATGAACCGCCCCGATGCGCTTAATGCCATGAACCCAGAACTCGTCACTGACCTGCTCGACTATTTTGGGGGACTTTATATGGATCATAGCGTGAGGGTGGTCGTGCTTCGCGGTGCAGGTCGCGCTTTCTGCGCAGGCCTCGATCTGAAGGATCGATCCAACACACCTGAAACAGACACGACCTCCAGCCCACAAGCAGGCCTGGTGGGCCAACGGCGGATCAGCGAGATTGTCATGCGCATGCGGCGTGCCCCCCAACCCATCATCTCTTTGGTACATGGGCCCGCCTGTGGTGGCGGCTTTGCCTTGGCGCTTGCCAGCGACATTCGCATTGCCGGCGAAAGCGCGCGCATGAACGCCGCTTTCATCCGCATTGGCCTCTCTGCCTGCGATATTGGCGTCAGCTATTTTCTGCCGCGTTTGGTAGGTGTTTCTGTCGCCAGCGAACTCATGATGACCGGACGCTTCATCAACGCGTCCCGTGCGGAACGGGTTGGGCTCGTCTCAGAAGTCGTACCGGATGATAAACTCACAGAAGCGGTGCAGCCCTATCTTGACGAAATGCTGACAACCACACCCCTCGGCCTTCGGCTCACCAAGGAATGTCTCAATATGAGTGTCGACGCCGGGAGCCTGGAAGCCGCTGTCGCCATGGAAGACCGCAACCAGATTCTCTGCGCCCAAACGGAGGATTTTCGTGAGGGGATCAGCGCATTTCTGGGAAAACGAGCGCCGAATTATCAAAATACTTGATTGTCTCAGATCACAATTCCGGAAAAGCCCTGATTTTCGTGGGGGAACCTACGATTTTTGCTGGACTCTTAGGGGCAATAAAGCGTCGAATCTGCTCGACAAATGCGTACGGACGAATAGAATTCGGCCCGCTTACTGACAATTTTGAAAATTGAGGACACGACGCCATGCCATCTTATAAGGCGCCTGTTGAGGACTTCATGTTCCTCTTCCACGAACTTCTTGAAATCGACAAACGCTCCGACTTGCCCGGTTTCGAAGACCTAACCCCCGATATGACCGGAGCCATTCTCGAAGGCGGCGCGAAATTCTGTGAAGAAGTATTGCAGCCCCTGAACCAGGTCGGTGACGAACACGGCTGTGTTTTGGAAAATGGTGTCGTTCGCACACCTCCAGGCTTCAAAGAAGCATTCCAGAAATACTGCGAAGACGGCTGGAACCGCCTCGGTGCATCCGAAGAAATGGGCGGCGCAGGTCTCCCATCTGTCATCACCTTCGCTTTCTCTGAAATGGGATCGTCAGCGAACCAGGCCTTCACAATGTATCCAGGCCTGACCAACGCGGCTTACGGCGCACTCCATGCAACCGGTGAAGACTGGATGAAGGAACATGTCGTGCCGAAGATGGTCGCGGGTGAGTGGACAGGCACCATGTGTCTCACAGAGCCTCATTGCGGCACGGACCTGAAGCTCATGCGGACCAATGCGGTTGAGCAGGAAGACGGCACATACCGCATGAACGGCACAAAGATCTTCATCTCTGGTGGCGATCACGACATGACCGACAATATCGTTCACATGGTGATTGCAAAAATTCCCGACGAAGACGGCAAGCTCGCCAACGATTTGTCGACCGTGAACTTCTTCATGGTGCCGAAATTCATTGTCGACCCTGAAACAGGTGAACTGGGCCAGCGCAACGGTGTTTCCACCGGCTCCATCGAAAAGAAGATGGGCATCAAAGGCAACGCTACCTGCGTCCTGAACTTCGACAATGCAGTCGCCTACAAGCTGGGTGGCGCGCCGCAGAAAGTCAAAAAGACTGCAGACGGGAAAGAAGTAAAATCCAAATCGTCCGGCATGGCCGGCATGTTTGGCATGATGAACGGCGCCCGCATGGGTGTTGGCATCCAGGGCATCGCCGTTGGCGAGGTTGCCGTGCAGAACGGCGCGGCCTACACACTGGAACGCACGGCTGGTCGTTCGCTCACGGGCGCAAAGAATCCCGATCAGTCAGCTGACCCAATCATCGTGCATCCCGACGTGCGTCGTCTGCTGTTGCAGTCACGATCCTTTGTGGAAGGCGCCCGGGCACTTGCCATGTATGTGTCCATGCTTTTCAGCGTGCAAAACAATGCTGCTGATGAGAAGGAACGGGAAGAAGCCGCTGATCTCAGCCAGCTGCTGACACCAGTGATCAAGGGCTACTTCACAGACAAAGGCTTTGACGCAGCAAACGCGTCCATGCAGGTCTTTGGGGGACACGGTTATGTCCGCGACCACGGCATGGAGCAGTTCGTCCGCGACGCCCGGATCAATCAGGTCTATGAGGGCGCCAACGGCGTTCAGGCGCTTGATCTTGTCGGTCGGAAAATGACCGCCAAGGGTGGCCGCGCGACAATGACCTTCTTCGGTAAGATCGAAGCTTTCATCAAAGAAAATGAAGGTGACGAAGCCATGAAGCCCTATATCGAACCATTAAAGGTTGGATATGAGCGCATGGGCAAGGCCGCCGGATGGCTCATGGAAAACGCACCGAAGAATTTCGACAATGCAGGCGCTGCCTCATACGAAATGATGAACATCTTTGGCGTGGTGTCACTCGGCTGGATGTGGGCTCAGATGGCAAAAGTTGCCCTCGCAAAGCTTGCAGCAGGCGAAGGCAACGCAGATTTCTACAACCGCAAACTTGTCCTCGCGAAGTTCTGGCTGGAACGGGAAGTGCCGAACACAGCAGCTTATCTTGAGCGCATTGAGCTCGGGTCCGAGGACATTATGAAACTCGAGGAAGACGCGTTCGTCGCATAGACCCTTCCGTCTATCATCAAGTTTCACCGATGAGACTTCAAAGCCCCGATGGAAACATCGGGGCTTTTGTTTGTATTCTGGCAAGAATTGGACACGCATACTGCCACCGCAATCTTCTTAAAACTGGTGGGTGATGCGTGACGACCTTCAACTCTCTCCATTTCAATCAAGTGCTGGCCTATTGGAAGTCGGTCGCCAAGACCGGTGCGCCCAGCCCACGCGAGTTCGACTTCGTAATGATCCCGGCTGCTCTACCGGACATTACTTTCTGGGAGTTGCATGAAGATGGAAGAATTATCTGCCGGATGGCAGGTACTGGCGTCATATCCCGTATGAAGACCGACATTACAGGTGTAGACCTGAGGGCCACCACCCCCGCCAATCAGGGCTTCGATGTGCTGCATGATTTTAAGACCATGCAATCACTGCCGTGCGGCATGTATCACATGGCACACAATCAGCACCCGTCAGGGAAAATCGCACGATTGGAAACCCTGACCCTGCCCATCGCACCTGACCGGCGCAGCTTGCCAAAATTCGTTTGCGTCAATCATATGATGGAAACAGTTGGTTACGATGCAGAAGAGGGTTCCGATGGCCTCAAGTTCGCAAAAGAACTGGAAGAG
The DNA here is from genome assembly GCA_000509225.1 of Parvibaculaceae bacterium Mf 1.05b.01. Lineage (GTDB taxonomy): Bacteria > Pseudomonadota > Alphaproteobacteria > Parvibaculales > Parvibaculaceae > Mf105b01. The sequence goes on along the minus strand of BAOK01000002.1, from coordinate 716,712 downwards.
CGTAAGTTCGTCGACCTTGGCTGGGGTGTGCCCAGTGTTAAAAATGCACAACAGATAACGGGATAAGACTTCCCTTCCCTCTTCCCAGAAGCGGCCACATGTCTCATTCTACCCGCAGAGGAGAGACCAATGGCTGACTATGACCCATCCCTGATAGGCGAAGAATTGGGCGATGCCGCATTCACGCGTAAGTCGCCCTACGGTGGCTCATATGAGGCCACCTATGCTGGCGCGACAAGCTTCCTGCGATGTCAGTACACCCGCGACCTGGCAGAGTTTGATATCGCGATATCAGGCGTGCCCTTTGATCTGGCAACCACCGGCCGCCCCGGCGCCCGGCTTGGGCCACGCGCCGTCCGCCAAGCCTCCGTCAACCTCGCATGGGACCAACCGCAAGGCTGGGATTTCAATCCCCTAGACCAATTGAAAATTGCCGATTGGGGGGACTGTGTTTTTGATCCCGGTAGACCTGAAACCTGGATCGATCGGCTGGAGACCCACGCCGCAGACATTCTGGCAGCAGGTACCGCTATGCTCACCATCGGCGGAGATCATTTCATTTCTTTTCCGATGATTAAGGCTCATGCGGCAAAGCACGGTCCTCTCTCACTCATCCATTTCGATGCGCATTCAGACACCTGGGAAGATGCAGAAGGCCGCATCGATCACGGCACCATGTTCTATCACGCCAAAGAACAGGGCCTCATTGTTCCTGAACGTTCCATCCAGGTGGGTCTCAGAACCCACAACCCCAAATCCCATGGCTTCAATATTCTGGATGCCGCCGCGACATGTAGGTCTGATGCCAGGACAATTGCTGATCAAATCAAGAAGGCTGTCGGCACCAACCCTGTCTACCTCACCTTTGATATTGATTGTCTCGACCCAGCCTATGCTCCCGGAACAGGTACGCCCTGTGTCGGCGGCCTGACGACCCGTCACGCACTTGATATCCTGCGGGGCCTTGAAGGCATCAACCTTGTCGGCATGGATGTCGTGGAAGTGGCACCCGCCTATGACATTGGCGAGATAACAGCCCTTGCAGGTGCCACCATCGCCTATCAGCTCCTCGCCCTCTATGCGAGACGGCCATGAGTTTCACCTTCAGGCCGATAACCCCAGGTGACAGACAGCTCATCGAAGAGCTGGTGCGCGCCTATTATGCCTTCGACGGTCTCACTTATGACCCAACGCTTCACGGACCCGCCCTGGATCAACTGGTCAAAGGAGATCCGGCTGTGAGGGTCTGGATCGTGGAGGCGGAAGGGCAACCAGCTGGCTACCTCATCCTCACCATCGGCTTCTCCATGTATTATGGCGGCAAGGACGGTTTCATTGACGAGCTGTTTCTCAAAGAAGAGTTCCGAGGATCCGGCGGCGGCACGGAAATCATGCGCTTTGCCGACGCCCAAGCAAAAGAACTGGAGCTCGCTTATCTCCACCTGGAAGTGACCGAGACCAACGCCCGCGCACGCGGCATCTATGAGCGCCGCGGCTTTGCGCCAACTGGCCATATGCTTATGAGCAAGAGGACGGTCCCCTGACCGATCGCAACCAGGAACGTCGCCACGCGTTCATTGAATTGTCCGACAATGAAATCGAAGCGCTGATCCGACCCAGGTTCGGATCAGATGCGTTGGAGCAAACAACCCTCCTCAGCGGCGGCAGGATCAACTCCAATTATGCGCTGAGCTTGAAAGTCGAACCCTTCAATGCGGTTCTGCGTCTCCATGCCCGCGGGCAAAGTACCTGTCGGATGGAACGAGACATCCTTCGAAATCTTGAAGGACAGATACCCGTTGCCAAAGTGCTTCATGATGGATCAGACACCACGCATCCATTTCTGGTGCTGTCCTGGATAAACGGGGAGACGCTGGACCACACGCTTGATCAGCAATGCCGAAACCCTGCAAAACTTGGGAGCCAGGTAGGAGAGGTCCTCGCAAACATCCACCAGATAGAATTTCCAGAGACTGGCTTTTTCGGGCACGACCTTAAAGTTGAGAAGCCCTTCCCCAGTGGAAAAGAGAGTTTTCTGTCTTTTGTCGGGCCTGCACTAGAGGCCCGCGCGGGCAAACGCCTGGGGCCAGACCGGACCGAACATTTACAGGAATTCTCTCAATGGGCAGCACCGTTGCTCGATCAACTTCCAAAACGCGCCTGCCTCGTTCACAGCGACTTCAACCCGCCAAACATGATGATCCATCATGGAGAACTCGCCGCCGTGCTTGATTGGGAATTTGCCCACGCGGGCACACCGCTCACGGATATCGCCAACATGCTCCGCCCTCGCGCCTACCAACCCACAGGGTTCGACGATGCCTTCATCGCGGCCTACGAAACCGCAGCTGGACCTCTACCACCCCATTGGCAATCCCTTTCACGCATTCTCGATCTCATGGCTCAGATTGAGATGCTGGATGCGCCAGAGGAACGCCCCAGCATCTTCAAATGGGCCATAGAACGCGTGGATGACACGATCAGGTTTGTTGAAAGTAGTTTCACCTGAGTTACCAGGATTCGCATTTCACGAGTCGCCGCCGCCGTGATAGCGTGCCCGCCATCAAAATCAGGTTGCGATAGGCAATCAAATGTTTCCAGGAAAAGTGCCAAATCAGTCTTGGCGGTTTTCCGTCCGGAAACACGTACATAAATGACAGGGACCAAATATGAAAAACCTCTTCGACATTAGCGGCAAGGTCGCCATCGTCACCGGCGGCTCCCGCGGCATTGGTGAAATGATCGCACAAGGCTATGTGGAAAACGGCGCCAAAGTGTATATCACCGCGCGGAAGGCAGAAGCCTGCGACGCCACAGCCGCCCGCCTGAGCGAAATCGGCACCTGCATCTCTATCCCAGGTGACTTGTCCACCGTTGAGGGCGTGACAAAGTTCGCAGAAGAAATCGCCAAGCGCGAAGAGAAGGTCGACATTCTTGTGAATAATGCGGGTGCAGCCTGGGGCGAACCCTTGGAAGACTATGCAGAAAGCGGTTGGGACAAGGTCTTTGACATCAATATCAAGGGCCCCTTCTTTCTGATCCAGAAAATGTTGCCACTCCTCAAAAAGGCGTCAACCTACGAGGCGCCTGCGCGGATCATCAACACAGCATCAATCAATGGCATCAACCCGCCTATGCTTGAGACCTACGCTTACTCATCCTCTAAGGCGGGCATGATCATGCTGACCCGTCACCTGGCTCAGCGTCTGGCAACCGACGACATTCTTGTGAACTGCATCGCGCCAGGTCCATTCCAGAGCCACATGATGGCCGCGACCCTTGCCACCCTTGGCGATGAGATTGCGGCCGCCAACCCGCGCAAGCGCATCGGCCAGCCCGAAGACATTGCAGGCGTTGCGATCTTCCTCGCATCCCGTGCCAGCGCCTATACCACGGGCGCCTGTGTCCCGTGTGATGGTGGTGCAAGCCAAGTTGGTGGCGGCATGTAGCCGACACCCGGAAAAGAAGAATTCGGCGGTGGCATGTAAGCTGCCAGCGGAACCAACAAAAAGGCGGGGCTATAACCCCGCCTTCTCTGCGTTCTCAGATCGTCTTACTCAGCGGCGACAGACGCCAACGAACTCCGCGCATGGCCGACGATCAGCTCGATAAATTTCGGACACAACGCTTCAGGCAAATCGTGGCCCATGCCCTCAATCAATTCCAGCTGGGCGCCAGGGACGGACTTTGCTGTATCAATGCCACCTTCAACGCGCACGAGATTGTCGTCTTTCCCATGGATCACCAGGGTCGGCACAGAGATTTTCCCCAAGCGTTCAACGCGGCTGCCGTCAGCGACAATCGCGCAATATTGGCGCATATAACCTTCCGGATAGAACATCCGGTCATAGGCCTCACCAATCAGCTCTTCATATTCAGCATCTGTCTTTTTGTACGCGGGGCTTTCATAGGTCCGCCGACCCTTGATGGAATGCGCAATCACATCCTGGCGTTCCTGACTCGGCGCAGGCTCATTAAGCGCCTGTTGGGCTTCGGGCGTTGCCCGTGGCACATCCGGATTGCCGGTGGATGACATGATGGACGTCATCGACTGCACCCGGTCAGCGTGATTGATCGCCATCAGCTGCACAATCATGCCCCCCATGGAAACACCGACGACATGCGCCTTATCGATACCGAGCGCGTCCAGCACACCGATCCCGTCCGCCGCCATATCTGCCATCACATAAGGGATGTCCGGCGTTTTCCCGGAAAGCACCGCCTGCAGCGTTTCTGACGGGTCAGGAGCACCCTCAAATTTTTGCGAGAAGCCCACATCCCGATTGTCATAGCGAACAACCCGAAACCCTTCCGCAACAAGGCCATCAAGAAGCGGGCCGGGCCAGTTTATCAGCTGCGATGTATAGCCATTTACAAGAAGGATCGTCGGACCATCCTTAGGTCCCATGTCTTCTACTTCGATGGCAATGCCATTTGCCTGTACCTGCATGGCGCTTACTCCGCTGCTTGCGCAGCAGGCGTGGCCTGAGCTTTTTTGGCAGCCTGGGTGATCGCATCGGCAATCTGCGGCACCAGTTCCTTCGGCATGTCGTGCCCCATCCCTGGAACGGTGATCAATTCCGCGCCTGCAATATGCAGTGCGGTGTCTTTGCCCCCATCCAATGGAACAAGCGGGTCATCTTCCCCGTGAAGCACAACTGTGGGCGCAGACACGTTCTTCAGAGCATCGCGTCGGTCGCCGCTCGCAACGATAGCGGCGATCTGACGAACGAGACCGGTTGGGTGGTAACTCCGTTCCAACTGCTCTGTCATCAAGGCACGACGCTCGTCTTCGCTCGCCGGATAGCCAGGGCTTCCGATAACAGAAAACGTATTGAGCATCCGCTCGAACACAGCCTCCATGTTAGACGGGTCTTTCGGTGGCGGTGTGAGCAGGGCCGCGCGCGCCTTCTTTGATGGCTTCGACAGCGACTTATGACCGGTCGTCGACATGATGGAGGTAAGGCTCAAAACATGATCCCCATGATTAGCAGCAATCAGTTGCGCAATCATGCCACCCATCGAAACGCCAACAATATGCGCCTTCTCAATTCCCAGCGCATCAAGCACACCAACCGCATCTTCCGCCATATCATCGAGCAGATAGGGAACCTTCGGGGTAAACCCGAGCGCATCCGCGAGGATTAGGCGCAACATTTTCGGGTTGCCCAGATGATCAAATTTGGCCGACAGGCCCACATCGCGATTGTCAAACCGCACCACGTGATAGCCGCGCTCGACCAGTTCATCGACCAGCTCTTGCGGCCATAGCGTCATCTGGCCGCCAAGCCCCATCACCAGCAGAACGGTTTCACGGTCTTCCGGGCCGAAACGCTCGACCTCAAACGAATGATTGTTGGCTCTTACTTGCATATACGTTACTCCGCTGCGGCTTGGGATGAGGATCGAGATGCGGCTTTGGCAATCGCATCCGCAAAAGTTGTGACGAGGCTCAGAGGGAAGTCATGTCCCATGCCGGGCACTTCAATTAGTTCAGCACCAGAAATGCTGGCGGCTGTATCCCGCCCGCCCTCAATAGGGACAAGGGGATCATCAACACCATGCAAAACCACTGTTGGAACAGTAACGGCCTTCAGTTTTTCGCGGCGATCGCCGTTTGAAATGATAGCCGCCATCTGCCTCAAGATGCCCTGAGGATAGAAAGACCGATGGAAATCGCGCAGCACCCATTCCCGCAACTGGGTTTCCTCTGTGGGATAACCCGGACTGCCAATGGTGTTCCATGTGTTCATGCCACGCTGAACCACGGCTTCAAGATCATTGGGGTCCGGCGCAGGTGCCGCAAGCGCAGCCATAGCTTCCGGCTTTGCCTGAGGCAATTCAGGATTGCCTGTTGTCGACATGATGGAGGTGAGACTGAGCGTTTTTTCCGGATGATTGATCGCCACAAGCTGAGCGATCATGCCGCCCATAGAAGCACCAACAATGTGGGCCTTATTGATGCCGAGCGCATCCAGCAAACCAACGGCGTCAGCGGCCATCTCATCAAGCGAATAGGGCGCATCCGGTGTTTCCCCCGACAAGAGAGCGCCAATAAGTGCACCCATGTCCGGCAGGCCTGCTTCCTCAAACTTGGTCGAAAGCCCGATATCCCGATTGTCGAAACGCACAACATGATAACCGCGCGATACCAGCTCTTCACAAAGCTCAACCGGCCACATCGTCAACTGCGCCGAGAGGCCCATAATCAGAAGCACCGTTTCCCGGTCTTCCGGACCAAACCGCTCATATTCGATATCTATTCCGTTGGCTGAAATCTGCGCCATGTCGCGCCCCCTGATCGATCGTTTATGTCATTTGGGTGAAAGCTTAGCAGGGGTTGCAAAGCCAGCGCAAAAGCCGGACGTTGGGCCCAAACAGAACCTTACATCATGCGGCCAAGTCTGTGCCTAAGGGAGTCCCTCATGTCAGCCACCAAAACCCCGGAATTTGACGTATTTTGGTCATTTCGCTCGCCCTATTCCTATCTCGCCACCAAACGAATAGTGGCCATCGAGAAAACCTATGACGTGAAAGTGAATGTACGGCCGGTCTACCCCATAGCCGTTCGAATGGATGGGTTTTTTAAGACCGTGAACCCCATGTGGCCACCCTATCTCATGAAAGACACGGTGCGGATCGCTGAAATGGAGGGCCTGGCCTACAATTGGCCCTCGCCTGACCCGGTCGTCATGGACCTGGCGTCCGGCGAGGTCCCCAAGGAACAGCCCTATATCCACCGATTGACCCGCCTGGGTTGCGCCGCAGCTGAAGCCGGAAAAGGCCTCGCCTTCATTGATGAGGTAAGCAGCATCATCTTCGGCGGTGTCAAGGACTGGCACCAGGGCGACCATCTGAAAGACGCTACAGCCCGCGCCGGACTGGACTTGGGCGACCTGGAAGCCAAAGTCGCAGCCGATGAGGCCCATTTTGATAACATCATCACTGAAAATGAGGCCGCTCAGAAAGCCGCAGGCCATTGGGGCGTGCCGCTCATGGTCTTTGAGGGCGAGCCCTTTTTCGGCCAGGACAGGCTCGGTCAACTCATTTGGCGGATGAAGCAAAACGGCTTGCAAGAGCGGTCATAAGGCGCGAAAACCCTTCATCCCTGTGCCGCAGATTTAAGGATTTCCATGCAACGCGATCTTTCCGCCATGAGCCAGACCGACTACGACCTGATTGTCGTGGGCGGCGGTATTTCCGGGTCTTCCATTGCATGGGATGCGGCACTCCGCGGCTTGAAAGTCGCGCTGCTGGAGAAGGATGATTTCGCCCACGCCACCACGGCCGGGTCGTCCAAACTCATTCATGGTGGCCTGCGCTATCTGGTGAACGGCGAAATCGGTCTGGTGCGCGAGTCCCTCAGGGAACGGCGCGTCTGGGAACAAAACGCCCCCCATCTGGTCGATCCTCTCCCCTTTATCATCCCCACCTATGGCCGGGGGATGAAAGGCGGCTTGGTTCTCTCCATCGGCCTCGCCATGTATGACCTGCTGGCCTATGACAGAAACCGCCTCGACGATCCGGACAAGAAACTCCCAGGCTACAAAAGCATCTCCCGCGATGAAGCCTTAAAGCTCATGCCCTCGCTCAATCCCGATGGGCTGACCGGTGCCAAAATCTATTATGACTGTCAGATGTTCGCGCCAGAGCGTCTCTGTCTGGAATTCGTTCTGGGGGCGGTGGAAAAAGGGGCCGATGCCGCCAACTATGCCAAGGTCACTGGCTTTGAGAAGGAAGCCGGCGGCGCTGCGAACGATCGCATCACAGGCGTCACCGTCAAGGATGAGCTCACCGGCGACACCCACACGATCAGAGGCAAGCTCACCATCAACGCTGCCGGTCCCTGGGCGGATATCCTCATGGGACTGACCGACGATGGAAAACCGTCACGACGCCTGATCCGGTCCAAAGGCATCCACCTCATCACCCGCGATCTTTCGGGCGAAAACGCCCTCGCTGTTCAGTCCAAGATTGGCGGACACTTTTTTGTCCTGCCTTGGCGCGGGAAAACAATCCTCGGCACAACCGACACAGTCTTTGATGAGGCACCCGACAAAATCGGCGTGACAGAAAAAGATATCGAAGACTTCCTCGCGGTTGTGAATGACGGCTTGCCCACGCTCAACCTCACACGTGACGATGTAGAGAATTTCTATGTCGGCATCCGCCCCCTGGTGGACACCACGCCACAGGACGATGAAGACGATTCCGATAGTTACAATGCCAGCCGCGCGGCAGAGATTGTTGATCATGCGGAAGTAGACGGCATTGAAGGATTCCTGTCTGCCATGGGGGGCAAATGGACCACCTCCCGACATTTGGCGGAGAAGGTCGTCGACAGCGCCACGAAGAAGCTCGGGCGACAGCCGAAATGCACAACGGAAAATGTTCCTCTCTATGGCGGCGCCACCGGACGCTTCCTCCCCTTCACAGATAAAGCCATCGCCACACACCCTGACATCCCGGCAGACATTATCCGCAACCTGACCCGCTATCACGGCGCCCGCTATGAAGAAGTGCTGACCACTGCCAATGAGCGACAGGGAGAAGCACCTGACCTGTTGCAGCCCTTGTCGGCAACCACACACGATATTGGCGCACAGATCGTCCATGCTGTCCGTCATGAAATGGCTGTCACGCTTGAAGACGTCCTGCTCCGGAGAACCGGGCTGGGCACACTGGTCCACCCTGGCGATGAAGCGCTAGGCCGCACCGCCGATCTCATGGCGAGAGAGCTTGGGTGGGACGATGCAGAGCGCACCAGACAGATCGAAAACGCAGAGGCGAGCTACAAAACGCTCGACGGGGCCGCGTGAGCGGGCGCACTTTTGCTATCATCAATCCGGCTTCCGGTGGTGGCCGGACCGGCCGCGATTGGCCGGAGATCCAAAAGAAGCTCGAAGCAGCCCTCGGCACTGTCACTCCTCTCTTCACAGACGGGCCTGCCACACCCCACCATTTACCAGCAGCCAATCTTGCTAGAGACGCCACAGACAAAGGCGCCGACCTCGTCATAGCTGTCGGCGGCGATGGCACCATCAACGAAACCATCAACGGGCTGTTTCATGATGTCTCTGATGGGCAAGCGCCCGCTCCCCTGGGCCTCATCAACACTGGGACAGGCGGTGACTTCCGTAAGACCTTCGAGCTGCCGGCAGATCTCGACGCTTGCATCGAGCGCCTAGCGAATGGCAGCAGTCGAACCATCGACATTGGGCGCCTCACCTTCAATGCAGATGACAATGCGCCCTTGGCGCGCCATTTCAACAATATTGCAAGCTTCGGCATGTCCGGCGCCGTTGATCGCGCCGTCAACAAGGCCCGTTTCTCGAAACTGTTCGGCGGGTCGTTCGCCTATCTTTGGGCAACCCTTTCCACAGCTCTCCGCTATCGCCCACAGGCTGTCCGCATCCGCACCGAAAGTGGGTGGGACGAAGTGATCAATGTGGGCACTGCAGCGGTCGCCAATGGACGTTTCTTTGGCGGCGGCATGATGATGGCCCCTGACGCAGCACCCGACGATGGCGCGTTTGATCTGGTGATCATGCGAGACACCAGCGTGAGCGACCTTTTCAAGGATTCCGGCTCTCTCTATGACGGGACCCATGTTGAGAACGAGAAAGTCATCGTCACCCGGACCCGGTGGGTTGAGGCCGAGCCTATTGATACAGCCCCTGTACTGTTGGACATCGATGGCGAAGCACCAGGCAAACTGCCTGCACGCTTTGATATTTTACCGAGCGCCCTCACACTTAGATGCTGACCACGCATCAAGGCGACAGACCAAAGGAAAAGACACGTGACAATTGATCGTCAGACACTTCGCTGGAACGGCTGGGGCCCTGCCAAACAGGAGAACCCCCTGCCTGACGGCGCTCCTCAATGGGCATGGATCAAGGAAACGCTGGGCATGGCAGTTCTACCCTCCACGCCCGCAAAGCGCCTGTCAGACATCACGCTGCCGCCCTGCCACCTGAGCGCAGGGGAAATCAAGAGCCTTGAAGACCTTGTCGGCGAGAACCAGGTCCGCACTGACGATTATGAGCGTGCCTTTCATGCCCGCGGTAAAAGCTATCACGACCTTCTTTATGTTCGTGCAGGTGACCTGGACGTGGCGCCCGATGCAGTAGTCTATCCCCGTGCAGCAGGCGAAGTGCAATCCGTCCTTGCCTACTGTGCAGAAAACGACATGAGCGTGGTTCCCTTTGGCGGCGGCTCCAGCGTCGTGGGCGGCGTGAACGCAACCGCACGGTCCGCGACAGACAAAGTCATCACTCTCGACCTCACCTTGATGGATGGCGTTCACGATGTGGATCGCGTCGCGATGACTGCCCGCATAGACGCCGGCATCTATGGTCCACACCTTGAGGAAAAACTGAACGCGCAAGGGCTAACCCTTGGCCACTATCCCCAGAGCTTCGAATATTCGACGCTGGGTGGATGGATCGCAGCCCGGGGTGCCGGTCAACAATCCAATCGCTACGGCAAGGCTGAAAAATGGGTCGTGTCAACACGGCTTGCCACACCAAATGGCCCCTGGTCGACAGAAGAGTTTCCAGCCTCTGCCGCAGGTCCTAACCTCAATCAGTTGGTCGCGGGGTCAGAAGGAACGCTCGGCGTCATCTGTGATGCAACCGTCAAGATCCACGAAAAACCACAGGCGAAAGACTATCGCGGCTACCTGTTCAAAGACTTTGCCACGGGCGTCGAAGTCGCACGCTCCATCAACCATGCGGATATTCCCGTCGCAATGGTCCGCCTCTCCGACGCAGCGGAGACCTATTTCTTTCAGACCTTCGGATCAAGCAGCACCGGTGGCCTCAAGTCCAAACTGCAGAACGCCTACCTCAAGTGGAAAGGCTTCACCAAAGACCCCTGCCTTATGCTCATTGGTCTTGAAGGTGACAAGGAAACTGTCGAGTGGGCGAAAGAGCGAACGGGCACGATCTGCAAAAAGGCAGGCGCTCTTGCCATTGGGTCAAGCGCAGGGGACAGGTGGTATCACGGACGCTTTTCATCGCCCTATAGCCGTGATCCGATGATGGATCGGGGCATCGGAGTCGATACATTGGAAACCGCGACCCCGTGGTCCAACATCCTCAAGCTCCATGAAAAAATGATCGACGCGATCCAAACCGCGCTGGACGAAAACATGGGCGAGCCCGGACAGAAAGGCATCGTCATGGGTCATGTCAGTCACTCCTATCCAGATGGTGCGAGCCTTTACTTCACCTTCGTCTTTCCCCGTGATCTCAAGGACGAAGTGGGTCAGTGGCAGCGCGTGAAACGCGCAGCATCAGATGCCATTGCGGCGAACGGCGGCACAATATCGCATCACCATGGCGTGGGCGCCGACCACACGCCGTGGATGGCTGAAGAAAAAGGGGCAATGGGCATGACGGTGCTGAAAACCCTGAAAGCAGAGCTTGACCCAAAAGGCATCATGAACCCCGGCAAGCTTTTCGGCTAAGGAGCAGACCTAAGAAAAGGCGGAGCTGTCAGACAGGTCCGCCTTTGTCGCTCTAGATCGATGATGGCCTAGGTTAGCACTTTTCCAGCTGCTGCGGCGGCAGTGGCGACTGCCGGCCGGCTCGCCTCCACCATGCCCATCAGGTTGAAAAACCCATGGATCATTTCTGGGTAGTCAATATAGGTGACCTCCACCCCTGCCGCTTTGAGCGCGTCCGCATAGGCTGCACCCTCTGCTTTGAGAACATCATGACCAGCCGTAATCACATAGGCCGGCGGCAGGCCTGAGAGGTTCGTTTCCCGCAATGGAGCAATAGCCGGGTCCGCGCGATCAAACTCCGGCCCAGCATAATGGTCGATGAACCACTCCATCGTCGCTTTTTCAAGGAAGAAACCTTCCCCAAATGACTGATAGGTCGCCGTATCTGTTTTTGTATCGGTGACCGGATAGATCAGCAACTGATGGTGAATAGCCGGACCTTTGCGCTTCTTGGCCAATTGACAGACAACAGCCGCAAGATTGCCGCCGGCACTGTCACCCGCGACACCCAACCCATTCACATCAATCCCAAGGCTGGGTCCGTTCTTTTCAACCCACTCGACGGCGGCATAACAATCATCCACTGCGGCCGGACAGTGATGTTCCGGCGCCAGACGATAGTCAACAGCAACAACTTTGCAGCCGCTTTCATTCGCAAGCGTCCGACACAGCGCATCATGCGTGTCCAGATCGCCAATGACCCAACCGCCACCATGGAAAAACACAATCGCTGCCAGGGCCCCTCCTCCTGCAGCAACAGGCGTGTAAAGACGCACGGGAATATCACCACCAGGTCCAGGCGCCAGTTTGTCCTCAACCTTCCCGATGGGAACATCAATGGGGTCTTTCAACGCGACATACATCGCCCGAGCCTCGGCAGGCGTCATCTCAGACATTGGCGGACCGTCCGCCTCTGCCATCCCGTCAAGCAGCGCCTTCACCTGTGGATCAAGTGTCATGTTGTGCGAATCTCCCCGATGTTTTTCAGCGTCGGAGTATTGCCAACAGCGTCGGAAACCGCAAATCACCGCATCTTCCCTATGGTGAAATCACGTTTCAGAAATGCCCCCCACAACATCAGGTTGCATGACTTGTAGGCATTTTAATCTAACATTTAAGTCTTAGGTGCATTTTTACACCTCCGATGCACGTCAAAGTTGAAATAAATATTTCACTTTGGGCTTATGGGGATCGAGAAAATGTGGAACAAAATACCTGAACTTAAGATCGCGCAAAAACTGCCAATTACTATCGTAGGTTGTGCGCTTGCCGTCGCTCTTGGGGTCGGTATTTCCGGCTATTTCCAAGCCGCTTCAACAGTTGAGAACACTACCAACGCCAAATTTGCGGCGACACTCGCAGACCGTGATGAAGCCTTCTCAAGATATCTTGCCTCAATCGAACAAGACCTCGCGATCATGGTCGAAAGCCCACAGGTCCAGTCCGCCATTGTTGACTTTTCTCGGGCCTGGGCCACGCTTGGCGGAAATGCCACAGGCCACCTTCAGGACGTCTATATCAATTCCAATCCAAACCCGATCGGCAGCAAACATCTTCTTGATGCCGGGAGCGATGGGTCGCAATACTCAAAACTCCATGGCCAACATCACCCATGGGTACGCACCTTTTTGGAACAGAAGGGGTATTACGACATCTTCTTCTTCGATCTGAAAGGGAACCTGATCTACTCAGTCTTCAAGGAGCTGGATTTCGCGACAAACATCAACACCGGCGAATGGAAAGACTCTGACCTGGGCGTTGTATATCGCGAGACCATGAAGGCAGTGGATGCTTCAACGACGCCATTTACTGACTTCACACCCTATGCACCGAGCAATGGAGCCCCAGCGAGCTTTATCGCCCGAGCTGTTTACAACGAAAACGGTCAACGCATCGGTGTTGTCTCTTTCCAGATGCCCATCGATGTCATCAATGCCTTCATGCAGTCTGCAGAGGGCCTGGGTGAAACAGGTGAGGTTCTCCTGGTCGGAGAGGATCGTCTGATGCGCGCAGATTCTCGTCTGTCCGAAACCTCCACCCTACTTTCAAGTGTGGTCGAAGCACCAGCTATCGATGCCGTTTTTGCTGGCGAGCCAAACGGCCTATCGGACTATGACATCAATCACCTGGACAATGAAGTTCGCACCTACGCCCGTGGCATTGAGTTTTTGGGTGTCAAATGGGCACTGGCAGCTCAGATCACGGAAGACGAACTCACCGCTGACCTGGTCGCCATGCGCAACATTATTGCGATCATCACGCTTGCCTTGGTTGCGCTCATCACAGGCGCCGGTATCTATCTGGCGCGCCAGATTGCCAATCCCATTTCTCATACCACCGACGCCATGAACCGTCTGGCTGCTGGTGAGACGGAACTGGAAATCGAGAATACTACACGTACAGACGAAATCGGTGAGATGGCACGCGCCGTCGAAGTGTTCAAACAGAACGCACTGGACCGCATCGCATTGGAAGCAGCCCAGGCTGAGGAACAGAAAGCCAAAGAGGCACGGACCGCCGAAATCGAGAAGCTCATCTCTGACTTTGACCAATCAATGGGTCAAATGCTGGGGGCGGTGAGTGCGGCAGCTACGGAGATGGAGCATACGGCCTCGGCAATGACCTCCACTTCTGAAACAACCAATGCCAAATCGACAGCGATTGCTGCAGCATCCGAAGAAGCAAGCGCCAATGTGCAAACTGTCGCCGGGGCTGCTGAAGAGCTCGCAAGCTCTATTCAGGAAATCCGGAGACAGGTTGAGCAATCAACCAGTGTAACTGCCAAAGCAACAAACACAGCACAGGAAGCAAATGAGCGAATTGAGGGCTTGTCTTCTGCGGCGCGTCAGATCGGCGAGGTCGTCACCCTCATTCAGGATGTTGCCGAGCAAACGAATCTACTGGCGCTCAACGCGACCATCGAGGCAGCTCGTGCTGGTGACGCAGGCAAAGGCTTCGCAGTGGTTGCTTCTGAGGTGAAAGAACTCGCCAATCAGACAGCGCGTGCAACTGAAGAGATCAGTCAGCAAATCGCCGCTGTTCAGGCATCGACGGATGAAGCGGTTTCCGCCATTCGGGAGGTCACATCCACTGTTGGAGAAATCAGTGAGATTTCTGGTGCAATTGCCAGCTCAATTGAGCAGCAGCAAGAGGCAACGGTTGAGATTTCCTCCAATGTCCAAGAAGCGGCATCAAGCTCTAATGAAGTGACATCCAACGTCTCCGGCGTTTCCTCCGCAGCGCAGGAATCTGCTGGTGCGGCTACTGAGGTGCAGTCAGCAGCGGGCGAACTTGCCGGTCAAGCAGAATCCCTCAAGTCGACAGTCGACAAATTCTTGACGGACGTCAGAGCGGCCTAAACGCTCTCAGCGTTAAGACAAAGAGGCGCCTAACGGCGCCTCTTTTTTTGCCTCATCCACTAAACCCGCCGCCGTCGAGAAACGCCTGCTCTTCTGCTCCCGTCTCGCGCCCTAACAGGGTATTACGGTGAGGAAAGCGGCCAAACCGTTCAATGATATCCCGATGAAGCACCGCATAGTCATATGTATAGGCATCATCAAGGCGATCTTTGAAGAAGACCAGCCCTTGTTCCTGAATATCCAATCGTTCTGAATGCATAAACGGCATATAAAGCCATTTGCGCTCGGCCGGCGGCAGCAGCATGTCCCGCCCGTGTTCAATCGCCCGCTGAGCAACCGTCAGAGCCTTCACGTCACCCGAAAACGCACGAGAATCATCCCGCCAAATGTTCCGCGTGAACTGATCCAGCACGAGAATAAGCGCAAGCGTTCCCGACGGTGTCTCTGACCAGTGATCAAGATCGCCACTCAACGCATTATCGACAGTGCCACCAAAGCGGGCGGCGATGGTTTGATCGAAAGCAGCGTCCTTCTTGAACCATTTTTCTGGCCCTGCCTCTGTCCAGAACGTGACGATTCCTGCTGGCGCCACAGCCATTCCGTCTGCTCCTGTAAAATCGCGGTGCACGCAAGTCTAGCGCGACAAGTCCCTCAGCGCCTACTAGGATATTACCCTACCGGGATAACCATAGAGACGGCGCTAAGCCGCAAAGACAAAACAGGGAGCTGAACATGGCACGTATTCCATATTTCGATCCGGCAGGTGCAGAAGGCCGGCTCAAAGAGACAATCGAGAAGCTGCCAGGCCTCAACATTTTTCGCATGATGGCCCATTCAGGAGACCTGCTCGCGAAATTTACCGGGCTCGGCAATCACATTCTGGGCCGGGCACAACTGGATGCCATTCTGCGTGAAATTGCGATCATTCGTGTTGGGGTTCTCTCCAAAGCGACCTACGAAGTTTACCAGCACGAACGGATCGGGCGAGATATCGGCATGTCAGAAGACCTCATCAAAGCAATTCATGAAGGGCCGGACGCCCAAGCGTTCGATGACCTACAGCGTCTCGTAATGGCCTTCACCGATGATGTGGTTCTGAATGTTCGCGCGAGCGATGCCACATTCGACCCGCTCACCAAACATCTGAGCCATAAGGAGATGCAGGAGCTCACGCTTACCATCGGTTACTACATGATGGTGTCCCGTTTTCTGGAAACCTTCGATGTCGACATTGAGGAAGAAGGAAACAAAGCAAGCGTCGACCTCAAATCTCTGGAGCGTAAATAAGTGGCACGCCTTCCCTACCCAGACCTGAAGGACCTGTCGCCAGAGAACAGAGATCTCATGGCAAGCCTGCCACCTCTGAACGTATTCCGCATGATGTCAGGTGCGGGTGCCTCCTTTGCACCCTTCATGCAGTTCATCAGCGCATACCTCAATGAGGGTGTCCTTGATCCCGAACTTCGGGAATTGGTCATCCTGCGAGTCGGACATCTATGTGGGTCTGCGTATGAAGTGCATCAGCATGAGCGCGTGTCGCGCACGCTGGGCATGACGGAAGCGCGCATTCAAACCGTCAAAGACAAGCTGCCAAATGACCTTCTCAGTGACGCAGAGAATGCGGCTCTATTGTTCACAGACGAACAGGTGGCACAGGTGAAGGTCAGCGAGACGACCTTCACAGCAACGCATAAGCATCTCACTGACCCGCAGATCGTTGAGCTCACCATCATTGTCGGAACCTACCTCATGGTCTGCCGTTTTCTGGAGACGCTCGAAATCGAGCTTGAAGAAACCGATATTGACGGATCCGGACTGGAAGAAATCGAAGCCAGCGTCAAAAGCCTGAACGGCGGTGAATAAGATGGCCGATGAAAAGAAGAAGCCTCCCTACATCCCCTTGCCTGTCGGTGAGGAAGCAGCCGGGCAAGCACCGGGACGCGGCAGGCTGACGGGGAAGCGCATTCTCATTGTTGGTGGTGGACAACGCACAGTCGATGCAGAGACAGACCCTGTCGGCAATGGCCGCGCCATGTCTCTGCTTTTCGCACGAGAAGGAGCTCAGGTGGCTGTTGCTGATATGGATACGGCGTCCGCCAACACGACCGCGGATCAAATCGCATCAGAAGGGGGCAAGGCTTTTGTCCTGACCGCTGACATTTCAGACCCGGATCAGGTCGCTGCAATGGTCACTCAAGCCAGCGGCGCCATGGGTGGCTTGGATGGCATCGTCCTCAATGTCGGCATAGGAGCGGGCATGGGGCTGGACGGATCGACCCCGGAGCTATGGGACCAGGTACTGGATGTAAATCTCCGCGGCCCCATGCTCACCTGCCGTGCAGCCCTCCCCCTGATGGAAGAGGGTGGCGCAATCCTCTTCATCTCCTCTGTTGCCTCCATGAAGCCCGGCAGCCGCCTGCCATCCTATGACGCATCCAAAGCAGCTCTCGCAGGTCTCATGCGGCACGTAGCATTAGAGGCAGAACGCAAGGCGATCAGAGCGAACATTGTCGCGCCAGGGTTGATCGACACGCCCCTTGGTCGTCTGTCGACACAGGGCCGCCCAAGCCGGGCGCGCACAAACATTCCGGGAGGCCGCCAGGGCACAGGCTGGGAGGTCGCTTATGCGGCACTCTTCCTCATGTCCGGCGAGGCCTCATATATTAATGGCCAGGTCTTGGCCGTCGACGCGGGCCTTTCGACCATCCGCTAAACACAACCTGCCAGATCCAATAGAAGGAACGAGCATGTCATCTGCACACACATCCCTGGGGCTTCCCCAGTTTGCCTACACAAAAGGCCTGCATGACCTCGGCAATGGAGGCTATGCCTACCTCCAACCAGATGGTGGCTGGGGCTGGTCGAATGCGGGCCTTATCGTGGATGGCGATGAAGCATTGCTTGTAGACACACTGTTTGACGTGCCTCTCACGCGCGAAATGTTGGATGCCATGCGCGCCGCAGAACCAAAGGCAGCAAACAACATCCACACACTTGTGAACACGCACCACAATGGGGACCACTGCAACGGAAATGAATGCTGTGAAGGCGCGGAGATCATCGCCCATAAGCTCGCAGCAGAAGCCATGCTGAAAGAACCCCCAGCCCTGCTCGCGGGTTTTCTGGATATGGCACCGGACCTGGGCGACCTGGGCGACTTCATCACCAAAAGCTTCGGCACGTTTGACTTTAAGGGTGTCACCCAGACCCTCCCGACGACAACTTTTGAGACGGAACTCACCCGGCAAGTCGGGGACAAACAGGTACATTTGACCCATGTCGGTCCCGCACACTCACCTGGCGATATCATTGCCCACGTTCCATCCGACAAAACCGTCTATACCGGCGACATCCTCTTCATCGAGGGGCACCCCATCATGTGGGAAGGCCCTGTCCAAAACTGGATTGACGCCTGCAACGCCATCATGGCCATGGATGTTGAGACAGTGGTTCCCGGTCACGGCCCCATCACCGACAAACGCGGGGTGAAGGCTGTGCAGGACTATCTCATCTACACACGCGACGAAGCGAAGAAGCGCCATGACGCGGGGATGAGTGCCATGGACGCCTGCCGGGACATCAATTTCTCCGACTATGACAGCTGGGGGGATGGCGAGCGCATCATCATCAACGTCACCACTCTCTACCGGGAGTTTTCCGGCGATGAAGCTGAACCCGACATCCCTACCCTTTTCGGGCAGATGGCTGAACTTGCCAAAGATCGACGCTGACCTAAGTTTTAGGCAAACAAGGGGACCTCCATGCTGACGCTTTTTGAACATCCGCTTTCGCCTTACGCGCAGAAAAACAAAATCGCGCTCCGCGAAAAGGACATTGAGTTTGAGCTGGCAACCCCTGATGCAATCGGCTCAGGCGACACAGGCGGCGAGTTTCTGAAAGCCAATCCACGCGGCGAAGTGCCTGCGCTCATAGACGATGGCTTCGCCATTTTCGACAGCACCATCATTCTGGAATATCTGGAAGACAAGTGGCCCACCCCTGCGCTCTTGCCAGAAAACCCCACTGACCGCGCCCGCGTGCGCATGATCGAAGACGTGATGGACACCCACTTTGAAGCCATCAATTGGGGCCTGGGCGAGGTCGCCTATTTTAAGCGCGCCGAGGGTGCGCAGGCTGAGGCAATCTTTGCAAAAGCAGCCCGCCAGACCCAAGGCTTCTTTGCCTGGCTTGAAGACCAGCTCGGGGATGCTGACTGGTTCAACGGCGAGACCTTCGGGTGGGGCGACCTCTCGGTCATCCCCTATATCAATGGCTCTGCATCATTCGGCAATACGCCACCCATTGGCTCGAATCTCGAAGCGTGGGCGGCGCGCACAAACGCGCGAACGGCTGTCGCCCAGACCGCCAAAGAGGCTGCCGCAAGCATAGAAGGCATGACCATGGTGGCAGATGTAGTTGAACAAGGTCTTTTCAAGCGCGAATATCGCGACCATCGCTTGGAATGGATGGTGAAGACTGCCGGTCTCGATGTGGTCGCCAAAGGCCTCGACAAAAACAACATCCGCTTTTCAAACGACTTTTCCTAAATCACACCCATCTGAGAGCAAACCATGACCGACATGCAAAACGCCATTCTCTTCCATCAATATGACATTTCACCCTTTTCAGAGAAAGTGCGTGTAGCGTTTGGCATCAAAGGGCTCACCTGGTACGCCGTCGAGCAGCCCGTCATTATGCCAAAACCGGAACTGACGACGCTTACCGGTGGATACCGGAAAATTCCGGTCATGCAGATCGGAGCAGACATCTATTGCGATACCCAGATCATCCTGCGTGAGATTGAGAAGCGCTACCCAACGCCATCACTTTTTGTTGGGGGCGACAAAGCGCTGGGATGGGGCATGGGTCTTTGGACGGACAGAGTGCTGTTTCAGGCCGCGGTTGCCGTCATCTTTGGCACAACAGAGGGCTTTGCAGACGAGGCTTTTATAAAGGATCGGGAAAAGCTCATGGGCCGTCCCTTCAATACTGACGAGATGAGAGCCGGGGCGCCCATGATGATGGAACAGCTGCGTGCGCAGCTCGACTGGCTGGAAGAGCAACTCTCCGATGACCGTGCCTTCCTGATGGGAGCTGATGCAGGCATTGCCGACGTCAACGCCTTTTACAACCTTGCCTTCATCCGCTGGATTGCACCCGCAGGCGCGGCAGTAATTGACGCATTCAAAAACGTTGTTGCCTGGGAAAAACGCATTCAGGACATAGGCCATGGCGACAGACAAGAGCTCGGTCGCGAAGAGGCCCTAGACATTGCAAGAGACATGGCGAGCACGGAAACAGAAACCGCCGATCAGGGTGAGCCCAATGGCTTGATGCCGGGTGATCAGATACATGTCATGGCAGATGATTATGGTCGCGATCCAATCGCTGGTGAACTCGTCTCTTCATCTGCGCAGCATGTCGCCATCAAACGGAATGACCCGCGGGTCGGCGATGTGGTCGTCCACTTCCCGCGCGCTGGATTCTTTGTGATGAAGGCAGGGTAACAAACACAATCATGGACCAAAGGTTCAAGAAATCCCTCCTCACCTTGCCGCATGCAGGTTTTTCGAAGCTCGAAGCAGCGGCAACGGCGGAGGGGTATGCCTTCCTCAAACGCATGCAAACAGACTGGGATGCAGCGACAAACCGCTTCTCAGGTCCAGGCGAACATGTTATCGGCGTGAGCTTGGGCGACGAACTTGTCGCCATAGGGGGCCTTAACAAAGACCCCTATGCAATTGAGGCAACAACCGGACGCCTGCGACACCTCTATGTCGCACCCCCCCATCGGCGCTGCGGTGTTGGGCGTGCGCTGGTCGACACATTGCTCTCTCAAGCGGGAGGCTATTACCACAGAATACGCCTCCGCACGGATAGCGCGGAGGCGGCAGCCTTTTATGAAAGCTATGGGTTTCAACCGATCCTGGAGCCAGACGCTACCCATGGTCTGCGATTGAACGACTAGCCTTTGGTTAGTTCGCGGTCATCCCACCATCAATGACAAGTTCAGTCCCCGTAACATAGCGGCTTTCGTCGGACGCCAAGAACACAACCCCAGCCGCGATGTCTGCTGGAAGGCCCGCCTTGCCGACAGGTACGCTAAGCGAGGCCAGCGTATCTGGATCAATGGCATTCGCTCCTTCAACGATCGCTTCTGAATTGCCGAACGTTTCACTATCGATAATCGATTTCGTCCAGATCGCCGTATCGATGATCCCTGGATGCACCGAGTTACTGCGAATATTGTTTCCTGCCTGTGCGCACTCCAGCGCGACCGCCTTAGAGAAAAGACGAACAGCGCCTTTGGTGGCGCAATAGCCGGAAAGCCCTGGCGCCCCACCAAGCCCCGCAACCGACGATACATTGATGATCGACCCACTGCCGCTCTCAGTCATCGCCGGGATTGCGTATTTGCAGCCAAGAAACACACCATCAATATTGATGGACGTCTGCACACGCCAATCTTCCAGGCTCATTTCGGTGACCGGCGCGCCAATAGCGATGCCCGCATTGTTGAGCAACACATGCAGCCCGCCAAAACTTTCAACAGCGATTGCAACCACTTCACCCCAACGAGCTTCATCAGTCACGTCCTGAGGGGCAAACTCAGCAGAACCACCCGCCTCCTTGATCTGAGCAACAGTGCCTTCGCCACCTTCGATATCGATGTCGGTGACCAGCACTTTAGCGCCCTCAGCCGCCATAGCGATCGCCGCGCCGCGCCCAATACCACTGCCGCCACCAGTCACCAAAGCCACCTTATCGGCCAGACGTCCCATTATGTTCTCCCTTTTTTCGTTGTTTTTTGATGCCGCGACTTTAAGCCCAACGCCGCAGTTTGACTCAGTTATTTCGTAAAATTAGACTTCGGTCTAGTTTTTGCGGGGCAAGGAAGGCGGTAAGCGTGGGAGCAACTGAAAATCTGTCGATTGCAGGTCAGCCATCTCGGCGCTCTCGCAAAAAGGAGCAGACCCGGAGAGGCATCTTTTCCGCTGCAATGAAGCTTTTTGCTGACCGTGACTATGATGCGGTGACGATCGAAGATATTTGCGACCGCGCGGATGTGGCCAAGGCCACTTTCTTCCTCCACTTCCCAAACAAAGCGGCACTGCTTACCGAATTCAACGAGCGCCTGACAGCAACCCTTCAAGAGCGCCTCATCAATGTATCTGGCAACGCAGAGGACAAGCTGCGCTTCATGGTGGGCGCCCTCGTCGATGATTGGGAACAAAATGCTGAGATCATGCGCAAAATGGTCAGAGAGTTTCTCAACCAACCATCGCTGCCAGAAGCCGCGACAGAAGCGAATGAAGGCCTTCTGGATCTCATCACCGATATCATCAGAGAAGGACAGCAGGCGCGTGAATTCGGCACCAAAGTCGCCCCAGAACTTGTCGCCGCAGCCCTTGTCGCAAGCTGGGGCTCTTTTGTTTCAGCTTGGAGTAACAACAGGGAAGACATTCCCAAATCGGCAGGCGAAGACCTGCTCGACATCATGTTGAACGGCCTAAAAACGTAAAGCGACTTAATAAGAACGAAAAGTAAAACACGGAGGAAACAAACATGCCTGGACCAAAACTACGTTTCGGTGCCTTCATCGCACCCTTTCACGCCCTAGACGAAAACCCGTCTCTGGCCATGCACCGCGATATGGAGCTTGTCGAGTGGATGGACAAGCTGGGCTATGACGAAGCCTGGATCGGCGAGCATCACTCAGCCGCGTTCGAAGTCATCGCAAGCCCGGAACTGTTCATTGCTGCAGCGGCCGAACGCACAAAAAACATCCGCTTCGGTACCGGCGTCTCGTCCCTCCCCTATCACCACCCGCTGATGCTCGCTGACCGTATCAACCAGCTGGACCACATGACACGTGGCCGGGTGATGTTCGGTGTTGGTCCAGGTTCACTTCCCTCCGATGCATTCATGATGGGCATTGATGTTCAGACCCAGCGCGACAAAATGGACGAAGCTCTTGAAGTGCTCGTACCCTTGCTGCGCGGTGAGACAGTCACCCACAAGTCCGACTGGTTTGAACTCAACGAAGCGCATCTGCAAATGACACCCTACTCCCGTCCGTCTGTGGAAATCGCAACCGCAAGCCAAGTCTCTCCAACCGGCGCCACAGCTGCAGGCCGCCTCGGCCTCAGCCTTCTCTCTCTCGGCGCCACATCATCTGGCGGCTTCAACGCGCTGGCTTCCAACTGGGCCATTGCAGAAGAGAAAGCCAAGGACCATGGCAATGTCATGGACCGCTCTGGCTGGCGCCTGGTTGGCCCCATGCATATTGCGGAAACAAGAGAACAGGCACGCGCTGACGTTGAGTTCGGCCTGAAAAACTGGCTGGCTTATTTCCGGGAAGTCGCCGCCCTCCCGCTGGCACCTGATGATGCAGGAGATCCGGTGGACGCATTGATCGAATCCGGCCTTGCGGTGATCGGCACGCCGGAAGACGCCATTGCACAGCTTGACCGCCTCGAAGCGCAATCAGGTGGGTATGGCGCCTTCCTGTTTATGGCGCATAACTGGGCAAACTTCGAACGCACCAAAAATTCCTATGAATTGATGGCGCGTTATGTGATGCCAAAGTTCCAGGGTCTCAACACAAATCGCGAACAGTCATATGCCTGGGCACGTGACAATCACGAGACCTTTATGGGCGCGGCCATCGCTGCTGTGGGCACACGGATCGCAAAACATATTGAAGAAAAGGGCACAGAGAATATCAGCCCGGATATTCTGGCAGCTGCTGCAGAAATGCATAAAACAGACGCTGCTGAGTAATCCCCATCCTGAAATGAGAAAAGGGCGGACCCTTTAGGGAACCGCCCTTTTACCTTACCAACTAGGCACCACTGAGCCTATCATTGTTCAAGTTCCAGAATTCATTCGGATCGAGACAATGTTACCTTACCTAAATGTAGTGCTGCCAATTGCCACTCTCATCGCAGGCGCCGTGATGCAACATTGGTTGTCGAAATCAAATCAAAAGTCGCAGGAAGCAACACTCCGCCAACAACAAGCATACGTTGATTATTTGGCAGCATCGGTCGGCGCAAAATACCAATCCAATTCACCAAAGAAAGACAGTCTTGCGGCTCTCATTGACGCAAAACTCAGGGTCTCTGTTTATGGATCGAAGGGAGTCATTGAAAAGCTCGCATCCTTTGAAAAAGGTGGGGCACGTTTGGACAATGACACATCAATAGCAAACTATCTCAAGTTGGTCGTAGAGATGAGAAAAACAACTAACGTCGACCCTAGCGGAGGATCGACGTTAGATCTTGAAACCATTCTGTTTGGATCAAAAGAATAGCGAAGTTCAGCGCTAAACCCTGACCTCACCAGCGCTGATCTTCTCATAAAGCGCTTTGTCTAACGGCACGAAAGCTTTCTCTGCCGGATCATTGAAATAGATCGGGTCAGACACGCTCTCGGGATCAAACCCTTCTTTCACAAGTTCAACCTTGCGGTGTTTGAAGGTTCCCGTGATTTCAATCTCCGGCTGAATGCGGATAAAGAGCGGCTGAGCATAGGCAGCAAGCTCCTTCTCCAGATGGGAGCGGAGCTTCGGCAGATCTACTTCTTTGGACGAAACAATCGACGCCATGCCCGCACGACCATCGGCCCCCGGCACATTCACCCCATAAACATTGGCTTCTTTGATGCCCTCAAAGACTGAAATGGCCTCAGCGACTTCCGAGGTCGCAACATTCTCACCTTTCCAGCGGAATGTGTCACCAATCCGGTCGATGAAATAAAAGTAGCCCTTTTCATCCTGCTTTAAGAGATCACCGGTTCGAAACCAGGCATCACCCTTTTCGAATACATCCCGGAGGATCTTCTTGCTGGTCGCAGCTTTGTCCGCATATCCATCAAAGCGCCCGGTTGGCAGACTGGGGTCAATCTTGCCCAAGGCTTCCCCGATTTCGCCAGGCGCACAAACTTCACAAAGTCCGTCCGCACCGCGAATAGGCTCTTCACTTTCAATGTCGAACTTCACAATCTCAACATTGTATTTTGATTTTGCCCATTTGGGGATACGGCCAATAGAGCCGACCGTGCCGTCATAATTCACCAGCGCCACATTGCCTTCCGTCGCGCCATAGAATTCGATGACCTTCGGGATTTTGAAACGCTCTTGGAACTCTGGCCAGATCTCAGGTCGCAGTCCGTTGCCCACCACCGTACGCAGCTTGTGTTTGCGCTCCTTTGGATGGGGCTCCGTATTCAACATGTAGCGGCAGAGTTCGCCGATATACTGGAACAGCGTTGCCTTGTGGTCGACCACATCATCCCAGAACTCCCGAGCCGAGAAGCGCCGCTTGATGATGACCGAGCCACCAACCGTCAGCGTAATGCCAACAGCACAAACGCCGCCGGCAGAGTGATAAAGCGGCAGACAGACATACATCCGGTCTTTCTCGGTCGAATTCGTCGCCGCAGCAAATCCGCCCATCATGATGAGGAGGCGCACATGAGGTATCTTCGCAGCCTTTGGGTTGCCCGTCGTGCCGCTTGTGTAGATGTAGAGCGCTGTATTGTCCGTTGTCAGGTCCTTGCGATAATCAGCAGGAAGCGCTTCCGCGGACCGGTCGGCCAGCACCGCATCAAGATCTTCTGTTCCCTGAACCGCACCGCCTGTCGCCCACACCTTCATCGGGCGTTCAAGACTATCGACCGCTGTCGAGAAATTCTCAGCCAGTTCCGCACCGAGCACCAGATGGTCCGCCCCTGAGATGGAGAGCGAATGCACCAAAGGCCCGCCCGTCAGATTTGTGTTGATGAGAGCCGCAGCGCCACCAGCCTTGATAATTCCGATCCAGGCCACAAGATATTCTGGCCGATTCTCCATAAGCAACGCCACAGAGACGTCAGGCCCAACACCCTGCTCTTTTGCCCACCGGGCGTATCTGTTGGCAGCTGCATCAAGCTCCGCATAAGTCATCGTACCCTGATCGGAAACAATGGCGATATTGTTTGGTTTTGTTCGAGCAAAATCCTCGATCACATCGGCAAATGTGTGCTTTTCATCCGCATAGATTGCATTCACCTTTTTCAGGGAACGCAGGGCGGCGCGCGCGAAAGTCACATCATTGCCAATACTTTGAATAAGACCCATCGGGTCACCTCCCATTTTTCTTCTTTTGCAACAATGGTATGTAACCGGGACAAATTTTTTGGGTCAAGCAGAACCGGTCTCCGCACCGTCCGTTACCCTGTTTTGGGTAGGGATTTAGGCTGATCCTTACATGCCAGACAGAGTTGAGACGATATGACAGAAAATCAGGATCTATTGCTCGACGTAACGGGTCTGACCTGCCCATTACCGGTCTTGCGGGCCCAGAAGAGGCTGAGGGAGCTTTCTCCAGGCGTCATCCTCAAAGTCCTGGCAACCGATCCCATCGCCGCGATCGACTTTCCGCACTTTTGCCATGAAAGCGGTCATGAACTGCTGGAGAGCGCCAAGGAAGACCAGATCCTCATCTTTCGGATCAAATGCAGATCCGAAAAGGTCTAGCCAATTCGGCGCGCTGGGTAGAGATATTGGTGCTCATCTACAAGACCATCCGCCGTATCGCGGGCACCTCGAATGGTTTCTTGCCGGATCATCCCAATTTTTTCCAATACACCAACTGACGCAAGATTGCGTGCGTCACAGGTCGCCCAGATGTGGGTCAGCTTGAGATCAGACATGCCATAGGTCAACAGCGCCTTAGCTGCCTCCGTTGCCAAGCCCTTGCCCCAGAAGGCAGGGTGCAGAACGAATCCAAGCTCTGCCCCACGCTCCGCACCTTCTGCTGATTCATCCAGATAGAGGCAAAGCGCGCCGATCACGCGCCCGGCAGGTTTTGACGTAAGCGCAAGCTCGTAGATGGTCCGCGGCAAGTCAGCAGCGGCATCGATGAAAGTAGAGAGCTGCGCCTCACTCGCCCGCAGGTCATTCGGCCCCCACAATAGATACCGCGTCGCCTCATCCAAACGAGCATAGGAATGCAACGCGTCAATGTCCCCAGAGCAGAAGTCCCGGAGAGAAAGCCGCTCTGTCTCAATAGGTAACAAGAGTGCACCTGCCACGATTATCCCGCTTTAAGGGCTGTTTGTTGATCCGCTTTAAAACCAACAAGCACCGTGTCACCCGACTCGAAAACAGGTCGTTTGATGAGCGTCGGGTTATCTACGAGAAGTTGAGCCGCGCCAGCGCCGGAGGCAGCCTCTTTTTCTGCATCAGACAGCCCTCGCCATGTTGTGCTGGCTTTGTTGACAAGGCGGCCCCAGCCAACAGCTTCGCCCCAGCGCTTCACGTCCGACAGAGTGACCGCATCAGCCCTTACATCGCGGAAGGCATGCTCAAGCCCTTCGGCATCAAGCCATTTCAATGCCTTCTTGCATGTGTCGCAGGATTTCAGCCCATTTACCTTAATCATCACGCCTCCACTCATTGAACACGGCCATTTTGGACGGATTCGGCCAAAAAACACATGCTCCACATTTTGTGGAGTACATCTCCGTACTTTCATGATGGCCAGAGGTCAGTATGATAGGTCTATCAAAATTGAAGTCGGGGATGGGGCAAAAGAGCCTATGAGCAAAATACTCGAAGAATTGGCGGTCGAGAACAAACCCGCCCCCACCAAACGCATCCGCAGGTCAGCTGAGGAATCTCGCCGCGTCATATTGGATGCCGCTGCAAAACGCCTCGCCGAACAGGGCCCAGAAGGCATTCGGCTGCAGGACATTGCGCGCGATGTTGGCATTTCACACCCGGCTATCCTGCATCACTTTGAAAGCCGCGCTGGCCTCGTGAACGCCCTCGTCGATCGCACCACGTCGCAACTGCGGGAAAAACTACTAGGCGTGCTGGACGGAGACGACGAACAAAAAATCGGGGCGCATATGCCAAGCCTCGTCAACAACACGTTCGAAGCATTGAGCGACCAGGGCACCGCCAAACTCCTGTCCTGGATGCTGCTGACCGACTCAAGCCCCGAAGGCAATGCAACCACCGGCGTCATGACAGAGATCGCAGATCGCGGTCATGCGGCCCGGTGCAAACTGGCAGAGAGCCAAAACCTGCCGCATCCTGATCGCGAAGAAACCATGTTCCTGGTTCTTCTTGTCGCCAATACAGCGTTTGGCGAAGCAGTCGTCGGCGACTATTTCTACGAAGCCTGCGGCTTCGGCGACGATCCCGATGCCCCGCTTAGATTCAGGAAATGGCTTGGCGAAATGCTCGGCGCCTATTCGCTCCCTGATGGCTTCTCCGTCGACAAAAACTAGCCCGCCCGGTTCCACCGCGACGACATGTCATCACCGGCCTCCCTTGCCAGGTGACCCGCAGTTTGCTGTGCTGATCCCCCCAAGATCATAAGGTGAGCCCCTAAATGCTCCATCGCCGTCAATTCCTGCAAAGCGCCGCTGCCTCTATCTCTGCGGCGGCACTTGTCGGCTGCGAACCGTTGGAACTCATAACACCGCGCGTGAACAATCTCCACATTCAGCGCGCGCAGTACAATGTGATGCCCGACCAGCTCACCACAGGCATGGTAAGCCTGTCGCCAGATGCAGCGCCTCCCATTCTTCGGGCAAAGCAGGGCGTTCCCTTCACAGCCACTGTCACCAATCGTTTGCCCGACTACACAACCATGCATTGGCATGGCATCCGACTGCCCAATGAGATGGACGGTGTGCCCTATCTGACCCAATTCCCTTTGGCCAAGGATGAGAGCTTCACTTACACATTCACGCCGCCAGATGCTGGAACCTACTGGTATCACCCCCATTGCATGACAATGGAACAGATGGCGCTGGGCCTCACCGGCGCGCTGATTGTCGAAGAGGCAGAAGACCCAGGCTTCAACAACGATATTGTTCTCAACTTGCGAGACTTTCGGCTGGGAAAAGATGGCCAGTTCAAGGAGATCTTTACCCCACGCGGGGCGGCACGCGGCGGAACGCTCGGCAATATTCTCACCACCAACTGGCAACAGAACCCTGTCTACGATGCGCAAACCGATGGGCTTGCCCGCGTCAGAATTCTCGCAACAGACATAACGCGCATCTACAAGCTCTTCTTGCCCAACGCCCGCGGCCGCATCATCGCCTTGGACGGTCACCCGCTTCTTACACCCCTACCCTGGCCGACGGAGGAAGATCCGCTAATATTGTCGCCTGGACAACGGGTTGACCTCGCCCTTGAGATGCCTGAGCGGGAAGGCGAGGAGATCAGTCTTATGGCCCAGATAGCGGGACGCAGCAAAAGTCTCGCCCGTCTCCGCGCCGTCGGAAAACCCGAGCAGCGAAAACTTGCCGACCTGCCCCCCCTGATCCCAAACAAGATCGCACAGCCCCTCCTTGAAAATGCCCAAAGCCATGAATTTGTATTCGGCTGGTCTCCGTCAGGCGAACTGCCAAACAATGGCTTTTGCGGCACCCTTGGATACACATTCTGGTCCATCAACCGAGCACCTTGGCCGGGAGACGCTTCAGGCACAGGGCCGCTTGCAACATTGAAATTGGGGGGAAGTTATATTCTGCGCTTGCGCAATGAGAGCCCCAACATCCACCCTATCCACCTGCATGGGCTGACATTCAAACCCATAAAGTCAAACAAGCGCAGCGTCCTACCCAACTGGACAGATACCGCCTTGTTGCTCAAGGAAGAGACACTCGATGTTGCCCTCGTCGCAGACAATCCGGGCGACTGGGCCTTTCATTGCCATGTCATCGAGCACCAGAAAACCGGCCTCGCTGGATATATCCGCGTCGCCTGAAGACACTGACGACAGAGCGGCATTCACTTAGCCGCTATTTCTGAGAGCCGTTGCAATAGCGCTGATCGACAGCTGTATCCCTTGCTCAATACGCGTATCGGTTTCGCCCGACCGATGACGTTTAATCAATTCGACCTGAAGCAGGTTTAGCGGTTCAACATAAGGCAAACGCAACCGGAGCGCGTTTTCTGTAGAAGGACTGTTTTCCAGAAGACGGGTCTGTCCCGTCACCTCCAACAGCGCATCATGGGCTCGCGACCATTCCGATCGAATATGAGCGAATATGTCCTGCGCAAACGCCTTGTCCTCCACGAGGGTCACATACCGCTTAGCCACCTCCATGTCTGATTTCGCAAGCACCATCTCCATATTGGTCAGAGTCGTGTGGAAGAATGGCCATGCACCCGCCATCTCCTTCAGGAGATTCTGGTCTTTGAAACCTGTAAGCGCCGTGCCCACCCCAAACCAGCCCGGCAACATGACCCGGCATTGCGCCCAACTGAACACCCAGGGTATAGCCCGCAAGTCCTCGATCCGCTCTGAAGTCGTCCGGCTGGCAGGTCGCGATCCAATTTTGAGACCCGCGATTTCCGCTATGGGCGTCATCTGCCGAAAGAATTTTTGAAACCCCTCAGTGTCATAGACAAGCCCCCGGTAGTGGCTGAACGCATCTGCGGACAAAGCGGCCATTGCGCCGCCAAAACGCTCGCTGTCCGCAGATGACAGCTGAGCTGGTTCAATGGTCGCCATTAGCGTAGCCGACGCCATTGCTTCTAGATTTTTGGCCGCTTTTTCCTGAGTGCCGTATTTGGCTGCGATGACTTCGCCCTGCTCCGTAATTCGAATGCGGCCTTGAACACTCCCGGAAGGTTGCGCACGAATGGCCTCGAATGCAGGTCCGCCGCCACGACCAACCGCGCCGCCACGACCATGGAAGAGCTGCATTTTGGTATCGGCCTCCGCAAAGATAGGAACCAGCTTCCGGGACGCGTCGTGCAAACACCACACAGAGGAAAGATACCCGCCATCCTTATTTGAATCAGAATATCCGATCATCACTTCCTGATGGCCACGCGATACAGACAATGCCCGCATCTCAGGCAGTGCAAACCAGTCACGCATAATTGACTGCGCATTCTCCAAGTCGCCGATCGTTTCAAAAAGCGGAACCACCATCAAAGCAGAGGTAGGCGGGTTTCCTGGCTGGTAAAGTCCCACTTCTTTGAGGAGCAGATATACCTCCAGAAGATCCGATACACTGTCCGCCTTGGAAACGACATAGGTCGAGATCCCTCCTTTGCCATACTTGCTATAGACACGCGCAGCAGCCTGGAAGAGGGCGAGTTCGGAATCCGTTTCGGCTGAGTAAGCCAAAAAGGCAGAGGACAATGGGCGCGCATTGGCGAGCTCCCGCCGCAGCAGTGCCACCCGTGCGCCTTCATCCAGGGCAAGATAGTCTCCTTCTACACCACCGCCGGCCAGCAACTCTGCAACAACACGCTCATGCACGTCTGCATTCTGTCTGAAGTCAAGCGTGGTGAGATGAAAGCCAAACGTTTCAACCGCGCGCAGCAATTGCTTCAACGTTCCGTCATCAGCCGACTGTCCATCGGGCGCACGCAATCCCCGCTCCAATATCAAAAGATCATCGCGGAAGGCGTCAGCGTCAGCATAAGGCTTCCCATCAAGCGAACTCGCCCTAGGAGGCGCACGCCCAATAAGGCCCTCAAAGGTGACAGCCAAGCGAGAGTATATGCCACTCAGGGCCCGGCGATAGGGCTCGTCACGACGGGCAAGGCTTGCATCTCCGCTTGCGTCGGCCAGAGCACACACTTCGTCGGGAACGTGAGCACGCTCCGACGAAATGGACAGAGAGGCCCCAAGTGCATGTACGCTGTCGAGATAAAATGCCAGAACGCTCTGTGCGGCGCGCGATACAGAATGTTCCACACAGGCCGCATCCACGTTTGGATTGCCATCGCGATCCCCACCGATCCAACTGCCGACCTTCAAAAAACTTGGGCATTGCCCGCCCAATAAACGTTCCCAGCGGGAATATTCGGACGGCAGGGCAGGCAGAAACACATCGCGAAGATAGTCGAGCTCTATTTCAACCTCATCCAACACCGTCAGTCTTTGATGCCGCAACAATCGCGTCTGCCAGAGCAAAGCAATCTGCTGCCGAATGGCATGATCGATCGTGCTTCCTTCAGCGGTTTCTGACTGTCCAGCATGTTTTAGGTCGAGCAGCTCACCAACACGAATGAGATGATCAATAACGCTCTTACGGCGAACTTCGGTGGGATGTGCTGTGAGAACAGGCATCACAAGCATTTCCGAAAGAGCATCCTGCACTTGGGCAAGCCCCACGCCTAAACTCTGAAGGCGGTCAAGCACGTCCGCCAACCCCGTTTCGCCCTCTATGATGGCGCTCTGCCGGTCCTCCGCCAGGTTAGCCAGCATGGAAAAAAGCATGAAGGCGCGCACAAAGTGAAGCGCATCATCGAGCCCTAAAGTCTCCAATTCCTGATCAACATCTTCTGCATTCACAAGCCCGCGATGCTGATCTACGGAAACGGACCGAACCCGCTCAATTCTCTCAAACAGCGAATCTCCGCCATATGCGCGAATAACATCACCCAGCAAATTCCCGAGATAGCGCACATCTGAGTTTTGGGTAACGGTCTGCTTTGAAGATTGCATGGCATCCACTGAATTTGGTGATGGAATAAGTGACACTAGTAAAGCCCAGCCGCTTATCAAAGGACTCTGTGTCTTTCTGTGCAACACATGACAGGCGGCAGAACAGCTGTCTCCCAACCCATCGACGAAGAGCTTGTTTGCCCCCAGAAACCTCTTTACGGTTGAAATATGATAAAATCATCATAAATGATCATATTGGCAAATACCGAAAACGGGAGTTTGATCGATGCCTATTCTCAAAACAAAGCTTGGACTGCTGTTCTGCCTGGTCGCGGCGACAGGTATCTTTCTGGCCGTGACAGGCATAGGCGGCTCTCCCGCTCTTGAGATGTGGAACAATGACGCCCGCGCCAACCTGCCCGCCTGGATGATGGTATGGCTTGGTTTCCTTGCCCTGACATTCTTGTCGTCCGTCATCTTTGCCTGGAACCATGTGCCAGCACGGTGGGTGCTTGCCGGTTTCATTGGAAGCCATGTCGTGACCATCACTATTGCAAGCATTGAGGGCGTGGTATTGCGGGCAGGCCTTGTCTCTCTTTTGCACGTGGTGTTCTGGACGCCCGGTTTAGTGTCTTTGCTATCGAACCAGTCTGACATTCGATTCAACTCAGCTTATAGAGTTTGGGCAAGCATTTTGCTCTTCGTCTATGCGGTCGCCTTCACGTTTGATATTCGCGATGGCATTGTGTGGCTCCTGTTCATGGCTGGAATGTAGGGTCAAGAAAACCCAAGCATGGACATTCGCGAGCAGTGTCTTTGAAAGCGATAAGAAGAGAAGAGGAAAACAGGGTGGCTGACAGTGAAAAAATTCTCGTCAACAAAACCAATCTGGACTCCACTAAGAGGGTATCAACCCCCGTCGGAGAGACCCTCGGTGAGGGTGAGATCCTTCTCAAGGTAGAGCGCTTTGCGCTTACGACAAACAACATCACCTATGCGTTTGCAGGGGCGGGTCTTGGATATTGGAACTTCTATCCAGAACCAGACCCTTGGGGATGCGTGCCCGTGTGGGGGTTTGCAACCGTCATAGAAAGTCAGTGCGCCGAAATCACTGTTGGCGATCAGGTTTTTGGGTTTTTGCCGACCGCGTCGCATCTCGTTCTTAAGCCAGCCAAAATTGATGACGTCGCTTTCTTCGATTCAACCGATCACCGCGCAGATCTTTTCACCTGGTACAACAGATACTTCCGCTGTGCCGCAGACCCAGTGTTCACGAAGGACAGCGCGGACGTACAACCAGTCCTATGGCCTCTTTTCATGACCGGTTGGATGCTTGCAGAGAAAATCGGCAACGCGGCAGACACCATCTACATCTCGAGCGCGTCAAGCAAAACGGCTTTGTCGATTGCCTGGTCTGTGAAACACCAGAAGTGCGAGGCCCGCTCCATCGGCCTGACATCCAAAGGAAACAAAGGCTTTGTAGAGGGGCTTGGCATTTATGACGAAGTGCAGACCTATGATGATCTCAAAATTGATCCTGCTCTCAAGAGCGCAATTTTTGTGAACGTCGCGGGGAATGGCGCCTTGTGTTCAGAAATCCATGTGGCGCTCGGTGACAGGCTCATTGAGTCAGTAGCATTGGGCGCAACGCACCGGGCACCAGATGACGGCACACTGCCCATGCCAGGACCAGCTCCAGAACTTTTCTTCATTCCAACCATCGCCGAAGACCGCGCCGCGGAGGAAGGGTTTGCAACGACCCATCAAAAATTCGCTGATGCATGGCATGCGTTCACACCCTGGGCATCCCGCTGGCTTGAGCTACAGCTGGCCCACGGCGTTGAGGGAATTGAAGCAAGTTACAGATGTGTTCTTGATGCCAAAGTGGCGCCGCAACAGGCGATCATTTGCTCCTGGGCATGAGCGAATGACCAGCTTCGCATATAGACTTACGGACGTCATCTGACGCCTACCCACACTAGGCAAGGGCACGATATAGAACGAGAGCGTCTACGTAACGCTCCCTGCGGAAGTGAAATGCGCCGGGTAAGGTGCCCACAATCTGAAAACCGTTGCGTTTGCAAATCTCCAACGACGCCGCATTGGTGGCGACCACGAGATTGAGTTGAATAGCCCTAAAGCCGAGCTCTTTGGCTTTTGCCAATCCAAAGTCCATCATTTTCTTGCCAAGACCTTGGCCGCGAACCGTTGCATCAACCATCACACCGGTATTGCAGACATGTGCCCCAAGCCCAGGTTTGTTAGGCACGATGTACCGGCTTGCGACCGCAACACCATCCAAATACCCGAAATAGACCCGAGCGCCTGGCGCGAACCATAACGCCCGCGCCTCCTCCAGATCGGTATCCATCGGATAAGGATAGGTCTCACCCGTCCGGACAACCTCCCTAAAGATCGGCCAGATGTCTTCGAATTGATCGACTGTTGCTTCTCTGATTTCAAAGGACATGGGAGAGGCCCACGATTGTAAATACATACAACAGAGATATGGTGCCCCTGGCCGGACTCGAACCAGCACGCCCGTACGGACAGCAGATTTTGAATGTTTTAATCGACACCCAAAACCGGGGTTAAACTATTGAATTCTCTCACATTCTTTTTCGAACACAATGTGTATGTGTAAGAGATTGTGTAAAAATTCACCGCTACGAATTCCCGGCACAAAGAGAAGAAAGTAATCTAAAGCAGAATGGACCCTTTCCCATCCCATAGACTAAGCAGCTGGTCTTCGAGGAACTCTGAAAAACTATCTCAAACTTCAAATGCTCTAAAGATCACGCCGGTATCAAAGAAGTACGAGGTAGAGTTCAAAATACAAGCGAATGAAACTCCAATTGAGGCAGTGCCGGTCAAGGAAATGACTCAAGCGCAGTTTGTTGAAAATCATCAACACAATTTTCAATGTCTATGTCTACTTCAGCTTCATTGCGATAAATGCCAAAAACACCTCGAGGCGACTTGCAGGCCCCCTCCCCAATTCCCTCAACTTGGACAGATACAACAGATTTCACCGCTGTATGCGGAAAATAGTAGTAGCCGTTTGGATCTGTAGCGACTGAACGCCTCCGGCCGGATTCTTCTATCGTTAGAGTAACTGTCGCACCTGATACAGAAAGGCCATTTTGAGTGACCCGACCAGCCACTAGTTTGGACCGATCCTCTGCTTCCGCGTGCACGGTCGGTGATAACATCATCAGTCCATCTATATCGACACTACCCGGGCCAACAACTTCAACACGTATTTCTTTGATCCGCCCAATCGGTAGAGGGAGAGATTCTCGATCTAGAGGGGGGGAAGCCCATCCAATGCGGTCAAGAGACAATGTGATATACTCCCAACTCTCTTGCGACTCCGGAACAGAAAAAAACCACCCGGCATCTGCCAAAGAGGGAACATCACCAGGCCCTTCAACGGCATACGCAGACAACTCTTCTGCTACGATAACGTCGCCATCTTCCATCTCAAAAGAGAGACGCACCCGGACTTCAGCTTGTTTCCTAAGGGCAAAATGCAGATGACTTGTGTTGAAGGATGAAATCGCACCCGGCTGGTAAACAAACTGACCTGGCTCAACAGTATCGACCGCAGTCAACCTCAGATAACTCGCTCCATAAGCTGCTTCTGAACCGGATTCCATCGAAAATTGAATCCTCTCTCCAGCAACAGCACCGGAGAGAACCGGATCTATTTCATCAATGAGAACTGTAGGAGTATTGTCACCAACCAATGTCACCGATTGCTGACCAGTGCCATCTGCAGGATTACGCGTAAAGGTACGCACGGGACGATCATCCAGTGTAACCTGCGCCTTTCTGGCATCGGGCACATAGATCGTGATACCCTGGAGATCGCCGGTGCCCCGTAGCGGATCAGGAAAAACCCTATCAGTTACAGGGTCGCGACTAGAGCGGATTTCAACCGATGACGTCTCTGGATCAACCCTAAGAACACCTGCCCCTCCTTGCGCCAGCCTTTCAGACATTATGCGATAAGTCTGCCATTGCGCAGCAGCCGCAACCCAGACACGTTGCTCAGGGGGGATCGCTCCGGAAAAATTGTAGTAATGGTCACTCAGGGAACGGAAATTCCGCAATGCTGTTGGTGCCCATGGATCGGCAATGGTAGGCTGCAACTCCGGGTCATAAGCACTAACACCAAAGTGCTGGTACCAAAGGTGTTCAACTGAACGATTGTCTCTGACAGTCTCAAGGCTGGTGTACAGGTTGAAGCCAACCTGCGATCCCATATGCAAATCGTAACAAAAAACAGATGTAGTGCAGAAATACTCCGACACATCAATTAGGTCCGGGTCTAACCTACCAGTCTCTAAGACCATTCTCGCTTGCTGACGAGCAGTTTCTCTAGTGAAAGCTCCAGCACTTCCGTAAGTCCGCGCGAGGGCATAGAAGTTTCTATAGTTGGAAACTAGGTTTGGCGCGGGGTGCTGATACCAGATCCGGGGTTCGGCGTATGTTGTCGGTGAGTCTAACGATGAAATAGAATGTACACCGAGGTCACGCAATACATCAGAGATATAAGCATGACTTCCTTCCTGATCAGCCAGGAAGTCTCCCGTCTGACGAAAATGATCGGGCGCAGTACTAAAAGTCGTTTGACGCCCAACTCCATAGGATTGATGTTTTGTATAGCCGCCATGGGAGGTATAAAGAAGCGGCCTAATATTCATGGACTTCAGAAACTCCCGCTGAATGAGAGCTGTTGCCCGATTGTAGTTGTCACGCTCAACTGCGAGCAGGGCCACACCACAATCCGTTTCGCAAACATCGGACTGAAGATCAATCGAAACTAGATTGTGTACCAAATCTCTAGACGCCGCATCCGGCGGCAAAACAATGCCCAAATCAGCAGTAGTGTTCAAAAAAAGGGTTATCGCGTAGGGCTGGCCAGGTCGCCAGTCTTGATACCCTCGGGCCCTCTCCAGCAATGAGTCATCTACATTTATGCGGGTGTCGTCAGCGAAGTTCAAAAACACTCTTAAATCGTCGGGTGGTGGTACATTGAACATAAGGCGCAACTGTTGATAGCCACGTTGCTCGGGATACCCTTGAGCGGTTGCTAGATAGAAATTTACTGCTGGCAATTGCACCACCTGCAATTCGGCAGACAAAGGCACAGCCTCGGGCAGAACAAAGCGAAACTGAGGAATTGTATCGTTGGTCCAGGAATGGACTTGATCAATATTGCCCCTGTGCCACTCGCGAATAAGCAGACCTACAATAGAATGACCAAAATACCGGCTTGACGCGTGGTGTAACGATCCAATCGATCGAAAGAAGGCGCTGTCTTCGGGACTACCACGAGCGCTTTGGACAAAAACAGAATCAGAAATTGGAAGTCCGAGATCTTGATTAAGCACAGAATGCATGGCAGCACCTAACCATGCGGGTTGAGAGTCCGCGTCACTCGCAAAACTAATCAAGCTGTTATGAGGGTATGGATATTGACGGATCAGTGATCCACCATCAGCAGACGCTGACCCGATACAAAAAAGGCCAACCAAACTTGACACCAAAAACCTTGAGATTCGTTTTCCAACTGGACGGGCTGTTTTTGCGTCTACCTCAAACCCGGCTCGTCCCAGCGTATACCCACCTGGCATTCGTTCTCTTACTGACAACATCCCTATAGATTTCACTTCGCCGTTTCTTCACTTAATGCGCTTTTGACCATCTCTTCTACAGAATCAATGGTTTCTCGTACCAACCATTGATGGCCCCGCACTGAAAAGTGCCCATCATTTGGTACTTGATAGTTCTCAGAAGAACCTATCTCTGGAAACGGCGGACCGATGCATGGCACACCGGCTTCACGACATGCCCAGGAAAAGTTATCGATCAGCGCCAAAAAATTGCGATCAATCTCTTCTCCCGACTCCAGTACCAATTTGTTTGTGCAATAGAAATCGTTCGCGAAGCACTCAGCCTGCTCAAGGCCACTGTGCAAAGCAAACCTAACTGCAGGATACTCGTCCTGATAGTACTTCAAGACGTCGCGCAGATATCCAAAAGTCTCCTGACCAACAGGATGCGCATGCTCATAAGGTAGCCAAACCAGGTCATGATAGGATAGGCCCTCGGCGATTGGCGGCTCAAGGTCTGGCCTCGACTGTTTCTCAACAGTGTGTAAAGGCCAATTGGGATCAAATTGTCTAAAGACCAGCTTTCCGTCTGGATCATACAGAAAATGATCGTTGCCATTATGATCAAAATCCCACCCACGATGAGCACGAATGAGGACCGGGTGAAGGTTAAAAATGGTGTTATACGCCATCTCAAGCATCACTACGCTCGGGCGAAACTTCATCCCGTAGTCCCGAATAACTCGGAAATTGGTCGCAAGGTCAGCTGCATCTTTTCCCATTGAAACAACTTCAACACAACGCCCAAGGCGGACGCCAAGCTCGCCCTCCATCAAAATGTTAGATTTTTCAAATGGCCGAACCTGGATAGCCATCTCCACGCTGCTTCCAGCCCGCAACAATCTGACGCAATTGTCTCGATTCTCAAACTCCCGATCGCGATCCGGAAAGCCGTAATTGTTTGCAAAGGTAACTTGAATTCCAGCAGCGCCGGTGAGCAATTGGCGGGTATGCGGCACATACCGATGATAGCTAAGTTGGTCAGACGCGGACTCTCCCTGTACGTCAACTATTTCAGCGGGAAACGCCCTTTGCGAGGGCGCTGTAGGGCCTTCCAGAAAAGTGGCCTCGATATCAATGTGCACATCGGTTACACTTGGCTGAGGCACAAACCAACGCCCCCTTGTCGCATAGACATCTAATTCACGCTCAGTCAACCTCACCGACACCGGACTATTTCGAGGTACATCATCAAATCGGAACTGACCCGCCGACGAAACCACACCCTGTCTTCTCTCCCCACTCTCCAGAACCAGGGTGATTGATCGCTCCGCTGTGTCATCTTTGAGGCCAGTAACACGGCCTACGAGGTCTGACCTATCAGGATCGGTTACATGTTGAGCCAAACTCCCGATCGAAAGATTAAGAATCGGGACTGGGGCACCGCCGTTACCTGTTACATTGACAAACCAACTTTCTATCGCCCACTGGTTTTCCCTTTCAAAATACTCACGAATTTCCTGCGGGATTTCGGCGACGAACACACCACGGCCAACAACCTCCATCTCCCAGCTTGAAACTCCCGCTACTTTGGAAACGAAATCAGCGCGAACGGTCGACGGCGTATTCGTGGGCGTCAGGTCCGCCACATCAGGGCCCAGCTCAGCTTTCCAGCCGACAACGCGGCCGTCTCCCAAAACAAAACCAGTGCTAATTTCGCCAGCATCCTGAAACTCCGGTGCCAGCTCAATGAGAAGATAGTGGGGGTCGACTTGGGGCGTAAAATCGGGACTCCATATCGCCCACATCTCCGAATGAGACGGGTGTAGAATTGACTGTGAAATACGGATGGGACCAGAACGGCGTTGAAAGTAGGAACCGCCATACACCTCTACCAAGCCATTCTTCTGATATATGTCCACGCCATCCATAAAGCTAAATGCAGTGAGCGCCGAGTGTCTCACATGCGTACGCGAAACTTCAACGACCGGCACCGCAGGCTCGCCACGGTTTGCCAGGTCTTCACTCTGCGTGCCCGGCTCACGCGCTATGTAAATCCCTATCCCAAGAGCCATCACGATCACCACGAGAACGCCGACAGGAATAAAGTATCGATATACGCTGCTCATTTCTTACACCCAGCTGAAATTATGATTATCCTACGTGACAGATTAGTTGATTTTGAAGCGCGCGAACATCTGAGAGAACCGAAAGACATGCGCTCAAAAGCAAGCTTCAGTTAGTCTGGCGTCAAGCCAGCCAGCAAGTATCTGGGCGCCATCAGGATTCAAGTGAAAGTCATAACGGTAATAGATCCGAGCGTCCGTCTCGATACTCGCTGCTGCCTCCTGAAGAATCTGGTGAGCAAACCAACACGTCAGGCCATTCTCCTCGCACAGCGTTCGAACAGCATCTGCATCTGGTGAGGACGAGACTGGTTCCTCAAACCGATAGGGTACCCGCCCCAAATCCCATTCGATTGGCGAGATTTGATTAGGCAGAGGCAGATGAACAAGCGCAAATTTCTTACCACCCTTCGTGACCAATTCAGCAAGCGCCGCAATATGACGCAAGGATGGCTCCATAACAGTATTAATGTCCACTGAAGGTCGAACGGCGGCAAACAGATCACTGGTTGGATCACCGGTAGCGATAGCTTCGGTCGCATGAGCGACACGCAAGCGTGTGAACAAAAGCCGAAAAGCCGCTGAGTAGCGCTCTGCGTTCTTGGCCCAAGGCTGGTTAAACCACGGTTCTGAACCTTTTCCTGGACCTGACTGATTCAGAAAAACATCGATGTCCAGCCCTGTCACCAACCGATCTTCGTCCAAACTGGCACGAGGAATAAATTTCGCATCCGCATGAACCATGCTGGGGACAAAAAAGAACACCACAAGATCTGCATCAGAGGTTCTCAGCAATTGCTTGGCTAGGAGATAGCTTTGTGCCGTTCCGTAACCCGAGATACCTGCATTGGAGACACTGGAATCGACCCTCCGTGCTTCTCCAAGGCGTTGCAATTCCTCGGTGAAGGTTTGGTCGTCCGCAAGCCCCCATCCTTCCACAAAGGAGTTACCAAGAAACAGCATCCGATGCTGAGCCTTTTGCGTATGCACCAAATGACCTTCAGCCGAACCCGGGCGGGTCATGCGAAAGCCACTCCCATCGATTGTGTAAACCAAATCGAACTCACCATATGGCGAAGTAATCTGGGTCGATGAATTTGGCTCATAAACGGTTTCAAGCACTCCATCAAATCGGGTAATCTTGGCGAGCCCCACCGCACCAGGCTCTTGATGTTGTGGCGCAAGGCCCAACGCGCGGACGGTCCCTTCCAATAAAGCAAAGCCGCCAAGAAGCGAGATACACGTGATCGCTAAGTAGAAAAGAACTGCCTTTTTCAATACAACCCCCTACAGGCACATCGCCTGCGCCTATCGCCACGAAAACGCCCGCCTCTCAAACTGCCAACAGACCAATCTGTTCATCAGCGTAGACCCCCCCACGCCTGCGTAAAAAGCCGACTCTAGTCGGCTGCGGAAAGTACTTCACACCACAACCATGCAACT
Organism: Parvibaculaceae bacterium Mf 1.05b.01; assembly: GCA_000509225.1. GTDB lineage: Bacteria > Pseudomonadota > Alphaproteobacteria > Parvibaculales > Parvibaculaceae > Mf105b01. The sequence goes on along the minus strand of BAOK01000002.1, from coordinate 675,234 downwards.
CAGGCGTCCCCGCGCAAGTCTCCGTTTTCTATTCGAGCTCGTTAACTTCAAGCAACGCTTTGATTTCACCTAGGCTCGCCACGTGAGCCAGGGCATCATCAAGAATAACATCGCGTTCACCGCTAATAGTCAGCAATGTTATCCGCGAACCGAAAGACGGACGGTCATATTCATCAAGCTCTGGAATGCGCACACCCATCAGTTGAACTTCCAAAAGATCACCACATTTCTGCGCGACGTCCGCGACTCGGAACCCGCCGACCATCTGCATACCAATAATAGTGCTCCTCTGCTCTGCGCTCATATCACTTAGATCATTCCAGGCATTCTGGAAATCCATCATCATGATGCACTGTTCACTTGTCTGAAAGAAGTAAACCGGGCTAGTCGAATCTGACGTGCTGCCTGCACTTGGCGCAAATGAGACAATCAATACAACCAGGCACATTTGCATCACTGCCTTGCTTTTGATTTTCAGCGAGAGAGCGCCCGCTCCCCTATTGCTTGTATCAAACATCCATCCAAGTCCTTGAGTCGTTCGCACGAATGCCCTTCGACCACTACTGGTCCAGAAGCAGCACTGGCAAAATTGCATCAGCCATCAATTTATGTCCAAGCGCATTTGGGTGAGGGTCGCCAGGCATAGCCCAAACGTCTTCGGGAGACAGATTTCCAAAGGCCGGCTTAAGATCCACATAGCTGTAACCTAGCTCGCGGGAGAGATTTTCCAATTCTTCATGAACAAATCCGAATTGGTAGTCCTCCAAATTATGGACATCAGGCACCATCGCCAAATACAAGCGAATCTCGTTCTCACGGCCATATTCCGCCAGCTGCCTCAGCGCCACCTCCATCGCCTGCCGTCCAGGGGCATCAAGCGCATATACATTCCGATAATGATCCACCAATGATCCGTGACCTGAACTACCAAAGACTCTATTGACGGCAATCCAAACCGTCACCGCAAGCTGGCTGTTGCGTAACAGGAAATTACCTCCGCCTGGCTCCAGTGTTTCAGCGTCCCTAAGAAAGTAGTGAACAACGATATCCGTTGGCTTAAGTTGGGTCAGCCGATCCATGAAGCGCTTGACGTATCGCGGAGAATTATAGTTACCGATGCCAGCATTGAGGACCCGCACATCTTCACCAGCATCACGGAGGCTACTTTCCAACTGGGATGTCATCGTATCACCTTCCTCAACGCCCCAACCGAGCGTTATGGAAGACCCAAGAACAAGAATACGCCTAGCAAAGTTAGATACATCTGCCGCGCTGGCGCCGCGAAGCCCGTTCTCATCAATACGAATATTGACGTTCTGCAAAACGGCCTCCCTATTTGGCCTATGAATGTGACCAAGCGCCGGATCTGGACTCACTTGCTTTAGCTCTGACGAGTAGCGCCACATCTCGATGTCGTAATTGTCCATAGTAGAGTTCTTGAGCCGCAGCACAATCTCGGCAGCAAAAAGCGAAATCACACACGTCACTACGACCATGAGGATTTGCGCAACAATCTCAGTTTGGCGACTAGGTTTTCGGGACACTTGCACTTTATTCCACACTCCAAATGATCAGGGGTCACAGCAACCAATGTTGGCGTATGTAGGAACAGAGAGCCCGACCATATGGTCAGCATCTGTGTTGTTCAAGTTTCCCTCAGGTGGGTCACATAACAATCCGTGCGCAAGACACACCAAATTCATCGTTCTTTAGCCAACATATCAGTATCCATCAAGACTGATTTTAGACAACCCAATATGAACACAAAATTAAGCATTTTGAACTTGGAAACATCTGTCTTTACAGACAGTGAGCTTTCACACTCCCGACGACACACACCAAACACTTAGCAGCGCCACAGAAACCGCACTGAGCTTAGTCAAGTTCAAACTTGTTCTTGTAGTCGATCGCCAAGTCTGCGTCCTGCTCGCTCTTCTCCAAAATACAGTTACCACAAACAAGAGTATCCATCTCCGTACCCATAAAGCAGCGGAATGCATCCTCTGGCGTACAAACGATAGGCTCACCTCGCACGTTGAAGCTAGTGTTGACCAAAACCGAACAACCAGTCTTCGCCTTGAATGCCTGCAAAAGCTTGTAATACCTTGGATTCGTATCCTCATGAACGGTCTGCACACGCGCTGAATGGTCGACATGCGTTACGGCCGGGATGTCGGAGCGAACAGAATTCAACTTGTCTATACCAAACAACGCTTTGTCATTTTCCGTCATTGCCTTGCGCCGTTCCTCTTTTACATCAGAGACGATAAGCATGTAGGGGCTGTCTGATGTAAGCTCGAAATAATCCGCCACATCTTCGGCCAGGACAGACGGCGCGAAAGGTCGGAAACTCTCACGGTACTTGATTTTCAAGTTCAACACTTTCTGCATCTCTGAATTCCGAGGGTCACCGAGTATCGACCGTCCACCGAGCGCCCGTGGGCCGAACTCCATACGGCCGCTAAACCAACCCACAGCCTTCCCAGCTGCGAGTGCGTCTGCAGTTCTCTCAAACAACGCGTCATCATCGAGCAAACAATATTTTGCTCCCATTCCTCGAAACCGCTCTTCGATATCATCGTCATCAAACTCAGGACCCAGATAGCTGCCCCGCATAGCGTCGCCACCTCGAGTTTCAGCACGAGCATTACCCAAAAACTGGTGATGGGTAGCAAGAGCGGCTCCGAGTGAGCCACCTGCGTCACCCGCAGCTGGCTGAATCCAAACCTTTTCGAACGCGCCGTCACGAAGCACTTTACCGTTCGCAACGCAATTCAGCGCTACGCCGCCAGCAAGACAGAGATTGGGAATACCGTATTCAGACGCAAGATCCCGAGTAATACGCAACAGAACCTCTTCTGTTACCTGTTGGATGGAGGCAGCCAAGTCCATTTCACGCTGAGTGATACGATCATCCGCCCCTCGTGGCGGACCTCCGAAAAGTTCGTTGAACTTCGCGCTAGTCATGGTTAGTCCGGTCGCATAGTCGAAATACGACTGGTCCAGCCAAAAACTTCCATCCGCCTTGAGGTCAATGATGTGCTCTAAGATCTTATCGGCGTACAGTGGCTCTCCGTATGGAGCCAGACCCATCAGCTTATATTCACCTGAGTTGACCTTGAAGCCCGTGTAATATGTAAATGCTGAATAGAGCAGCCCAAGCGAATGCGGCCACTTTATTGTACGCACTGGTTCCAATTCGTTACCACGACCAATCCACACAGATGTTGTTGTCCACTCACCTACCCCATCAAGAGTTAGGACGACCGCCTCATCAAATGGCGACGGATAAAAGGCAGAGGCTGCATGACTTTGGTGGTGGCCAGCAAATAGCAACTTGTCCTCAAAATCCCCCTCACCAGAAATCTCTTTAAAGGACTGCAAAAGGTTATACTTTTGAAAGAGCTTTTCCTTGATCCACACTGGTATAGCCGTTCGAAAGGAAGAAAATCCGCGCGGCGCGTTCGCTAGATACGTCTCCAGCAATCGTTCGAATTTCACAAATGGCTTCTCGAAGAAAACGATATAGTCGACATCACTAAGAGTGATACCACCCTCTTCCAGACAATAATTGATTGCGTTTTTCGGGAAGGCAGGGTCGTGTTTTTTTCTGGTAAACCGCTCTTCTTGAGCAGCTGCGACAATTTCACCTTCTTTGACTAACGCCGCTGCCGCGTCGTGATAGAAGGCCGAGATCCCCAAAATATTCATCGGCAACAAACAACTTTCAAATGCAAATAGTAGCTGCAGCCCATAGACGAACTGCGCCATCTGAGCCAGGCTGCGAACATTACACTACCCCTGCCTCTATTGTGAAAACTTGCAGCTCATAAGAACGGTCCAAGCACGCAATCCATCAGCATGCCCGAGACACGACCCGTTGGCACGCTTGAGACACGACCCGTTGGCACGCTTGAGACACGACGCAACGACTTGACACCGCTGACACGACACCATTCAAAAGACAGTGTATATGAACGGAGCAACTGCGGTCCCCTGCACAAGAACCAGCAGCCCCCCAAAAAGAAACACAATGATGAGAGTAGGAAGCAGCCACCACTTCTTCCGGGCAGACATATACGCAATCAGTTCTTTGAAAATAGAAGACACAAAAACCTCTGAGCTCAATTAAGGGTCCTAGTTAATAGACATCATGCTAAAACTGATTCCTCATAGACTCACTCCAATCAGTCGGGGCATCCTCATCCAACCAATAGGTTTTTAGAGCTTTTTCCGGATATCGTCGCAACGGATCATACCACAACCGCATCAGTAGCCCCGTCGGAACAATTGCGACCATGAACATCACCATCAAGACAACTGGATTCATAACCTTACTCATCAAGATCGACAACCTGAACCAAGCAAGATTAAGTGGCTTCAAAAGAGTCGGCGCCAGAAAACTCACGACGGCAAATAGCGCCGCTACAGAACAGCTAGCGATCAAAATCATCTGATCTTTATAGAAGATCGCAGCGATGACCAGAGCAACAGCAGAGAAGACTAGACCTGTCGAACGTTCCGATGGCGCCTCAACAATTTCCTGTTGATAGCTTTCGTGAAAATTACCCGGCATTCAAACAAACCCATCTATAGGAGCTAATGCACATTGCACCACTCTGCTCAACACACATCCAATCGCGGCAAAAGCACCCTACTACGTCTGCGCAAGCCTTGGCAAACCGAGGAGTTTCGAACCAAACGACTTTTACTCCCCAAATTCCAACGTACCCCTGCAAACACCGCGCCAAAAACACCGAAAAGGCATAGGCTAGACACCGACAATGTGCTCAGAATAGAGCACCAAGTCAAGTCAGAGCCCCAGCACATCAACAGAGATTCAAAAGCATTCGCTAGTCAAAAACACCCGCTAAATCCCTCAAAAATCAAAGTACACAAAGCTAGCAGAACTACCTTGCGACACGGTTATGGCGAGCACCCAGAGAGTAGCGAGAACCGGAACCATCACATATCCTGACACTCGTTTAAGAGCGAACCGAACGAAAGAGTAATTGTCAAATCGGTGAATGGCGATGAACACAAGCGATAGGAATATTATGAAGGAGTGAGCTTGAAAAATTTCACCAGGGTTCGACCAGTCATAGATGAAGGGGCCCGCCAACACCTGGAGCGCTGTGGTCAAGTCTGGAGCTCGAAAAAAGACCCAGGCAAACGTCACGAAGTGGAAGATAACAAAAATGGATATCCACCTAGGTATGCGAATTGGAAGCCCCCGCATTTGGTGATTGAGCACAAGAGCCACACCATGCAGGGCACCCCAGATAATGAAAGTCCAGTTTGCCCCATGCCACAAACCGCCAAGAACCATGGTGATCAGCAGGTTTGCCAGATGCCTAGCTCGTCCGCGACGACTGCCACCCAATGCGATGTATAGATAATCGCGCAACCAGTGAGAAAGAGTGATGTGCCATCGTCGCCAGAACTCAATAATAGACGCAGATCCATAAGGGGATCGAAAGTTCGTTGGCAGACGGATGCCCATCATCATCGCCGCGCCGACCGCCATATCTGTATAACCGCTGAAGTCACAATAGATTTGGATCGAGAAGCCGTAGAAAGCAAGCATGTAGGCCCAGGCATTTTCTGGACTATTACCACTAAAGGTCTCCTCGACAAGCGGAGCCATCTGATCTGCAAAAACCAGCTTCTTCACGAGACCAAGAGTAAAGATGCCGAATGCCAAATAGTAGCGTGGCTTGATGTTCTTCAGAAAATTGCCGAACTGGGGAATCAACTCATGAGGTCTCAGAATCGGACCTGCAATAAGATGTGGAAAAAATATAACAAACGAAAGGGGCTGAAGAAAATTGCGCTGCAGAGGGAATTTCTTGACAGCTATGTCTACGACATAAGCTGCTAACGTGAAGGTCATAAACGAGATGCCGAGCGGCAGTGCAAACTTGAGCTGGAACTCCTCCAGCCCGGTGAGCGGCTGCAACATTTTGCTATAGAAAAAATCGAAATACTTGAAGATTGCCAACGGAGTGAACAGCACAATCAACGATATGGTCAATCGCATCTTCTTCTGCACTTCGTTCTTCGCAACTTCGATCCAGAGAGTTGCAATATAGGCAACAAAAGCCATAAAAAATGGCAGCCATATGAACTCGATTTTCCAGCTAGCATAAAAGACAGCGCTTGCCGCAATCATTAGATACAAGCGAAAACGCGGCGGACAAAAAATGTGGAGAAACAGAAAGACAGAGAAGAAAAGAAAAAATTCTGGAGTAGAAAAAATCATCGCGGGCTCGTTCGCTTAACGTTACGCGCTTAGTTATGCGCGCAAACGCCCGAACTCACAATAGGCTAGCGCCCGCCACCGAAATTTGAAATACAAACAGAACCCATGCGATAACGGTTTGCTGCCCAATCACCGAATAGGCGTCAGGTCTCAATTCGTGTTCAGCACACGCCTTACCAAAACCATCGTAAGCAAACAGACCCCAGCCTGCATCCTGTGGGTGTATTCGGAATGGTGCCCCTGGCCGGACTCGAACCAGCACGCCCGTACGGACAGCAGATTTTGAATCTACCGCGTCTACCAATTCCGCCACAGGGGCATGACGTACGAGAACCGCCCGTCAAGCGGCGCCATGATAGGCACAGCGCGCGCCACGTCAAAGGGAAAGAGAGCCTGATGGACAGAAATCTCATGCCCTGTTATCACGGGGCCCATGTTACGCAGTCTGTATGATTGGACCATGAACCTTGCCGCCCACCGCCACGCGCGCTGGGGACTGGCACTGGTCTCCTTTGCAGAGAGCTCTTTCTTTCCCATTCCACCAGACGTCGCACTGATCCCAATGGTGCTGGCAAAACGCGCCCTCGCCTGGGTCTACGCGCTTATCTGCACCCTGGCGTCAGTTCTTGGCGGTGTTGCTGGGTACGCGATTGGCTTTTTCTTCTTCGCTCAGCTGGGCGAACCCATCCTTGGCTTCTATGGATATTCGGACCAATTCGCGAGCTTCGCAGAGCGCTACAATGAGTACGGCGTCTGGATTGTCTTGATCGCGGGGCTTACGCCCTTCCCCTACAAGGTCATCACCATTGCAAGCGGTGCCACCGGTCTCAATTTCCTGGTGTTTATGGCCGCCAGCCTGGTCGCCCGCGGTGCCCGCTTTTTCGCTGTCGCAGGCCTCTTATGGTGGTTCGGGGAGCCGATCCGGACCTTTATCGACAAGTATTTTGGCCTGCTCTCGATCCTTTTTGTCGCACTCTTAATCGGTGGCTTCCTCCTGGTGGGGCTGATCCTGTAGGGTCCTCCCATGTCTTTGCTCACCACCCTCCCTATCGCAAACCGCCAGGTGCCTTGGCTGATCTTTGCCTTCTCCGTGGTGACACTCGGCACCGCGCTCGCGTTCGAACACATAGGCGGTCTCGATCCCTGCTCCCTCTGTCTGCAGCAGCGCTACGCCTACTATTTTCTGATCCCCGCCTCTCTCATTGCTGGCATTCTGTCCCGCGAAACGAATTTGGGACTGGCACCCGTTGTGTTGATCGCGCTTTGCACACTGGCAGCAGCTGCGAACGTTGTTTTGGCTGGGTACCATGCGGGTGTTGAATATAAATGGTGGGAAGGCCCGCAAGGTTGTACCGGCGTTAACCTGATGCCAGGAAGCCTGGATGAATTCAGACAGCAGCTGAGTGGCGTGAAAGTGCCGCGCTGCGATGAAATTCCCTGGAGCCTCTTTGGCATCTCCATGGCCGGATACAATTTCCTGATTTCGCTCCTTCTGACCGCATTGGGGACCCTCGCTCTTGCGCGCTACTGGACCATGACGGGATTGGAGCCAGAACTAGAGGATGAGTAAGATGACCAAACCCTCTTTCAACGCCGCCGCAGATCATCCCGGCCGGCCCCCAACCGCTGACCGGATCAAGGAAATGATCCGTGTTGATCATGCCGGAGAATATGGAGCTGTGCGCATCTATGAGGGCCAGCTCGCTGTCTTCCGCAATCTGCCACAGAAAAAGGAAATCACAGAGAGCCTGACCCGCATGGCAGCAGAAGAAGAAGAGCATCTCGACCGCTTCAACAAGCTCGTGAATGAGCGCCAGGTGCGTCCGACAGCCCTCAACCCGCTCTGGCACATTGGCGGCTTCGCCATGGGCGCAGCGACCGCGCTCATGGGTGAAAAGGCAGCCCACGCTTGCACGGTGGCGGTAGAATCGGTGATTGATGAGCACTATCAGCGCCAGATCGACGAGCTCACAGCCCTTGAGACTGAAGAAGACTTGAAAGAAACGATCATTCAGTTTCGCGAAGAAGAACTCGCGCACAAACAAGAAGCACTGGAGAGCGGCGCCGAAGAAGCGCCGGGCTATCCGGTTCTATCGAATGTAATCCAGACGATTTGCAGAGCAGCCATCCGCGCTTCTGAGAAGGCCTAAGCACTTCAAAAGCAGCTAAGCTTCCAGCTCACTATCCCAATAGAGATAATCACGCCAGCTTTCATGCAGATAGTTCGGTGGGAACCGCCGTCCGTTTTTGTGGAGCTCATTCACCGTTGGTCGAAACGGCTTCTGTCGCGGGATCATACCCGCCTCTTTCGGCAGCTTGCCGCCTTTACGCAAGTTACACGGCGCACAGGCCGTGATGACATTTTCCCAGGTCGTCTGTCCGCCCAGACGCCGTGGGATCACATGATCAAACGTCAATTCATGCTCATCGCCACAATATTGGCAAAGGAAGCTGTCTCGCAGAAACAGATTGAATCGGGTAAAGGCTGGATATTGCGCAGGCTTTAAATAGGTCTTGAGAGAAACAACTGAGGGCAGCTGCATCTCAAAACTTGGGCTGTGCACAGCCACATCATAATTAGAGACAATGTTCACGCGGTCCAGGAACACGGCCTTAATCGCATCCTGCCAAGACCAGAGCGATAGCGGATAATAACTGAGCGGCCTGAAATCCGCATTCAGCACCAACGCCGGACACCCTTCTGGCGTCGCAAACTCACCTTGCACCGTCACGTCCTCCTGGAATCGTCTAAACTTACCCGGACTCAACTTCGCTTCGACTGTTGTTGGGAAAATACTATATCTAGTGCGACGCTGGTGTGAAGCCGCAACTCATAACCCTGCGTCAAATCGGTCAAGAATCCGCCACCCAAGAGGTTTCGCGTAAAAAGACGCTGATGCAGAAACCAGACACCATCATCCGATTCGCCCCGAGCCCCAATGGCAGGCTCCATTTGGGCCACGCTTACTCTGCACTCTACGCGTCCAAAAAAGCTGCGGAGCTCGGCGGACGCTTTCTGCTCAGAATTGAAGATATTGACGTGGGCCGGTGTCGACCTGAATTTGTCGAAGGCATCTATGAAGATCTTACTTGGCTGGGCCTCACCTGGGAGACACCCGTCCGACGACAGTCGGACCATTTTTCAGACTTTGAGGCCGCCCTCAAACAGCTTCGAGATCTGGACGTGGTCTATCCCTGTTTTGCAACCAGACGCGAGATCGAGCAGACCATCGCCGACAGTGGGATCGACACCGAACGCTGGCCCCGAGATCCCGATGGCGCCCTTCTTTATCCGGGCATCTACAAGGACATAAGCACCAAAGAACGCTCTCAGCTGATGTGGGAAGGTCGGACCTTTGCCTGGCGCCTGGACACTGAAAAAGCCATGGCGCTGGCGGTGGAGAAAGACGGCGGCCCAATAAGTTTCACCGAATTGGAGGGCAGTCCGTTCGGCGACACTGGTGTCCAGCAGATTGAACCAGAGCTGTTCGGCGATGTTGTTATCGCCCGAAAAGATGTGCCCACCTCCTATCACCTCTCGGTCGTGGTGGATGATGCGCTGCAGAACATCACCCACGTCACCCGCGGCCGGGACCTCTATCCAGCGACCTATATCCATCGTCTCCTGCAGGTGCTGCTGGATCTGCCTGAGCCCCTCTTCTGCCATCACAGGCTGATAGAAGATGAAACCGGCCGCCGCCTCTCCAAAAGTGCCAACGATATGGGACTGAAAGACCTGCGCGCGGCTGGAAAAACACCCGCCGATATCCGCCAGATGATCGGAATTTAATGCGTTTCCAGGTGAAGTGGTCCCGGTTCACCGTCCGGAAACGCGATTGGAAAAAGTTTTTCAAGGCGCTTTGGGAAAAGTGTGGCGCGGTTTTCCGTCCGAAAGCGCGTCAAAAGAGATGGCCTGGTTCCTGCTCTGATAAGCGTAATCAGCTGTGACCCGTCCCGCGACCGCACAAACCTGTGCCATTTCGGGACAAAAGCAGCCTAAAACGCTCAACGGACGTGACCCCCATGACTGACATGACCCATACAGCGCCTCAATCTGCAACACCCCCCTCACGGATCGATTGGATCGACTATGTGAAGGGCGTGACCATTATCCTGGTCGCCCAGATGCATATTTCGCTGGGCACAATGGAGAGCATGGGCGTCACCCATATGTGGATGGTCGACATTGTTGAGTTCGCACGCCCATTCCGAGTGCCGCTCTTTTTCATGATCGCCGGCCTTTTTGTCAGCCGGTCGCTCCAGTGGAACCGCGCCAAATTCGTCGACGCGAAACTGTTCCATTTTGTCTATTTCTATTTCCTTTGGGCAGCAATCCAGCTCGCAGTGAAAATCGGCCTCTCAGGCTATGGCAATCATACATTCAGCCTGAATGACATTTTGCTCCTACCTTTCGAACCCATTTCAACACTCTGGTTCATCCATGCGCTTGCCATCTTCTTCATGGTGACGCGCCTGTTGAAAAACGTGCCACCCATCATCCTGATGAGTGCCGCGGTTATTCTTTACGCATCGCCAATCCATACCGGCTGGGGCGCTATTGACGAGTTCGCTGATCGCTACGTGTTCTTTGTTGCGGGCTATGTTGGTGCTCAATACTTCTTCAATCTTGCCGAGTTCGCGAGAGAGAACGCTCTTCGAGTGTTCGCGGGCTCAATCGGTGCCTTTGCCATGGTCTACTTCTTTGTGGAAGCAGACATTGCAACCAAACCACTCTTCGGTCTGTTGGCTGCATTTGCAGGCGGCGCGGCAACAATCGCACTCTTGTCAGTTGCAGCTGATCATGGGCGCCTGAAATGGCTCGCCTATGTCGGGCAGCGGTCGCTCTATGTATATCTCGCCTTCTTCCTGCCAGGCGCTATTGTGCGGATCGGGCTCGCAAAAACAGGCTTCATCGAAAACGCAGACCTGATTGCGGTCTCAGCAACCATCATTGCGGTGGCAGCACCTTTGATCGGCTTCAAGCTGATTGAAAAGACGCCGCTCGCCTTCCTGTTCGTCCGGCCAGACATGTTCCGCATGAGCCAGGAGCCAAACCTCTTGCCCGCAAAGGCTTGAGCTCTATAGGAAGAGATTGAGCACCACAGTGAGGGTGACAAGGCTGAGGCCCGTCACCAGCACCACGGCAGATGAGGCAGCCCCTGGTGCAGCTTGGTAGCGATTGGCCAGGATGAAGCAGTAAACCCCAGTAGGCATTGCCGCCATTGTCACCAATACCTTGACCCAAAGTGGCGGCAGCACAAACACGTACATGGCGAGGCCGAACACCACGATAGGGTGGAGCACGAGCTTTACCATCGCGATGAGAGATGCCGCTCCGATGGAGCGTTTGATCTCATAGCGTACCAACGTAGCACCAAGCACAAAGAGTGCGCAGGGGATAGCCGACCGTCCCAACATCTCTAGCGTCACATCCAAAGGCCCCGGGATCGCAATCCCGGTCTGCCCGAACGCGATGCCGGACCCGAGCGCAATGATCACCGGGTTTTTGATCATCCCCCGGCCACTCTCAATCAGGATCGATCCAATAGACAAGGTCGCGCCGCCCCGCGGTTTGGTTGTCTCAAGCAGAAACGTCGCGACCGTGAAAAGGGTGAGCCCATGGAAAGCGAGAATGAAGAAAAGTGGCACACCGGCTTCTTCGCCATAAGCGGTCAAGATGATCGGGATACCCAACATCACTGTGTTGGAAAACCCACCGCCAAAACCGACAATCACACTGTCAGCCGGTGACCGACGCAACACGGTCAGTGCAAGCAGTCCACCCACCGCCCACACGATCATCACGCCCCCATAATAGGAGAGCCAAAGCCCCCAAGGCAGCGCTTCGGGAAGCTCAGTGTTGGCAAGCGCCTGAAAGAGCAGAGCCGGAATCGCAAAGGTGAAGGCGTATTTGTCGATCCCATCGATCGCTTCTTCGCTCAGAAACTTCGTGCGGCCGGCAAAATACCCAAGTGCGATAATGAAAAAGATCGGCAGAACGAGCTGCGCCGCTTCCATGAAAAACCCCGCTTATGCGGGTAAAGAAACAGGAACAACCCGCGCGGCGCGCACGCTAAAGCCTTTTCAACAAAAATCGAAGGGTTTTATTGCGGGGAACGCCATAGCGGTTTCAGCAAAAGTTGCACGACTTTCGCGGTTCGAAAACGCGACAACAGGAAAACCAGTTTTCAGCAAAAGTTGCACGACCTTCGCGGTTCGAAAACGCGCTAAGTCAAAAGGATGGATTACCAGTCGTAGAGGCCGACGAACCGATCAAACCCGGCTTCATCAGACCATTCTGTCCAGGCTGTCCGGAAGCGGGCAGTTGTGCTCGGACTGTTAAAGCCACGACCGAGTCCCAACATCAGCAACTCACCGCACCCTGAAAAAGACCCCGCCTGAGCAGGCGGAAGCGAGCCGCCGGAGCGGGTCAACCGTCCAAGCTCACTATCTTCAGCGCCATCAGTGAGCAGCACGATTTTGGTGGGACTGGAGCAATCAATGCCGCCCGCCATCGTTTCAAGAAACGGAACGATGTTGGTCTTCATCTGCGCTTCGAGCCGTCCTTCAGAAACGAGACGAGGAAGGTTCGACACCAACGCCTGAATACCATCTGCCACATCACCTGGCCGTGCCCGTGCGGAGATCACCTGATCGATACGCAGGGGATTGGAGCCCGTGTCATAGACACCAAAGGAGCGCACGGTCACTTTGGAACGCACCGGCAATTCCCTGATCTCATCAGCCAACCGGTTTGCAACCTGGGCCGCATACACATCGCTTGTCACCAAGGGATTGGACTTTGAGAGGTCCAGGCCGATAACCAGATGAGTTGGCCCCATTTGTTCGACGGAGGAGGGTTCGCTCGACAGCGCCGCGTCAGCGCTGCCTGACAAAAAGCTCAATGCCAGCGCCCCGCTTACGACAACACCGGCAACAATTCCACCAAACCGCTTCATGGCTCTTACTCCGCCGCTTTGTTAATCGGAACGCGGCGGCCTGTATTCACCGGCGGCAAAACTTCGCCAACAGCTTCGCGTGGGCCACCATCATTCACCGACATACGCTGACGCCGCGACCACCAGTCCTCAAAGAGCGCCTCATAGCGCGCAATCTGTTGACTGTCGGCACATGCCTTAAGCTGCTCGCTGCGCTCCTCAGCTGCTGCCCTTTCCTGACGTTTGCGGCCAGGCGCCGGCAAGGCGCGGACCTTACGGCCGGTGAGGTAGCTCGTGCGCGTTCCTTCAAGACCGCGTTCATAGGCCCGGCAGGAATCCATCAAACGGGTCCACAACATGTTCCGGCGGTGGTCCATGCGCTCCATGTCGATAAGCGTCTCGCGATTGCGCGCATATTCAGCCTCCAACGCAGCCAGACGGCCCATATCCGCTTTGCGCTCCGCAAAATCACGGGTCTCAAAAAGCTTTTTGAGATTAATGAGCGCGTAGTGGAGGAAAAGCGCAGCCACACCAGTCACAACCAGGAAGATGACACCGAGCGATGCCATCCACAGCACAGGCTGGTAAGCACGCGCTTCATCAAGACCTGTCTGGGCAACCGCAGCTTCGCGGGCAGCTTCCGTCTCAATACCAAGGCTGGAAAGGGCTGACCCGAGGGACGCCCCATTACCGCCAAGGCCCGCATCCGCGAGACCGGCAGGCAGAGACATCAGAGCCAGCAACAGCCCGACACCACCAAGCATGGTCAGCGCCAGCAGGAAGAGCACGCGGACAAAGACCGCGCGTCCAAAGACACCCATATGTTCAATGAAGATGTGCGCCGCGAGGGTGGCGAACAGAACCTGCAAGCTTTTGAACGCCACTGAGCTTGCAAGTGACCCAGGAAGCTCTAGAAATTCATTGGCGAGCGCACGGGTCCAGAACTCTGTGACAATCATATAGTCGACAAAGAGCGCACCGCCCGCGACAAGAACGGTGAACAGGATCGCGCCGAAATAGAAGGGGCGATAGCGCGCATCCCGCTGACTGGCGATAAAATTCTCACTGATTTTGTGACGTTGATCGTCACTCACAAGGGATGAAGAAACGAATTTCATGTATCTCACGCCTCCCCTGTTTTGGCAGCGCGGCGGAACCAGCGACGCCGCGGCTTCTCTTCGTCGCTCATCGGCGCCGACAGACGGCGGCCAAGAGCAACAATTTCCCGCTCCAGATGTTCCTGGCGGGCACGACGGTCCCGCAGCTCTTCACCATATTCGGCGTCAGCCTGGGTCAAGACAGAATGAATGTGGATATCAGGAAGGGGTTCTGCTCGCCGCCCATACTCGGCAGCTGCTCGCAGCTCTTCTTCCCGTTTTTGGCTTTCTTGCCCCCAGCTCATGGCGCACCTCTCTCATGTTGCAGAACGGGAAAGGCAGCAAACAGATGAAAGCAGCAATTCCCCTCCAAATCCCCGTACGCCGCACAGATCGAAGATCCAGGCCTTAAGTTTTGCTCAAGCTTTGCGGCGAAACCAGCCCTGAAATGGGGCGAAAGTGTGTTAACGCTAACTTTTCAGTGAACCGGCAGGTCCGTGTCGGAGGCGCCACAGGCAATTGCACACTCTAAATTCAGTGTTCTGCCTAATTGATCAGCAATTCAGAGCTTAAGCCGCGCTATCAGCATCCACGATTCGGACAATGTCGCTCATGATCTTGTTGAGGTCGAAATCCTTCGGCGCATGGACGCCAGACACTCAAAAGCAAGGGTTTCAATCCGCGGCGATGGTCAGCGAAGGCCGCGGCTTAGGGTATTCGTCCCAAGTCTTATCCTTATAGATGCGTCCTGACTTCTTCTTGTTGGTACCACCCCACTGCTTGAAGAAAAAAGCCACACCTTGCGACACACACTGACGGTGGATGGAGTCAACCCAGGATGCTTCTATTGGTCGAGCAGATGGACCGGACTCCCCACCCACGATAACCCAATCAATTCCTCCAAGGTGGAGTCGGCCAACCGGCCCTAGAAGGGGTTCAAGAGATAAAAAGCGAACCGCCGCGGGTGTTTTCTTTAACACTCCAATTCTCGACGCGGTCCAATAGTCTTCAACCGAAGTTCCGAGCCACACATTGGGCAGCACTGGCATCGCACCCTTGCTAAGTACAGAGGTCATGCGCTCCGGACGCTTCGTGAGAATCTGGTATTGATGCTGAGGTGTTGCCTGCATCACGTCCCAGACCTTTCGAACGTAGCTCTCCGGCACTCCCTCTTGGAAGAGATCGCTCATCGAGTTTACAAAAACTCTCCTTGAACTCTTCCAGCTCAACGGTTGCTGGAGCAGAGCGTCACTTAGCGCCAGCTTGCCTGTCCAAACCGCTCTTCCACCAGACCTGCGCGTTAAGCCCTGATATTTGTCCAGGCCCATTGCCTCAAGACGTGCCGCCATGCGCATTGCATAGCAATTGGTGCAGCCAGGTGACACCATTGTGCAGCCGGCAACTGGGTTCCATGTTGTGTCCGTCCACTCAATTGAAGAACCTGTAGCCACGATACTATCCTGTCAATTGCGAGTTAGCTTTGTGTATAGCACTTCTGGCAAGCCGCTTGGCCAGTACGTTCGCTTTAGGATTGGGATTAGAGCACGCGAAAAACAAAGCAAACAAATGGCCGCCACTGTTGTTCGACAGCCTAAGTGGACTAGGTAACACACCACCAGCAAATACTTCACCCAAACGCTTGCCATAGTAGTCCTCCAAGCTTTCGGGAGTGATTTGCTTTTCGTTTTGGCTCGCCTCTCCGAACATTTCAGACTGTCGTGACGGGCGATAGAATGCATTACCCCAATCATCAACGCCAAATACTGAGCGCAGTCTTGGTCGCCACTCTTCTGGAACAACGCCAGATTTAACCAGCATTCGATTAATCGCCATTGTCGGAAACAGAATCCAAACGTCAATGGCTCGCGTTGCAGCTAGCATCTCAATTGTCTCAAATCGTAGCTGACAAGCATATGGATCTAGAAACGCAACTGCCCTACTTTGGCGGCCGCGCTGGCCCCGCCAATCGATTGATTGCACCAAATCTATAAGTGCCTCATTCGCATCAGCATTGATGACTTCAACGCGGTTGGATAAACCAGACTTTGAATTCGCAATACTGCTAAGCGCTAAGCAGGCCTCTGGGTCACTGTCAATTAGGTAGTATTTCCCGAATGGCTTGGTCAGCTCCAATGCCCGCCGAACCGAACCCTTTGCAAAAGAAGGGGTTTCGCTATCGAGCGTTTTGTCAAGCAACGGAACATCTTCGATGGGCTGTCCGCCCCGACCTGCAAACGCGTCGATATAGACTAAGTCAAACTTATCATTGAGTGCAGTTGTGTAGGTGCGCAGATATTCCTCTAACGCCTTAAGCTTCTGTGTTGTCCATCGCCCACCAAATTTGTCGTTCATAGGGCAGCCTCCTTTAGGGATTCTGGCACCTATCAAAAACTAAAACAACAAGTTTAGAAAATTACAAAAAGCCGCTAACTTGGATCAAGCCGCGCTGTCTGTATCCACGATCCGGACAATGTCGCTCATGATCTTGTTGAGGTCGAAATCCTTGGGCGTATAGACGCCTGCCACACCTGACACTTTGAGCGCCTCTTCATCTTCCGGCGGAATGATCCCGCCAACGACAACCGGCACGTCGAGCCGACCGGCTTCGCCCAATCGTTCCATAACCTCTTTGACCAAAGGCACATGGGAACCTGAGAGGATGGAAAGGCCGATCACATGGACCTTACCGTCAACCGCATCCTGTACGATCTGCTCGGGTGTCAGGCGAATACCGTCATAGACAATGTCCATGCCGCAATCGCGCGCGCGCACTGCGATCTGCTCCGCACCATTTGAGTGACCATCAAGCCCAGGCTTGCCCACGAGGAACTTCAGGCGGCGACCGAGCTTGGCAGAGACCGCATCCACTTCGTCGCGGATGGCATCAAGGCCGGACACATCATTGCGCGCATTCGTGCCAACGCCTGTGGGCGCGCGATATTCCCCAAACGTGCCGCGGAGCACTTCGCCCCATTCACCCGTCGTGACCCCAGCTTTGGCGCAGACGATGGAGGGCTCCATGATATTCCGGCCTTCTTTCGCCGCCACACGCAGGTCCGCAAGCGCCGCTTGTACGGCCTCATCGTCACGCGCCGCTCGCCAGGCTTCCAGATTGGCAATCTGCGCCTCTTCAACTTCAGGTGGCACCACCATGATGGCTTCATCGCCCGTCCCAAGAGGTGAAGCGGCTGTCTCCAGCTGTTTGTTCACACCGATCACCGCCATCTCGCCGCTTTCAATGCGGCCCAGACGTTCCGCATTGGATTCAACAAGCGCCTGCTTCATATAGGCACTATCAATGGCCGCCACCGCGCCCCCCATTTTTTCAATAGCGCTAAGCTCTTCCAGTGCGTCCGCCTTCAGCTGATCCACCTTGGCCTGCATCACGGTAGAACCCTCAAACAGGTCTTCATATTCCAGAAGGTCCGTTTCAAAGGCGAGGATCTGTTGGGCCCGCAAGGACCATTGCTGGTCCCAGGGACGCGGCAGGCCGAGTGCTTCATTCCACGCAGGCAGTTGCACGGCACGGGCACGGGCATCTTTCGACAGAGTCACCGCCAGCATCTCGATCAGAATGCGGTACACATTGTTTTCGGGCTGCTGCTCCGTCAAGCCCAGCGAGTTCACCTGCACGCCATAGCGGAAGCGACGAAGTTTTGGATCTTCGACACCATAGCGCGTGGCACAAATATCGTCCCATAGATCGACGAACGAACGCATCTTGGCGATCTCGGTGACGAAGCGCACACCAGCATTCACGAAGAAGGAGATACGCCCCACAACACGCGCAAAGTCAGCATACGGCACCTGCCCGCTTGCTTTGACCCGGTCCAGCACTTCCTGCGCTGTCGCCAACGCAAACGCCAGCTCCTGAACCGGCGTCGCCCCAGCTTCCTGCAAATGGTAGGAGCACACATTGGTCGGGTTCCACTTCGGGACCTCCCGGTACGTGTAGGAGATAATGTCAGTGATAAGACGCAGTGATGGTTCCGGGGGAAACACATACGTCCCGCGCGACAGATATTCCTTGATGATGTCGTTCTGCACAGTGCCGGTGAGCTTTGCCCGATCCGCACCTTGTTCGTCTGCCGCTGCGATATAGAGCGCCAGCAGCCAGGCTGCCGTCGCATTGATGGTCATGGACGTATTCATCTGTTCGAGCGGAATTGAATCAAAGAGCTGCCGCATGTCGCCCAGATGGCTGATCGGCACACCGACCTTGCCCACTTCACCCCGCGCCAGCACATGGTCGGCGTCATAGCCCGTCTGGGTGGGCAGATCGAAGGCAACAGAGAGACCTGTCTGCCCTTTCGAGAGATTATCCCTGTAAAGCGCATTCGATGCCGCTGCCGTGGAATGGCCCGCATAGGTGCGGAAGATCCAGGGCCGGTCTTTATCATGTTGAAACGGTTTTTGATCGCTCATGGGGCTCAGTCTCTCACATTTGATGAGGCTCGATTAGCACACCCATTGCTGCACCGCAAAAATACCTGAAATTCAGGCTTGAATACGCGACGTCCATGACGTTTTATCCGGCCAACAACCGGAGAGTGTCATGAGCGAGCCAGCCAACAACCTGCCCATTAAAGACCTGTACGAAGTCGGCGAGATCCCCCCGCTCGGCCATGTGCCAAAGAATATGTATGCCTGGACCATCCGGGAAGAGCGCTTCGGCCCGCCCGAACAATCCATGCAGCTGGAAGTCGTCCCCACCTGGGAACTCGACAGCCATGAAGTCCTCGTCCTCGTGATGGCGGCAGGCGTCAACTATAATGGTGTGTGGGCAGGTCTCGGTGACCCGGTTTCTGTCTTTCAGGTACATGATGAGCCCTACCATATTGCAGGCTCAGACGCGTCCGGCATCGTCTATGCCGTCGGCTCCAAAGTGAAACGCTGGAAAGTGGGCGATGAAGTCATCATCCATTGCAACCAGGACGATCATGACGACGAAGAGTGCAATGGCGGCGACCCGATGTTTTCTCCATCCCAGCGCATCTGGGGCTACGAAACACCAGACGGGTCTTTCGCCCAATTCGCGCGCGTGCAGGACCAGCAGCTTATGCCGCGCCCGCAGCATCTCACCTGGGAAGAAAGCGCCTGCTATACGCTGACACTTGCAACGGCCTATCGCATGCTCTTCGGTCATCGTCCCCACGTCTTGAAGCCCGGCCAGAATGTTCTGGTCTGGGGTGCATCCGGCGGGCTTGGCTCCTTCGCCGTTCAGCTCTGCGCCATCGCAGGCGCCAACGCCATCGGCGTGATTTCAGATGAAAGCAAACGGGACTTTGTCATGTCCATGGGCGCCAAGGGCGTCATCAACCGCAAAGACTTTGATTGTTGGGGACAATTGCCGACGGTGAACTCCCCTGAGTTCAACGCTTTCATGAAAGAAGCCCGCAAATTCGGTAAAGCCATCTGGGAGATTACCGGCAAGGGCGTCGACCCGGACATCGTGTTTGAACATCCAGGCGAATCCACCTTCCCGGTTTCCGCAATGGTCGCCAAGCGCGGCGGCATGATTGTCTTTTGCGCAGGAACCACCGGCTTCAACATCACCTTCGATGCGCGGTTTGTCTGGATGCGCCAGAAGCGTATTCAGGGGTCCCATTTTGCAAACCTAAAGCAAGCCGCGGAAGCCAACCGCCTAGTTATCAATCGGCGGATTGACCCGTGCATGTCAGAAGTGTTTGCCTGGAATGACATTCCGAAAGCACACACCAAAATGTGGAAGAACGAACACCTGCCCGGCAATATGGCCGTGCTGGTGTCCGCAGCACGCCCGGGCCTGCGCACGTACGAGGAATCCATCGAAGCGGGGAACGGCTAACCCCGTTCCCCAGCTTGGGTCAGACCCAATCGTTGGTGAAGACGATCTTCGGCGCCGGGTCGTCCATCGCCTCAGCTGCATCTGAAAATGAGACTTCGCGCGTGGTCACTTTCTCCGGATGAAAGTGCCCGCACTTCACCTCTTCAACGATCTGCGGAAGCAGAGCCCTTCCCTGCACACGCGAGGTATGGAAGCTGATGCCCTTCGTATACATGGCAGTCATGGGAAACGGCACAGCATTATCAAAGGGAACCGAATTGCTCGTACAGGTTCCGTTCGAGCCGGTTGATCGTATAGCGAGCTTCGTCCCTTCCATGTCACCGGAAGAATCGACCGTGATATTAAACGACCCGAGCGACTTTATATCTGAGGCAGAAGGAACTTGCTGAACTTCCGCGCCGATCTCTTTTGCCATCCGCATCGCCTCTCCACCCTTGCCAATTTCAGCATAGACAACACGCTTTGCACCACGAGCCAACGCAATCTGCAACGCATAAAGACCAATGCCACGGCCACTGCCGATCACAAGAACGGACGGGGCCTCATACTTATCCATATGGGGAGCGACCGTCCGCCACGCGTCCGCAATATTGTCAGAGCCACCCGCCAAAACCTCCGGTCGAATGTCGTCCGGCAAGGGGACAAGCATATGGTCGGCAAAGGGCACGTGCATAAACTCAGAAAGCGCCCCGCCAAACTCCTCACCACAAATAGGCTTCATGCCATAAACCGCGCCCCGAGTGACGGACTTACACGCATTGGTCCACCCCTGACGGCAATTGTCACAGGTCCCACAGGAAATCTGGAACGGGACAATAACCTTGTCCCCCACTTTCACAGACGTCACCTGATCGCCGACCTCAACAACCTCCCCCGCGGTCTCATGACCAAAGGCGAACGGGCCGCCCTGCAGGCCGCTACCGATGATGGTTGAATAGTCCAGGTCGCACCGTGCGACAGCCAGCGGACGAACGATGGCATCGGTCCCCGCGACAATTTTCGGCGCAGGCACATCCCACCATTCAAGCTTCCCGGGTTCAATGAAGGTTAACTGACGCATAACGCCTCCGCTTTCTGATTTCGTTTTCAGAAAATTCTCACGGGGCCACACAACCGACAAACGATCAAAATGCGCGGAGGGTGAAACAGGTTCACCCATACGCGTCACGTCAGAACAACTGCGCGGCAATCCATGCAATTCCAACAACACCACCCAGATACGCCACCGTTCGCAGAACCGGGACACCGCCAATGTAAAAGACGGCATGGGCAATCCGGCAGGCGAAAAAGAAAATGGAGCCGAAAGCCGTCTGCTCATTGGATGCACCGACCACATGGGCGGTTAGAACCACAACGGCAAACAAAACCAAGTTGTCCATCAGATTGGCATAGGCCCTGACGACCCGTCCGCCCCATCCCGTCAGGGGTGGCACCGCATCCCTTGCACCCAACATTGCCTTAAAACCCCATTGCTGACGCATCGCCCTGAAGAGCGGCACGCTGGAGATGAAAATTGCCAGTCCACAGGTCGCAAGCAGAATCCAAAGATCAATGGTCATGGGAAGTCCTCTTTGTTTGTGTGAGTTCGAGGACCCTAGACACGCAAGAACGATGGAAATATCGTCCGATTAGACATTTATAATCCAAAATCGGACATGTCATGACGATATCCATAGGTCTCATCGCTTTTGACGGGTGCATTGGCTCAAGCGTACATGCCCTCGCGGACCTATTCAGTACGGCGAACGCCATTAATCGGCAGATAGGAGAACAGGGCGACCTATTCACCACAAAAGTGCTGACGCCCACCGGCTCTTCAGTGACAGCATCCAATGGTCATGAAATCCCGTCCGATGGCGTACTGCGCGCTGACGTTCCAGCCGACGTCCTCATGCTTCCAGGCATTGGAATGGAGGCAGTTGGTGAGATTGAAGAAACACTCGCACGGATGCGTCCTTTGATCGACACCCTCGCCAAACAAGCAACACACAGAAAGATCACAACCGCCTCATGTACAGGTACATTTTTGCTGGCGGAGGCAGGCGTGCTGGCCGGACGGCAAGCAACGACGACATGGTGGCTGGCCTCAGAGTTCGCCAAGCGCTATCCGTCGATAGATTTAAGATCAAGTGAGATACTTGTCGATGCGGGCTCCGTCATCACCTCAGCCGCCGGCACATCCTATCTTGATCTTGCACTTCATGTGATCTCAAGACTTGTAGATCCACAGATCGCCCACCTCTGTGCCAAATTCATGGTGGTTGACGGAGGACGTACGTCTCAGCGCCCCTACACCATCCCCTGGCACTTTATGAAGAGGGACCCTTTGATCGAAAAGGCGGCTACCTGGGTGAGACAAGAGATTACACGAGACGTTAGCGTCGCCACGCTGGCAGCCCATCTCAACATGTCGCCAAGGACCCTACATCGTCGATTGTCACAGAATCACCAGCAAACACCGCAGGAATTCATTCAGGAAATTCGTATGCTGGAGGCTATGCGGCTCCTGGAAACGACGAAACAAACCGTTGCGCAAGTCGGCGTCCGAATTGGGTATTCGGATGAAAACACCTTTCGCCGAGCTTTTTCTGCTCACATTGGAACAACGCCCACACAACACCGGATGCGTTTTCGAGAAGGCTAAATGGCTGCCGCCAAAGACTTGCACTTTTTCGGGAACCCAATTTTCGCAGGGACATTTGCATAGATAGGTGAATGTGATTCAGCCATGTGCTTCTTACTTTGACACAGGTAGAAAAGGAGCCTTGCCATGCCGCACCGATCCGAGCTGCCGCCGCTTACAAGCCTGCATGCGTTTCATCATGCCGCACGAACATTGAGCTTTAAGCACGCCGCAGAAGCCCTAAACCTCACGCCTTCGGCGGTGAGCCACCGGATAAAGGCGCTCGAACATGCGCTGGGAACGCCACTCTTTCGACGCCAGACACGAGCGCTGGCGCTTACCGAGGCAGGCCGCGCATACAAGACAACGGTCGACGGCATTTTTGCAGATCTCGCGGCGGCAACCGCGGCGCTAAAAACCAAACCAGAGGTGACTGTTTTACGTCTGTCGGTACTGCCGCTCTTTGCCAGCGCTATTCTCATTCCGCGCCTGCCCAAGTTCCGGAAGAAATACCCTCACATCGATGTCAGCATCTCAACAGAAAGCAGCGTCGCCGATTTCCGGACGGACGACGTCGACATGGGCATTCGCAACATGAGGGTGGCACCCACGGGACCGGGTTCGGTCAAGCTTCTGGATACCAAACCCGTGCTCTTGTGCTCACAAGAAGTCGCAGACGACCTCAAATCCATCGCTGACCTCCATAGGCATACACTTATCCACTGTACGCCCCGTCCAAACGGGTGGCAGGACTGGCTGTCGCTTCAAGGATTTGCAGACCTCCGCCCGGCAAATGATCTTTGGGTCGACACCATTCCAGGTGGCCTGGAAGCCGCTCTCCTGGGTCAGGGGGTCGCTCTTTCTCTGTCTCCGCTGGCAGAGCGTACGCTTGCAGGGTCCCAACTCGTTGAGCCGTTCCCAACTGACGGGCGCGGCGGCACGGCCTATCATCTTGCCTACCGTCCTGAAGATGCAGCCTTGGAGAAAGTCCGCGTCTTCAAAGACTGGATTCTCGCCGAAATGAATGACTTCGAGACCAGCAATGAAAAACGCAGCCTTCTCTCCGCTGCTGAGTGATCACGCTTTCACAGGCACCAGGCCAGTGGCTCCTAGCGCGCAAGAACGGGGTAACCGCGCGTGTAAAGGTAATCTGTTTCCTGCGCGGGCTGATGACACCCAAGACAATCACTTTGATAGTCCGTTGTGATCGTGCGTTGCTTCTCTGCGCCCTCGTAGAACGCCCAGCCCCAACCATCACCCCATAAGGGAGACCCATCGGCCTTTCTGTTTTGGCTGTCCTTTACCATCACAAAACGACCGGCAAGATGGGTTGCATAGCTTGCAGTGCCCGTTGTCAGATGCTCAGTCTCAGTTTCGAAAACATCTTTGACAATCTTCGCACCATCAGGAAACGCGCCCGATGCGAGATAGGTCCGAACCGCCTCACGCTCTGCATAGACAGCGTGCATTTCCTTGGCACCCTCTTCGGGGTCATCTGCGAGCACAGAGAAGGACCCAAGGAACACCCAGGTTTCGCGATAATCTTCTGCCGGAACCGAGAGATCAGGATCGACAATGCGTCCCTCGCCTTCCCCTAGATGCATGGCTGCAGACGGTGGATTGTCCATCGCCCAGACGTTTGATCCCAAAACAATCAATCCGAGTGCCACAAGAGCGCCGACTCTGCTGACTGGTTTCTTCATCACGATCTCCTTTGCCTATTTACCCGCAAGGAAACAGATCTGTTTCCCTATGGGTTGGCAAATACCCGGAGGCGTTCTGATTGAGAACTGACATTTTCGTGAAGTAAATGTCGGACAAGCGAGGCCAGGGACTTAAGTCACCTCATCTGCTGCAACGCGAGCAGCACGGGCACCCTCCGCGATCGCGCCATCAAGGGTGGCTGGCTTTGAGATGCTGGTTGCCTCTCCGGCAAAGAACAGGCGATCGGCAACCGGTCTTTTAAGCCGCTCTCTCGCCCGAGCGCGGCCCGGACGCGCCGCTGTATAGGCGCCACCAGCAAGCGGGTTCGCTTCCCAGGGAAAGGCCTTAGCCTTTGTCAGACTCGTCAACCCTTCAGCACCCAACATGTCCCGAAGCGCAGCGCGCGCAAACTCCACCATTGCGCCTTCGCCCTGTCGGGTGAGCTTTGCCCCAAAGTCACCTGCAACATCAAAGTAGGTGAGGCCGGAGCCACCCGCATTCACCAACAGGCCTGCGGTACCACCATTCCCGGCATAACAAAGCATTGTGTCTTCTTCGACTTCAAACAGGTTGCCGGTCATTTGCAGGACAATGTGATTGTAGGACCCGAGAGGCAGATCACTGATCGCCCGAGCAGTTTCCTGCGGCAGATCAGGCCCAAACTTAATCGCCCCTTTTGCGAGCACAGACGTCGGCACCGTGACGATGACAGCATCCGCTTCGATAGTCCCCGAAGACGTCTGAACCTTCACACCTCGGCTTGACCAGTCAACACGGGTCGCCGCTGTATTGAATTGAACGGGCACCTCTGCACCCCACGCCGCCGCAAGAGAGCCAAGCGCCCCGTCGTGGAACATATCCGTGCCTTCTTCCTGGCGATCCCAATCAATCGTCGACAGGGACCCAACAGAGGCGGCGTGTTCATAGGCGCCCACAAGAAACGCCGCCAGCGGACTTGTATCACTATCCATGACAGAGCGGAGCGAGACGTCGCGATCTCGGTCTACCGCTCGGTTGATCGCGGATTCTGCATCATCTACTTCGTCCCAGATTTCTTCTTCGGCATCACCTTCCAACCACTTGCCGCCGGCAAACAACCCTTCGACCTCACCGGCTTCATAAACATCAATGCCAGATCGTCTGGCAAACGGGACCAGTGGATTTGTCTCCCCATTGTGCAGCCAATGAGCCCCAACATCGCACGGCGTTCCAAAGGTCGTACTTTCCGTATAGATACGCCCGCCGATTCTCTCACTTGCTTCAATCACAACATGATCAACACCCTCTGCGCTCAATGTCTTGGAGGCAGATAGACCCGCAACGCCAGCTCCAATAACCACAACTTTGGGATTCCCGGCAGCGCGTGCCAGCCGAATGGGCCCAAGTGCCGCTAGACCGCCCAGACCCGCAACAAGTGAACGGCGCTGCAGTCGGAAGCGACGGCGCGAGGTGAGTTGTGTCATGAAACCTCCAAAATGCATTAGGACCACCAGGGTTCCGCCAAAGTCTGACAGATATGCGGCGGATTGACACGCCTGACATTCGCAGCCACTTGCTTTTTCCTCCCCGAGTCGTATTTCACTCCCTAAAGCGCTAAACTTCGCGCCCAATAACCCGTTTCTACCTTTCCGACATTTGGTGACTTGAATGAGCCTTGCAGATGCAACCCGCGCGACCCTCCTCCTCGACAATCTGACCGGCCTGACCGCGGAAGGTGTAGGTGCTGCCGATGCTCTGCTTGCCCGCGCCGCGGCTGCTGTGCGGACAAAGGTCAGCGAAGATGGCAAGGTAAAACCGGCACTTCTCGAACAGGATCAGTTTGCAGGCCACGGTCTTGCCTGGCTCGCAACTTATGTGGAAGCCCTTCGCCAACTGCACGCTTATGCAGAACGTATGACCCAGGAAGGCCGGTTTGGCGAACTAGAGGCCCTACTCGTCCAGGCAGCCTTCGGCGAATATCTATGGCAGATGTATGGCGGCATCCCCATGAGTCAGGGCGAAATCCTCCGCCCGCAAGACTTGGGACTCACTCAGGACGACCAACGCATGCTGATGGTTCCCGCGGTGCAAACATTATGTGAGTTAGGAAACACCGCAGCAGTCAGGGCACGCATTGCAGAACTCATCACCGACAGTACCGGCGCGGCCACCTATGGCGACAGCGGTTTGGACGAAACACTCACGGCCGTCCGCGATCAAATGCGCCGTTTCGCCGAGGAACAAGTCACCCCACATGCGCATGAGTGGCACTTGAAGAATGAGTACATCCCTCTGGACGTCCTTTCGCAGATGGCCGAACTCGGCGTCTTTGGCCTCACCATTCCCGAAGAGTTTGGCGGTCTGGGTCTCGGCAAGGAGAGCATGTGTGTTGTTTCCGAAGAGCTCTCCCGGGGCTATATCGGCGTGGGGTCGCTTGGCACACGGTCTGAAATTGCCGCAGAACTTATTCTTGGCGGTGGTACAGAGGAGCAGAAAAACAATTGGCTCCCCAAAATTGCCAGCGGCGAAATTTTGCCCACGGCGGTCTTTACCGAACCCAATACCGGATCGGATCTTGCGAGCCTACGCACCCGCGGCCGACTTGAAGGAGACGTCTACAAAATCACCGGCAACAAAACATGGATCACCCACGCCGCCCGCGCTGATGTGATGACACTTCTGTGCCGCACCAATGACGAGCCGGGCTACAAGGGCCTCTCCATGCTGCTCGCCGAAAAGCCACGTGGCGATGATGCCGAGCCGTTCCCGGCAGAAGGGATGAGCGGCGGCGAGATCGAAGTACTCGGCTATCGCGGCATGAAAGAATATGAGATTGGCTTCGACAATTTTGAGGTAAAGTCAGAAAACCTGCTTGGCGGCGCTGAAGGCCAAGGGTTCAAACAGCTCATGCAAACGTTTGAGTCTGCGCGCATTCAGACTGCTGCCCGCGCTGTGGGTGTTGCACAATGCGCGATGGATCTGGGACTGCGCTATGCACAGGAACGCATTCAGTTTGGCAAACCGATCATGAGCTTCCCGCGCGTGTCCGGAAAAATCGCCTCCATGGCAATCGAACTGATGGTCGCCCGGCAGCTCACCTATTTTGCCGCCCGCGAAAAAGACGAAGGCCGTCGCTGCGACCTGGAAGCCGGCATGGCAAAACTTCTCGCAGCCCGCGTTGCCTGGGCAGCAGCAGACAATGCATTGCAGATCCACGGCGGCAATGGATTTGCCCTGGAATATCCTGTGAGCCGTGTCATGAACGATGCCCGCATCCTGAATATTTTCGAAGGGGCTGCGGAGATTCAGGCTCAGGTTATCGCCCGCCGGGTCCTCGACACAGCCAACTAACACCAACTCAACTGACTTTTGAGAAACCGGCTGCATTTGCGGCCGGTTTTTCCTTGGACGATCCTCACACATCCCTCATTCTGCATTTCAGAAAAAGGGGTGAGGCTCATGAAAAAAATCATTGTTGGGATTGTTGCCGCATTGGCTGTGATTTGGGCTGTCCTGTTCCTCGGCGTCCTTCCAGCCCAATTGGTGCAAGCACAAAGCTCTCCCTTCACCGCAGGCCCCGCAGATGTCGGTCTTGATTACGACGATGTCTCCATTCCGGTCCCAGCAGACAATCTGTCCTTAAGCGCCTGGTGGATGCCAGCTCAGAATGCGCACTCAGTTGTCCTTTATGTCCACGGCGCCAACGGCAACAAAGAAGAGTTTCACACAGGCGGCCTTGAGTTTTACGCTGAACTCGTCAAACGAGGCCATCATGTGCTGGCGATTGATCTCAGAAACCACGGAGCCTCGGACAAAACCGAAAGCGGTCGCCTGACCTTTGGGTCAGAGGAGTATCGGGATGTCCTTGCTGCGCTCGACATGATCGAACAATTGGCACCCGGTCTTCCCATCTACGGATCGGGGGTTTCCATGGGAGGGGCGACCCTCATCAAAGCGGCCACACATGACAATCGAATGAAAGCGCTTATCCTCATCGATCCGCTGCTCGATCCTGAGAGCGCAACTGAAGGCGGCGTGCACGCGATCTTAGGCCTGCCCAAACCGCTCCTGCAGCCAACACTATGGAGCGCCACAACATTCTTCGGGTTGGGCGGAGATGGACCACGCCCACTTGAAACAGGCAAAACACTCACCTTGCCCATCCTCATTATTCAGGACCCTGGAGATCCGGTAACGCAGATGCCCTACTCACAGGAGCTTGCCGCGGGCAATGCAAACATCACCTTTCACGTCTTGCCCCAACCCGCCTCAGATCACCCCGCCCTGGCTGATGCTGGTGGTTGGGGAAGTCACGGCAAAGCGGTTCTGCTGGAAAAAGAAGACGTGATGGCCCAGATTGATAGTTTCCTCGCGTCTCTCTGACGCATGCACGCGGGGTGGCTATGAGTAAAAAGAAGGGCTAGATAAACCGCATGATCGAAACATTCTTCAATTTCCTTATCCCGATCTCGCTGGTCGCCGTCGTGCTGGTTCTCTTAGCCGGTCTCTGGAATATGATGCGCGGTGGCTCTGCTGGACGCTCGCAAACGCTCATGCGCTGGCGCGTCGGCCTTCAGTTCGTGGCCATCATCATTGTGATGACCGCCTTCTACATAACGTCGAACTAGACCATGAGCCGCTTTTTCGGAGACATTCGTCAAAACGGCTACGTTGTTCCCGACATTGAAGCAGCCATGGACTATTGGGCAAAAGTGATGGGTGTCGGCCCGTGGCTTTATCTCGAACGTGCGCCCATCAAAGATTTTTGCTACCTCGGCGCACAATCAGAGATTGACGTTTCTATAGCGTTGGCCAATGCAGGTCCCCTGCAGATAGAACTCATCCAACAACGAAACGATGCGCCGTCAATGTATCGCGATTTTGTGAAGGCGGGCCACACCGGTTTGCAACACGTCGCCTATTGGACGGAAGACTTCGACGAGGATCTGGCCGCCTCAGAAGCGCGCGGCCTCAAAGTGGGCCAGTCAGGTTATTCAGGAAGTCCGGATGGCAGGTTTGTTTATTTCACGGCAGAGGATCATCCGGGCACCGTGATCGAATTGTCGGAGATCAGTGGTGCAAAAGGGCAACTTTTCCGCAAAATTCGGGAGCGATGTGCGGCATGGGACGGGAAAGAAGTGATCAAACACCTATAATTTACGCATTGAAATTCTTTCGCCAATATTGTCCTTTGAGCTAAGAAAACTTGAGAGCAATGGCGTCCAGCCCAACTTGCGCACATTCACGGGGGTTCCAGTGAAAAAAATAACAACAACACTTTTTAGCGGACTTATGTCAGCGGCCTTCGCCATTGGCGTAACATCAGGGGCACAAGCCGCAGACAATGAAGTCCGGATTGGTGTCCTGAACCACGAAATGTCGCTACTCCGCGACTCTACCGAGGAAGACGGTGTCGACATCAATGTCGAAGTACTCTTCGACAGCCCTGAATGGCTGGCATGGGCATGGTCACCCCGTCCACATATTGGCGCAACATTCGCGACCCATGATGACGCAACCAGCTTCATCTATTCTGGCCTTACCTGGGACTACAATTTTTGGGGTCCGATGTTTGTTGAAGGTTCCTTCGGCTTCGCCCTCCACGATGGTGAGACAGGTAAATCTACCGTCGGTAACGAACTTGGCTGTACCTGGAACTTCCATGAATCTGCCTCACTTGGTTATGAAGTAACGGACGCGCACCGGGTCATGCTCACCTTCGAACACATTTCAAACGCAAGCCTCTGTTCAGAAAATGAAGGCATTAGCAATGTCGGCGTTCGCTATGGCTACCAGTTCTAGCCTGACTAACACCAGTCTGGCCAACATCGGACTCTAAGGAACGGGACTTCGGTCCCGTTTTCTTTTGGCATTTCGTATGATGGTCATCATACAAACCTTGACTCTCTTCCTGAGAACAGGCAGCGTGCTTCTATGGGCAAAAGATCAGAAGAAAAACAGGAAACGAGGCAACGCATCCTGTCGGCAGCATCGAGACTGGTGCGGAAGGAAGGCATTGCGGGCCTGAAAGTCACAGACGTCATGGCAGCAGCTGGCCTTACCCATGGTGCCTTCTATGCCCATTTTGCAGACAAAAACGAGCTGATTGAAGCAGCCTTTCATGAAGCCTTTGATCACAGAGAGAACTGGATTGGCTCCGCACGCAAGCGCCCATCCGAGGAACGCCTCTCTCATCTGCTGAACACCTATCTGACGTCCAAACACCGCGATACACCAGAGCAGGGGTGTGCGTTTGCGGCCTTGGCGCGGGAGTTCGCACAAGCAGGCGGCGACTTTCCCAAAACCTTTGAAAGAGAAGTCCGGGTCTCTGTCGACCGGTTGATCGAATTGCTGGAGGGCAAAACAGAAGGCAACGCCAGACAAACAGCCATGGGCATGCTCTCGCTTTGCGTCGGAGGCATGGTACTCGCCCGTGCAGTCGATGATCCAAAGCTCTCAAACGAATTGCTTAAAGCCGCCGCCGCCTTTGGCGATGCGCGCCCCTAAATCTCCCACAAAACGGAAAGCCTCATGACCCAGGAAATTTCTACCGCAGAACATCCCAAAAAATCTGTGACCGTTAAAGGCAAAAAAATGACCTATGTGGAGATGGGTGAAGGTGATCCCATCGTCTTTCTCCACGGCAATCCCACATCTTCCTATCTCTGGCGGAACATCATGCCCCATCTCAAGGGCCAGGGCAGATGCATTGCGCCCGACCTCATCGGTATGGGCGACAGTGAGAAACTGGATAGCCCAGGTGCCGACAGTTATCGCTTTGTGGAACACCGTGAGTATCTTGACGGAATCCTTGATGCCCTTGGTGTCACAGAAAATGTCACCCTAATCATTCACGATTGGGGTTCGGCGCTCGGCTTTGACTGGGCCAACCGCCATCGCTCTGCGGTCAAAGGCATCGCTTACATGGAAGGCATAGTCCGTCCGATTGAATGGTCTGAGTGGAGCAAGGAAGCGACAGCCGTCTTCCAGGGGTTTCGCTCCCCGGCCGGCGAAGAAATGGTGCTCGAAAAGAACATCTTCGTGGACACTGTTTTGCCGGGCTCTGTGCTGCGCGGCCTGACCGAGCCCGAAATGGACGTCTATCGCCGTCCCTTCACCAACGCTGGCGAAGACCGCAGACCGACCCTTACCTGGCCACGACAAATCCCTCTGGGTGGCGAGCCCGAAGACGTGGTCGCCATCGTGCAGGATTATGCAGACTGGATGGCAGAGAACGACCTGCCAAAGCTCTTCATCAATGCCGAGCCAGGTGCGATCCTCATCGGTGCCCAGCGCGAGTTCTGTCGCAGCTGGAAGAACCAGCAGGAAGTGACGGTCAAAGGGTCCCACTTCATTCAGGAAGACAGCCCCCATGAGATTGGCGCGGCGGTCGCTGACTGGCGGAAAAACATCACTTAACTTCGTAAAGCAGAAAATATTTATTGTTTTACAATAATTATTGGGTCATGGTTCCACTTCTTTCCTAGGCGGACAGGAGTAGGACCGTGGGCCCGACTGAACGAACAGAGCGCATCAAACGGATCAGCAACCGGTTTCAATGGCTGATTGCCGCCCTGCGTATAGCACTCCCTTTGTTGATGGTTTTCCTTTGGATGACATTGAGTTTAGACGAACTGGAAGTGATTGGTCCTCTCTCTGCCTACGGGCCTTTGACGATGACTGAAAGGCTGGGCGCCATCGCGATAACGCTGCTGCCCCTCTTCATCTTCCTCTATGCGCTCGGCAAACTGCAGCTCCTCTTCAGGCTCTACGCGGCAGGCAAATTCTTCGAACGCGAAAACGTCGAGTGTTTCACCAGAATGGGCTGGGCGCTTTTGCTGTCAGCACCGGCGAGCATTTTGTACAAAGCCGCTCTGTCTGTTTGGCTTTCATTCGACCATCCGGCAGGAGAGCGCTCACTTTCTATCAGCATATCAAGCAACGACATTGCGCTCCTGACTTTTGGCGGAGCGGTCATCATTGTATCCTGGGTCATGGCCGAAGCTGTCGAGCTATCCCATGAAAACGCACAGATAATCTAGGCCAATCCCCATGCCCATAACGGTGACCCTTGATGTCATGCTCGCCAAGCGAAAAATGCGTTCAAAGGATCTCGCAGCCCGCATCGGCATAACTGAGGCCAATCTCTCACTGTTGAAATCCGGCAAAGTAAAGGGTGTGCGTTTTGAAACGCTTGCCGCCCTTTGCAACGCGCTTGAGTGCCAACCAGCTGACCTTTTGATCTTCGAACCGGAAACTGAAGCAAAGGAAAACTAATGCGCGCCGCTATTCTTTCTATCCTGTTGCTCAGCCTTCTCATGGGCTGCACACAAGCCGCTCGAGAACGAGCGGCAGAAACGTGGTGCGACTCTGCACCCAATTGCACGGTCTATGACGATAATGGACGCGAAACGAGTGATCGCAATATTTGTCGCGGCACCCGCAATTGTGCCGCGCCCTAACCCACTCTCACAGCCGAGACACGGAGCCTGTGTAAATTCAGGATGACTATGTTATGCAATGCCTATGAAACACCCAAAACGCACAGTCCGGCTCCTGCTCAGTCTTGCACGTCATTCTTTTCTGGGCCGCGGTGGATTCCGCCGAAGAATTCTCGGCTACATCGAGAAGCACACACAGGCACCCTTCCAGGTGGACATCCAAGGGGCGCCCTTTCTGATTCACTTCGACAATGAGACCGAACGAAAATCGATCTTCAACAATTACAACATTCGCGAAGTTGAATTTCTGAAACAAGCCTGCAGTCAGCCAGGCAGTGTTTTCGTCGACATCGGGGCCAACAGCGGATACTTCACCCAGATCCTTTCGCTTTCCATGCCCTCTGATGGAAAGGTTGTTGCAATCGAGCCCAATCCGCAAATGACCGAAAGACTTAAAACCAACCTTGCCCTCGTGCCGGAATCAGTACGCGCCAATTCAGCCTCAATCTCAATTGTGGAATCAGCCGTTGGAGCAACGACGGGTTCTGCACAGCTCATGCTCCCGTCTGGTCCAAACAGTTTTGGCCGCGCCTATATTGGCAGCAGCACCGAAGGCGTAACGGTAAAAATCTCCACGCTCACTGAGATCCTTTCGAGGGCAAACGCAACCCGGGTCTCGGCCCTGAAGATCGACATTGAAGGCCATGAAGACAAAGCGCTGAAGCCCTTCCTGGAAATCGCGCCCCGCGAGTTATTGCCACGCGCCATCGTTATCGAACACACCTCTAACGACGAGTGGGACGATGACATTCTCCTTCTTCTGCGGAATGTCGGCTATCAGGAAACAGGCCGTACAAGAGGGAACGCTCTCCTTACGTTGCCGAACTAAGCCCCTACCATCGGTAAGTGGGTTCCGGAGGTACAATGACAGCAAAACATGTTCAGTATTTTCTCGCATTCATTTTCATAAGCTTAGGTGGATGGTGTCTGGTGACTCCAGGAATAGTGGAACAACTTGCCTTCCGCCCGGAATATCAAGTGTTAAACACCACAAGCGCCATACTGATAGGGTGCTTTGGCGCACAAGCCGTACTCGTTGGTACCGTCATCACGACAGCAAAGTTCAAAGCCCGAACTTTTCTCATTTTTGGTTTTGTCGGGTCGGTACCATTCTTTGTCTTCAACTACTATTTCTACTTCATCGCCGAGATATTCACCCATTGGATGCTGCTCGATTTTGCTGGGAATATCGGGATATTTGCCTGTGGTCTTTTGGGGTTTCGGCTGAAGAAAGCCGAAACTGCCGCCTGACCACAAAACCCTTGCTGACAAAGGAATATCCGACCATCCTATTTCGAGCATCAGAAACGGGAGGGTCAGATGTCGGAAGAAACCACAAGCGCAAAAACCAAATATGATGGTGTCGCTAAAACGCTTCACTGGATCGTCGCCCTGCTCATGATCGTCATGCTGACGGCGGGATGGACACTCGGCGACCTGCCGCTCGACGAAAAAGTTCAGACTCTTGTTATCCATTCAAGTCTGGGTCTGTCGGTCTTTATCCTGATGTTCATTCGGCTTTACTGGCGCCGCAAGAACCTGCCGCCCGCACTGCCCGACCACATGCCAGCATGGCAGGTCACAGCATCAAAATTCAGCCACCATGGCCTCTATTTTTTCGTGATCCTGCAACCACTTCTGGGCCTTGGCCAATCCATGTATGCCGATTTCGACGTGCGCCCCTTTGGTGCCTTCAGCGTCAATGTGGGCGCTGACGAGAACCTCCACGAAATCTTCCATGAATTGCACGAGATCAATGCCATGATCCTCATCGCGCTGGTGCTGCTGCATCTGGGCGCCGCGCTCTATCACCACTTTGTCCAGAAAGACACGGTGCTCAAACGCATGTTGCCCTATGGCAAGGTCTGACTGATTGGGTTAGAACAGCCTTATGGTTGTTCTGAACAAAATCTATACCCGCACTGGCGACAAGGGCACCACAGCCCTTGGCACCGGGGACCGCGTCGCAAAGCATGATGTACGTGTCGAAACCTATGGCACCACCGACGAAGTAAATTCGGTGCTCGGGCTGGCCCGTCTTCACACGAGCGATCTACCTGAGATAGACACAGCGCTCAGCCGCATTCAAAATGATCTCTTCGACCTTGGCGCTGACCTTTGTTTCCCCGAGAGCGACGAGCCTCTCGACTATGAGCCGCTTCGCGTGACCGACGCCCAGATCGAGTGGCTGGAAGCTGAGATTGATCACTTGAACGGCGACCTGGAACCTCTGAATTCATTCATTCTGCCCGGCGGCACGCCTCTCGCCGCACACCTGCATCACGCAAGAACTGTGTCGCGACGGGCCGAGAGGCTTTGCGTCGCGCTTGGTGAGGCAGAGCCCGGCAAGGTCAGCAACGCTGTGCTGAAATATCTCAATCGGCTGTCAGATTATCTCTTCGTTGCTGCCCGCTGGTGCAACGATAAAGGGCGCGCGGATGTTCTTTGGACTCCCGGCGCCAACCGCTGATCATGTTGGGTGGAGCCTATTCAGCGTCCCTGTGATCATCGGACCAGGCATCTTCAATCTTCTGCCAAACTTCGCTGAGGTAACTCGCCCGCGTTTTTTCCGCATGAGTAAGATAGATCGCAAACCCTTCTGTCTCACCATCTGGGCGCTGAACTGGCTGAACCTGGAGATGCCCCCAAAAGGACACACCGGCCTTCGTGTAGGCGAGCATATCAAGTTCAATGGCTTCTTCACTATTAAGGGCCGCCTGGAAATCCGACAGCGCAACAGGGTCCGTATCTGGACCGGAAAGCCAATCGACCGGATGGCCAACAAGATCTGGCCCCTCATATCCGGTCATCTCGCAAAACTGATTGGTCGCATAAGCAATCTGATGAGGTTCTCCCCCGCCACCAACAATGAGTAAGGCAGCAAGACGATAATCAACTGGCTGCAGTCGCTGAAGCTCTTCCTCAAGACGAGGCGACAGGGCCCCTTCTAAATTATGCGCCAAAGCACCCATAGCATCCTCCCAGAAGCTGGCGCGACGACAGATCAGGTCTGTCCTGCGAGTCGCGTCAAAAGGTGCATAAAACTACCACCACCAAGTAATAATCAGAAGTTCTTTGTCTTTTGCTGAAATAACCAGTCTTACAAAGTAAAAAACAATAATAGTTTCATGTAGTTGCCAGATGCGGCGTTTGGCGACGCGACGGCCAATTGACAGCCCCGAGGCCTCGGACTAGGTTGCCGCACCGCAAAGACGGCGACCTCAAAAATCGCCAGAAACAGCAGGTTTCCTCCGCCGGAGAGACATAAATGCAGTGCAGAGCACTGGGTCATGCCGGTTGAGTGAGACAGTCAATTTTTTAGGCCCACGCTCAAACCTTGAGACCGACGGTAAGTCTTGAGGCAAACGCCAGGCAACGCGCAGGAGTTCACCTCAATGAAAGTGCTCGTTCCCGTCAAGCGAGTGGTCGACTACAACGTCAAAGTCCGGGTTAAATCGGATCAGACGGGTGTCGAGCTCGCTAACGTGAAAATGTCCATGAACCCGTTCGATGAAATTTCCATCGAAGAAGCGGTTCGCCTCAAAGAAGCCGGGACAGCGACGGAAGTCGTTGTGGTCTCCATCGGCCCACAGCAGGCCCAGGAAACCATCCGTACAGCACTCGCCATGGGCGCAGACCGCGGAATTCTCGTCAAAACAGATGATGAAGTTGAGCCTCTTGGCGTTGCCAAGATCCTCAAGTCAATCGTCGACGAAGAACAACCTGGCCTTGTTATCGTTGGCAAGCAGGCCATCGACGACGACAGCAACCAGACGGGTCAGATGCTCGCCGCCCTCCTGGGTTGGCCTCAGGGCACGTTCGCATCCAAAATCGAACTCGACGGTGACAAAATCAATGTCACCCGCGAAATCGATGGCGGCCTGCAGACTGTTCGCCTGAATGCACCAGCCATCGTGACCTGTGATCTCCGCCTCAATGAGCCACGCTACGCGTCACTGCCAAACATCATGAAAGCAAAGAAGAAGCCGATTGATGAGAAGGCCATCGCCGACATGGGCGTTGACGTAAGCCCGCGCCTCGAAGTTCTGAAAGTAACAGAACCAGCAGAACGCCAGGCAGGCATCAAAGTGGAATCGGCCGCTGAACTGGTCGCCAAGCTCAAAGAAGCAGGAGTGATCGGATGACCAATCTTGTAATCGCGGAACACACAAACGACGCTCTGTCAGACGCTACGGCAAAGACAGTAACTGCAGCTGTCGCCCTTGGCGGTGATGTGCATGTGCTGGTTGCAGGCGCAGGCTGTGGCGCTGCTGCAGACGCAGCTGCAAAAATCGACGGCGTTGCCAAAGTCATCAAAGCCGACGACGCGCAGTATGACCACGGACTGGCAGAACCAATTGCTGCTCTCGTGGTCAGCCTTGCTGGCGGCTATGACGCGATCCTGGCACCTGCCACGACCCGCGGCAAAAACGTTGCTCCACGCATCGCAGCTCTCCTGGACGTTATGCAATTGTCAGAAATCACTGCGGTGATTGATGCCAACACGTTTGAGCGTCCAATCTATGCAGGCAACGCAATCCAGACAGTGAAGTCTTCCGACGCGAAGAAAGTATTCACGGTCCGGACAACTGCCTTCGCCGCAGCTGGTGATGGCGGATCGGCTTCTATCGAAGACGCATCCTCCGACAATCCTGGTCTGTCTGAATATGTGAGCGAAGAGCTCACCGTGTCTGACCGCCCAGAGCTGACAGCAGCGAAGATCATCATCTCCGGCGGCCGTGGCATGCAGTCAGGCGACAACTTCCCAATGCTTGAGAAGATCGCCGACAAGCTGGGCGCAGGCGTTGGCGCCTCACGCGCAGCTGTAGACGCGGGCTTTGTGCCAAATGACTATCAGGTTGGTCAGACCGGTAAGGTTGTCGCCCCAGAGCTTTACATCGCCGTTGGCATTTCCGGCGCGATCCAGCATCTGGCAGGCATGAAAGACAGCAAGGTGATTGTGGCCATCAACAAAGATGAAGAAGCCCCGATCTTCCAGGTCGCGGACTATGGTCTTGTTGCCGACCTCTTCACAGCTGTTCCAGAGCTTGAAGAAGAGCTTGGAAAAGCCGGCCTCTAACTCGGGTCATAATCTGACTAAAGACGGCGCCCTGGGAGACCAGTGGCGCCGTTTTTGCGTCTTACTGCCTCTGCACGTTCGGTTTTGATTCCGTCCCTCCCGAAAAGCCACTAGGCTGGATGCCATGTGAGATATCGGGCTTGAGAGTAAGGGCATCATGACCATTCAAAAAATCGCTGTTATCGGTGCAGGCCAGATGGGCAACGGGATTGCCCATGTCTGCGCACTCGCGGGCCACGATATCCTTCTCCACGATGTATCGTCTGATCGGATCAATTCCGGCCTCGCAACCATCACTGGCAATATGACCCGTCAGATCTCCAGCGGTCGCATCACCGAAGAACAACGCGAGACGGCGCTCGATCGCATTAGCGCGGCGGTGACTGTTGAGGAGGTTGGTACCGCAGACCTGATCATTGAGTCAGCGACCGAGAAGGAAGAGGTAAAAGCGAAGATCTTTGAAAGCGTGACGCCTCACCTGGCCGATCACACTTTTCTTGCGACCAATACCTCCTCCATTTCCATCACACGACTTGCAGCGGCAACGGACCGTCCAGAACGGTTCATGGGTGTCCACTTCATGAATCCGGTTCCCGTGATGGAACTGGTTGAACTGGTCCGCGGCATCGCAACCGACGACGAAACCTTTGAAGCAATGCACAGCCTGGTTGAACGCCTGGGCAAACAATCATCAACTGCTGAAGACTTTCCCGCTTTCATCGTCAACCGCATCCTGGTGCCCATGATCAACGAGGCTGTCTACACACTCTATGAGGGGGTCGGCACCGTTGAAGGCATAGACAAAGCCATGCATCTAGGCGCAAACCACCGGATGGGACCATTACAACTCGCCGACTTCATCGGTCTGGATACCTGCCTTGCAATCATGCAAGTCCTCTATGACGGCCTCGCGGATACGAAATACCGTCCCTGCCCGCTCCTGGTAAAATACGTGGAAGCCGGTTGGCTCGGTCGCAAAACCAAACGCGGCTTCTATGATTATACAGGCGACGCACCAGTGCCTACACGTTAGTGCACGACGGAGGCCCCTCAGCCTGTTCAAACCAAGTTAGTTGAGTCCAGTGGCAAAAAAACTCATCACCCTCATTACCGACAATGAACACAAAGAACTGACGGTGAGCGATCAGCTCTACGCGGAGGCGCTACGGAAGGCCGGGTGTGACGTCGAAGCAGTCGTCTGGGATGATCCCTCCTGGGCGCACGACGACGGCCCCGAAAAATCGGATGCCGTAATCTTCCGATCAGCCTGGGACACATGGCAGTCAGTTGCGCGACATCAGGAGTTCTTGTCCTTTATCGAAACCGTGGATGCTCGAACGTCCCATCTCTTCAATGCCGCTGATACGCTGAGGTGGGGTCTCCTGAAAACAGGTATGACCGATTTGGAGCGGCTGGATATCGATCTCCCCTTCACCATTACTATCCCAACACCAGCAGATGCAGAGAGCGTATTGGCCGAAAAAGGCTGGACACGCGCGGTCCTGAAGCCCGCGATCGGCGCGAGTGGGTATGGCGTCACCCTGATTGAACAAGGAAAGCCGATAGACGCAGATCTTCCGCCGACACCCGGCCCCTGGCTGGTACAGGAGTTTCTTCCCGAAATTAGAAATGGCGAGATGAATGTGGTCCTGTTCAACGGACAGGTCTCCCACATGATCCGAAAGGTCCCAGCTGAGGGAGAATGGCGATCCAACTGGGCATTCAAGCCAACATGGACAGCCGTTCCCGTCGCCCCTGCAGCTGCGGAAACTGCTCAGCGGGCACTCAGTCTGTTTGAGACGCTGCCTCTCTATGCCCGGGTCGACGGCGTTATGGTCGGCGGAAGCTTTAAGGTTCTTGAGCTTGAGTTGGTCGACCCGTCGCTCTTTTTTGTCTTTGAACCTGAATCCGCTTCCCGGTTCGCAAACGCCACGCTCGACAGAATTGCGTAACGACCCCGGGAGGGCGTCGTCAGCGCTCCGGAACCTGACCTGTTTCCAATCTGTTGATTGAAACACGGCACTCACCAATCGTTAATCAAACGCGGTCAGGATTAAACCGGGCGCTGGGCATGGGCGTCAGTCATGGCAAACGTGGTGTTGGGGATGAGCAGTCTGGAAAAAACAACAACATCTCAGGGGTTGTGTCGCTACGAGAGCGGGTGGCAGACACCAGCAGAACCCAGCCATGAACATACCGCCGCGCTGTTTGAATATTGGAAATCGAAATGCGGCGACGCCCCCATGCCCCATCGATCCGCCATTGACCCCATCGACATGCCGCAACTGCTCCCAATGATCAGCCTGCTCGAAGTGGTGCGGGGGAAATCCCTGCGCTTCAAAGTCCGCCTGTTTGGGACCTTCGTGGTCGACATTGTCGGCGAGGACAGGACAGGGCGGTGTTTGGATGATTTTGGCGACGATCTTGGAACAACGGTCCGCCAAGAAATTGTCGCGCGCTGGCATCAGACATGTCAGGCCGTCTACGACACCAGAACTCCTCAATTCGTCACTGCCTCGCGCATCACCCCGCAAAAAGAACACCAGAACATTCACGCCGCAGCACTTCCTCTGACAAAGAGCGTCGGTTCCGTCGACTTTATCTTAGGGCTACTGACGACGGACTCCGCCGTTTCGTCCAGCTACCTTTGAGCCTCTTCTCCTGATCAGTCGGGTTGGTCAATCGCCGCGCGCATCAATGCAACCGCGTCAGGCGCATCCCATTCAGCCGGTCCCACAAGACGCCCCAGAAGCCTGCCTTCACGGTCCAAGAGCACGGTCGTCGGCATGCCGAAAACCCCGAGCGCGACGCCGGTGCGGGCGCTGGCATCATTGTAGAGCCCCAGATGCTCAATATTGTTCTCGGCATAAAATTCCCGGGGCAGATCAAGCCCGGACCGGTCAAGGCTGACGGCAAGCACTTCGAACTCTTCACCCCCAAGCTCAGCCTGCAGCCGGTCCAACGCGGGCATTTCGTGCCGACAGGGCCCGCACCAGGTCGCCCACAAATTGACCAGCACAACCTTGCCTTTCCAATCGTCAAAAGACCGGCTTTGACCCTCACCATCCACAAACTGAACCGGGTCAGGGTGCTCGGGAGACCCAAAAACTGCAAAATTTACCATCTCACCCACGGCAAAGGCCTCAAGGCCGCCATTTAGGGATTCAGCCGAATTTCCACCCTCAACATTGCTTTCTCCCCAAAAAGTCACGTATATGCCCGCAATGACAAGTGCAGTCGCCAGCGCGGCGACAGCTAGGTAAACCGGGCTTTGGTGACGCATGGAACTTCTCTCCTTGCCCACCACCCCCCGGACCAAGCGCCGGAGCAAGAACGATGAGCAATAAAATGTGGGGCGGCCGGTTCGGCGATGGCCCAGATGAAATTATGGAGGAAATCAACGCCTCCATCGGGTTCGACCAGCGCTTCGCAGCCCAGGACATCCAGGGCTCGAAGGCTCACTGCACTATGTTGGCCGACAAGGGTATTATTTCAAAGGGCGACGCAGATCAAATCATCACGGGTCTGGACACAATCGCGCGAGACATTGACGCAGGTCAGTTCACCTTCTCCCGGTCTCTTGAAGACATTCATATGAATGTGGAAAATCGTCTGTCCGAAATCGCTGGCCCCGCCGCCGGACGGCTCCATACCGCACGCTCGCGGAACGATCAGGTCGCAACCGACTTTAAGCTCTATGTGCGCGACACCATCGACCATCTCGATGCACAGCTGGCCGCCCTTCAGGATGCCTTTGTGACCCAAGCAGAAACCCATGCGGATACTGTCATGCCGGGCTTCACCCACCTGCAGACCGCCCAGCCGGTGACGTTTGGCCACCATTGCCTGGCTTACGTGGAAATGCTGGCTCGGGACCGGGGCCGGTTCGCTGATGCTCGGAAACGCCTGAATCAAAGCCCGCTCGGCGCGGCTGCCCTTGCCGGCACGTCTTTTCCCATCGACCGGGAACAGACAGCAGCGGCGCTGGGTTTTGATGGCCCCACGAGAAACTCGCTCGACAGCGTGTCGGATCGGGACTTTGCGCTCGAAACATTGGCGGCTGCCGCGATAACAGCAACACATCTCTCACGGTTTGCAGAAGAGATTGTCGTTTGGATGTCCGCCGGCTTTAAGTTCATCGACCTGCCAGACAGCCTGACGACAGGGTCTTCCATCATGCCGCAAAAGCGGAACCCCGATGCTGCCGAGCTCGTGCGGGCAAAATCAGGCCGGGTGATTGCAGCCTTCACATCGCTCAGCATTGTGATGAAGGGCCTGCCGCTCGCCTATTCAAAGGACATGCAGGAAGACAAGGAGGCGCTCTTTGATGCGCTCGACGCGCTGTCTCTCTGTCTTGCAGCAATGACCGCCATGGCTGGCTCGCTGACGGCGAACAAAGAGGCGATGGCGAAGGCGGCAGGTGGTGGCTTTTCCACCGCGACCGATCTGGCAGACTGGCTTGTGAGAGTTGCAGACCTGCCTTTCCGGCAAGCCCACCACGTAACCGGCACACTGGTCTCAAAGGCTGAAGAAAAAGGCGTCGATTTGCACGAACTCTCGCTGGAAGAAATGCAGGCGGTCGATCCGGCAATCACAAATGACATATACTCTGTCTTAAGTGTCGAGAGTTCTGTCGCAAGCCGTACGAGCCTTGGCGGGACAGCGCCCTCAAACGTGAGAGCAGAGGCAAACCGCTGGCGGAAAATCCTGGCGCCAAAACGGGCAACAGAAGGAGAGACGAAATGATCCGAACCACCCTGACACTAATGCTGGTCGCGAGCTTCGGTTTGGCGGCGTGTGGGGTCAAAGCCCCGCCGGTAAAGCCGCAACCAACTGAACAGGAACAGACCAACTAGGTCCCTCCACCCAAGCGAGTAAGTCTTTGCACCACTTTCAATACAAAGACGGTACCCTCCACGCCGAGGATGTGCCCCTAACAGACATTGCAGCTGAAGTTGGCACGCCGTTCTACTGCTATTCAACGGCGACGCTGGAACGGCACTATCGAGTCTTTGCAGAAGCTTTTGAAGGCACAGACACGCTTGTCTGCTACTCCGTCAAAGCAAACTCAAACCTTGCAGTGATCAAAACACTCGGCGACTTAGGCTCCGGTGCGGACATCGTGTCAGAAGGTGAGCTCCGTCGGGCACTGG
Source organism: Parvibaculaceae bacterium Mf 1.05b.01 (assembly GCA_000509225.1). Lineage (GTDB taxonomy): Bacteria > Pseudomonadota > Alphaproteobacteria > Parvibaculales > Parvibaculaceae > Mf105b01. The sequence continues at coordinate 632,070 of BAOK01000002.1, read as the reverse complement.
CCGCTGGCATTCCGCCAGAGCGGATCGTCTTCTCCGGCGTCGGCAAACAGGCACAGGAACTCGCTTTCGCGCTCGAAACCGGCATTCATCAGTTCAACGTGGAATCAGAGCCCGAGCTGGAACTCCTGTCTCAGATCGCGAGCAACATGGGAAAAGAGGCCGCCATTGCGCTTCGGGTCAATCCAGATGTGGATGCCAAAACCCACGAGAAAATCACGACCGGTAAGGCGGAGAACAAGTTCGGTATTTCCTGGCTTCAGGCGCCGCGCGTCTATGCCCGCGCTGCAGCACTGCCCGGCATCAAGGTCGCTGGCGTCGATGTGCATATTGGCAGCCAGCTGACAGATCTTGCGCCGTTTGAAGAAGCCTTTACCCGCGTCGCCTCCATGGTCGAGGAGCTACGAGCCGCCGGCCACGACATCACACGGTTGGATCTGGGTGGCGGTCTTGGCATTCCCTATCGCGGCACCAATGATGTGCCGCCGCCGCCTGCCGACTATGCCGCCATGGTGAAGCGGACAGTGGGGCATCTCGGCTGTCAGCTGATGTTTGAGCCTGGGCGCATGATCGCAGGGAACGCCGGCATTCTGGTCGTGAATGTTATCTTTGAAAAACATGGAGAGGACAGATCGTTCCTGATCATCGACGGCGCGATGAATGACCTCATCCGTCCAACACTCTATGACGCCTATCACGACATCCAGCCAGTCACCGAAACGGCCCCAGACGAAGCTCGGCTTACCTACGATATCGTGGGTCCAATCTGCGAAACCGGGGACTTTTTCGCCAAGGGGCGTACCTTAAGCGCCCAAAAACCCGGTGATCTGCTGGCAGTCATGTCAGCGGGAGCCTATGGCGCCGTCCAGGCGTCCACCTACAATACCAGGCCTTTGGTGCCAGAAGTGATGGTGAATGGATCACAATTCACCGTGATCCGGCCACGTCCAAGTTATGACGTAATGCTGGAACAGGATAGACTGCCTGACTGGCTCACAAACTAGCGGGTGATCTCTCCCGCACCTGAAAAGAAGACGGGATCCGCTTGGCGCAGACAGAAACATCAAACGAGACGTCAGATGGAACAGCAACCCCTTCGGTGCTGCCATCCTCCGTCGCGACGCGAGTGGAGATCGCCCGCGCGGCGCTTTGGTGGGAAAGGGCGTGGCCAGCGCTCTGGCCGGCGGTCGGCATGGTGGGCACCTATGCAACGCTCGCTCTTGTAGGCACCTTCGAAACTTGGACTCTCCTCCCAACTTGGGCTGCTTTGCTGACAACCTTCGGAGCCGCTGGTTTTCTGCTTCACCGAGACCTTGGCTGGTCAGAATTCCCAACGCGGGCCGATGGCCTGCGCCGTCTGGAGGAGATGAACAACCTCCCACACAGACCCCTCTCCACCTATGAGGATCAGGCGGCTGCGGGTACAGGCAGCGATCAGCTATGGGCGGCACACAGACAGTGGCTGAAGACGCGCCTCGCCTCCTTGCGTGCGAGTTGGCCCTCACCTGGACTTGCAGCCCATGACCCATTCGCCCTTCGCAGCGCTTTGGTGGTCTGCCTGGTCGCCGCATTTGCCATCGCGGGTCCTCTTGCCGGTAGCAGATTGGCTCAAGGTTTTTTCCCCGGGTTCACCGGGACTGGCTCAACAGGCCAGGTTGATGCATGGATCACCCCCCCAGATTATACCGGTCGGGCCCCTATCTTCTTGACCCAGACCACCACAGCCGCGCTGGAAGTACCTGAAGGCAGCGAAATCACCGCAAACATCTTCGGGGGCAGCCGCCCACAGGTGACGCTGGGAGCAGAAACGCTTGCTCTCAAAGAAACCAACCAACGCGGCGAACAAGCCTACGAAACCAGCGCAACCGTAGAGGCAGATACCACTCTGGCTATAACCCAGGGCGGCCGCGATCAGGGAACCTGGCCGATCACAGTCATCCCCGACGAAGCTCCGTTCGTGCGGCTTGTCGAAGCCAGTGCAACCACACGACGGACCCTCAAACTGATCTACGAAGTCATCGACGATTATGGCGTCGTTGATCTGAAAATGGACTTGGACCTCGATCCGATTTTCGTGCTGGAAGACAAACAGATTTTTCAGCTCGGTGACGAACCGCTCACACGAGATGGCTTCAGCCCGCTGATTGACGGATTTGTAGCCGAAAAAGTCGCCACCCAGATCGACCTGCCCTTGCCCGGCATTCGCCCGAAGGACGCAACCAACACCGCATATAAGGACCTGCTGTCCCATCCGTGGGCAGGTCTGCCCGTAATGCTCACGCTGGTGGTGAGCGACGACGCAGAACAAACAAGCACAAGCCGCACCATTAATATGGCCTTGCCGGCGAGACAGTTCACCAAACCCTTAGCCGCCGCCCTTGTCGAACAACGCCAACGTCTCGCCATGTCGCCGCTCAACAGGGGAAGCGTTGCAGGTTTCATCAACGCCTTTGCGCTTGAAGGTGAAAAACACATCAATGACGCCTCTGTCTATCTTGGTCTGCGCGCCGCTTATTGGCGCTTAGTAAAGGCAAGACGCCCAGGAGACCTTGCTGGCGTGTCAAAACTCCTGTGGGACCTTGCCCTTCACATCGAAGACGGGGATCTCTCCATGGCAGAGCGCGACCTGCGGGCGGCGCGCGAGGCACTGGCCCAGGCGCTGGCTGAGGGCGCGTCGCCGAACGAGATCGAACAATTGATGCAGGAGCTGAAATCAGCCCTTTCACGGTATTTGGACGAACTCGCTGGCAACGCCACGGCAGAAATGGATCCCCAGCTGCAGCCGCCCGGCGACGGTCAGATGATGGAACGCTCTGATCTCGAAAAGATGCTGGACGCGATCGGCGATCTGGCCAAAACCGGTGCGCGGGATCAGGCCCAGGACCTCCTGTCACAGCTCGATGATATTCTGGAGAACCTCAACACTGAGGAACAACAACAGCCGACACAGGGAGAGTCTGATCTTGCTGATGCCATCGGGGAAATGGGCGACATCATCTCTGAGCAACGTAGCCTCATGGACGAAACGTTCCAGCATGGGCAAGGCGCCCCTGGAGGGTCAGAGGGTGGAGAGAGCGGCAATCAAGGACAAAACGGCGCGCCACCGCTCGAGAACCTGCAGGGTCAACAGGATGGAATCAGACAACGCCTTGAAGATCTGATGGGTCAGCTCGGTGAGAACGGACAACCTGTACCCGGCGAATTGGAGCAGGCCGCGCGCTCCATGCAACGAGCCCAAGATCGGCTCTCCCAGGGAAGACCAGACTCAGCGGCAGGGGCACAGGGACGAGCCATCGACCAACTTCGCTCCGGCGCGCAGGCACTGGCCGATGCAATGTTTGATTCAATGGGATCAGGTGGCGAACAAAGCGGCGTCAACGCTGGCGGCGATCAGACCGACCCGCTGGGCCGACCTTTGACGTCGAACGGAACCAGCAACTCAGATTCGGTGAAATTGCCAGACGAGTTAGACCTCCAACGTGCCCGCCAGATTCTGGAAGAGTTACGCAAACGAGCTGCCGAACTCGGGCGCCCGGAACAAGAATTGGAATATCTGGAGCGCCTATTGCGCCGCTTCTAATGCACCGATCATCAGGACCCGATCAGGGGTTCATTTCTTCTGTTTGATCTAGGAACCGGATTTCGAGATCCCGCGCATCGATAGGCGGGCTCGACAAACGTGTCACGAACTCTGCGGTTTCGCTTGGTTCCAGAGCTGGCTCCGGCAACGCAAAAGTCCAGGCATAAAGTTCATTCTGGCCCTCATCCCGCAATCCAACACGGACTCGAGGCACGGAGAGACGCGCATCGCCAACATTGACTACTTCGCCAGTGATCGAGAGAACCGGAAGACCGTTCTCATATTGATGCTCGTAGGCGACGTTCTGAAATTCCATACGCTGCGGATTTACGGGCTCATTGAGCACAGCATAGAGTGAGGCCGTCGCTGGCCATGCGGCAACCAGCTCGTCCTTAAAGCTGAAAAGCGCAAGGAGTGTTAGCCCAACAAACAGACCAAGCCCAGCAAATCCAGCAACCTGCCCCATGCGCCAGCGTGTCAGTGTTTTTCGGAAAGCTGCCATCCGCCGTGCTGCAACAGCCTCTGATCCAGCACTGGCTGGAGCGGGCTTCTCAACCGGGTCGGCGCCATCATTTGCCGGCGGCGGCGGCGCGGCTTCTTTGGCCTCAACCGGCACCTCATCCGTCTCATCCAGGGTCTTGGGAATGTCTTTGGGCGGATCCTGATGCCAGGTTTCCCCGCATTTTGCACAGCGCACCTTGCGGCCCTTTGGCATAAAGCCAGCCGCCTCTACTTGGTACTTTGTCGTGCAGGATGGGCAGGAAATAATCATACGAATCAGGTCTTCTCTGAATCAAATTTGATCGACATCACTTTGCACAGGCCATCCCAGCAACTCAAGCGAGCAATGGAAAACACCCCCAAAACCTGTTGCAGAATCTTTCAGTCAGGCAGCGTCCAGAGATTTTCCGTGCAAGGGTGGCTTGCTCCGACTATTAAACGCGTAAACGTGGTTAAGGCCGCGTTAAGCACACAGCGAAAGACGACATTTTGTGCCAATGTTTGTAACAGCTAAGCGAAGAAGAGCAGCGTAGATGGTGCGGTTTGAAAATGTCGGGATGCGCTATGGGATGGGCCCGGAGATTTTGCGGGACGTCTCCTTTCATCTGGAGCCCGGGTCTTTGCACTTTCTCACCGGGCCATCAGGTGCCGGAAAAACCTCTCTACTGAAACTGATGTTTCTTGCCCATAAGCCATCCCGCGGGCTGATCTCCATGTTCGGACATGACGTGGCAACCACATCACGTGCAGACCTACCTGGCCTCCGACGCCGCATCGGCGTTGTGTTCCAGGAGTTCCGCCTCTTAGAGCACCTCACAACCTATGAGAACGTCGCCCTGCCGCTCAAGGTCACAGGACGCAATGAAGCGGAATATCGCGATGACGTAGAAGAGCTCCTCACCTGGGTAGGGCTAGGTGATCGGATGCAGGCACGCCCCTCAACCCTGTCAGGGGGTGAACAACAGCGCGCTGCCATCGCGCGTGCGGTGGTGGGACGCCCAGCTTTGCTGCTTGCCGATGAACCAACCGGGAATGTCGATCCAGAGATGGGTCAGCGGCTGTTGCGCCTCTTTATCGAGCTAAATCGCCTCGGCACGTCTGTTCTCATCGCAACCCATGATCGCGCCCTTGTGGATGCAAGCCGTGCCCCAGAGCTCATCATTCAAAATGGGGAGCTGACCTATCGTGACTGATGCTGACACAAGCGACAAAGCCAGCCCACGGCCAGCATCAAACTGGATTTCGCTGATTGTCGGGCGGACGCCGCGCAGCGGCATCATGCCACCAGCAGACGTCACAGGCGCCACTTTGGTCCTGGTCGTCGCCGCCATGTCTTACCTCGCCTGCCTGGCATTTGGCGCAATGGTCACGGTCACCCGTTCCGCCAATGACTGGACGGCACAACTTGAGGGTTCGCTCACCATTCAGGTTAAACCTCACGCAGAAATAGCGACAGAGGATCAAATCAGCGCTGCTTTGGCTGTGCTTGATGAAGTTGAGGGGATTGAACGCGCAAGTGCGCTCTCAGAAGCAGATATTCGAGCGCTTCTCGATCCCTGGTTGGGCGAAACGACAGAGAGTGAAGATCTGCCCCTGCCCTCTCTGATTGATGTAGAGCTCAGCTCTGACGCAAATGTTGATATGAGCCGCCTCGCCGAACGGCTCGCGGCAGCTGCCCCGGGGATTGAACTCGATACACATAGACAATGGCTGGGTGAACTTCTGTCAGCCGCGCGCTCCGCTGTCTGGCTATCGATCGGCATTCTCTCATTGATAACGCTCACCACAGTGGCCATCGTTGTCTTTGCCACCCGGGCGAGCCTTGCCGCCAATCATGAGAGTGTCGAAGTCCTGCATCTCGTGGGCGCACCAGATGAGTTTGTGGCAAACGAAGTCCAGCGGCACTTTCTGCAATTGGGCCTAAGAGGCGGAGCAAGTGGCCTTGCCGCCGCTGTCCTCACCTTCCTCGCCATCACCTGGCTGGGCTCTGAAGGCGGTGCCTTCCTACTTCCAGTACCGGGCCTCATGCTCAGCGACTACCCCTGGCTGTTGCTGGTCCCGGCGATTGTCGCCCTCACGACCACCCTCGCCGCCCGAATGACGGTCCTGCGTGTTCTAGGCCGAATGATTTAGAGCGCTTTCAACAAAAGTTGCAGACTTTTGTGGTTCGCAAGCGCGATCAGCCGAAAATCCCTCAAAGGCAAAAATTCGCCGCAAATTGGCGGTATTGCTCGTTTCCTCATGCTAAACTGTCATTTCCTGGGAACATGAGCGACCGGCAGTGATGTACGCAACACTCAAGTCCATCTGGGGAAAGCTGCCCCGACGACTAAGGTTGGTCCTGACCGGCCTGACGGCCTTGGCGCTTGGGTACGCGGTCGGTTTTCTTTGGTTCCTAAGCGAAATTCCTCAGCCCAACCTGGCAGGCCCCCAGCCCACAGCAGATGCCATTGTTGTCCTGACCGGCGGACCTGAGCGCATTGACGCTGCCATGGATCTTCTGACAAGCGGCAGAGGCGCCCGTCTCCTCGTGTCAGGCGTACACCCCGAGGTAACAAAAGAGGAGCTCAGCGACCTTCTGAGCCCCGACAAGGCCCTGTTTGACTGCTGTGTCGACATGGACTGGAGAGCCGAAGACACAATTGGCAATGCAGCTGAGACTGCCTCCTGGGTGGAAGCCAACGGGTTCCAAAGTCTGCTGGTGGTCACCAGTGCCTATCACCTGCCGCGCGCCCTGCGGGAGCTCGGCCATACAATGCCCGCCGTGGATCTCCGGGGCCATCCAGTTTTCCATGACGAGGTACACCTCGACGATTGGTGGCGATATTCCGGCACAAGCCGCCTCCTCATTGCGGAATACTCCAAATTTCTGCTAACGCTGGTGCGATTGGGTGGCCTTGAGGAAGTGTGATCACTGAAGAGGCGCCTGATACCAGCTCTTCTGGCCGCAAGGGGACCGTCATTTGCTCTTATTTCGATCCATTCTGTTCAACTTCCTGTTTTACAGCACCTCTGTCATTGCCGGCCTGATCGGTCTGCCACTTCTCGTTGGCCCATCGAGATACGCCGTCTGGCTGATGCGCGCAGTAGGGCACTGGAACCTGTGGCTCCTCAGAGTCGTCGCAGGCACCACCTATGAAGTGAGGGGACTGGAAAACATTCCTGACACGGCCTGTGTGGTCGCCTCAAAACATCAATCCATGTGGGAGACAGTGAGCCTCATCGCCATTGTTGAACACCCGGCCCTCGTTCTGAAACAAGAGCTTCTCTACATTCCGCTCTATGGCTGGTATGTGCAGAAAGCGCGGATGATTGCCATCCGACGCTCTGATGGCCCTAAAGCGCTCAGAAAGATGCTGCGCCAAGCAGCGGCCGCCGCCGAAGAGGACAGACATCTGATCATCTTCCCTGAAGGCACCAGAGCCGCCCCGGGAGCGCGCAATCCTTACATGCCCGGCGTTGCAGGCCTCTATAGCCACCTGGATGTTCCCTGTGTGCCGGTGGCACTCAATTCTGGTCTTTTTTGGCCACGACGGAGGCTCGAGCGCAAACCCGGCACCATTGTGATCGAATTTCTACCGCCCATCGCTCCCGGCTTGAAACGCCCCGAGTTCATGAAAGAGCTCGAGAACCGGATTGAAACCGCGACTGACAAATTGCTGTTGGAGGCGGGTTTCGACCCGGATGCCGCACGCGAGGCTGCTTCCGCAGAGGTCAGCAAGGATTAACCTTCCCCAGCCATTGTTCTGCGCAGGAGTCATTTGTTCTTTTGAGGCTTCAGCATTGTCAAAAGAACATAAATGGAACATTTGTTTGACGGGCCGGACGATCCGGATCAAGATCAGGGCCCCTCATTCTACACGCCCGCAATGAGATATCATTAGATGACGCAGTCCGAACCCCTGATCCCTATCGCCGACCAGATCTGGCAGATGAAATATCGCTTCAGCGGGTCAGACACACTGCCTGCTGATGAAACCGTTGCGGCAACATGGAGCCGCATTGCAAAGGCCCTGGCTGAGGCAGAAGCGTCTGCCGACCAGGCAAGGTGGGAAACAGAATTCAAACAGGCCTTAGAGGGATTTCAGTTTTTGCCCGCCGGGCGCATCGTTGCCGGGGCTGGCACCGAACGCTCAGTCACCCTCTTCAATTGTTTCGTCATGGGCGATGTACCTGATGACATGGGCGGGATCTTCGAGGCCTTGAAGGAAGCCGCCCTCACCATGCAGCAGGGCGGTGGCATCGGGTATGACTTCTCCACCCTGCGACCCAAAGGTGCCGAAGTAAAAGGCGTTGGGGCAGATGCATCGGGCCCGCTGAGCTTTATGGATGTCTGGAACGCCATGTGCCAGACCATCATGTCTGCCGGATCAAGACGCGGTGCCATGATGGCCACCATGGTGTGCACCCATCCAGACATTGAGGACTTCATCGAAGCAAAACAGGAAGCCGGACGGCTGACCATGTTCAACCTGTCGGTACTGGTCACTGATCCTTTTATGGAGGCGGTCGAAGCAGATCGCGACTGGCCGCTCGTCTTCGATGGCAAAACCTATAAAACAATCAAAGCCCGGGCACTGTGGGACAAAATGATGGATGCCACCTACGCCTATGCGGAGCCCGGCGTCATTTTCATTGATCGCATCAACAAGCAAAACAATCTCGCCTATTGCGAAACAATTCACGCCACCAATCCCTGTGGCGAGCAACCTCTCCCGCCCTATGGCGCCTGTCTTTTAGGATCAATCAATCTTGCACGGTTGGTGGAAAAGCCGTTCGACCCTGACGCCAAAATCAATTTGGCAGAGCTGGACAGATTGGTACGCACTGCTGTGCGCGCCATGGACAATGTCATCGACATCTCCCGTTTTCCACTGCCCCAGCAGGAACATGAAGCCAAAGCCAAGCGGCGCATTGGCCTCGGCGTCACCGGCCTTGCTGATGCGCTTGTCATGTGTGGCGTGCGCTATGGCAGTGACGAAAGCCTTAATCTGATTGAAACCTGGATACAGGCGCTCCAGCGTGCCGCCTATCTGGCTTCAACAGACCTTGCCGCAGAAAAAGGCGCGTTCCCCCTGTTCGACACAAAGGCGTTCCTCGACGGCGAAACTGTCAGACGTCTCGATGCCGATGTGCGGACTGCCATTGAAGACAAGGGAATTCGAAACGCGCTCCTCACATCCATCGCGCCGACAGGAACGATCTCGCTATTTGCTGGGAACGTGTCGAGCGGCATCGAACCCATCTTTGCTCTGGATTATACCCGCAAGGTCCTGATGCCCGACGGTTCCCGAAAAGAAGAAAAAGTTGTCGACTATGCCGTTGCTCAATATAGGGAAAAGTTCGGCGACGACGCGGTCCTGCCAGATACATTCGTGACGACAGAAGGTTTGAGCCCACGAGATCATGTCAGGGTTCAGGCCATCGTTCAAAAATACATCGACAGCTCAATCTCAAAAACCATCAACTGCCCGGAAGACCTGAGTTTTGAAGATTTCAAGTCAGTCTATCGTGATGCCTATCAAATGGGCCTAAAAGGCTGCACCACCTATCGACCAAGTGATGTGCGCGGCTCCGTCCTTGCCACAACAAAACCTGTCGAACAAAAGGAAGCACAAAGCCAATCCGCGCTTCCACTGGAAGCACCGAAGCCTTCTCTCGACCCTATCGAGCACGAGGGCGTCGTCTACATGTCGTCGCCCCTGGAGCGTGACACAGTCCTGCCTGGCTTCACCTACAAGCTGCAATGGCCCGAAAGCGATCACGCCATGTACATCACACTAAACGACATTATGCAGGACAATCGCAGGCGTCCTTTTGAGATCTTCATCAACTCAAAAAACATGGAGCACTATGCCTGGACCGTGGCCTTGACGCGGATGATCTCGGCCGTCTTCCGCCGCGGCGGCGATGTGACCTTTGTCGTTGAGGAGCTGAAAGCCGTATTTGACCCGCGCGGCGGCGCCTGGGTTGATGGACGATATGTGCCCAGTCTGCTGGCCGCCATCGGCGAAGTGATCGAACAACATATGATCGACACCGGGTTCATCACCAGGAATGAGGGCCGTCCGATTTCGGAGGCTCTTCAAAAAGTGGCTGGCGACACGGACGACCCGAGACGGGCAAGCTGCCCCCGCTGTGGGGATCGCTCATTGATCCGCCAGGAAGGCTGCGATAACTGCACCGAGTGCGGATATTCACGGTGCGGCTGACGAAAACGTGACACTCAAAATATCAAACGCCGATGCCAGATCCTTGCTTCTGGAGAAGCAAGGCTTCGGCCAGAAACCGTCCGGCCCTTTCAATGCAGACAAGCTGCAGGACCTTATCAACCAGCTTGGATATGTGCAGCTCGACAGCATCAATACTGTCGAGCGCGCTCATCACATGATTCTGCACTCACGTGCAGACGGATATCGCCACGAGCATCTGAAAGAACTTCACGAAGAGCGCGGCACTTTGTTCGAACACTGGACCCATGACGCCTGCCTCATCCCAACAGAGTTTTATCCCTATTGGCGCCATCGATTTTCCCGCGCCAAAGAACGCTTAGGCCATCCAAACTGGCAGCAACGAATGGGACCTGATGGCGCCAAAGTCCTCAGAGCCGTGAAAGCCCGCATCAAGAAAGAAGGCCCCCTCATGTCGCGAGACTTTGAGGATAAAGGCCAGGGCGCCTGGTGGGGATGGGGCCCCTCAAAAACTGCGCTGGAATATCTCTGGCGGGCTGGAGAGCTGGCCATTGTTCGCCGCGAAGGCTTTCAGAAAGTCTATGATCTGACCGATCGCTGCATTGACGGGTGCCACCGCGAAGAAAAACCAAGCCTCACGGAGACCATCGACTGGAAATGTCGCGAGGCGCTAAAGCGTTTGGGCACAGCGACCCATGGCGAGATCGCCGCCTATTGGGCAAGCGTCTCCAGCAAGCAGGCTGCTGATTGGGTCAAAAACCAAATGGGGCACGACCTGATGCCAGTTGAGGTAGAAGGAACAGACGGAACATGGCGAAAATCTGTCGCCTTCGCCTCTATTGAAGAAGAACTCGACGCGCTCAATGCACCGACAAAGCGCCTTCGTCTACTAAGCCCCTTTGACCCTGTGGTGCGCGACAGAAAACGTGCTGAACGTCTTTTTGGCTTTGACTATCGCGTGGAGATATTTGTTCCAGAAAAGAAACGCCAATATGGCTACTACGTTTTGCCAATCCTGGAAGGGTCGAAATTCACTGGACGAACCGATGTCAAAGTCCACCGCAAAGAAGGCCGTCTCGAAGTGAAAGGCCTTTGGCTGGAAGAGGGTGTCAAGCTGAGCGCCGCCCGCGAAGAAGGACTTAGAAAGGCGCTGCGGCGCCTCACGAAGTTTACGGGCGCACAGACGATTGATCTAGACGCTGCTCTACAGCGCGCCAAAGCGTCTCCAACCCCTGGTCGCTGATCCGCATTTCCTGAAGATGTTTGACCGTACTTTGAAGATATTCAGGGTTCTTACCTGACTGCCCCTCCCCGTGCGCAATCAGCTCCACCTGCCGATCAAAATCAAGCTTATGGGCATATTGCTCATGGTCTCGGTCAACAATAAAGCAAAGTGCTTCAACCTTGGGCACCGGTCCATCCAACAAAGTCAGGGACCGGGTGACATCAAGGTAGACACTGGTCACCTGCTCGCGTTCTTGAAGGTAAAGCCGCGTGGCGTCTGCATGTTCTGGCGCAACCTGGTAAGCAAAACCGCGACAGGAACCGCCGCGATCTAGACCAAACACCAACCCGGGACGTTCCTTCGTACCGCGATGAACATGGCTGAACACACAGAAAGAGCGGTGGTAGCCGTGTAGACGGGCGGCATATCGCTCGACAAACGGAAACCCGGGGCGCCACATCAACGACCCATATCCAAATACCCATAAATCCTGCATGATGGCGCTACGCTTGCTTAACTGTTTACCTCAACACTGGGAAATCTATCAGGTCTTCCCACTTCCCCCAAAAGCAGCAGCGCCTGTGCAGCAGCTGCGACGATATAATTGTCCTTATGAGCCGTTTGCCTAAACCTATGAAAAACATCCGCTGGTCTTTGATTCTCCCTTTCATCCTCATTGCTGTCGGTGCCATCACCTATTCGCTCTGGTGGGTCGGTGTTGCTAACCGGGTCGAGGCCGCCATTCTGAAATGGCAGATCGATCAGGCGGCTAAGGGAATTTCCGTAAGCTGGGACAACCTGGATACCGGTGGCTACCCCTACCGGATACAGGTCGAAATCGCTGGTGGCCGCATAGACGCACCGGACGCCCCGCGCGCATGGACCTGGGAAGCAGATACACTAAGCGCACAAACACTCGCCTACCGCCTCAATCATGTCATTGTTGATATTCCTGGCGACCAGCGCGTCCATTATTCAGAACCACGCGATGGCTCTGAGCAAAAGTTCACCCTGAACCTCACCTCCGACGTATTCTGGGCGAGCTATGTCGACGAAAGTTCGCAGGAACAACGACTTTCCGGAGACATTCAAAACCTCGTGGCCACAAGGGTACAACAATCTGTCGACGGCCCTGTTCTCGCAGGCGGCGCGGCAGCAGGACGATTACAACTGCACGGGCGCCCAGCGCCAGAGGTCGTTGGCCCTGCCTTTGACATCGCCCTGAAAGGTCAGGACATTTCATGGGTGGACATGGGTGACATCAACTGGGCGGGAAGCGAAATCGCCCACCTGGAAGCCCAAACCCGCATTACAGATCTGCCACCAGGCTTTCCAAACGCGCTCGCTACTTTTCTGCCCGATGCTGCCGCAAATGGCACAAAGCTCGCCATCTCAGAATTCGCCCTTGAGTGGGGCCCCATCGAGATGACCGGCCAGGGAGAGGTCAAGCTGGACAGTCTGGGGCGCCCGGAAGGACGTTTCCGCACAAGTGTTGGCAATCTCGATGGGCTGATTGATGCCTTGGTGCAGGCCGGCATTGTATCGCAACAAAGCGCCCGCCTCGCCTTTGCCGGCATGGCAGCACTTTCAAGCTTGCAAGGAGAGGAGAACGGCCGCGTTCGCTTGCCTGTAGCGATGAAAGATGGCGTTCTGTTTCTGGGGCCCGTCGCTGCTGCCCGGCTGGAGCCGCTCTATTAGCGCTTTATAAAACGAGCTAGTCTTCTTTCGCGGGATCACGCCCAAAGTTTGGCGCCGCTACTTCCTGGCCCGCATCCACAATGGAACGGCGAATGTCACGGGTACGGGTAAACAGCTCAAAGAGAGCGTCCCCATCCCCCCACCTGATGGCCCTTTGCATAGCGGCCAGGTCCTCGGAGAAACGTCCGAACATTTCCAGAATGGCGTCGCGATTGTTGAGGCATACATCGCGCCACATGGTCGGGTCAGATGCGGCAAGTCGCGTGAAATCCCGAAAGCCACCAGCAGAATATTTGATCACTTCTGACTTGGTAACCGCTTCCAGGTCATCTGCGGTCCCCACAATATTGTAGGCGATGAGGTGCGGCAGATGACTTGTGATCGCAAGCACCAGGTCATGATGCTGCGCCTCCATCACATCGATCCTTGAACCGCATGCTTCCCAGAAACGGGAAAGCTTGGCGACCATTGCAGGGTCACTGTCCTCAAGTGGCGTTAGAATGCACCAGCGCCCATCAAAAAGTTCAGGGAACCCCGCATCAGGACCACTCTGCTCAGTCCCGGCAATCGGGTGGCCTGGAATAAAGTGAACGCCCTCAGGTACATGGGGCCCTACATCGTCGATCAGAGATGCCTTAACCGATCCCACATCAGTCAGGATGGCGCTTTCAGCTAGATGCGGCGCAATCTCCTGTGCAACAGCACCAACGGCGCCAACCGGCGTACAAAGCACCACCAGGTCAGCACCCTTAACCGCATCAGCCGCATGAGCCTCTGCCCGATCAATAAAGCCGATCTCAAGCGAGCGAGCACGTGTGGCGTCAGACCGGGCAGAACCAACAATCTCGCCTGCCAATCCAGCGCGCTTCATCGCATGGCCGAGAGACGATCCAATAAGCCCGAGACCAATGAGAGCGACCCGATCAAAATGCGTATCTCCGCTCATGAGCGGTCCCCCATAAACTCAGACAATGCTGAAACAACCAAGCGGTTCGCTTCTTCGGTACCGATACTCAGGCGCAAAAAATCTGGCATGCCATAGGCACCTACGCCACGCAGGATCAATCCGCGTTTCATAAGAAATTGATCCGCATCAGCCGCCCGATGCCCCTCAACGTCTGGAAAGCGGATGCTCAGGAAGTTTGCCGAAGCAGGCAGCACCTCAAGGCCAAGTCCCGTGATTTCCTGTGTCAGCCAGGTTGCCCAGGTCTCATTATGGTCGGCTGCCCGCTCCACATGTGCCTGATCCTTCATGGCGGCAACGCCAGCCATCAACGCAGGCGTATTCACATTGAAAGGCCCGCGAACCCGGTTCAAGACATCAGCCACCGCCTCTGGGCAATAAGCCCATCCCAGCCGCAGCGCTGCCAGGCCATAGATCTTCGAGAAGGTCCGTGTCATCACCACATTGTCATGGGTTGCGACCATCTCAATGCCCGCTTCATAATCATTCCGCCGGACATACTCCGCGTAGGCCGCGTCAAGAATGAGCAAAACATCATCGCGCAAGCCTGCACGAAGACGACGAACTTCGTCCGTAGGTATGTAAGTACCCGTTGGATTGTTGGGGTTAGCCAGGAACACGACCCGCGTCGCATCGGTCTGTGCCGCCAGAAAGGCGTCCACGGTGGCGGTAAAGTCGGTCTCACCGACGGTTACCACCTTCGCCCCAGCCGCTTTCGTGATAATCGGATAGACCAGAAATCCGTGTTCACTGACGATCGCCTCATCTCCGGGTCCGAGATAACATTGTGCTAAAAGGTGCAGCAGTTCATCTGACCCGGCCCCGCAGACAATCCGGTCAGCATTCAACCCAAACCGGTCGGCGATCGCTTCTCTGAGCACCAGGCCTGACCCGTCTGGATAGATCTCCAAACTGTCTCCAACAGCGCGAAATGCCTCAACAGCATTGGGGCTCGGCCCCAACGGTGTTTCGTTTGCGGAGAGCTTGAACACGCGGGCAGCGCCCTCAGCACTCTCCCTGCCGCCGACATAAGGCACGATGTCCAATATGCCGGGTTGTGGTGTCAGCGATGCCATCATTCCATCCTTAAAAGCGTCGTCGCGGATTGTTTACCGCCTTCGAGCCATGCGCGGCTATTCATAGGCGGCACAAAGGTTAAAATCAAAGAAAACGTTGACAATCAGGGGCTTGGCACCCTAGCTAAGCACCCATTTTGCAAGGCAATTGAAAGACGGACAGGCTACTCAGATGCTGTCAGAAGACAATGTCTGAGCCTGGCTAAACCATGGGTACAAGTGCAGACATATCCGGCAATCAGTCCCGGAACCAAGAGGAACAGGGTTTGGCGTTTGAAATGGTCACATTTCAATCCGACCAGCCTCTACGCCTCGATTCCGGTGAAGACTTGTACCCAGTCGTCCAGGCCTACAACACCTATGGCTCCTTGAACGCTGCCAAATCCAACGCGGTGCTGGTCTGTCACGCCCTGACGCTTGATCAACATGCAGCCAATGTCCACCCGGCAACCGGCAAGGAGGGTTGGTGGCAAGGGATGATCGGTCCCGGCCGTCCAATCGACACAGACCGGTTCTTCGTGATCTGCCCGAACGTCGTCGGCGGCTGCCAGGGAACCACCGGACCTGAGTCCCTTAACCCTGAAACTGGCAAGCCCTACGGCCTCAACTTCCCCGTGATCACCATTGCCGACATGGTCCGTGCGCAGGTGCAGCTGATCGACCATCTAGGCATAGAGAAGCTGTTCTGCGTCGCCGGAGGCTCAATGGGCGGCATGCAAACGCTGGAATGGGCGAGCACCTATCCAGACCGTGTTTTTTCAGCGATCCCCATCGCCACGGCCGCACGCCATTCAGCGCAAAACATTGCTTTCCACGAAGTGGGGCGCCAAGCGGTGCAGGCCGATCCGGAATGGCATGATGGTGCCTATTACGAGCACGGCACGAGACCCCGCAAGGGTCTCGCTGTCGCCCGCATGGCTGCCCACATCACTTACATGTCTGAAGGCTCACTCTTCCAGAAGTTCGACCGGAACCTCCAGGATGGCGACGAGTTTACCTATGGATTTGGACCCGACTTCCAGATCGAGAGCTATTTGCGCCACCAGGGGTCAACCTTTGTCGACCGTTTTGACGCGAACTCCTATCTCTACATCACCCGCGCAATGGACTATTTCGACTTGGCCGCTGGGCATGGTGACTCACTCGCGAACGCCTTCAAAGGCACGGAGACACGTTTCTGCGTCGTCTCCTTTACCAGTGATTGGCACTACCCCACGACCTACAACAAACAGATTGTGCACGCCCTGAACGCAGTCGCTGCCAATGTGAGCTTTGTCGAAATCGAGTCCGACAAGGGGCATGACGCTTTCTTGCTTGATGAGCCGGAAATGTTCTCCACGCTCAGGGGCTTCATCGACAGCGCAGCAGAACGCCGAGGGCTTGCATAATGGCCCTCAAACCACTCGACAATCGTCGCGACCTCTCCATCATCGCGGACCTGGTAGAGCCTTCATCCCGCGTGCTCGATGTCGGCTGTGGCGAAGGCGAACTGCTGGAAATCCTGGCGACCAAACGCAATGTGGATGGGCGCGGTGTTGAGCTCTCCCAGGAAGGCGTGAATGCCTGCGTGACCCGCGGCCTGTCGGTTATCCAGGGCGATGCCGACCAGGATCTCGGCGACTATCCTAAAGACGCATTTGACTATGTGATTTTGAGCAAAACCATCCAGGCCACGCGAAACCCTGGCGCCGTCCTACGGCAGATGAGACGGATCGGGCGACACGTGATCGTCTCCTTTCCAAACTTCGGGCACTGGAAAATCAGAGTTCAACTGGGGCTTCTCGGCCGCATGCCAGAAACAGCTACGCTGTCGGACAAGTGGTACGAGACGCCCAACATCCACCTCTGCACGGTGAAGGACTTCGTTGCTCTGTGCGACGAGTTGGACCTTGAGGTTGTGCAAGGTCTCATGCTGTCAGGCGGCACCGTACGCCAGGCAAGCAATCCGGGCTTTTTTGACAATCTGCTCGCTGAAGAAGCTGTCTTTTTGCTCAAACGGCGCTAGGTAGAGCTTCTTAAGCACCGATTGCTTCAGAATCTCGCTCGCCAGTCCGGATCCGAACGGCTGAGGCCATATCCATCACAAACACTTTGCCGTCACCGATCTTACCCGTCGAGGCAGTCTTGCAGATCGTATCAACAACGCTGTCGACCACAGAATCTTCCACCGCTATCTCAAAACGAACCTTCGGCACCAAAGTGACCTGATACTCGGCTCCACGGTAAATCTCCGTCTGCCCTTTTTGGCGACCATGCCCCTTAACTTCGCTCACCGTCAGCCCGGAAATGCCGATCTCCGCGAGCGCATCCATCACATGCTCTGTTACCGCAGGTTTCACAATTGCGACGATCATTTTCATGCGACGTACCTTTACCTAATCTGTTTTGTGGTCTGAGTGCGGCATGGTGGCTGATCCTGCCCGTCCTGTCACGTTTCCTGTGGCATTCCCAGGCGCCAGCCGACCAACCGGCGCGGTGAGTCGACGTCGAACACCATTTTCAACAGCCAGCGGCGGCGTTGCATACATCTGCTTCGCTGCTTCTACCAGGATGACGCCTGCAAACCGACCGCCGCTTATGCGACCCAGCCGCTCCCACGCCAAAGCAGAACGTATGAACGGGCGGACGCCGAAAGGCGGTACGAAGAGACAGGATCGCCAGAGAGTCGGCGTGAACATGGCGCCTCGAAGCAATTCAGAGAGCTGCATCCGAGTAAAAGGGCGACCGTGACCAAAAGGTGTTTTATCTCGACGCGCCCAGAAACCATGCCTGTTAGGCGCAACAATGAGCAACCGGCCGCCAGGTGCCAGCACCTGCCAAGCTTGGCGCAACAAAGCACGCAAGGCTTCACTGTTTTCAACGGAGTGCACAAGCACCAGCCGGTCGACACACTCATCGGGCAACGGAAGATGTGTCTCATCCGCCAGCGTTACCAGGCCGGGACCATCTGCCGGCCATCTCACAACGCCCTGTTCTGCAGGCATAAGGGCCAACACCCGGGTCGCCTCCCCGAGAAATGGTCGGAGATAGGGGGTGGCGTATCCAAACCCGGCTAGTGTCATACCGGACACATTCGGCCAGACATTGCGCAACTGGTGCCCGATCACACGTCGCGCAACCCGCCCCAATGGCTTGGTATAAAAGCTCCTGAGATCAACAACATCTGGATACATGGCAACAATCTAACCGATTTTGGGAGCAAACGGCGTTAACGTCCCGCCTGAATACTGCAAAACAACCACCCAGCCTGTTCATTTTGACACGGATCAGCGTTACCCTACCCGAAACCTTTTCCTGCGCCCGGAGCAATTATGTCCAAGCTTGTGATCCATCAAATACCCTGCCTCAGCGACAATTATGGCTACCTCATTCACGACCCGGAAGCTGATACAACCGCAACAATTGACACACCAGAAGTAGGGCCAATTGAAGCATCGCTGAAAACCCACGGCTGGGAACTGACACACATTCTGAATACCCACCATCATTACGACCATGCAGGCGGCAATCTGGAGCTCCAGGAAAAGACCGGCTGCGCCATTATCGGTCCGCGCGATGAGGCGGACAAAATTCCAGGCATCGAAAAGGAAGTCGGTGACGGCGATACATTTCTGTTTGGCACACATGAAGTGCGCGTCATTGGCGTACCCGGTCACACACTCGGACACATTGCCTATTACTTCGAAGAGGAAGGCGTCGCCTTTGTCGGCGATGCGCTTTTCGCTCTTGGGTGCGGACGCGTTTTCGAAGGAACACCTGATCAGATGTGGTCCTCGCTGGAAAAACTCATGGCCCTGCCAGATGAGACCACGGTCTATTGCGCCCACGAATACACACAGGCCAACGCCAAGTTCGCGGCAACGATTGAGCCAGGCAACCCGGAGCTCGCGACAAGGATTGCTGAGATCGACAAATTGAGGGCACGGGGCGAACCGACGGTTCCGACAACAATTGGTTTGGAACGCAAGACAAATCCCTTTGTGCGGCCTTCCAGTGACGAAATTCAGAAGACGGTCGGTCTCAGTGGTGCGTCAGCTGCGGCGATCTTCACCGAAGTTCGTCATCGCAAAGACAATTTCTAAAAGATAGCCCGACCTGTGGAGTGAAGTATGAGTAAGGCATCAAGCGCACCGATAAACCCAGATCAGTTGATCGGTGAGCTCGGACTGCAGCCTCATCCTGAAGGGGGCCACTTTCGCGAAACCTTTCGCGATGATGCTCTTGAAGGCCAAACCCGTGCGTCCTCCACAGCGATCTACTACCTTTTGAAGGCGGGCGAACGGTCTCATTGGCACCGCGTGGATGCCACAGAAATCTGGCATTGGTATGCAGGTGATCCCCTGCGCCTGTCAGTTGCCGCCAATGATGAGGATACGCCCGAGCACATGACTCTCGGCCCCAACCTATCGGCAGGCGAACGCCCACAGGGTATTGTCAGAAAAGATGAATGGCAGGCCGCCGAACCACTGGGTGCCTGGACACTGGTTGGCTGCACTGTCGCACCCGGTTTTGACTTCGCAGGATTTGAACTAGCGCCAGAGGATTGGCAGCCAGGCACCACGATAAAATAGAAGACAAGGATTTCTCTACGGGGGGTGGGGAAATGAGAAAAACACTAATCAGCCTATGCGCGCTCGGATTTCTGTTCTCAGCGTCTGCCACAGCGCAGGCAGAAGAACAGTCTGCTGCCTGCATTGAGGCGGGTGGCCCAAGTCGCACCGTCATGGTCCCGGAAACTGTTCAGAGTTACGGCACCATGCAATATGCCCGCACAGTCGATATCGAACCAAAAGAAGTGGTTCTGACGTTCGATGACGGACCAGACCCGGACGTCACCCCAATCATCTTGGACACGCTCGACAGATATTGCGTCAAAGCGACCTTCTTCTTTACCGGTCATCGCGCAGAACGCTATCCCCATCTGGTGCGTGAAGCAGCGCTCCGTGGACACACGATTGCCTCGCACTCCTATTCACACCCCAACAACCTCCGGCGCCTCAGCTGGAACCGCGCAACACGGCAGATCACCCGCGGCATCTCCGAGATCCAGGCCGCACTGGATGGGGCACCCGAAACGGCGCATGTCGTTGTGGCGCCCTTTTTCCGCTTCCCAGGCCTCAATCACTCAAATGCCCTGCGGGGTTGGCTGGCGGCACGGAACATTTCCACCTTCTCCTGCGATGTCGGCACCGATGACTGGAGACGCATCTCTTCTCGCGCTGTGGTCTACCGCGCGGTCAGGAACATTCGCTCAAAAAGCGGCGGGATCGTTATCTTTCACGACACCAAACAAAGGACCGCGGCGGCTTTACCCTTCGTGCTGAAACAAATCCGCGATAAAGGCTACCGCGTTGCCCATATGGTACCGGAACGCGACATGCCTACAGAACAGGCACAAACGGCCATACAGCCACCCAGCAGGCCAAATGTTGAAATTCCGTCACTTGAGACACCCACTGATCTTTCGCTAAGGTCTGCCCTATGAAGAAACCACGCCAGATAAGTGCACCCAACCGACGTCAGGTCCTGTCCAGCGGACTGGCTCTAGGCAGCGCCCTAGTGACTCCCGCGATCGTGCAGGCTCAAGCTCCCTATAAACGAACACTGCGTATGCAGAGCCTGAATTCCGGTGAACGGCTGACCATTACCTATTGGGCAGACGGTGAACATATAGCCGAGACCTTCAGTACAATAAATTGGTTTATGAGGGATCTTAGATCCAACACCACCACACAGATGAGTACGGACTTGCTGGACCTTATGTGGGAGGTGGACCAGCTAACACCCTCCCGTGCGCCGCTCTATACAATGTCGGGCTATCGTTCACCCACAACGAATGCCCGTCTGGCGGCACGCTCAGAAGGCGTCGCTGAAAACAGCTTCCACATGCAGGGAATGGCCATGGACCTTACCCAGGACTTCAACGATGTCGGCATGCTGTACCGCGTCGCTAAATCTCTGGGCAAAGGCGGGGCTGGCTACTATCCGACAAGCCGACCTTTCGTTCACCTGGATGTGGGACCACCGGGAACCTGGGTCTATCCCGCGCCCGGGCGAGGTGACGAGAGCACCAGCTGAACCACCAGCCGATGCCTGATTGCCCGTCCATCACGCACGGCAATAATTGCTCCTGAAACAGAAATTCTGGCCTTTTTCGCCGGCCCTTCAGCAATGAGTAATTGTTGCAGCGCACAATCGCCTGTCTTGGAGACAAGGAAAACAAGGTCTAAAACGTACCCGGAGAATTGAATAACGCGGGAAATAGCCCTGAGAACGGCAATGTGTCGAATTTTGACCTACCGCGATGCACCAACAGACTTGCGCATTGCAACACTGCCGCGCAACAATGACAAGAAACAGGGCCCGGTCCGGACCACCACATGATCGGACGGCCAGAATAACGAGGCGATCCTTGGCAAAGAAGAAACCAGTTGCCGGCGAACCGATTACCATCAAGAAATATGCAAATCGGCGGCTCTACAACACGGCAACCAGCTCATATGTAACACTGGAAGACCTGGCGACCATGGTCCGCGAAGGTCAGGACTTTCTTGTGCACGATGCCAAATCTTCAGAAGACCTGACGAGATCAGTCCTTACTCAGATCATCTTTGAACAGGAACAAAAGGGCCACAACCTTTTGCCGGTTCCCTTTCTGCGTCAACTGATCAGCTTTTATGGCGACAGTCTCCAGGGATTTGTGCCGTCCTATTTGGAAATGAGCATGAATACGTTTTCCCAGGAACGATCAAAGCTCGTCGACAAGATGACATCGGCATTTGGCGGCAAAGAGCGGTTCGACCAATTTGAAGAGCAGATCCGCCGAAACATTTCTATGTTCGAAGAAGCAATTCGGATGTTCTCACCCTTCGCCTTGCGCTCCGACAATGAGCGCGATGAGAAATCAGCTGAGACAGAAAAATCAGCGCTGGGCGATGGGGACGACCTGGAGACGGTCAAGCAGCAGCTCAAAGAAATTCAGAAAGAGCTCGCAGCCCTCTCGGGAAAAGACAAAGAAAAGTGACGTACAGCACCTAAGACGCGGCGCGATTATCATCCTTCGGCTTAGCTTCTTTCTCTTCTTCACCCTCACGCCATGGCGGGACAAGGACGGGTTCGCCAACATAGAAGCCTTGCAGATACTCCACGCCAATTTCGCGCAGGTAATCGATTTCCCCCTGGCAGGTGACAAATTCAGCCACCGTCGGGAGACCAAAATTCCGCGCTAGATCGACGAAACTTCGGAGGAACATTTGATTGTCGGGCTTGTCTACCAACCCCTCGACAAAGGAACCATCGATTTTCACCATATCGACATCAAGGCACTTGAGGTTCCTAAAGGACGTATACCCGGCTCCAAAATCATCAATAGCCACCTTTGAGCCCTGATTTCGGACAGTCTGGACAAACTGCTGACTTTCGCTGATCTCTTGGATAGCAACCGTCTCTGTAATCTCAACCACCAACCGTTCCGCAGCGCCCGGATTGGACTTGGTCAACGCGATAAACATATCGAGCCAAACCCTATCTGTGATTGTGTAACCCGACACGTTTATGGCGAGTTGCGGCTGGCTCGTATGAGCAAGCTCCTCGAAAGCCAATTCCAGGACACGGTGATCTATGAGGCGAACAAGGCCTAACTTCTCCGCGATAGGAATGAACTGTCCGGCAGGGACAACATCACCATCTCGTTGCCGCAGGCGGATGAGTGTTTCGTGAAGGACCGGCTCCAGAGTTGCAGATGAAACCAGCGGTTGGAACGCCAGGGTCAAGCGCCGTTCATTGAGCGCTGCGAGAAGTTCATCGGCGATCTTGAGGTTGCTGCGGCGAGCGCGATCGCGTTCCGGGCTATGTTCAAAGGCAGCGTAGGATGCTCGACGTGAATGCTTGGCTTCGGTGAGCGCTTCTTCCGCTCGCATCATGGCGGCTTGAGCTGTTTTGGCGCTAGACGGTAAAGAAACACAACCGATGGAAACGGTGGAGGCAACGGGGCCCGCATCAATCTCAATGACCAAATCACGTACAACACTTAGCAACCGCTCCGTCGTCGCATGCATCTGTTTTTCGGAGCAATTCGAAAGAATGATACCAAATTTATTGCCGGAGCATCGACCAATAACGTCACTTCCCCGCAGCTCTCCAAGCAGCCGATTGCCAACAGCAACAATCATCTGATCAGCCACGTCAAAGCCATAGGCTTCGTTGATCAATGCCAGGTTATCAATCGCCGCGACCAAGTAAGCACCCTGCCGCTCATTGCGACGCAAGTCGACAAGCGTCTCACCAAGAAGTTCTTTCAGGCGCGCGCGATTGACGTGCCCCGTAAGCTCATCATAGGTCACAAGAAAGTTGAGCTCTTCATCGCGCTGGCGCCGACTTGTAATAATGCGAACAACACCGACCGCACGCACAGGGCGTCCTTCAGAGTCGCCGAACCAGCGCCCGCGATCTTCTACCCAATGCTCTTCACCTTGGTCATTTTTGATCGCATATTCAATCTGAAAGGCAACACCCGATCCATTGTCCCGCAGCCCTTCTGTAACAATGGCCTCGTAGCGCGTGACCCCTTTGCCTGTCACAAGGCGCGATGCATAGCCGCGACCTGAGGAGAGGGCAGACGTTTGTTCAACACCCAGAACAGCAGAAACATTGTCGGCCCAAGTGAGACTGTCTTTGTCCAGTTGCCATTCGTAGAATACGTCGCCCACTTCAGCGATAGCCTCAAGACCAAGCGAGTCAAGCTTGGCGGCATCGAGCGAGAAATCATCAACCTCTGATGTCTGGTCAGAGCTTTCACTCGCCCCAGATTTCTGCCCGCGCCAACTACGTCGATCACGCAACACTTTACAACACCCCATTTGTAAACCGGTGGTCCCGGCCAGATCCGCAAACTTGCGGTACGCCTGCACAACTAGGATGATTTTGGCCGACGCTTGTTAAGAAATGGCCAAGGAACATTGCGAAGAAAAACCTAAAATTATTGGTTAAAGCCACAGATCTGTTTCAATTCGACACAAAATCCCTGGCCGGTTTCTTGCTACTCTAAGGCCATGACCCGCATTACGCGCATAACTGGAACAGGCTTCTTTCACAAGCCGACCCGCCCAAAAGCCAAGGCGGAGGAAACGCGCGCCAGTGAGACAGAAAAACCAAAACTGGTAGATCCGCCGCAACGGCGGGCGACAGACCGTCGGCTACATAACCGGCAGGGCCCTACAGCTCCCTTTCTGGCTCAATATGTGGACCAGCACTGGCAGTGGCCCCGCAACGCAAGTGCGCGTGTAAGAGCAAGGCAGAACGCCGCAAGCGCGTATAGTTCTGCCAACAGGCTCGACACTGGCACACCTTCAGACCGCGTGCTCACTCGAAAGGCCTAGGGATTTAGTAGCCGATGGCTGCGCCATCTTTGCGGGGGTCCGAACCACCGATCAACCCGCCATAGACGGGATCAAGATAGATTGCCTGACCACCACCAAGCGGAAGAAGGGCGTTAGAGACTGCGTGCCCCCGTGCTTCCAGGCCTGCTCGGACAGCGCCATCAATACCTTTTTCAACTTCAATACTTCTAGCTCCTGGAAAAGCGCGAGGACTGTCGAGCGCCTCCTGAACATCCATTCCAAAGTCGATGAAATTGGTCATGAGATGCACATGGCCGACCGGCTGAAACGCACCGCCCATGACCCCAAACGGAAGGGTCGCCCTGCCCTCTTCTACAAGCATGCCCGGAATGATGGTGTGAAGCGGCCGCTTCCCCCCCTCAAGGCAATTTGGATGCCCTTCCGTCAGAACAAAGCCTGCGCCACGGTTTTGCATCACCACCGCACTTGTTGGCCCCGTAATGCCAGAGCCAAAGGCCTGATAGAGCGAATTGATGAAAGAGATTGCGTTCCGGTCTTGGTCCACCACAGTGAGATAGATCGTGTCTCGATTGAGCGGGTCGCGATTGGCCACAACGTCTTTGAGCGCCCGGTTCGGATCGATCCGGTCCGCAAGCGTTGCAGCGGTTTTGGCACTCAACAAATCGTCAACGGGAACGGCCGCAAATTCCGGGTCGGCGACATACTTGTCGCGCAGGTCATAGGCAAGCCGACAGGCTTCCATCTCAAGATGGAACCGCTCCGGTCCATGGGGATCAACTGAACCCAAGTCAAAATGCCCAAGAACATTCAAGGCAATCTGCGCAGTAATCCCTTGTCCATTGGGCGGTATTTCCAAGACCTGACGGCCCCGATAGTCGGTGCGCGTGGGCGTAACATAGTCAGCACAGGTGGAAGCGAAATCATCCAACGTATGCTCACCGCCCAGGCTTTTCAGTTTGGTGACCAGGTCTTCAGCCACCTCACCTTCATAGAAGCCTGCCCGACCTTTCTCGGCGATAAGCCGCAAGGTCGCCGCAAGACCCGGCATGCGCACGACCTGCCCCACTTCCGGGCCAGCCCCATTCGCCAGAAAGTGAGCAGCTGCATCCGGGTCTTTCTTCAGATGATCAGCGAGATATCTCCACTCCAGCGAAACACGGGGTGATGCAGGAAACCCTTCTTCTGCAATCCGGATAGCCGGCGCCAGAACCTCCGCAAACCCCATGCTCCCATGGTCTTTGAGCAAGCGATCCCAGGCATCCACCGCGCCGGGAATGGTCGCAGAGTGAACACTGGTCAGACCGATTTCACTGATACCCTGGTCTCTCAGTTTTTGAGCACTCGCATTCTTTGGCGCCCGGCCCGATCCGTTAAGACCGATCACCTCACCACTGCCCCCCTTTGACAGAAGCGCAAAGCAGTCGCCACCAATCCCCGTATTGTAGGGTTCTACGACGCAGAGGACGGCGCTCGCACAAATAGCAGCGTCAACAGCATTCCCCCCCTGACGCAGCAGGTTGACTGCGGCCTCGGCCGCCAGAGGCTGTGAAGTCGCACACATGCCATTCATGGCATGTACGGTGGACCGTCCCGGATAATGCATATCGCGCATCAAACTTCCTTCGATTTGGCGGCACTCTGTTCCAGCACCAATGATTTCAAGTCAACAAGAGCACGCTCAATCCGATCAAGCCGACCATTCATCTCATCCAACCGTGTCAGGACAGGCGTCATGTCAGCATTTTCCAACGCCGAGGGAACCGGCGTGGACACCCCGGCATGGTCGGCCACCTCCGCCGGTGTTGCATTAAGGAGCTTTGCCAAAGCACTCACTTCATGAGGCAGCAGTTCTCTTTGGTCTTTCCAGATCTCCGCCACCTGTATCGATGTCAGGCGCAATAGAGCGGCAACATCCTCATGGGTCCGCGCGATAGATTTGAGTTGCTGGTCAAACCAGTCTTGATCGAAAAAGAGTGCCATGGGACGTCGGTCTATCTGCCTTTGAATTCTGGAGCGCGTTTTTCAAGAAAACTCTGCACGCCTTCGCGGTGGTCTTCCGTTTGAAACAGTGTACCAAGCGTCGAGCTCACCCAACTGCCAATGTCGCGCAGCTCCCCATAGCTCGTCCGGCGCAGACCTTCTTTCATATAGCGCAGCGCAAGCGGTGCATTGCACGCGATACGCGCAGCCAGAGCTCCTGCCTCTGCCATTAACGCATCGTGGGGAACGACACGGGACACGAGGCCAATCCCACGCGCAACCTCTGCATCAATGATTTCGCCGGTAAAGAGGAGCTCTGCAGCCTGGGCCTGGCCGACAATAGCCGGCAACCGCCATAAGCCGCCGACATCTGTTATGAGCCCCCGCTTGATGAAAATCTCTCCAAACTTCGCTTTCTCAGATGCGATACGGATATCTGCAAACAAGGATAGTTCCATACCCCAACCAACAGCGGCGCCATTCACCGCAGCGATCACCGGCCGGTCACATTCAAGAGCGGCAACCGCTGCGGGCGTTGGTTCAGGCCGGACCTGGGTCAACCGCTGAATACTGCCCTCATGTGCCTCACCGGTCATCATCTCTTTCACGTCTTCGCCGGAACAGAATGCAGGGTCGGCTCCAGTGACGATGACACACCTGACCTCCGGATCTCGCGAGACCGTCCGGAATGCTGCTTCCACTTCATCATACGCAAGGCGATTGAGCGCGTTCCGACGTTCCGGCCGATTAAGTGTAATCGTCGCAACATGGTCTGCCACGTCATAGAGAACGCATTCAAATGCGCTTGGATCAATTTTTGGGATCATCTCGCCCTCCCTCGATATTGTGGGAGGAAGACTAAAGCCATTCCGATGCGAGAGGCACCTGGTTTTCGACGCCTCAGATCACAAAGAAAAGAGAACCGAGAACCAGAAGCGCAATCCACCCCGTTTCCGCTACGACAAGCGCGACCGGCCGCCAGCCAACAACGGCCAGCTCTTTGAAGGATGTCTTCATGCCCAATGCAGCAATGGCTGTGACCAGGCACCACCTTGAGATATCAGCGAGCTGGTCTGTCGCGACTGTCGGCAGGTATCCAGTGCTGTTGACCACAACCAAAGCGGCAAATCCGAACAGAAAAATCGGCAGAGGAACCTTGCTGCCTGACCCACTCCCATTGGAGCGCGTCACAATGAAGGCAATGAGGAAGACCACGGGGAGCAACATCGCCACGCGCAAGAGTTTGATATAGGTCGAGACATCGCCTGTCTCTGGTGAGACCATATATCCAGCTCCCACGACCTGCGCGACATCATGGATTGTCCCACCCAGAAAAATACCCGCGTCGACATGATTGAGACCAAGAGTGCCAACAAACAGCGGGTAGAGAACCATCGCAACTGTTGAAAGGGTAGTTACTGCCACAACTGTGAGAATTGTATCGCGCTCCAGCTCTGAATTGCGTGGCAGGACCGATGATATCGCGAGCGCTGCAGACGCCCCACAAATGGCCACGGACCCGCCTGAAAGTACGCCCAATGTCGACTTAAGACCCAACGCCTTCGCGAGCGCCCATCCAAAGAAGATCGTTGTTGCAACACCGGCGATAACTGTGAGGACGGGTCCGAGCCCCAAACCCGCAATCTGATCAAAGGTAATCCGCACGCCCAAAAGTGCAACACCGATCCGCAGGAGGCTCCGCGCGGCAAATTCAATCCCTGCGATGCACCGCCCCTCTTCATGGAGAAAGTGAAATGCCATACCGAGTAACAACGCAAACAACATTACCGGCGCACCATAGCGGGTCGACAACCAGGTCGATGCAAGGCCTATGGTGAGGGCGACCAGCAGACCCGGATAGATCGCATGAATGAGCGCTCCCTTAGGCACGTACCTCAGAAAGGGAGGAACCGGTGTCGGCTCCGCCTGCGCAATCCCTTCCATACTGTCGAGTGATGCCAGCTGCTCAAGAGAGGAAAGGCGGTTGCCACCTTTAGGGTCTGAAGTCAGGTTGCGGCGGGCAGCCTCAAAGTCTTTTTCATCCATCACTCAGGCAAACTCACCAAGAGCGTCACCGCTCGCATTTCCAAGCTTGGTGCCGCCATCACAATCGATAATGGTCCCGGTGATGTAGCGCGCATTCTCAGTCGCGAGATACATAGCCACATCTGCAATATCACGCTTCTCTCCATAGCCTCTCATGGCAACGCTGGCTTTGACGGCGGCCTCCATCTCTGGCGTCGGCGCGAGCCGCGCCATGCCTTCAGTGTCTGCAATCGGCCCCGGAGAAATCGCGTTCACCCGCACACCGGCTGGGCCCCACTCCATCGCGAGACATTGGGTGAGCATGTTAATGCCGGCCTTTGCAGCACATACATGGGCTTGGAACATGGATGGGTTATGCGCCTGCGGTGCCGTTATGCTCATCAGAGAAGCACCGGGACGGTTCAAATATTGAAACGAGGCGCGCAGCACGTTGAACGTGCCAATCAGGTCAATATCCACAACCGTCTTAAATCCATTGGACGACATGCCCAAAGCCGGCGCCACAAAGTTTCCGGCAGCTCCGGAGACCACGATATCGATTTTGCCAAACTGCTCCACGGTGGTGGCAAGGGCCTTGTCGACACTCTCAAAGTCGCGAACATCGGCAGCCATGCCGATACCCCCCTCAACGGAGTCAGCAGCGGCAACGATCTTCTCATGGCTGCGGCTGATAATCGCCACTTTTGCGCCATTGGTAGCGAAATGTTGAGCAATACCCAGATTAATCCCGCTCGACGCACCAGCGATAAAGGCGACCTTGCCGTTGAGCGGTCGGTCCTTAAAGGCATTATCCATTGTCATCACTCCCTGAATTCGGTCAGTTTCACAGTAGTAAGCCGATAAACCTGACCAAAGGCAAGGATGCAAATGGGGCCCACAGCCCGCAGTTTTTGTCCGATTGACCCAGACCGACTACACTGCGCGGCGCATGGCAGGAGCCCGACGTATGAAAAACACGCTTCTCATTCTTTCGCTGTTCATGGCCCTTGTAGCCACCAGCCTCTGGTTCATCGGCGCCGACAAACCTGAATTGACCGCTGAAGCCCGCGATCAACTGTTGGCGGATGGGCAGGCAGAGAATTTTGCTGAGTTGAGCGAAGGAACGGTTCACTACCGCATGACTGGACCTGAGACAGGGCCGGTTGTCCTTCTGATCCATGGATTTCGCACCCCATCCTATATTTGGAAAGACCACCTGACATCTTTGGCGGATGCAGGGTACAGCGTGGTGGCATTTGATAATTATGGGCGCGGCTTTTCCGATCGACCAGACGGAAACTACACAGCGGAGCGAACCGATCAGCTGATCATTGAGCTCTTGGATCATCTGAAAATTTCACGACCGATCCATTTGGTCGGATATTCCATGGGAGGTGCCACCGCGACCATCTTCAGCGCGAACCACCCGACCAAGGTCCGCTCCCTGAGCCTTATCGCCCCCGCCGGTACAGGTGAGCCCAGCTTCTTGCCAGGTCTGATTGCCCTGCCGGGTCTGGGCGAAATCATCTTCCACTATGCCGGTGACATGTTGGGGCGCCGCAGCGCGGAAAGAGCCGCTAAAGCCAGTGCCAATCCGGACCGCCATCTGGCTGACCATGAAGCACAAGCAGGCTTCAACGGATATAGCAGAGCACTCCTGTCCTCCATACGGCACTACCCGCTTTGGGATGCGCAGGATGCCTATAGGACCATCGGCGCAAGTAATCTGCCGGTGCAGATCATCTGGGGTACAGATGACGATGTGGTGCCCTATGCGAACGCGGATGAGATTACAGCCCTTGTTCCAGCGGCGCACCTCCACACGTTTGAGGAGACAGACCACCTTGTTCCCCTGGTTGAAGCAGAGAAACTCACCACCCTCCTTATCGAGTTTGTCGAGACCAATCGCATTCGAACGACAACCGGGGGTGTGGGCGGCAAAGCCCGTGGACCTGACACCCGTCTTGAGCCTGCGGACTGCCAATGCCATGCAGCGGACAGGCCGCTTTAGGCTTGCAGCAGGCCGGCGATTGCGCCTAGAACACACTGACCATGGACAGATCTTTGTTTCATCGCGTTTATGACGCAGGACATCTGATTGAAGAGGTTCCATTCTGCGATCCTCTCTCTGTCTTTGCGGCCGTCGTCAGGGAGCCTTTTGCGCTCCTGCTCGATTCGGCAACCGCGGCGCCCCACCAAGATCCGTCACTTCAGGGCCGCTGGACCTACATAGCCGCAGACCCATTCACAGTCCTAACGAAGCGGCAGGGACAGACATGCCTGAACGGCATCCCGCAGAATGTCGGCGCCCTGGAACTCCTAAATCAGCAAGCCAATGCCCTTGCCCTCGCCCCAAACTGGCCGGAAGAAGACGGATTGCCCCCCTTCTCAGGAGGGCTCGCAGGCATGTTCGGATATGAACTGGCGCAGGAGTTGGAAAAACTCCCGACCCCATCCCAAAAGAAAAGTGACGGAGAACAAGCGCCCGACTTCGCCGTTGGTGCCTATGACTGCATTTTGGCGTTTGATTGTGTCGATCGCCGCGCCTTCATCGTCTCCACCGGGCTGCCTGAGGTGAGCCCGACGGCACGTGCGGTCCGAGCCGAAGCACGAGCGGCCAAATGGCGCGCGCGCCTGGCGCTCAACCCTGCATTGCCGCGCCTGGAATGGCCAGAAATGCCCGCGCCCACAAGTGCCGTGCACGCCGAACACACGCGCGCGAGCTATGAAGACAAAATACAGCAGGTCATCGACTATATTTTTGCAGGCGATATCTTTCAGGCAAACCTGTCTCAACGATTCGATGCAACTCTGCAAAATGGCGACGACGCTTTCACGCTCTATCGGAAGCTAAGAGTCATCAGCCCAGCACCCTTCGCTGGCTTTTTCAATTTCGACAATGGATGCCTGCTCTCTTCGTCACCCGAACGGTTTCTCAAAACCGATGGGAGTAGCGTCGAGACAAAACCGATCAAGGGAACGCGGCCAAGAGGGACAACCCCCCAAGCAGACCTGGCCCTTGCGCAAGATCTTACCCGCAGCGACAAAGACCGCGCTGAAAACGTGATGATTGTCGACCTGCTTCGAAATGACCTGTCCCGCATCAGCAAAGACGGCTCTGTCAAAGTCACCGATCTCTGCAAGCTGGAAAGTTTCGCCACCGTTCATCATTTGGTATCGACCATCAGCTCGAGCCTCAGGCCCGACAAGACAAGCATTGATCTTCTTAAGGCCTGCTTTCCCGGCGGGTCGATCACCGGCGCTCCAAAAGTTCGCGCCATGGAAATCATCTCAGAGCTGGAAGGCACAGCGCGTGGCCCCTATTGCGGGTCGCTAGGATTTCTCAGTTTCTCCGGCACCATGGACACAAACATACTGATCCGTTCCATGACCTGCACCGGTGACAACATCACCTTCCGGGCTGGCGGTGGCATCGTCGCAGATTCAAAACCATCTGATGAATATGACGAGACTCTCGATAAAGCAGCGGCACTCGCCGACGCCATACGCGGCGTTGCTCCTGTAGCCTCGAACGGTCAGCAGGCCAGCGCATGATCCTGCTCATCGATAATTATGACAGCTTTGTGCACAACCTCGCCCGCTATATCGGCGAACTGGGATGCGACCGGCAGGTCGTTCGCAATGACGAAGAAGGCATCAGCGACCTCCTCAAACGCCGGCCGCAAGCCATCATCTTGTCACCTGGCCCCTGCACGCCAACAGAGGCCGGCATCAGCAAAGATATGGTTCACGCTGCGGCAGAACATAAGATTCCGTTACTCGGTGTCTGTCTCGGGCACCAATGCATAGCGGAGGCCTTTGGCGGCAAAACCGTTCGGGCAACAGAACCAAGGCACGGAAAATCTTCTTTGATCAGCCACGAACATCACCCGCTCTTTCGGCATCTCCCCAACCCGTTTGCGGCAGCTCGCTACCATTCATTGGTGTCAGAGCTGGGTGCGACCAATCCACTGATCCCTATCGCAAACGCGGAAGATGACGGACACCTGATGGGCCTTGCGCATAAGAGTGAACCTATTTTTGGCGTCCAGTTTCATCCTGAGTCCGTGCTGACAGACCACGGGCACCAACTTCTTGCCAACTTTCTCGACCTTGCAGGCGTTCCTCACCGGGACATCCCACAACAGACGGATATGAGTGCGTGACCATCTGGCTCAATGGAACCTTGCTTGCCGCAGCAGATGCGCGGATCGACCCGAGTGACCGCGGGTTCCTTCTGGGGGACGGTATCTTTGAAACCATGGCGACGCGCGAAGGAAAACTGATCTTCGCCGATATCCACTTTGACAGACTATCGCGCGGCGCTGGCACACTCGGGATCAAACTTCCCTACTCCATTGCCGAGCTAATGTCGGCCGCCACATCTCTACTGGCCGAAAGCAACAACAGTGACCAAGACCGTACAGCGGTCCGCCTCACACTTACGCGGGGAACCGGTCCGCGAGGCCTCGTCCCTTCATCTGAAGCCAACCCCACCGTCCTGATCACCTGTTCCCAGTCACCACTCCCCAAAGAGACTGCGCGTGCGATCATCGCGACAGGGCGTCGAAATGAATTCTCCCCAACGGCGAATCTAAAGACGCTCACCTATCTCGATCAGGTTTTGGCGCGGCAGGAAGCAGACGCAAGTGGAGCAGATGATGCAATCCTTCTCAACACCCAGGACAAGGTAACCTGCGCGACAGCCGCAAACATCTTCCTGTGGGATAGCAATACACTCATCACACCCCCCTTGAGCGATGGCTGCCTGGATGGAACTGCGCGTCGGAAGGTGCTCGAAATCGCGTCACAAACAGGCATCGCTGCATTCGAAGAGAGCATCACGCCATCCACGCTTGCAAATGTGGAAAGTGCGTTCCTGACCAACTCTCTTGTTGGCCTTCAGCCGCTGACAGAGATCGCCGATCGGCCTCTCAAAATCCATACATGGCAGAACAAACTCCGCGACGCTTTCGATCAGGCTGAGCTTCAGTCCATTCAGACTTGAGTGACGCGGCCTGATCATTTGACTTAGGTGAGGTTCTGAACGGTCCTCGACCGCAGCACCAGATAGAGCGCAAACGCCGTCGCGACGCCCGGAACAGCACACAGCACAATGCAGACCCAGCCATAGCGCACGCCCAACGATTGGCGCTCATAGAGGATCCAGACGATGAGGATAAGTCCGGTGATGATCACATCAAGCGAATAGCCAGACGAGTAGGGATTCACAAACCCGGCAGCAAATGCTCCGACAATGTCTCCGTCTACTAACAAAGCCGGGACAACAATAACAAAAAAGGCCAGCGTAAAAGCAAGCCCCAGCAGGATCGTGAGCGTTTCAAACAGCGACTTGCTCATAGCATTCTCATCAGTTTGGGGTTGGTTGAGAGATAGCGCAATCAGATACGAAAACGGCGGGGCCATGCCCCGCCGCTCTGAAAATGTAAGGAGCGGTTGCTCACTCGCCCACGGAGAAGTCCCGACGCGCAGTTGCAATCGTGACCGTAAATCCTGCAACCACATCCAACAGCGTGAACAAGGTGATCAGGAAGAAAGTCGACGTACCGAACTCTGGCAGAACGATGAACTCAATGAGCGCAACGATAAAGACGACCAGCGACAGTCCATGATTGAGCACACTTGAGCCCGTGGTGCGTGTCGAGCCAATCAGCTCGAAAAACAACAGGACCAGCGCCGACGACAGAAGGATATCTGAGACAGTGACCGACCAGGTTGCTCCCGACAGGAGCTGAACTTCAGCCAGAACATTGCCCATCGCAGCGCCGCCGCCCAGAAAGACAAGAACGTTGTAAGCAATGACCGCGAGGGCCATGAGAGGCAGACTGTTAAACATAAATTCCCCTTTAAACGAATAGAACCGGCCTCAATCAGAAGAGGGTAGCACGACATTTGCTCCGGCCCAGCATGATGTTCAGGTGACTGAGTTTTTACGGCCAAAATGCGGCACCCGGCCAAAAGGCCTAGAATTGCAACTGGCAGGCACAAAAAAAGCGCCGTAAACGGCGCTTTTTGGTAGTCCCACGCGAACGTAGAAATCAAATATCGTCTTTTGGCTCAAGAACCTGACGACCGCGATACATACCGCTTTTCAGGTCAATATGGTGCGGACGATGCAGTTCACCCGAATCTGGGTTCTCGACATATGTCGGACGCTTCAACGCATCCGCAGACCGCCGCATACCACGCTTGGAGCCGCTGATTTTACTTTTTGGAACAGCCATCTCGGTCTCGCTTGCTGTGCGCCCTGAAAAACACGAAGAAAATCAGGGGGTTAAACGAATGGAGGGGCCCCGATCGAGCCCCTGCCTCAAATTCAGAGCGCGTTATACATCCAACCATCCCCCACGTCTATAGGGGCTGACCAAGAACCACCTGAATCCCTCTGAAAAGACCCCGTCTTAGACAAACAAAAAGCCAGCAAAGGCGACAAGGAAGGCCGGAAAAAAGATACTTGCCAGGCGAAGAGCAAAGGCCCGCCCCGCAAAGTACCCCCCAATCACCACCTTAACCCCCGTATTCATGACCACCGAGATGAGGATGGCCATCGCCACAACCGGCATGAGCGGGCCTTCGGGCGTCTCTGCTAGACGGGACATAGACAGCGTCACAGCGTCCACGTCGACAAGCCCGGAGACAGCAGCAACAGTATATAGACCGTCTTCCCCGAGCCACTCATTTGCAAAATAGGCAAGCGTCGTTACCAGCACGAGCAGCAAACCGAACTGCAGAGCTGTCCCGAAATCATCGGGCGAGCCCATCTCCGCCAACAGGTCTTCGCTTTCATCAGAAGCACGCGCTGAGCGCTGGCCGATGAGGACGGCAACGACAGCAACAAAGCCGGCAAGCGCCAACGGGGTCCCAAGTTTGACAACCACTGGCGGGTAAAGAGCGGATGCCAAAAGGAGCGTACGCCCAAAGCTCATGGCCGCACTCAGCGCAACAGCCCCCGCAAATGCTGAGGCCGCGCCTGGCGCTTTTGAGACAAGCCGCGAGGCGGAGACCGTCAACGCCGTCGATGACGCGAGCCCCCCAAGAGCCCCCATCACAAGTGGCCCCTTTTTGGGCCCGGCAATCCGAATGGCGAAATAGCCACCAAAGGAAAGTGCGGAGATCAGCACAACCATCCACCAGAATTCAAAGGGGTTCCAGATCCCGCCGGGGCCGTACCCTTCATTGGGCAAGAAGGGCAGCACAACAACGGAGATCAGCAGAAGCTTGATCGCCGCCTCCAACTCAAACGCCTTCAGTCGATTGAGCGCATTGTGAAGGGGCTCTTTGAGATTAAGCAGCGCAACAAGAACAACAGCACATACAGCCGTCAAGGTCATGTCCCCGCGAACCGCGAGAAGCCCCAGAAGATAGGTGATGAGTGCCGCCACCTCGGTCGTCATACCCTTATCGGGCACACGTCCACCAAGGGGACGTAGACCAATCACATAGGCTGCAATCACAAATGCAAAGAACCCGGCAGAAATCGCAAGGGTAAGCAGATCACCGACAACAAGACCGCTGAGACCTGCCAATCCGCCCAGCAGCCCCATAAGGGCGAAGGTTCGCACACCGGCAGCATTCGAGCCAGATTCAGAGTCACGCTCGTGCCACCCTCTTTCCAGGCCCACAATGAGGCCGACCCCTAGCGCCAAGGCAAGACGCTGATAAACAATGGAGGGATCTTCTCCGGGAAACAGCTCGGTCATTTAGGGTGCTTCGCATTCCATATGATTTTTCGATGTGTAAACACGCGTAATCCTAGCGCCTTTTTTGGCTCCGGTTAAACGCGACACGCTGCCCTGCCCTATTCGAGACGACAGCCGATACCTTCGCGGTATCGAGCACTTCCCCGCACAACCCAATAGATAGAGCTTGAAACACCCGGAACTTCCTCATCGATCCAGGGCGTTGCCAGATCAAACCCGGGCGGCGCTTCTTTGATACAGTCGGCCAGATCGCGCCCAGCGACAAAGACGCAGGAACAGTTGGTTTTCGCAACAGCGTTCGCAACAACGATGAGAGCATCGAGTTTTTTCTCACCCTGGATCATGCCCACGCCCATGCCCACGGCGATTATCATGCCAATAATTAGAAATCTAAGGTTCACGAGAGCGCCATCCCAAGTTAAGGCAAGAATCGAAGAATATTGTCGACCGCAGAAGCAAGGATGACCTGGCAGGCCAGCTTGCTCTAGAGTACCGACAAGAAAAACAAGTCTATTGTGATTTTGAACTTATATGCGCCTTTTTGCATCCATACTTTTGCCAGGCATCCTGCTTTTAGCAGTCGCTCTTACAGCGTCGGCACGTGCCGATGAGCAATTGGTCCCGCTGCCGGGTCAGCCACCGGAAATCACCTGGCCGACCCAAATCTGGCCAACGGCGCCAACACCCGCTGTTCTCGAACGAGTGCTCGACCGCACAATCGCTGGAACAGATCCAGACACACCGCAAAACACCCGCGCAATTCTGGTCGTCAAAGGCGGCCAATTGATCGGAGAGAGATACGCCAGCGGTTTTGACTCCAGCACTCGCCTTCAATCCTGGTCGATGGCAAAGAGCATTGTACACGCACTGATTGGCATTCTTATCAAGGACGGACAGATCGACCTGTACAAACCTGCACGCGTCGCGCGCTGGAACAGAAAGGTCAACGACGCGCGTAAAGCGATCACGGTCGAGAATCTTTTACGAATGGAAAGCGGACTCACCTTCTCCGAAGACTACACAAACCCTGAAACATCCAACGTTTTGCAGATGCTGTTTGGCAAAGGTCGGCTGGACACTGCGGAATATGCTGCAGGGGGCCTTCTGCAGGCAGATCCTGGTACGCACTGGCAATATTCAAGCGGCACATCAAACGTGCTCTCAGGGGTCGTACGGGACACTATTGGGGCGCAGAGCGCTGAAGAATACCGCGCCTTTATGGAGGAAAGCCTCTTCAGTCGAATTGGCATCAGATCGGCTGTCCCTGAGTTTGATGAAGCTAATACCTTCATAGGGTCATCCTACCTGCACATGACCGCCCGGGACTGGGCCCGCTTTGGACTCCTTTACCTACGCGATGGTGTTTGGGACGGAAAACGCATCCTGCCTGAACACTGGGCAGATCACGCCAGACTTCCCACACCCAATTCAAAGGGGCAATACGGCGCGCACTTTTGGCTGAATGAAATAAACCCGGAAACGGGCCAGGCGGTCATCACCGATGAAATCCCGACGGACACTTTCATGGCCCGCGGCTTCGGCGCACAGGTCGTCGTGATCATTCCGTCACTGGACATGGTGGTTGTCTATCTGGGTCTCACATATGAAGACGCAGGGCCGGTGGTTCAGGCCATAACGGACATCGTCAACGCTGCAAAATAGCAGAAGAGAGGCTTAGCGAGCCGGGCGAGCCTGCGGAACTCTGTCGCTTGACGGAGATGAAGGGCTCTCTTTCTTGTCCGAACTGCCGATAGAACCGGTGATCAACATGTCGTCTTCTGACATGCCCGACAAAGGTCCGGAACTCTGCGCTTGTTCAAACAGAAAGTTGAGGCTTTCGCGGTCATAGTCGCGCAGCATGCCGTCTTCTGCAGCCATGGCGACTTGCGTGCCAAAACCCAAGGACAGAGCAATAATCAACGCGCGTGCGAACATGACAGCATTCCAATCTCAAAGCCCCAAAAGAGGCAAAAACGTCAAACTAAACATAAAGTTAGTGTCAAAATCCCACCAAATCCTTAACGTCTGAGATCATTGCGGCACAAAAAGGGGCCGCACACCCGTAGATGCACGACCCCAAGGAGAATGTTCGATACTTGAGAGAGGGAACCTACCGAACACCCAATTGACGAATAGTTGCGGGTGTATACCGCTCAAGGCTGAGTTCAGACGCATCGTAATTGATGGGGCCTTCTTCACTACGCAACCCGCCAGCGAGATAACGCCCAGCATTCAGGTCGTAAACGACATCGCCTGCGCCATTGCATAGAGGATGATCGTAAGCAACTGAGGCCCAACGTTCCTGCACACGCCACAATTCACCACGACCATCATAAAGTGTGGTCGCAGCAATGGCCCAACCATCTTCATCCAGTGCCATTTGACGGCGGGAATAAACATGACGCGTCTGCGACTTCAGGTCTGCCTGGATCTCCCAGACACGGCGACGCTCATAGCGCACCAGGTCTTGATCAGGATGACCTGGCTGCACAATGTCGGTGTATTTCACCCCCGTCTGCTGAACCTTGTAATTATTCGCGGAGATGAAGACTTCACGTTTGCCAAGCACTGTCCAGTCGTATCGGTCAGGCGCCCCGTTATACATGTCAAAGCTATCTGACGTAGACAGACCATCAGAGTTGGTTCCTGGATTGTCATACGCAATATTGGGAGCCCGACGAACGCGTCTTGTCCCTGGACTGTACTGCCAGGCACGACGCGCGCCGATGGCCTGGTTCAGTGTTTCATGCACCAGCAATACGCTACCTGCGCTCCGGGCGGGCGCGATCGTGTTGAAAATGATGTAGACCGAGACATTGTCGAGCTCCTCGGTCTTGGTCACGACGGGATTGGAGTAATTGATGATCGTATCGGTCTGAACAACCAGTGGTGTAAACGAACCGTCCCGCGTTGGCGCCGCATTCACTGTTTGCGCAGCTATCTTAAAGGCGCGATAGGTGAGCGTATGATTCCAGATGATCTCAAGCGCGTTGTTTGGGATCGGGAAAGGTGTTGTGCGCACAGCGTCCACCACGCCGTTGCCATCCCCAGCGAGGCGACCGGTAACCGCGTTTTGCCTCGCCTGCGCATAAGCGCTGTCCGGGTTCGCACAAGTTCGACGTGTCTGATAGACGTTCATCTTATAACTCGGATAGGTCTGCAGCATCGCCACCTGCCCAGGCGTCAGATTTGCCTCATATTGAGCATAGTTCGTTCCATCAATGGTGAACTGCACCTGATCACCGGCAAACGGATCGAGATAATGCTCTCCGGCCCGGTAGCCAAGCCCCGCAGGCGGAGCAGTCAAGCCACCGGTCCAAGCGGGAATGGACCCATCGCTGTTGCCGGCCTTTTCCGCACCGGTCGGCGTTAGATCCTGGCCAAGCCGATTAGCGACAGCTTCTGGAACCGCCGCCAGCGCAGACACGCTCACCAGCGCAGCGAGCGCTCCGCCAGCCATCGCGGCCTGCGTTCCTCTAAATAGTCCTGTTCTCATTTCAAACTCCTGGGCTTCGCCCGATTTCCTCATAAGGTGCGTCACATTCTTCTAGTTACTTGTTTTTTGCAAGTTACTATTTCGCAAGGTTCCACCCCTGACGCCCATTTGCGCTATCCACTTGCGGAACGAAAGTTGCTAAACTCAACTCATGAGGGAACCTGATGGGGAGCCGGGGCACCCAAGCACCGGCAAAAAGACGGGCGCTGCAAAATCGCGCGCCAGATCGAAATGTGATGAAAGCGCCACCTGCCCAATTGCGGCAACGGTGTCTGTACTCGGCGATCGCTGGAGCATCCTGATAATGCGCGACCTGTTGCTGGGATTGCGCCGCTTCGACGAGCTGGTCAAGTCCCTCGGGATTGCCACTAACATACTGACGGATCGCCTGAACAAGCTCTCGGATGAAGGGTTGCTGACCCGCCGGGCCTACCAGTCCAATCCACCACGCCATGAATACGAACCGACCGACGCAGGAGAGTCCTTCCGCCAGGTAATTTTTGCGATGGGGGAATGGGGGAAAACCTGGCGAATGGAGCCGAGCGGACGCACGCCGGTCCAATATGTCAGCGACCGCACCGGCAATCCTGTCGCAATGCGTCTGATTGATGAAGCGACCGGAGAAGAAACGCCGTTCGGAGAAACGACGGGCGTTCTGACGGAGTGGGCCAATGAAATGGCGGAGTGGCGTATTGCCACCGCCGACGCCCATGCAGCGACCGACAAACCGAAAAAGACCTAACGACGTTTCAATACTACTGTCTTGGACCTGCAAGAAATTGCGCATCAGACCCCGGCCTTCTGCTTGTGAACCCGATCAGCAACCGCTGGCCTGGACACAACACGCTGTACAAGGCCAAGGTCCATTGCCTGTCTGCTGGATAGAAGCCAATCGCCAAAACCAGGCATCTGGTCATAAATCGACGAGTCTGTGCCCAAATCAATCATGGCTTCGATCAATGTTACCGTGCCCCAGACACTACCAACGCGTGCATGATTTGGGTCGTCAGACACCTGCACGGCATAGTGAAGAAGAAACAGCGCATCCTCTCCCGCCGTCCGTTCAACACCACCCTGATAGATAACGGTGCAGGCACTGAAACACTTTGCCCCCGACGCAACATGCGTGCGCGACCCCGCAGCCCGGAGCCGGCGTGCAATGTCGATGGACGACTGGACATCGCCGCCGACGCTATCAAGCTCAACAAAGGCAAGCTCAGCATCTGACATGGCAAGCACGCGCCCGGCAATCACCGGCGTAATCATCTCATCGATGGTCAATGTCGCTTCTGTAGACCGCCTAGCCAGAACCCCATCTTCAATCAATGCGGAAAACAGCAGGCCGCCCTCAGCGACAGGTGCCGCAAAGAAGGAGACTGGACCGATCACCGGCGACCGTTTGGGTTCACGGTCTAAGATCAAAGAAATACCCGTGACCGCCAGAACAAAGGCAAATCCGAGAAGACCCAACAAACGTGCATTCAGTGCCATTATTGCTTCCTCTCCTCTGAGATACGACTAGATTGCGAACTGCAAGCCAGGGAGAAATGGGGAGAATAAAAGCAGCTTCAACGGCGAAGCCCGGCGCATTACTGCACCGGGCTGTTCCAATTTCTAAGACGGGTGGAGACGACTTTATTAGGCAGCGATCACACTGGCGGCATCATGGAACTTTTCGCCCAACGCAGACGCAACTGCTTCATAGGTGACCGCACCATGATGAACATTAAGGCCTGCCAGTAAATGAGGATCGTCGGCCAGGGCCTGACGATATCCCTTGTTCGCCAGTGCCAGCATGAAAGGCAGCGTTGCATTGTTAAGCGCAAAGGTGGATGTCCGCGCAACAGCACCTGGCATGTTCGCCACACAATAGTGGACCACATCATCAACAACATAAGTTGGCTCCGCATGCGTCGTTGGGCGCGAGGTCGCGAAGCACCCACCCTGGTCGATGGAAATATCAACGAGCACGGCACCGCGTTTCATATTCGAGATCATGTTGCGCGAAACAAGCTTCGGAGCGGCGGCACCTGGAACAAGCACCGCCCCAACAACAAGATCTGCGCCGAGCACATGTTCCTCTATGGCATCAACTGTCGAGAAGATTGTGTTAAGCATCGGGCCAAACTGCATATCCAGTTCGTAGAGGCGATCAAGATTGATATCGATGATCGTTACATGCGCCTCTAGCCCCATCGCCATACGTGCCGCATTGGTGCCAGCAACGCCGCCGCCGATAACAACCACTTTGGCTGCGGGCACGCCCGGCACACCTCCCAGCAACTGTCCGCGCCCCCCCTGCTCCATTTCCAGACAGTGGGCGCCCGCCTGAATCGACATACGACCGGCAACCTCACTCATGGGCGCCAAAAGCGGCAAGCCCCCATGGCGGTCCGTCACGGTTTCATAGGCAATCGCAACACACCCCGATGCCATCAGGGCCTTTGCCTGCTCGGGATCAGGCGCAAGATGAAGATAGGTGAAGAGGATCTGACCTTCCCGCAGCATGGCGCACTCGTTGAGCTGTGGTTCCTTCACTTTCACGATCATGTCTGCGGAGGCAAACACATCCGACGCATTGCCGGCAATTTCCGCGCCCGCAGCAATATAGGATTCATCTGGCAGCCCAATCGCCAACCCGGCATTGGTTTCAACAACGACCTGATGTCCGTTATGGACTGCCTCTCGAACACTGGCAGGCGTCATACCGACACGATACTCGTGTACCTTGATTTCCTTTGGAACACCGATCCGCATATCTTGCTCTCCACTGGCTCGGGCGTTTTCTTCTACGCCCACCTCTCTCCTTGTGCGTGAGAAAGTGTAGAGTGACCTGATCAGGGCGCAATCCACAGGCTCCCTGATTGTGTTTTCATGTTTGATATATTAAACAAGGCTCCACGCGAAACAGTGCAAAGAAGATGGCTGAAAATCCATGAAATACAGCGAAGGACTGAAGGACCGGCTTGCTCGGCATTTAGCCGAATTCAGCCGACTGGAAGATTCAGCAGAAAATCTTAAACGCGCAGCAGTCGCGATTGTCATAGCCTCGGACGATCATAGAGCATCCTTTTTGCTGACACGGCGCGCCTCAAAACTAAGCAGCCATGCCGGCCAATGGGCTCTGCCTGGCGGACGCCTGGATGCCGGGGAAACCATAGAGGAAGCCGCACTTCGTGAGTTGCACGAAGAAGTGGGTGTGCCTGCACAAGACATTACATTGCTCGGCCGCCTTGATGACTACCCGACACGCTCAGGCTATCTCATTTCACCGGTGGTTATGTGGGCGTCACCGGACATTCGTCCTGTCCTGAACCCGGACGAAGTAGCATCCCTGCACCACATCCCGCTGAGCGACTTGCAAAAAGATAACTCAGCCGAATTCATCACAATTCCGGAGAGCGAGCGTCCCGTAATCAGACTTCATTTCCAAAATACCCAGGTCCA
Source organism: Parvibaculaceae bacterium Mf 1.05b.01 (assembly GCA_000509225.1). GTDB lineage: Bacteria > Pseudomonadota > Alphaproteobacteria > Parvibaculales > Parvibaculaceae > Mf105b01. The sequence goes on along the minus strand of BAOK01000002.1, from coordinate 588,810 downwards.
CGCACCGACCGCCGCTGTCATTCATCAGTTCAACGAAGTCGCCGTCCATGGCCGGCCGACCCGCGTCGCCCACCTTGAACAGCCGTTATTTGCCTGGAAATAGAGCGGATCATACCGTGACGGGCATCCGCGACCAGGCCCGCTCATGAAAGAAAAAGACCACGGTGTTCACCGCTGGCTCGATAAGAGCGACGCCTGTTGCAATGGCGACGGAGCCCGTTAAGGCATAGGTCACGCCAAACCCCACACCAAAATGGAGTGCCGCAAAGGTCCCCGTTTTAGCCAAATCACGCAAATTCGCCGGATCACGCATTTGAAATCTCCTCAATCTCACTAATTATAATAATAATTAGAATTATTATTATCTTCAAGGGCTTTTTTATGAGAGACCCACGGGCTCGACACCGAAACGCCAATCGAGGCGCAAACTGTTCACGACGGCATTCATTTCCCTAATGGGTGCCACCGACAAATGCAGGACAAAGATAAAGTGCCTCATCCCACGGCACATTTGTCCGCACGGCGGCGAGAAAAGACTTGGCCGTCCATAATGCTAAACACTTTACGCCCCTAACTTCTTGCACTCTGTGTCAAACGGATGAACACTTCTTGCCGTAGATCATTGGTGGCAGATGGTTTGCACGTAAGACATGCTGGGCATGTTTTAGGGGGTAGTTTTTTATCTCGATCGGAGGATCAATCGATGAAACGCAATAGAGGGATGGCCGGGCTGCTTCAAGCTTTGTCGCGCCGTCAAATGATGCAGGGGGCAGCGGCCGTAGGCTTTACTGTGTCATCCTTGCCGACTTTAGCCAACGCAGCAGAAGAGAAGAAGCTCAGCTTCTACAACTGGGACACCTACATTGGTGAAACAACACTTGATGACTTTAAGGCCGCAACAGGCATTGAAGTCACCATGGATCTGTTCGCAGACAATGACGAACTTTTCGCGAAACTGCGCGAAGGCAATCCTGGTTATGATGTGATTGTACCGTCAAATGACTATGTCGCCCGCATGGCCGCAGCTGGAATGCTCGAAGAGCTTGATCACTCAAAAATTCCCAACCTTTCCCACCTCTATCCGCGGTTCCTAGGGGACAATGTCGCCTTTGACCCAGGTCGGAAATACTCAGTACCATATATGTGGGGCACCATCGGCATCGGCTACAGAAAATCACGCGTAGCAACACCCCCAGACAGCTGGGCAGTCCTCTACGATTCGGATGAATATGCTGGCAAGATCTCGATCATGTCCGATTGCGGAACCATGATTCAGATGGCTCTGCGCTACCTCGGACATTCGATCAACTCGCAGGATGATACAGAACTTGCTGCAGCCGAAGCACTGATCACCAAACAGAAGCAGCACATCAAAGCGTTCCATGAAGACAATGGACAGGATCTGCTCGCATCCGGTGAAGTTGACATCGTTATGGAGTGGAATGGCGACATCGCTCAGCTGATGAGCGAAGACGATGACATTGGCTATGTCGTTCCTAAAGAAGGCGGCCTCGTGTGGGAAGACACCCTCGCGATACCCAAAGGCGCACCGCATCCTGAAAACGCCCATGCCTTCATCAATTATGTGTATGAGCCGGAAGTGAACACGCTCATCGCGGAATACATTGAGTACGCAACGCCGAACAAGACGGCAGCGGAATCAATGGATGACAGCTACAGCAAGAACCCAGCCATCTTCCCTCCTGAAGATGTTCTGGCAAAATCTGAAAGCTCCCTCTATCTCGGCGAAGATCACAACGCCAAGCTGGACGAAATGTGCACCCGCATCTTTGCGGCATAACAAACAAAACCGGGCGGGAAGCCAAAAACTTCCCGCCCTTTTTCTTTCTACCGTGTAGCTGTTGGGGACGCTTTTCACGATGGATAATTGGCGCAAATCACCTGGAGCATTTTGGGCCTCCTTCATACCGCCAACCTTATGGTTGCTCGCGTTTTTCCTGGCGCCGCTCTCGCTCATCTGGGCATTTAGTTTTGGTGTCAAAACAGGCATCACAGAAATTGATATTACCTGGACCTTCCAGCAATACGCCCGCGCACTTGAACCTCTTTACTTAAGCATATTCGCAAAGTCGCTTTGGATGGCGGGTGTCACAACCTTCATCTGCCTCATCGTCGCCTTTCCCGTCGCCATCGCCATTGTTTTCGCGCCGCCAAAGGCCCGCATGTGGCTCCTGCTTCTGGTTATCCTTCCGTTCTGGACAAATCTGCTGATCCGCACCTATGCGCTGATCGCTGTTTTGCGGACCCGCGGTCATGTCAACTTCACCCTGGAATGGGTTTGGGAGAACGCAAATGGATTTCTTATTTTCATCGGTCTCGGGAATTTCAACCTGATCGGCGAACGATTTGAGCCGCTGGCCCTCCTCTACAACAATACAGCCGTTGTGGTTGGCCTCGTATATGTCGCGCTCCCCTTCATGGTCCTGCCGCTTTATGCAGCGCTCGATAGGCTGGATCGCTCCTTCATTGAGGCGAGCCTGGATCTCGGCGCCGGACACATCCGTACCTTCTGGTCGGTTGTTGTTCCCTTAGCACTTCCAGGTATTGCCTCGGGCATCGTCATCACCTTCATTCCGACACTTGGTTCCTACCTGACCCCGGACCTGCTCGGCGGCACAGACAGCCAGATGATTGCCAATGTCATCGAGCGTCAATTTAAGTCTGCCAATGACTGGCCCTTTGGGGCAGCCCTTAGTTTCCTTCTCATGTACGCGACCTTCTTCGGACTGGCGCTCAGGGCCCTGCTAACCAAGCGCGAAGGCATGGGGGACCGAGTATGAGTCTCCTCGGAAACCTCTTGAGCCGCCGCGGAAAGAGCGAGATCGGCCCACTTGAATACCACCGCCGTCTCTGGCTGCGCGTCACCGTGGCGCTCACATTGATCTTCCTCTACATGCCGATCCTCACGCTGATCGCCTTCAGTTTTAATGACAGCAAGCGCAATGTTGTCTGGAGGGGGTTCACATTCAAATATTACGAAAAGGCGATGAACAATTCAGAGCTCATCGAAGCCTTCGTGAACTCGCTAACCATTGCATTCGTAAGCACCATTGTCAGTGTGATCTTAGGTGCGCTCACCGCCTATGTACTCTGGAGGTTCCGTTTCCCCTTCCGGGCCGCCTATGAAGGTGCCATGGCCCTCCCCGTCGTCATACCGGAGATCTGTATGGGTGTGGCATTGATGGTGTTCTTCCTGCGCACCGGCTTCAATACAGGCGGCTGGGTCTGGCCTTTCAACCTGTCAGCCATCACCATCGCCCATATCGCCTTCAGTTTCCCCTTTGCAGCGATAGTCATTCGCGCCAGACTTGAGAGCTTTAATACCGAGCTGTCGGAAAGCGCCAAAGACCTAGGGGCAAGCGAGTACCAGGTTTTTAAGGACATAATCGTGCCGCACATGAAACCAGGGCTGATTGCAGGCGCTCTGCTTGCATTCACTCTGTCGCTGGACGATTTTGTCATTACCTTCTTTACCTCTGGGCCAAATACGCTCACCTTCCCAGTGAAGATTTATTCAATGGTCCGCTTCTCCGTGACGCCTGAGGTAAATGCCGCCTCGACCATTCTCATCGTGATCACCGTGATCATTACCGCCCTGGCGCTCCGGCTCCAGAACCGAAACAACATGTTGCAAGCAGGTTGATATGCAGAGCGACGCTTCGTCAAACGAACCGATTATCGAAATCAATGACGTCACCAAAATCTATGGCTCGGATGTCCGCGCCGTAGACAACGTGTCGCTCACCGTAAACCGCGGTGAGTTTTTCGCTCTGCTGGGGCCGTCAGGCTGTGGCAAGACGACCCTGCTTCGAATGTTGGCAGGGTTTGAGACGCCGACCGAAGGCAAGGTCATCATCGACGGTGATGATATGGCGGAGGTCCAGGCCAACAAACGGCCTGTCAATATGGTGTTTCAATCCTACGCCGTGTTCCCGCATATGACCGTCGCGCAGAATGTGGGTTATGGCCTAAAGATAGACGGGGTAGCCAAAAAGGAAATTTCCGCCCGCGTGGAAGAAGCACTGGAGCTTGTCAAGCTGGGGGGCCTTGGGTCTCGCATGCCTGACGAGCTTTCCGGGGGCCAACGGCAACGCGTTGCCCTGGCCCGCGCATTAATCAAACGCCCAAGCGTGCTGCTTCTTGATGAACCCCTCTCGGCGCTGGACGCCAAACTGCGCGAAGCCATGCAGCTGGAATTGGTTCGCCTGCAAAAAACTGTGGGCATTACCTTTGTCATTGTGACTCATGATCAGGCTGAAGCACTCTCCATGGCAGACCGCATCGCCGTAATGGAATCAGGCTTTGTGCGTCAGGTCGCAAGCCCCGCCGAACTCTATGAACACCCCACGAACCGGTTTGTCGGAGACTTTATCGGACAGATCAATCTGTTCTCCGGCAGCGCCTCACCAGCAGGCGAGGGAAAAGTAAATGTGAGCGCCGCCCCCCTTTCCGACCAAGTCCTGGACGGAACGGCTACTGGCTCTGTCTGCGTTGCCGTGCGGCCCGAAAAAGTGAATGTGAGCCGGGACAAACCGGCCGACAGCAACCTTCTGTCGATTCAAGGATCCGTGGCGGACATTGCCTATTATGGCGGCTATTCAAATCTCTATGTGGATGTCGGTGCCGCAGACCCTGTGCTTGCAGAAATCACCAACGCGGAACGAGGCATCGGCCCGGGATACGCACAAGGTGAAACAGTTTGGGTAAGCTGGCGTCCCGAAGACACGTTGCTCTTCGCGGAATAGAGGAAATTAGTCTTCGTCAGAGGTCTTACCGCCATCGCGTGCGCCCGGCAGTTCTCCACTCTGGCTGATTTCTTCCACCGCCCGGATAATTCTATCGGTCCGCATGAGCGGCAGGATCTCGTTTAGAATGCGGATGCCTTCAGCAGCCATTGTTGCCGCTTCCCCCTGGCCGACCTGGTCAGGCAAGATGCTGTAGAATGAGTTAACTTCCTCTTGCACCAACCAGCTGAGAAACGTGCCGTAGATCGCCCAGGTCTCAGGGCCATATCCTTTTTCCTCGGTAAATCCGGCATCCCGAATGCCCCGCCACAAGGCAACAATGCGGGCATTGCGCGTGTCAAGCCAGCGTTCACCCCCACGTTCATCAACATTGATAAAGCCGAGCGACGCCAACTCATCTAACTCCGAAACAGCAAAGCCAACATCCGTGGCCACATCTTCCAACCGACGGGGCTCGAGCTTTTCAGGGTCACCGAGCAAGGGATAGAGCGCGTTCTCCAGCCCCACAAACCCTTCAATACCGGTCGCTGCGCCCGCGTCCTGCGCTTTGACAATGGTCTTGATCACATTAAGCGGCAAGAAGCGTTCCTGTTGGAGCTTCTTGATCTCTTTCAGACGATCAACATGGACGTCGCTGTAGCGGGCAACATTGCGTTTTGGGCGCTCGGGCTCCGGCAACAGGCCTTCGCGGATGTAGAAACGGATTGTCTCACGTCCCACGCCCGTAGCCTGTTCCAGCTCACGCATCTTGAGGCCTGATCCGGCTTTTATTGCAGAGTCACCACTCACGTCGATCTACCACCCACTATTCTAATCCCGTCTGACAGTACCATGCGACCAGAGCGGGATGAAATTACCCGCTTGTGCGTCAGGCCATATTCGCAAGAAACTCTTCGCGGAGCTGGGTTTTCAGAATTTTCCCGTTCGCATTGCGTGGCAAAGGCTCATTTCGGATTTCTATTTTGATCGGCACCTTAAACGCCGCCAACTGTTCCCGCACATGTCCCTGAAGGGCTTCTTCTGTCACCAACGATCCATCGGTCACCTGGACAATAGCGCCAACTTCTTCGCCAAGAACCTTATGGGGGATGCCGATGATAGCGGCATCCATCACATCCGGATGCGCATACAGGACATCCTCAATCTCCACGCAGTAAATGTTCTCTCCGCCTCGGATCAGCATGTCCTTCGCGCGATCAAGAATATAGACAAAGCCCTCTTCATCCATCCTCACAAGATCGCCTGAGCGGAACCAACCATCCCCATCGATCGCCTCAGCGGTGGCTTCCGGCTTATTCCAATAGCCCTTCACAACATTAGGGCCGCGGATCAAAAGCTCTCCAACCTCGCCGAGAGGAACTTCATTATTGTCCGTGTCGACCACTTTGAGGTCACAGACCGGCACCGCCGGCCCTGCGCTCGACGGCCGGTTTTGATAATCTTCCGCCGAATTCTGGGTCGTCACGGAAGAGGTTTCTGTCAACCCATACCCATTGCCGGGCGAGACTTTGGGAAAGGCCTGCTTGATGCGCGCAACAAGTTCCGGTGCACTAGGCGCACCGCCATAGGAGACCGACTCAACGCTTGATAAATCAAACTGATCAAAGTTGGGGGACTCGAGCACCTGCCAGACCATCGCTGGTACGCCGCCAAAGGCAGCGATCTTTTCTTTCTCGATAAGATGCAGAGCTTCTTCTGGGTCCCACTTGTACATCATGACGATCTTGCCACCCGCGGCCAGGTTCGGCACCAAAATGGAATGGCAGCCGGTTGCATGGAAGAAAGGCACGGACAAAAGAAAAGCACGCTTCGGCGCATCCGGATCGGGTGCTGGTGGCACGTCCCCACGCCGCAGGAATGCCCGTGTCGGCGCGATCCCCAGACTGATGAGATTGGTCAGAATATTCCGATGCGTTCCAAGCGCGCCTTTGGGCTTACCCGTCGTACCCGACGTGTAGAAGATCGTCGCATCATCTTCAGGATCAATGTCCACTTGCGGTAGAGGCGTATCAGGAAGCGTATGCAGGTCCTTCGGCGACGCGACAATATCATCCCAAAGCACCGCCCCATCGGGCAATGGCCCGCCAGGGCGAACAACAATGAGGGACTTGAGTTCGTTCAACGCCGCCAGATGATCCCGGATACGTTCCCCACGTTCACCATCAACAATTGCGACCTTCGACCCTGAGTCAGCAAGCCCATATTCAAGCTCCGGTCCTGTCAGCCAGGCATTGAGAGGAACGCTGACCGCCCCGACAACAACAGTGGCCCAGAACGCAATCGACCATTCCGGATAGTTCCGCATGACGATAGCAACCCTGTCCCCCTTGCCTACACCACGAGAGATAAGATCATGAGCTAGCCTTGCTACAGCCCGGTAATGGGTCTCATAGGTGACACGTTCGTCTTCAAACACAAGGTAATCCAGGTCGCCATGAGCTCTGCCCAGGTCAAAGAGTTCCCGAAGTGATGAAGGCGCGTTTTTCCAGACGCGCAGCTTCACACCCCGCACCACTGCTTCCGCCATTTCAAAAGGCGAGTCAGGGGCAGTAGTCAGCAGTGTGTGTGCATCAGCAATCGACATAGCAGGCCAGTCAGCCGCCATTGCATGTGTCTCCGTCATCGGATCCTCCCAAGGAACTTTATGCTTTTCAGCGATTTAAGCCCTAGGCGACCAGAAAGCCAAGAGATTGCTTAGCCTGCTCGTTTGAGAACTTTGTCCAGCATGGCTGTTTCTTCAGCGATACAAGCCGCAAAGCTCGGTCGCGCGTGCATGCGCGTCAGATAGTCGGTGAGATTTGGATAGCTGTCCGCGCCAGGTTTGAAGCCAGCATGAGCAAAATTCACAAACTGAGTGGCAATCCCGATATCTGCTATCGAAAAAGCATCACCCACAAGGAATTCACGCGACCCAGCCTGAGCCTCCAAATATTGGAAATAGGAGGGCAGCTTCTCTTCGATAGTCTTATTGGCCATTGTGGTGTCCGGCTCCTTGCCCATGAGCGGAGCAACGACCATCGGGCGGAACGTCCCCATGCCTATATGCCCGGCAAGCTCAGAGTCGCCATATTCCTCAAACCAAAGGGCCCGACCATAGTCAGTGGGATCAGTAGGGTAAAGCGCCGGCGACGGACACTTCTTTTCCAGATACCCGCAAATCGCGGATGAATCTGCCAGAAACAGATCTGCTTCTTCGTCTTTCAGAACCGGAATGCGCTTCAGCGGTGAGATTTCTGAGAACCAATCAGGCGGCGGAAAGATGTTCACATTCTCAAGCGTATAGTCGAGACCCTTCTCGGCGAGGAACACACGCGCTTTCCGGACGAACGGCGAAAGCGCCGCCCCATAAACGATCAATCCCATGACTTAACTCCCTGTCAACCTCACCGGATCAGTCGATCTCAGCGAAGATCTTTTCCATTCTTTTGACTTCTTTTTTGTAGGCCTTGTCGGAAACAAAGGGCCCAAATTTGGAAAACTCGTTGACGTCAGCCACTTCAACCTTGCCACCCGATTTGGGCAAAACTTTCAGGTAGCCGCCTTCCCGATCTATGATCGGAATAATCTCATTGCGGCGGGAGAAGATGCGGCGCATCTGCGCGGACTGCTCCAAAAACGCCTCATACTCGCCCTCATCCACATCGATGAGCATTTGATATGCATCCACAAATTCTTTGACGAACGCATGCTCAACAATCTGCAAGTTTGATATCACCCAGCACCGGTCTTCAAATATCCAGTAGTAGCCAAGCCCGATAAACTCACCCTCTTTGGTAAGGTAAGGAAAGAAGGGAAAGGACCGACAGGCCATCAGGCGGTTGTCGCGCTCACATTTCGCGGCACCCTTGCAGACACAAGCCACGCAGGTTTCGTTAATGTCCTTCACTTCTGCGACAGCATGCTTGTCGTCAGGATCGGGCTTGTATTTCTTCCAGAGATTGGTCCGTTTCTTGATCACCTTCCACTCAGGCGGCGATGCCGCTGGGATGGCGTTTTCGACATCGCAGCAAACCGGGTCGCCATTGTTCAATGGCGCACAAAACTGACCGCAATCATATTTCTCAGAAATCGAGGCGTTGAAGTTTCGGTAGATGGTCTCGAAGTGCTTCTTACGTGCGGTCATTGAATGCGCAGGCTCCAGCTCAAATTTGTACCCAACCGGGGTATCAAGCTTTGGGGGAAACATCAATCATCACGCGCGAGTAAAACCGCCCCAAATCCCTATCCATCGCACGGATATTCCTATTCCCCCCATCCATGGCTTTACAGCCGGTCTCGGATCGTTAGGATCGCGCACCCCCTAATCAATAGGTATTCTATGCGTATCATCCTAGCTGCTCTCATCTTAGGTCTGGCCGGCATCGCACCGGCCTTGGCAGACACGCCGAAGGTTGTGGCGAGCCTAAAGCCCATTCACAGCCTGGTCGCGGCAGTAATGGGCGAGACCGGTAGTCCCGAACTATTGGTCACCGGCGCGGCCTCGCCGCACACCTTCTCCCTAAAACCCTCACAGGCAGCATCTCTGGCAGAGGCTGACCTGATCTTTTGGGTTGATCCAGCGTTGGAGGGTTTTCTCGTGAACCCGATGGCAAACCTTGCAAAGGAAAGTGCCTCTGTGCCTCTGCTGCACACAGAGGGGGTCACCTTGCTCGAAGCACGGGAAGGGGGCATCTGGGAATCGCACCACAAGGACGACACCCATGGACATGCCGACGAACATGAAGATGAGCACGAAGGAGAGACTGATCATCAGACACTGGACCCCCATTTTTGGCTCGACATAGAAAATGGGATCGCCGCAGTCACCTCAATCGAACACCAATTGGGCAAGGCTTACCCGGACTTAGCGGCAGTATTCGCTGAGAACGCGTCGAACTATCGCGAGAGGTTGCTGTTGCTGGACACTGAATTGAAAGAGCAACTGAACCCAGTTAGAAGGCAACCTTACATCGTGTTTCATGATGCCTATCAATATTTCGAGGAACGGTATGACCTGTCGCCAGCGGGCTCAGTCACTGCAAACCCGGAAGTACGCCCAGGTGCCCGGCGCATTGCGGATTTGAAGCAGGCGAGCGAGAGTGCACTCTGTGTTTTTGCGGAACCCCAGTTTGAAGCTCGCATTTTGCAGGTTTTGACCGAAGACGAAGGGGTCCGTCTGGGCTATTTGGATCCGCTGGGAAGTGCCCTCCCTGCCGGGCCGGATCACTATGCCGCGACCCTAAGAGCTCTCGCAGACAGCGTTGCAGACTGCCTGTCCCAATAAAAAAGGCGGCGCCGAAGCACCGCCTTTCAAACCACGATCGCTAAGGTCTTAGAGGCGCTCAACGATGGATACGTTGGCGAGGCCGCCACCTTCACACATTGTCTGCAGACCATAGCGCTTATTCTTCTTCTGCAGCGCGTGGATCAATGTGGTCATGAGCTTCGTGCCGGAGCCACCAAGTGGATGACCAAGGGCAATGGCGCCGCCGTTCACGTTAAGACGCTCAGGATCAGCGCCGGTTTCTTTCAGCCAGGCTGCAGGGACTGACGCAAATGCTTCGTTCACCTCAAAGAGATCAATGTCATCAATCTTCATGCCGGTCTTTTCAAGAGCAGCCTGAGTTGCAGGAATTGGAGCTTCCAGCATGATAACAGGATCACCGCCGGTGACGGTCAGGTGATGAATGCGTGCGATTGGATCAACACCGAGGTCCTTTAAACCTCTCTCATTCACAACCATGACAGCTGACGCGCCATCACAGATCTGACTTGAAGTCGCGGCAGTCAGCGCACCACCTTCAACCAGAAGCTTCACGCCCTGAATACCTTCAAGGCTTGCATTGAAGCGGATACCTTCATCCACCTTGTGGATCTCTTTGGTGCCATCTTCCAGCTCAACTTCAAGACCGAGAATCTCGTCATCAAAGTCGCCTGCCTGCGTTGCGGCAATCGCTTTTTCATGGCTGCCGAAACCGTACTGATCGAGTTCGTCCTTTGAGAGCCCGTATTTCTTCGCCATCATTTCAGCACCAGCAAACTGGCTGAACTGAACGTCAGGATAGCGCTCTGTCATATGGGGGCTGACATAGAAGCCGAAACCATTTTTCGCAGGAAGCGACATAGGCAGGCCCATGGGAACACGCGTCATGCTTTCAACACCAGATGCGATCACGCAATCCATAAAGCCTGACATCACAGCCTGCGCTGCAAAATGCAATGCCTGCTGCGAAGAACCGCACTGACGGTCAACAGATGTCGCAGGAACGCTTTCCGGCATACCTGCAGCAAGAACAGCGTTACGTGCGATATTGCCGGCCTGCTCCCCAGCCTGACCAACACAGCCCATGATCACGTCATCAACGCGCGCCGGATCGGCATTTGCCTTGGAGATCACTGATTTCAAAACTTCACCAGCCATATCAGCCGGGTGCCAGCCTTTAAGGCGTCCGTCACGACGACCACCGGCGGTCCGGGTCGCGGAGACGATATAAGCTTCTGCCATGTCTTCTTCCTCTTGGATGTAACGAGTCAAACCATAAAAGATGGGTTCGATTTGGCCGTAAGATGGGCCGAGCGCGCGACAGATTCAACGCTCTTTTAGGCGCGCCCGCCTCACACTTTCCAGGAGCCCAATTTGCCGAGGAATTCCCTACGTAAAGGCTGATAAATTGCTTTAACCCCTTAGCCGCGCTTAGACTGCGCGCAACTCAATATCGCAGAACACTGACAAATTTGGTCCAAATGACCTCCAGGGAGACCCTTATGAGCGAACGTATTTCAGTCGACATACAAGACGGCGTTGCAGATGTGCGCTTGACGCGAAGTGACAAGATGAACGCGCTGGATGACCAGATGTTTAAGGCGCTGATCGATACTGGCGAACGCATGAAGACCGAAAAGGGTGTCCGAGCCGTCGTGCTTTCCGGCGAGGGTCGCGCCTTCTGTGCAGGTCTGGACATGGGCAATTTCGGCAAGATGGCCGAGAGCGACGATGACAGCGGCACCAAATCAAACAAGAAACGCAATGCGCTTGCCCCAAGAACACACGGCCTTGCCAACCGTGCTCAGTATGCCGCCTGGGTCTGGCGCGAGGTTCCGGTACCAGTCATCGCCGCCGTGCACGGTGTTGCCTTCGGCGGCGGGTTCCAGGTCTGCCTCGGCGCTGACATGCGCTATGTCGCACCCGATACCAAAATGTCCATCATGGAAATCAAATGGGGACTTGTGCCCGACATGGCAGGCACACAACTTATGCGCCACCTCGCGCGTGAGGATGTTGTCAGGGAACTCACCTACACAGGCCGCATTTTTTCCGGCGAGGAAGCACTCAACTACGGCTTTGCGACCCGTGTTGTCGACGACCCACGCACCCTGGCGTTGGAAACAGCTCGCGAAATTGCCGGTAAAAACCCCGATGCCATCCGCGCCAACAAGCGCATCTTCAATGCAGCCCCCTATGCAGATGCCGGCGCCGGATTGTTGACAGAGTCTGTTGAGCAGGACGAGATCATTGGGTCTGCTAATCAGATCGAAGCCATCATGTCGACCATGGAAAAACGTCCTGGCAAATTTGCCGACGCCTGATCGTCTACTTAGCCAATTGAAGTATCTGCATGACATCCGCGGCCTCTGACACAGGTCGTGGATTTGTTCTTGCCCAGAAATCGTGCATCGTCTTCTCAGCCACTTCCTGCAACCGGTCTTCACCTACATTTACGGCCGCCAGTGTCCGGGGCATGCCCAGCTCGGCAATGAAGTCGTCTGCGAGTTCAGAGGCCCTTCTGTCCGGCGCACCGAAACATCCACTAATGCGCTTCTGCCGCTCAGCGTTCACCGGTTCGTTAAAGGCAAGCACGTAAGGCGACATCACACATGACGTATAGCCGTGGGGCACGTCACAGGCGCCACCCAACACATGACCGATAGCGTGGCTCGCCCCCATGGGCACGCCAGAGACGACCGGCACCATGGACTGCCACATACCGATCTGACAATTAAGTCGGGCTTCCATATCGCCCGGATTTTCCTTCACCCGTCGCAAGCCATCTACCAGCAAGCGCAACGCACTGTCGGCAAGCCCATCGCAATAAGGGTTGGACTGAAGCGAGGCGAGCGTCTCAATGGCATGGTCCATGGCGCGAACACCGGTCGAAAACCAGAGCCAGTCCGGCGTATGTCGCGTGAGCGCTGGGTCAAGGATCACCGTATGCGGCGCCAGGTCTCTGTGCTCATACCCTTCTTTCAGGTTCTTTCGAAGGTCCGTCGCCCCGCCGAGAGGATTAAACTCACCGCCCGACAACGTTGTAGGGATGGCAATTGATCGAATGGCGGGCCCTTCAAACTCCGGATGCACAACCGTGCCGTCTTTCTCAACGCGCACGTGAAAGGGCTCCAATCCATCAGCATCTTTCACATTGTGGGTGAGCGCGACGAGCACCACCTTACCCGCATCGGTGACAGACCCGCCACCAAGCGTGACAAGCAAGTCAGCGTTCGCATTGCGCGCCGCATCTGCCGCATCAATGACGGCTTGGCGCGGTGTATGCGCAGGCATGCCTGTATAGACATCAGCAAGCCTGTCCCCTAGTGCGCTGCGCACCTTGTCAATTTCAACTGTCTCGTCAGAAAGTGTTTTGCTGGCAATCAGGAAAACACGTTGAGCACCTAGCGCCTCAACTTGCTCCGCCAATGCGTCCGCCGCCGGTTTTCCAAAAACCACCTTCTCCAGCGCCGAGCACTGAATCTCGCCTGCAGCTCCCATGACACTCATAAGTCTCTCCCCGGTTCTGGCAAGTCTGAGACATTTCAGCGTCTGTGGGAAGGGCGAGAGCATTTCCAGGGTGAGGCCGACGCCACCACTGGTTCAAGGCTAGGCCGAACGTGTAAGCGGTTGTCCGTCCGGAAATGCGGCAAGCAAAGTGTCAGAACAGACGCGTGTCTGTTTCGAGGCCAAGGAAAAGCCGTCCGGCCTGCTCCAGGACTCCTTTGGCGACCATCATATGCTGCGTCGCCACATGCACATCTCTGAAATGTCTTTGCAGGGGCGAGCGTCTATAGACAGAGGTTCCACCACCCAGGTCATAGACAATATCAACTGCTTGGGCCGCAGACGTGGTGGCATGCGCCATGGAAAGGCGCATATCGCGACGCTGATCAACGCTAATCACGCCTTTTGTCTGAGCTGCTTCCCAGGCTTCCGCGAAAGCATCGTCCATCCAGGTCTGAGCGGACCTCACCAGCGCTTCGGCCCGCGCCACCCCCATCTGTGTATCAGGCCGCTTTGCCAATGGCTTCAATGCCCCCTGGGGCGTCTTCGCTGAGGCAAAGCTCACAAGCTCGTCAATCGCTGATCGCGCTGTGCCCAAGGCAACGCCCGCGATGCCGGATGCCAGCAGGGCAAACAGAGGAAAAACATAGAGTGGACGTTCCATGGGTTTGTCATAGCCAAAAGCAATGCCACGACTTTCAGGCACCCACACATCGTTCATCTCGAAGTCAGTACTACCCGTGCCACAGAGACCGGATACATCCCATGTATCCAGTAAAGTCACCTCATCTGCGGGCACCATCATCATCCGGCTAATAGGAACGCCGGTGTCAGACATTTCAGGCTTGCCATCTTTCATGACAAAGCAGCCGCCGGAGATCCATGCCGCGTTCCGGCTGCCCGAGCCCCACTGCCATCGCCCGGACACACGGTATCCGTCGCCCTCCGGCATGGCCTTTCCAGTGGGTGCAAACACACCAGCTGTAATAGTCCGCTTACCGCCACCAAAAATCTCTTCCGCGTCCGCCTTCGGCATATAGGCGGAGCCAAGTCCGGTCGTCGCCCCAATCATCGTGCACCAGGCAGCAGACGAGTCGCCCCGCGCCAATGTCCGAATAAGTTTGAGGAAACTCGGTGGGTCCAGCTCCAGACCGCCATACACCTCAGGCACCATAACCGAATAGAAGCCGGCGTCGGCGAAGGCTTCAGCAATATCCTGAGGAACCTGGCGCGCCTCTTCAATTTCGTCCGTACGCTCCCGCAGCATAGGCACAAAATTCTCAGCGGCGTCGAGAAGTGCATTCCCAGTTGATGTCATCGACCTATCTCCTGGAGGTTTATTGGGGCAGCCCAAGGCGGGCAGCTATATTATTGCGTTGCATGTTCGACGAGCCACCGACAATCGGCATGCCAAGCACATCCCGCACATTGCGCTCCATGTCATAGGAGTCTGTAAGCCCGTAGGCACCCATCACCTGCTGACAGGAGAGCACAATCTCAACGGCTGTATCTGCTACGAAAAGCTTCGCCATGCTGGTTTCCACAGAACAGGGCTTGCCCTCATGCGCCAAATGCACAGCGTGGTAAAGCATATGCTGGCAAGCTTGGAGTTTCGTTTTCGCTTCGGACAAGGCGTGGCGCACGGCCTGATGTGCTGCGATAGGTTTGCCGAACTGCACCCGTTCTTGTGCATATTGCCAGGCTTCATCAACTGCAGCGCGCGCAATACCATAGGTCACGGTTGTAATCTCAATCTTTTCAACATCAAGGGTTCGGCCTGCAAGCATGCCCCATCCTTTGTTCCAGCCTTCCGGACCACCCAACACCTGTTCAACAGGGATCCGAACATCATCAAAGAAGACATCACAGGACGCTGTGTAGCGAAGATTTGAATGCTCAATCGGCTGCATGGAAATGCCTGCCATGTCCGTTGGGATCAAAAGCACGGTGAGGTTCCTGTACTTCTTGCCGTCAACGTCGCTGTTCACCAGACAATAGATGTAGTCCGCCCAATCAGCACCTGTACACCAACGCTTCGCACCATTGATCACCACGGTCTTACCATCATCTTCCAGATGCGCTCGGGTTCTGACCGTCGCAAGGTCACCGCCCACGTCCGGCTCGCTCAACCCATAGGCAAACCAGATGTCGCCCTTGGCGAGTTTTGGCAACAACTCTCGTTTCTGAGCATCTGACCCGTTCTCTACGACATTTGCTCCGCCATAAAATGCAGCATGAATGAACGGTCCGCCGAGCGAGGGCCCGACCTGACAAAGCTCGTCCAGCACAGCAACGGCAGCGACCAGATCGATCCCCTGCCCCCCAAACTCTTCGGGAATGGTGAGACCGCAAACACCCAGGTCAGCCAGCTTGCGAAACGTGTCGCGGCAGAAGGTGTGATCCTTGTCGAGCTGCCGCCGCTTCTCCCGCGGCATCTCATCTGTCACGAATTTCTTGATCATATCGCGCAGTATCGTGACGTGCTCAGGTTCATCTGTGAAATACATGATCTCTATTCCCCAGTGAAGTTCGGCGCGCGTTTTTCCTTGAAGGCAGACACCGCTTCTTTGCGATCTTCCAGCGTATTGGTGATGGCTTCGTAGGCAATTGCCGCATCCATCACCTTCACTGCAATTTCCCGAAGGGTGATGTTCGCCGCCGTCTTCGTCCATCGGACTGCCCATTTGGGATTGCCCATGATCTTGCCAACAAGCTCAGCAACTTTTGCATCAAGCTCTTCAGGAGGAACGGAATAATTGATGAGCCCCAGATCCATCGCCTGCTGGCCGGTCAGCATGTCTCCGGTCATCAGCAACTCTTTTGCCTTTGCAAAACCAATGAGCTGCGGCCAGATCACCGCACCACCGTCGCCAGCAACAAGGCCGACCTTTACATGCGGGTCACCAATGACCGCATTGTCGCTCGCGATGATCACATCACAGAGAAGCGCGATCGTTGCACCAAGCCCGGCCGCTGCCCCGTTAAGGCGACAGACAATCGGCTTTTCCAGATCAAGGAGGGACGTAACAATCCGCTTGCCCTCTGGTGCAATGGAGCGAAACTTCGCCGGGTTCGCGATCATCTCGTCGAACCATTCCATGTCGCCGCCCGCGCAGAAAGCCCGCCCGGCACCCGTCAGAATGATGAGGTCGCTATCTTCATCCCGCTGTAGATCGGTGAAAACGCGGCCAAGCTCTTCATGCATGCGCGCATTGACGGCATTGACCGGGCCCGGCCCATCGATGGTGACTGTCAAAACCCGGCCTTCGTAACCGAATGACAAGGTCTCGTAATCTTTGAATTCCATGACCGTTCCCCTTTTTTCTGAGGTTAACTCAATTTATACTGGACCTTCAACCCCAAACTGAGCTTAAATCCGTGGTGAAATACGGCTTAAGACGCTTTTGAGCACTAATTTTCTGAGGAATACTCAAATTTCCATATCTGCGACATCACCCAAGAAGCGATCCGGACGCTGGGGAGACCGGGAACAGTCGATCCTCGACGCAGCGTGGGAGCTCATCACATCTCAAGGCTTTGACGGCATGACCATGGCCGATGTCGCAACCGCCACAGGCCTGTCGGAAGGAAGTCTCTACAATTATGTGCCCAGCAAACGCGAGCTTGCCATTCGGGTCGCCGAACGCTGGTTCTCCGCTCAAGCTGAAGAGCTCGAACAAACATTGAGTGCCATTGAACATCCGCGCGATCAGGTGGCACTCCTGATTCAACGGCACATCGCAATGATTTTGGAACAGCCCGAGCTTTTCCTTATGTGGATACGCGAAGTGCGCGCGACTGATGCCTATCTCACCTCAAGCTCACGCGATATCTTTCGGTCCTATACCGGCCTCCTACGCACTGTTCTCGCGCAGGCCTCTGAGGCTATAGAGACAGAGATGAGTGACGATATGGTCCGCGACATGATCTACGGCGGAGCGGAACACATTGCCTGGACGGCGATTGTTCAGAAACGGACGAGCACGCTCGATGTGTCAGACGCCGCAAAGAAACTGGGTCACACCTATTGGCGGGCGCTGAAGAAAGGCGCAGACCCGGGAGACACAACCACTGAACGGCTGGCAAGAATTGAAGCGAAGCTCGACAGGCTTCTTTAGGCGTCATTCAAAGCACTGCTGAATCGAGCGTTCAAAACCAGCAGGCGCTGCGCCGACACCAATATAGACCAGTGCAGCCTCAGCAGGCGCCACCTCGAGCGAGGAGAGCTCCAACCGCCCAGCGGTCCATTGTACAATTTGCCCCCCGCCGCCCGCCGATCGCACAATCCCTTTGCAGCGCAAAAGGCCGGCACAGTCTTCCAACACAGCTGTGAGCTGCTCGACATCGCAGGCTTTGTCGCAAGCAATTGACCCTGTCCAGAAAAGGGCATGGGGATCATGCGGTGTCGTCGATGGTGTCCGCAGGTCTGCAGAAAAACCGAACAGAAGAGAGACGGGAACATCTGTGGTGGTCGTTTCAATTCTCAAGACACCAGGTCTTTCACGCTCCAGCAGCTCACCAACCGCCTGCGTTTGATCATCCTTCGCGATATCTGTTTTTGTGAGCAACAACAGATCAGCCGCCCCTACCTGTGCACGAACTGTGTCAACAAGCAGAGGGTCGGCAGCCTGGGTCTGATATTGTGTGGCGTCCACCAACACGAAGATCCCCTGGAGCCGCAGAGCCTTATCTGCGCGAGCAATCGCCGCGATCCGCAAAGGGTCCGCAACACCGCTTGCCTCGATGACGATGTGCTCTGGGGGGTCTGGACGCGTAACGAGAGAGATCAAGGCGCGCAGAAAATCATTTCCAATGGAGCAACAGATGCATCCATTTGCGAGACTGACCATGTCTTCATCACGGGTGACAATCAGATTCTCATCAATATTGATGTCGCCAAAATCATTGACGATCACACCAAGGCGGCGCCCTTCATTCTCCTGCAACAAGCGGTTGAGAAGGGTCGTCTTCCCCGCACCGAGAAACCCCCCAACAACCGAAACGGGGATCACAGATCGGTCACTCATGGTCTAGACCTGAGGTGCTTCAAATACCTCACCACCTACAACCGTCCCCCAGACATCGACATCTTTGAGTGCCATTGGATCAACTTCAAACGGGTCCTCATTCAGAACCGCGAAGTCGGCAAGTTTGCCTACTTCGATGCTCCCAATCTCATGATCAAGCTTGAGGGAGATGGCCCCGCCCATGGTGATGGTGTGAAGCGCCTCTTCGACAGTGAGCCGTTCTGCATCACCACCCAGGTGCTTGCCTGTCGATGTCACACGGTTGACCGCACACCAGGCGGTAAAGAGCGGACCTATCGCCGTTATCGGCGCGTCGGAATGCAAAGCCAGGTCGACGCCATGCTCAACTGCACTGCCTGCATTGTCTATCCGGTGTGCGCGGTCAGGCCCAAGAGTCAGCTCATAGTGTTGGTCACCCCAGTAATAGACGTGGTTGCTAAAGAGGTTCACCCCAACACCCATCGCAGCCATGCGCCTGAATTGCGCATCGCTCGCCATCTGGCAGTGCTGCAACGTATGCCGGTGGTCCGGGTGAGGATTGGTCGCAAGCGCCTCTTCAATCGCATCCAATGCCAGCTCCGTCGCCTCATCCCCATTCGTATGAATGTGCAACTGATGGCCGGCGGCATTGTATGCCAAGACGGTCTTCTTGAATTCATCTGGAGCGATATACCAGAGGCCGTTTGGGGCCCCATTAAAATGCCCCGGCCACTTAAGGCGCGCCGTAAAACCTTGGATCGACCCATCCAGAACCAGCTTAACAATCCCCATTTTGTGCTTGTCTGTGCTCTTGGAGACCAGCGACCCAATGCGCGCGGTCCCTTTGTCCGCTGGCATCAGAGTGCCTCCAAATGCCGAGACAATTCGAAGCGGGAAATCTGCCTTATCAGTCTCACCGGTGAGACGGCCAACCATCTCATCGTCCAGCGGACTATGAAGATCGGTCGCCGTCGTCACGCCTGCCAATTGACAGACTTTGGCGAAATTCCAGAGCGCCGGTGGGTGCGTCGCTTGCGATCCCAAATCAAATTTGAGCGACTTCATGGCGAGATACATGCCGACCATGCCCGCCAGCTCACCCGTCGGCGCGCCTCGGGCATCTGTCATCACTTCCTGCATATCAGTGGAGGCAGCAAGATCGGAGTCTTCGATCACGGCAGAATTTACATTGAGAAAATGCAGGCTCGCATGAAACACACCGATGCAACGCCCATTTGAGACACGATCAAGATCTCGCGCATGCATTCGCTGCTCGCCAAAAAAGATCGGGTCAAAACCCCACCCGATAAGGGCGGCATCAGGGTCGTCCTGTGCTGCGCTGGCTTCCTGCAGGCGTTCAACAACAGCGTCCACCGACTTCAAACCAGGCCAGACTCTGCCATCTGGCGCGGTCCGGTCATAATAGCCCACATAGGTGTGGTCCCAGAGCGCACCTTCTACCAGATGACTATGGCCTTCAATCAAACCAGGCATAACCACTTGATCTGAAAAACGATCATCGACATTGGCATCCCCCCAGGCGCTCACTTCCTTCAGAGTACCCACACTAAGGACACGCCCGTCACGGACAGCCACATGAGTGGCAAAGGGCCGAGACGGATTCATCGTAATGATCCGTTTGGCCGAAAAAATGGTTGTCGTCACTGGATGCGCCCCCAACAATTGTACCTAAACTCAGATTTTCCAGAGCGAGATGATTTTTCCGCTCTCCGGTGCAACCTTGCCTTCCAGAACATCCAGATAGACCTGCTTGGTTACATCAAGGCCACCGGAACGTTCCACTTTCATCCACCCATCAACAGAGGCAAGAAACGCGGCCCAGGCCTTGGCAATCTTCGCCTGTAGCGCCTCAGCGCCCCAGTCCTTGTTGCGTTTTTGGATCTGAGACGGCGCGAAGAAAAACGTTGGCTGGGCTCCGGGAAGGTTGTCAGCGCCGCCGCCTTGCTCCCAATGTGTGCCACCAACCGCACAGCTGCAGGTAAGACGTTCAGCGAAGTGATTGTGAATCGCGGCGCGGACATTTGCATCTCCCGCCATATCGACAAACGCCACATTGCCCTCAACGCTTATGGAGGCGATATCATCGTAGGCGACAACGTCATCATAATATCCAACACCTTCAACAAACGCAGTATTGCCTTTTGAGGTCAGACCAATCACCCGCGGCTTGTTCGCCGACCGGCTTGAAAGCACCTGAGCAAGACCCAGAGAGGTCTTACTCGAAGCACTCGACAGGACGACGGTTGATGCCTCAAAGAACTGATTGTCATCTAGGAAATCATCGATCAGGAAGGACGTGGTGAACACCGGGCGTAAAAGACTTTGCTCCGCTTCCCGCGCAGCGTCATAACCAGGATCAGCTGTCACTCTGAGATAGTTATTGTAGACAGGCGACAATTCGGCCCTGTTGGCAGCCCCATCGAAAAAACCAGCGTCAGAAACGCGGACTGCTTGTGCCACGAAATGCGTCGACATGGGGAAGTAACCATAGAAGCGTTCTCCAGCGGCGACCCCCTCAGCGTTAGACGCGAGCACATCTCCAAAGCCCCAGACAGGAACGCGTCCCCAGCCTTCGTCAGCCGGAAAGAAGTCCCAATACTTCATCGCTTCGCCAAAGGCTGCATAGGTGATGTTGTTTGCGGTGAAGGCAAAATCCTCTACTTTGAAAAGCACCTCACCAGGTTGCAGTCCATCCGCACCAGGGATCGGTGTTTCGACCATCTTTGTTGTACGCAGATTGTCTCGTTTTACCCAAAAATTTGCCGCTGCCTGCTCTGCCATGTTTCGCTCCCTTAAGCCGTGGGGTCCTGTGCCCGCCAGCCGGATGACCAAATTTGCCGCATGGTAAGGGCGCAGGACACAAGCACCAAGAAAATCTGCACCCAAAAAGGTGCAAACCCTGTTCAATATTAGACACCAAGCGGTCCATACATTGACTTGCATAGGCCAATCCCCCACACTCTCTACGGGTACGTCTATATCTGTGGGGAAATATGAATAAGGTAATCCACGCGGCACGCGCCGCAGCTGTTGCAGCGCTCGTTGGGCTGTTTATCGTCGTGACTGCGGCGCCAAGCCAGGCGGAAGACCGCCGCGTTCGCATCATCAATGAAACAAGCTGGACGATGGTAGAATTCTACGCATCGAATGTCGGAACCAACGACTGGGAAGAAGACATTCTGGGCTATGACGTCTTAGGGTCAGGCGACAGCGTCATGATCGATATTGACGATGGCACAGGCTATTGCATGTACGATTTCCGGGCTGTGTTTGCAGACGGTGATGTCCTTGTCCGCGAGCGGATCGACGTGTGTGAGATCTCAAGCTACCGCTATCACGAATAGACCGTAAGCATCGAAGATCAAAACCGCCCTTGCGCAAGCAATGGGCGGTTTTCTTTTGCCTATATATATCGTCGAACGGGCAATCTACCCCGCGAGAATGTCCGCTGCGACATCCTTCATCCGCTTACCGCGCAGAACCTGCCCAAATCGGACTGCGGGCAGAAGGATTTTAGAGAGGATCGCAGGCGTTTTGGTTTCTCGAGCAAAAGCAGGCCGTTTCAAAAGTCGATTATAGAGCTTGAACAGCCGCGGATGAATTTCAAGCGGATAGCCGCCCATACGCAACCGGTTCATGGTGATGAACCACGCAAGCTCGAGAACCGAAATCCGGTCCCCGATCAACCATTCATTTTTCACTAGGCGCTTTTCAAGTGCATCGAATGCATCCCGATGAGCTTTGACCGCGGCCCGCGCCTGCGGCTCCGTCACACCGGCTTCAGCATATGCGCGCCACCATGCAATCTCTTTGTCACGGGAAGGGTCATCAGCACCCTCTTGTTCATATTTCGCAAGAACATCGTCAGGCTTCTGCGCCAGACGTTTGGGAAAGATGAAACCCATAGTGATCTCACGCAAAGCGAAATGCAGATCGTTTTCCAACGTCAAAGAGGCATCGACAATCGCACGCTCCTCAGGGGTCTGTGGGAAAAAGGAATCCGCGCTGCTCGGCAAAGCATCCAAATAAGCAAGAATGTCGTTGCTCTCCACATGCACAACCCCATCGTGCACAAGTACAGGCACCACTCCGCGCGGGTTGATGCCCAGGTACCAGGGGGAAGCGTGCTCATGCTTCACAAGATTTATGTGGTGAGAGACATAGTCTATGCCCTTCTCACGAAGCAGGGTGCGGACCTTTTGTGAACAGGAGCTCCCACTAAAGTGGAGGAGATGCAGTCCCTTCCAGGATTTAACCTCTTCTGTCGTCACTTGTTCATCACTAAGGATCATATCGTCTCTCCAACCGTAAGGATGTTATCCCGCCATATCTTCCAATGGTCTCGGACCCCACTGCTGTCCAAGTAGCTCATCCAAAGACGCTTTCCCAGGAGGTGTTGACGCATTGAACAAATCACCGTCTGTCCAATGCTCCACCGTATGGCCCCACGGATCTCGCCAATAATCGAATACTTGCGACCCCAGAATATGTCGGCCAACGCCCCAAACAGACTTATGCCCTTTGTCGATCAAGACATCGCGACCCAACATCAGGTCATCAAGGTCCGCAACCTCCCAGGCTGCATGATTGAAACCAGGCTTACCTGTACCCAGCAAAAACAAAGTGTGGTGGTCCACGAATTTCTCACCCTGGTCACACCGCGTGAATGCGCCAATCACAGTGTTTTCATCGCCAACGTAAATTTCGTCTGATTTCAGCAGGCCAAACTGTTCGTGATACCAAGCAAAACTTTTTTGATAGTCGGTGACGTTCAAGACGAGATGCCCAAGGCGATGAACATGAGCGGGGCCGGCGGCCATACGCTTCACATCGCCCAGCCTTGGCTTTTCAAGACGCGCATTGAGCGGTGCTATCTCTTGAACCTCAGCGACATCCAAGCGCTCCAGCCCATGAAGAATTTCAATGGGAAATCCGTCTGGATCATGCACAAGCGCGCGTTTGCCCCCGCCCGGTTCCGTCCGCGCTTCCACGGACACGCCATTCGCCTCTGCAACTGAATTCAGATCAGCTTCAGAGGAAGCTTGCAGCGCCAACCCGACAAAACCAGGCTCACCCAATTCGGTCACATGCAGAATTGGATCAGCCCCAACACCGCGCATAAAGAGTGCCGTCTCTGTCCGTGCGTATCGCTGCATGCCGAAATCAACAAGAAAGTTTTCCATCTTGTCCAGATCAGGGGCACGAAAACGCGCATAAACAATGTCTTCGACTTTGATCATTTCAGGTGTTCCATTCGATTTGAGAAATGGCGGTGTTATTCGATAACCACGCCACCCTTGTCGTCGACCACCTTGTTCTCAATAGCTCCGAGACTTTCAATCTCAACACGCACAACGTCACCGTTCTTTAGCCAAGGCTGACCTTCCATGGCAGCAGCAACACCGGCGCAAGTACCTGTGGCAATCACATCTCCTGGTTCCAGAGTAAAAGCAGTGGAAAGATGTTCGATAAGCGTGGGCACGTCGAAAATCAGGTAACTCGTATCGGACTGCTGTCGCACATCGCCATTCACCAATGTCTTCAGGCCCAACTTCGAAATATCAACTTCATCTGGCGTGACTATAGAAGGTCCCATTGGACAATGGCTGTCCCAGGATTTGCCCATCGTCATGGTCGGCGACCTGATCTGCCAATCGCGGATAGTCACGTCATTCAGAACCGTGTACCCGGCAACAACCTCCGCATACCGGTCTTTCGGCACTCGGCGGCAACGCTTGCCGATCACAACCCCCATCTCGCCCTCATAGTCCAATGCGACGCTTTCATGTGGTCGCAGAATTGGCGCAAAGGGACCCGTTGCCGATGTTGATTGCTTATTGAATATAATCGGAACCTTTGGAAGTTCCCGGCCGGTCTCTTCCACATGCTCACGATAGTTCAGCCCAACGGCGAGAATTTTCGGTGGCCGCAACACAGGGCTCTCAAGTGTCACGTCAGACAGTTTTATTGACGCTTCGGTGTCGGCTGCAGCACGCGCCTTCTCCAAAGCAGCATCGCCTGCTTCAAGAAAGGCAACCATCTCGCTTGGAATGTCGGGGGCGGCAGCTGACAGGTCGACAATTTGATCTTCCTGCAAAATACCAATCCGCGTCGATTGTTCGTCTGTAAACGTTATGAGCCGCATGAGCCTCTCCCCTGGAATTCAAACACATGGCGCGATGCGCCTTGATCTGTCATTTTCTTAAAATGATACTATCATCAGATATGATCATGATCAACATTTACAAGGCAGGCGCCCCAATCTCATCTGATTAGATTGTGCTGCCTAGAAAACCTCAGCTAACCACCCACTAACGTTAGGCGACAATTCCAGCTTGTTCACCAAATTCCGCGATGTCGGCGCGATTCAGTTGGTAGCTATGGCGAGGGCTTGTTACGCTTAAAATCAACGATAGGGAGGATCGTGCACTATGGAACAACTCACAGGCCTCGACGCCGCATTCCTTTACATGGATCAAGAGAACTCGCCGATGCATATCGGCAGCGTCGCAATCTACGATCCTTCGACAGCCCCTGGCGGGTTTGTCAGATACAAAGACATTCTGAATTTCGTTGAAGAACGATTGCCGCTCGCCAACACATTCCGGCGCGGCCTCGCAAATGTACCATTTGGCATTGATCACCCTTACTGGATTGAAGTTGAAGATTTCAATCTGGAATATCATGTGCGTCACGTGGCCCTGCCGAAGCCGGGGGACTGGCGACAGCTTTGCATTCAATCGGCGCGCATCATGGCCCGCCCTCTCGATCTGACAAAACCGCTATGGGAGTTCACGATCATCGAAGGCCTCGATCATGTCGAGGGTGTGCCGGAAGGCTCCTATGCCATCATTTCCAAGATCCACCATTCGGCGATCGATGGCATGTCAGGCGTCGACATTATGAATGCTCTGCACACCATCAACCCAGGCGACACACTTCCCGTCTTGGAAGACACCTGGAAGCCAGAGAAAAAGCCAACCGCTGTCGAAATGGCGGTACGGGGATATCTCGGTAATGTGAAGCAGCCCTTCAAGTGGGTCGAAATGGCCGGCAAAACCCTTCCAGGCCTCGCGCGTACAATCAAAGGCTTGCTGACAAAAGAATTCTCACTTGGCCAGGCCATGGCCGTACCGCGCACGCGTTTCAACAATAAGATTTCTGCACACCGCGTAATTGAAGGAGTCGCGTTCGACCTGGCGCGGATTAAAGAGATCAAAACCGGCGTACCTGGCGCAAAAGTCAACGATGTTATGCTGACCATCGTCGGCGGCGCGATGCGAAAATACCTGGACTCAAAAGCTGAGCTACCGGAGACAACACTGGTCGCAATGGCGCCCGTCTCCGTCAGAACCAACGATGAGTCCGGATCGCTCGGCAATCAGGTCTCCGCAATGATGGTCCAACTCGGGTCCGACATTGCCGATCCTTTAGAGCGCATACTTTCAATCGCCAACCATACCCAGGAACAGAAAGCCCTGACGAACGCCCTTGGCGCACGCCAGATGTCAGAACTCAGCAAAACGGCTCCCGCTCTGTTTACGGGCATTGCTGCGAGGCTCTATACGCAGTTCGGACTGGCAAACTCTACCAAGCCGTTTTTCAACACGGTTGTGACTAACGTGCCTGGGCCGCCCATTCCGATCTACATGAACGGCGCTCAGATGGTTAAGTATTTTGGCCTTCTCTGTCTGTTTGATGGTCTGGGTCTGGGCCACGTGGTGATGAGCTACGACAAAGAAGTGACCATTACCATCACAGCTGACCGGGAAATGATGCCCGACCCAGAATTTTATGCAGAGTGCCTGCAGCAAAGTTACGACGAACTGGAACTAGCTGTCTTGGGCGCCTCCCAAAAGAAAGCGCCTGCGAAAAAGAAGGCAAAAGCCAAGGCCGCCCCTAAGCGGAAGACACCCGCTAAGAAAAAGACCGCGGCAAAAAAGAAGACCGCCGCCAAATTAGCGGCCGAGCCGAGCGAACCATCGCTTGAGCAAAAGACCGGTTAGCAACGGTTACCTCAAAAGAAAAAGCGGGTCCCGATCAAAGTCTGGGGCCCGTTTTTTTGTGTCGTGACAGCAATAAAATTCAATGACCGCTCGACGGGTACACAAATGCACGCCAGCCTTCACGGTGGAACGGCCGCCAGTTTTCTTCTGGCTGAGCTAATCGGTCTGCTACCGCATACATGGTCGGTGCGTTGAACCCGAGGCCACAATGAGAAGTCCGCACCTCAATATTGTCAGTATGGCCTTCCCGCGCTTCGATGGAGTTCTTCCAGTGCACAATCCCATCTGTCTTCGTGTAGATTGATGTGGTCGGTATGCTTGGAGGAACAGCAATACATTCGACAAGCTCCCGAAAGCGCTGTGTTTGAGTCTCACCTTTCGCCATCACCTTAAAGAGCGGCCAGGCGCGACTGGTTTCAGGCTTGCCCGAAAACGGACTGCCCAAGGTAATCACCTGACGAACGGCATCGGGCGCCCGTTTCGCAACTTCACGTGCAAGCACACCGCCCAAACTCCAGCCAACCAGACTAATCTTCTGACCATCATGACTGTCAGAAATCTGTTCAATACGTTCAGCGATCCGTTCGCCCTCGTAGCCAACGGTAGCGGGGCCAAGATTACGACCAAGCTCCCACGGATAGGCCTCATAGCCACGTGATGTTAGAAAGCGTCTAAGCACGCCCGTGCTGCTATCACCTGCCATGAAGCCAGGGAGCACCATCACCGGATGGCCGTCACCCATGGGTGCACGTTTCAGAAATTGTTGAGAAATCGGTAGCATGGCCACTTCGGCCATTGTCCGGCTGGGCTCAAGGTAGAGCCAGCGCAATTGTGGACGGTCAAGATCGGCAGACTCAGACATCATTGCCATTCAGGATACCCCCAGTTTGTTCGCCTTGCGCCCACCCGCGCAACTTGCGAATCGATAAAGGCTACAAACTGGAGGGATAAACCGTCAAGGAACTGTCTTATGAGCGTTAACCACCGAGCTGATAAGGGCCGCCCTTCTCTAGTGCTTTTTTGTAGGCTGGCCGCGCCTGAATTCGCTCCAAATAACCCACAAGATTGGGGTATTCCTTGACCAAACCCGTCGACTGCCCAGCTTCCATAGGGAAGCTCATCTGTACATCGCAGGCTGTGATGTCATCGCCCGCAAACCAATCCTGATCTGCCAGCGCACTGTTCATGTAGGCAAAATTATTTGTCATTTCGCTCATGATACGTGGCAACAGGGGACCCCCAGCTTCGCCTAGGCGCCCCACATAGAGCCCCAGAAGCAACGGCAACATGGCTGAGCCTTCGGAATAATGCATCCATTCCAGATACCGCAGCGCTTCGGGGGTCCCCGCAGCAGGCTTCCAGGCACCCTCGCCATAAGTGTCCACCAAATACTCAATAATCGCAGCAGACTCAGCAATTTTGACGTCACCGTCAGTCAGGACAGGTGATTTACCGAGAGGGTGAATTTCTTTCAGCGACTCTGGCGCCAGGTTTGTCTCTTTATCACGCTGGTAATGCACGATCTCATAGTCGAGCCCCAGCTCTTCAAGCATCCAGAGAATGCGTTGTGACCGTGAATTATTGAGATGATGGACGGTAATCATGGAGTGTTTTGCCTTTCATTGACCAGTTACAGACAGACTTCGTGCTGAGCGCGTCAAAGTCAATAATGGGCGCGGTTCAAGGATGCGTTATCGGTCGACGAATTTGCAAAGCAGGCTCACTTGAATAGTCCTGCGCTCAGCCAGCTCACCCGGTTGCTGCTTTTGCATAGGCGATCACCCTGATAGCCTTTCCTTCATCAACATTTGAGGAGGAAACACCATGGCCATCGATTTCAGCTTTCCCGAAGAAGTGGAGGTCCTCAGAACCTCAATCCGCAACTTCATCGATGAGGTCGTCAAACCGATCGAAGAAGCGATGGACGAAGATGATCGGGCATCTGTTCGCGAAGGCGTCATCAAAATGCGCACCGAAGCCTATGAACGCGGGCTCTGGCTCCCCCATATGCCCGAAGCATGGGGAGGCATGGATTTGGGACATGTAGAACTTGCAATGATCTCCGCCGAAGCAGCCCGCTCTCGCTATGGCCCTTTCGCCATCAATTGTCAGGCGCCAGATGAAGGCAATATGCACACACTCCTGAAGTGGGGAACAGACGAACAGAAAGACACATATCTTCGCCCCATGTGCGAAGGTCGAAAGTTTTCCTGTTTTGCCATGACCGAGCCGGAGGTCGCCGGGTCAGACCCAACACTCATCCGAACAAATGCAAAGCTTGAAGGCGACACATGGGTCATCAATGGACACAAATGGTTCATATCCGGAGCCCACCGCGCCAACTTCGCTATCCTCATCGCGCGAACAGAAGACGATCCAAAAATACCCCAGGCGGCCAACACAGCCTTCATCATCGACCTGCCATCAGAGGGTTGGTCAGAAGTTCGTGAAATCCACACTATGCACGGGTCCTCAGGGCATTCAGAGATACTCATAGAAAACCTCCGGGTGCCTGATACACGGCGACTTGGCGGACGCGGAGACGGCCATCGCCTGGGTCAGTCTCGGCTAGGGCCAGCCCGTCTTGCCCATTGTATGCGCTGGATCGGACAGGCCGAAACTGCGCTGGAGATGATGGTCGACCGCTCAACCAAACGTTTCTCCCATGGCTCTTATCTTTCTGAGAAACAGGGTATTCAGTGGATGATCGCCGACAGCACCATGGAGCTCTATCAATCAAAACTCATGGTGCTTCATGCAGCCTACAAAATAGACAATGGAGAAGATTTCAGGTCGGAAGTATCCATGGCGAAACATTTTGTGGCCAATTCTTTAAACCGGATCATCGACCGCGCGATCCAGGTACATGGGGCTCTGGGCTATTCCCATGACACGCCGCTCGCCCATATGGCACAACAAGCGCGCTGGGCACGCTTCGCAGACGGGGCGGACCAAATCCATCAGATGCGAATAGCTGAACGCACCATCAAAAGTTTCAAGGAAAGCGGGACGTTGCATTCCGCGTTGGGCGGCTTGCCAGTCTGACCGGCGACCCAAAGACAGCTCGCGGACCATCTACACCTTGGCTGGTCTGCGGGCTTAAAGCCATTGCACCCGATCACGGCCACACACTATCCTCCCCCGAAGGCCAAGGCGCGATAGGAACAATCCGTGACGAGAGAAGAAACCACAGACAAAATCACGCCGGAGAAAGGACCCTTCGACTTTAACTTCCTTGTCTCCCTGGCGCTGGCATTGTTGGTCTGGGTCGGTCTGCGCAATGACGTTGTGTGGGGCAGCTTTGTAGGGGAGGCTGACCGTGAGGCGCTTCAAATTGCTTTTGAGATGCGCGTCAACAAAACGCTACCGGGCTCACACCCCATCTTGTTCCTCAATTTGGATGATTCAGTCTGGGAGGGTGCCACCGCAGACGGTCCCGCCCTTGCTTATGCACCCCGCCCGGTCCTCGCAGATCTGATCGAGGCATCCTACGGAACCCCAGGTCAGCCAAGACCGAAAGTGGTGATCGTCGATATAGATCTCTTCTGGCGTACGCCCGATGAGGCCGCCGAACAACGCATTGACAGGCTTCTCCAGAAATGGGGACGCGACCCAGATGCACCTCTTTTGATCCTTCAGAGAGAGGTGACGGAAGGCGATGGACGGCCTGACTCGCTCGCTGCCGCCCGGGCATCAGACAGAGACAGCATCATTCTGTCCGCACCCGAAGACAATATCGTCTGGGCAAGTGCCCAATTAACAGGCGATGAGGTAATGGGCGCCCGCTATTTCACTCATTTTCTCTGCATAGACACGCCAACAGGCATAGATGCATCGGCAACCACTGCCTTTTATGCAGCTGTTGGCCGCAAATCAGAGACACCCCGGCAGGCGATTGAGACTGTCCAGAAATCAATGGATGGTCCACGGTCCTATTGCTCAGGCACCTGGAGCGATGTCTCGTTTGACGTCAACATCCCCGGACGCCCGGCCCTGACGTTCAAGGGCCAACAGAGCTTGATCAACTACAATCTGCATGCGGGCAGCGCCGACGATCCAGAGCTGCAGCTTCCAGCCGCCGATATGTTCGTGATCCCCGCAGGCCTCGTGCAGCCTGGAATGGTTGCGGGTCTGTCAGCCAATGATGGTGTCGTGATCATAGGGTCAGCAGCCCAGGCCGCGCGAGACCGCCATATTTCAGCCTATGGCGCCATGGGCGGCAGCCTGGTCATCGCCAATGTCATCAGAGGGGTCGAAGCAGGCGGCGAGGTGAGGCGTATGGCGTGGTATCTCGAAGCCATCCTGTTAACCCTATTTGTCATGCTAATCGTGCTGGCTTTCTGGTATTGCCGAAAAGCCAGGGATTACCTCAAACCCATGGAAGGCCTGCATTGGGCCATGCGAATAGCCCGTGCACCTATCAATCTGTTGACCAATCCGGTTATCATCAAGATATTGATCGGAATAGGGGTTTTCTGGGTGGGGGCTGGTGCCAGTTATTTCCTTCTGGACGACGGTCTGTGGCTTGGTTTGGCCGCCCCTGCATATGCAGCGGCCCTTAACGAAGCCCGCGAAGATTTTGAAGAATTAATGGAAAGCTTGAGAAATGCCGAAACAAAAAATGTTTAGCGCCGCAATTGCTATCGCATTGGGTGCAGCGGCCTGGGGAACCACAACGAGTGCGCAGGCTGCCATCCCAGCTTGTGGGTCAGCCACCGTCGCATTCGTGAAGCAAATCGATGGCAGTGCCGACAGCGTGCGCATCAAGCGGGCAGGCTCAGAAGACTCTCTTTCCGTTTTCGCGCCTCTGTGCGAGGGCGATGTCGTGAGCCTGAAAACCGCCAGCGACAGGGTGGTACTCGGCGTTGCAGGCAGCTCCGGCCCCAATGAAATTCGTGGACCTAAAAGCTACACCGTAGGCCCTGCCTCTACCGGCAGCCAGTCCATCAGCGAACTGATCGAAGGACGTTTGCTGCCTCTCGGCGACCGGCTGGTCGGCCAGGGATTGGCGCGCTCCGGCGGTGAATTTGGGTTTGGACTGCTTGATCTCGAAACCGAGTCCGCGCAGATCAAATCAGGCTTCCGTCCCCTTTGGGTCGGTTGGACCGGCGGGCAGGCGCCCTATGAGCTGCTCGTGCTTGATCCCACTGACCGCATCTTCGCAACACAGACTTTGTCAGACACCTCGACAACGCTGCCAGCCAGAACCATTACGCCAGGTCGCTATTCAATCGTTGTAAAAGACGCCTATGGGCGCACCAGGCAGACATTCTTTGACGCTGTCGAGGATGTACCGGCTACATCTGCACCTTCGGTACCGGCATGGATGGGTGAGGATACAGCCATCATGCTTGCTGCTTTCTGTGTTGCAGCAGAAGACCCATATGTGTGGTCCTACGAAGCGGCACAACAGATCAGCGGAGCAAAAGACACCGGACTTGATCGGGAAGCAGCCCTTGCACTCATCGGCGGCGGAGACTCTGACGCGCTCTGCCCCCGCTAAGGACCCGCTTCTGGTTCAGCCGCGATTAAGCACTCTGTCTGCGTCTCCGATCATAACGTACGGAGCCCAGAAATAGGGGTGTGAGAACTTGTCTTGAGCGATAAGCGCTTGTTGCGCACCGCGAAGGGCTTCATGCATCGGCGCACTGGCGGCATCTACAAAGAACTTGCGAACCACCGCGTCCGCCGCCGCGTCATCTGCAACCCAGTGTGTGGCAAGCACAGACCGTGCGCCCGCATAGACAAAGCTTCGAACGAGCCCGTCAAGTTGCGCACCGTCAAAGACTGCTGCAACCCCCTCAGCTCCTTCAGCGGCCCGCGCTGTATCGCAAGCAGCCAAAACCACCAGAGTGGCATCGAGCTTCATATCAAGGATTTCAGTCGCGCTCAGCATGCCGTCGCCACCTGCTTGGTCAAGCGACGTCAGAAGCGACGGCTCGGAGATACAAAAACCATCCCCAAAGAAACCATGAGTGACAAAGACCAACACCTGTTGCTCAACAAGCGATGCATCCTCAATCGTGTCCACATCCGTAAAGGACCGTCCGGTCACGTCACGGCGACCAAAGGCTTGGCCCACCGACGAGCGCAAGGCCGTCAAAGGCTGCTGCAGGTTTGGCTGACCGGCAAACACCTGCCCACACCGGGCAGGTCGTCCTTCGGCTGTCATACGAGCAGTAAAATCAGCTATCCAGCTGTCCGAATTGTTCGGTGGAACAGGCGGTCCAAAAACGGTCATGCCGGTCGTTGCTTCCGGTGCCTCAGCGGCCCTGGCAGCAACAAAACTCGCCGCGCTCGGCGTGTTGATGAACGCAAAATCATTGGCGAGCCAGGACAACGTAGAATAGGACCGCGCCCGGGCCAGCCCCTTCTGTTCATCATCGAAGGTTGAGAGCAGAAGCGATGGAGGAAGTGACCCGATCACACCCCGAGGCGCAAAGATCAATGTGTCAACACCTGCCTCACGAAGATCGGCGTAAACCGGACCGAACACTCCCTGAAACAAGGTATGAGCCTGTTCAGCAGCAAAAGGCGGTGTGCCACCAGCCCGCGCGCGCAGCGTAGACCTCAGTCGACGCACCAGGCGCCGCGCTTCATCGCGTCCAAGCTCCGTACCGAAGGGCATGACCTTGCCCGAGAAGACAGCGTACCCAAAACCACCGGCCTGGGTGGGCGCAAAGGCCACAAAAGCCTCATCTTCAGCAAGTGTTGAAACGAGGTCTGCCGTCTCCGCACCACCATTCACCAATTGCATATATTGAGGCTGAGCCTGCCGCGCGAGAACCTCAGCCTCCAGCGCAGCTGTCTCCGTGGTTTCCACAGCAAGTGTCAATCGCGCAAGCTCTTCTGGATCATCTGTGCTGGCCCCTTGCTGCAGAGCAAGGCGCGCCTCCTGAAGCGCGCGCTCCGCATCCTGCAAGGCCCGAATTTCGTCCGCTGTCCCTTCGCTTGCCACGCGCGCTGCAGCCATCGCCATCGCCGCCGCGGCACGCGGTTCCACCATGCCCTCAAATGCATCGACAAACCGTCCTGTCAGCCCTGCCGCATCGCCAAGACCCATCTCCTGCGCGCGCAACAAAACACCCAGATAATCGCCGGCGACATCTGGCGAAATACCGAATGACCCCTCCACACTCGAATAGAGATCAAATGAGGAATTGTAGGAGGCGAGCGCCGCAGAGACATCGCCATCGGTAATCTGAGCTTTCCCGAGACTTGCCAGCAACCGGGCAGTTAAAAGAGACTGAGGTTGGTCCCTGACCCATTTTGCCACAAGCGTCGACAAGCGCGACCGCGCAGCACCAACATTTCCTTCTGCCAGATCATTGCCAGCACGCCTTTCTTCAATCAGCGCATCAAGCCATCCGGCCGATCCCGCAGGCGCTCGTTCCACAAGGCTCGCCGCATCATCAAGTGCATCGCCAGCGCCTTCACGACCCGAAAGGAGCAGCGCAGACGCACGAAGATAGGCTCTGTGCGCTTCAAGGATGAGCGCTCTGACACCCGGGCGAAGTTCCGCATCTGAATAGATCGGCGGCACGCTATTGCCGCTGCGGTGATTAACAAACTCAGCGGCCCGCGGCGTGATCACACTGTCCGAGCTCTCCCCCGAGACGAACGCATAGGCTCCGAAGGTCTCCGGTGCGAAGGGTTGCTCAGACAATTCCAGCGCTTCTCGATAGTTCCCCGTATTGAGCTGATGCACCGCCTGATAATTGATGAGCTTGTCACGCAGCCACGAAGTCGTCTGCACCCCGGCAGAGAGGGCGGTGTCTTCAAGCAATTGCTCCGCTTCGGCAAACCTCCCCTGGCTCGAAAGATTAAGGGCGAGGTCGAGCGCAATATCCGCGCGCCTCACAGGATCGCCACCGAAGAGCCCATCCTGAATGGCCACCGCTTTTGCATAATCTTCCGCGGCAAGCGAGAAACGAAAAGACACGTTCCGGCGATGCCCCCGTCGGCGCAAGACTTCCTGGTCCTGAAGTGCAGCAACACCTGGCAGGCCTGCCATTTCATCTGCGCTTAACTCAATTGGCACTTCGAGTCCTGCGAGGGCCGCGGCACCGCGACGCATCGCAGGAAGTGAACCGGGAATACCACGCGCCTGAACAATGACGTCAGATCCAGAAACACTCACCGCAAGGTCCTGCAGCAATGTGCCTGACAATTGGCCTGGGCATGTCAAAACACCCTCAGCCAGCAATGTCGACTCAACAGAAGACCTGCACTCTGACAGCAGACTGGCACTTTGAGCGCCATCCTTGGGATAAACATCTATTGTCGCGGCCGACCGGCGCCATGTGCCACAAAACACGTCATACCGCGCCAGCGCGCCTACCGCTTCCGTATCCAGTCGCTTGCCAGCACGGCAGGCATCACCCTCGGAGCTGACACCCAGATCAAGCGCGTCCGGCAAAGCCGACCCCATCTCCTGTACACAGGCAGCGAGGAAGGGAACAATGAGGAGAGCTGCAACAAAACGACCGGTCATCGGCTCCCCGCATCCCACAAGGCTTCATTGCCACTAGCAGCAACCCCGCCGAGATCCTCTTCCTGATCGCGCTCATCATTTTCGCCTGTCTCAAAAACAACCGGGATCACACCCCCCAAACCTGACGGGTCCCCATTGATAAAGCGATTGTTCCGCTCAATCTCTCGAAGGGAGTCTGCGGAACAACTCACCGGATCACCGATGAGACAGAAATTCATGAAGTACTGATCGTTCTGCGTGAGTGCTGGTTCCGCTGCCGTCGTGCCACCAGCAAAGAGGATATTGTCCTCAAGGCTGGCATTGAAGCCAGAAACGCGCGTGCCATCAGCCCGAATAACCTCGCCAAAAATCAGCACCTCTTCTGGCCCATCCCCTGACGGAAACAGGACTCCATCACCCTTCGATGGCACATTGAAAACGAGTCCTGCCCCCTCAACACCACGCCCGGTATTCTGTTGAACGACAGATCCCGGCGCCAGAATTTGCAACTGGTCAGTTGCGACAAATACATGATCGTCAACGCCACCGGCGACGCTAAGCGGCAGAGAGGCGAGGCCCAGAAGAGTGAGGGCTTCTGATTCAAATATCTCCAGGAACTTCTCAGTCCCGATGACCACGTCATCAGCGGATTCAAGCCTGACAGTCCCCAAACGCCCCGTACTTGTATCCAATCCCAATTGTCCTGAAATCAGGATCAATTCGGGCCTTCGATCGAGGCTGCCCGTTTGATACCCAAGCTGCAGAGACGTGAGGCCGGTAACCGTGCCCGCGGCAATGATGCGGGAGGACTGATCCGTGCCAATCATCATTGTATCCAAACTCGAGCTGGTGAGCCGCGCATCCAGCAGCAGAACATCGTTGGCACCGGCATCTATGTCAAAACGACCGGCGGAGATTTTTGTGAGCTCTGACTCATCAATGATGAGGCCCGCGGTCCGTCGCAAGGTAACATCACCTGTGGTGCCATTACCGCCAAGCACTATCGTCTGTCCGCTACGATCAGTCTCTAGAATGAACTGATCGCCAGCAGAAATTGACCCGGAGAGATCAAGATCCGCAACTGTTAACGTGACATCGCTCAGCGCGCCAATTCGATTGAGAAGCGCACTCCCGTTCGATGCATTCAGAACCAGCGCGCCACCTGTCGCGGAAACCGAGCCGCCCACAGATACATTGCCGGTAAGCGCCTGCAGGAACGCGCTGCCATGTGCCGTTGCTGTCCCTGCAACATTCACTGACCTACCCACAAGACGAATGTCTCCAGTCGCCTCCAGATCATTCACAGAAATAGGTCCATTAGCCGCATTGGCTATGATGTCACCGAGCGTCGTACTTATGCCACCAGTGGACGAAATACCACCAGTCAGCGCCGTCAGGAGAACATCGGTAGCGGCTGCAACCCTGCCGATGAGTGAGATAGAGCCGGCATCAATCTCTAAATTGCTTGTTGAAGAAATATCGCCAGAGGCGGCGGTCAGCGTCGCTGACGTTCCCGCGGTCAATTTACCTCCGAGATCAATATCCTGCCCTGAGATCGTGATCGACGTGCCCGCGGTCGTTGCGCCCACATCAATATTGCCTGTGTTGGCTGTAAGGCTGATCGCCCCAGCGGTCGCCGTCACCGCCCCCAGCGTGGCATCCCCTGAGGTGGCCGTCACTGTGGCATCTGTCGCCGCCAGGATCGGACCCGAGACCGTCACTGCCGAGCCTTCAATCTCCAGAGCACCCGCCGAGGACACATCCCCCACCGTCGCCGTCAGCATGGCGGTGGTGGTCGCATCCGCCTTGCCCGCCAGATCAATGTCCTGCCCTGAGATGGTGATCGTTGAGCCCGCCGTCGTCGCGCCCACATCAATGTTCCCGGTGGCTGCATTGATCGCAATCGCACCCGTGGTGGCTGTCACCGCATCCAGCGTGGCATCCCCTGAGGTGGCCGTCACTGTGGCATCTGTCGCCGCCAGGATCGGACCCGAGACCGTCACCGCCGAACCCTCAATCTCCAAAAGCACCCGCCGAGGACACATCCCCCACCGTCGCCGTCAGCATGGCGGTGGTGGTCGCATCCGCCTTGCCCGCCAGATCAATGTCCTGCCCTGAGATCGTGATCGACGTGCCCGCGGTCGTCGCACCCACATCAATATTGCCGGTGTTGGCTGTAAGGCTGATCGCCCCAGTAGCACCAATCGCATTGTTGACCGATGCATCTCCCACAACAGCCGTAATACCAGCAGAACCAACAGAGATATCCTGAGCGCTGTCCGCAATTGAGACAGAACTGCCCTGTATGCGCAGCGCCCCGGTCGCATTGATGCCCAGGTCTGCTGAGCGAACAGTCTCGGTCCCGGTTGCAGCAGCAACCCCTCCAACCAAATTGGAGCCACCCAGCAACATGACGGAGCCAGATCCAGTCCCCACATTCGTCGCCTCGACCAATCCGTCGACATTAAGGAAGGCACCGCCACCGGCAGAAGCAGCCGAGATAATGATATTGCTGCCGCTGGCGCTCCCGGCAGCTGTCTGGGTAACAGGAACTGTCTCAGCTGGCGCCATCGCATTATCAACCCCGGTATCGATAATGAAGTCAGTGACCAACAATTCCTTGTAGACAGCGCCACCACCCGCAGGTGTCCGATCAACCTCTGCAAAACTGAGGCGGAACGCCTTTGCGCCCCCGAGCAACACATCCCCATTGTCAGATGTCAGCGACCCCGAATTGGTAACCATCGGCGCCACCAGTGCAATCAAGCCCTGTGCCTCAAGATCAGCGGCGTTGGTGACCGCTCCTGTCGGGGTGCCCGTAAAGACGAAGGTGCCCGTAGCAGGGTCTGTTGCCATGAAGGTAGCAGTATCGATGTCACTCGCGGTGGCGAGCAAACCACCGACATCCACCACAGCCCCGGCACCAAAGGCAACACCGGCTGGATCCAAAATCCAAACATGGCCGTTGGCCGAAAGTGCACCGTCAATCATCGTTGGCGTCACAGCGCCGCCGATCACCCGATTGACCGCAATCGCAGAGCTCGAAGGTTGGATAAAATTCACCGCATCGGTGGCGTCGATATTAAAATCGTCCCAAGTGACGACCATCTGAGCGGAGTTTTGCTGGACCGTAACGTCAAACCCGCCACCAGCGTTTGCGATGGACCCGATAGACGCACCAACGCCACCTCCAGCGGTGATGGTCCCATTGGTTGGCTCTGCCAGAGCACCGGCCATAGTCAACGCCAAGACAGCGGCGCTTAGAAGACCGCCGGACAGAGCCCGCGAGGCACCAACACTTCGCAAAGGTTTAGAGGGCCGGATCTTCACCTAATCCCCCAATAAATGTTGCTGCATCATCCCAGATCTGCACCGCATCAGCGGTGATATTGAACAAAACACGACCACCGGGGCGCGCCTCGCCAAGGCCGCGCGGTTGATCAAGTGGATGCGCATAGATGATGTCGGCCCGCACCTGATTGTTGAATAGAAGCCTCACCCCACCGCCGGCTGATGCCAGCGTGCGAGAAGGTGTGCCGGTCGTATCCTCATTCCAGTAACGGCCAATATCGTAAAAAGCGACCAATTCCGTTCCAATACGGTCATTCCAGAATCGCTGTTCAAAGCCACTCAAGGTGATGGCGGCCGCAATGGCGCTATCCCCAGCCGCAGCGCCGGGGTCATATCCGCGACCAACGGTGTAATTGCCGAACGAAAATTCTTCGATGGCCATGAGCGGCGCATTCGCCCACTGTCCTCGAAGGTCAATTTCCGCCTTCATGCCCCAAAGCTCGGGCGTCTCCGTAAGGAGTTCAGCAGAGACAACCCGCGTGAAAGGATCTGCCTCAGAGCGGGCAAGGTTGGCATCGCCGCGGGCGCTTGCATGAAACCAGCGGAGCCCCTGACGCAGCTCTACATTGCCAGTAAAGCTCCACGCGTCGACCGCAATATCACCTTCAAGACCCGCATAAACGGTCCGTGTCTCATCCTTGCTCAGCGGCACAGCCCCTTGGAACAGCTCGCCTTTGAGATTTGCAGCCTCAAAACCCAGATATCCCGAGAGCGATTTTTCACGGCGCTGGTAAATTGGATGCGTTGCTTCAATGCCTGCGGTCAGGCTCTCTGACGTTGACCCCAGTGTCGCAACAGCACCGGATGGTTCAGCCTCCGCATAGGACGCCCAAACCCGTGCCGACAGCCCATCAACCGTCAGCCCTCGGCTGTAGGCAATTTGACCACTCACCTGCTCACCCGACTCCCAGGTGTTAAAGGCGGCAAGCTCTAACTCGTCCCCCAGGGGCGCCCAGCCAGGAACATGTGCAAAAAGCGTTGTGCCTTCACGGCCAAGGTTTTTCGATCCAAAATTCTGGACATTCACGAGGACCCGCGGGTCTCGCCGTTCCGCGTCCGCAATCAGACGCATTGCGCCAGGGCCCTGTTTGCCACGGGCGATCGAAACCCGTGCAGCAAGCCCTGGGACATCGTTCAACTGCGCGACGGTGCGCTCAACATCATCAAGCGCCAGCGGTCCTTTGCCGTCCAAGGCCGATAATCGCGCTTCTGTCTGAGCTTTCGCAATCGCAGAAGACCCCAACACGGAGACGCCTTCAACCCAGCCTTCAATGATCTGAAATCTCACACGCCCGTTCAGGATTTCCTGTGGCGGCAGCACGACACGGACGTAAGGGTAACCAGCGTCCCGGAAAATGCCCTCCATCTCGGTGCCTAATGACCGCAAATCATCCAGGGAAACAGGTCGGTTGAGATAGGGCTCGGCTGCCGCTTCTAGCGTAGCGTCTTCGACCGCCGAGGGTTCGGGCAGAGCACTCATTCGCTCCAACAGCACCGCGCTGAACTCAATGCTCGGGCCACCGGCCGCCTCAGTGGATGGACCCGTCGCAACTGCCGTCTCGGTGCCTAACAGGCCGGGCTCAAACGTGCTGCATCCAGCCGCCATCAAAGAGAAAAATAATAGTGCGATAGTCCGCACGGCCGCCCCCACATTCCACATCCATTTTCACGCCTGGATGATTGGAAAACCTCAGGTTCACGCGTCTACCTGAGGGCCGAATTGTACAAAAGATTGTCCGCCAGAGTCGGTCCAAAGTTAACTTTTGGTTAATCGGACCACGGCTGAGCTTTTTGCCACACACATCGCGGACGGTGAGGTACACCTTTGAACAGCACCGGAGCTCATCAAAAAAGCGCCACTCTGGAGGAACGTTCCATTTAGAGACCAATCACCCCCTTAAAACAGGCTTCAAATAGGGCGTTTCGTCACGTAAGAAATATGAGACAATTAAGTCTCTTTAAAAAGTTCGTCGCAATCTATTGGCCAGTGAACGCAAAAAGTCATTTCTGACCCG
Source organism: Parvibaculaceae bacterium Mf 1.05b.01 (assembly GCA_000509225.1). Taxonomy (GTDB): domain Bacteria; phylum Pseudomonadota; class Alphaproteobacteria; order Parvibaculales; family Parvibaculaceae; genus Mf105b01. Next base: position 548,423 of record BAOK01000002.1, on the reverse strand, counting down.
TGCCCTCTAAGGCACAGAAATCCTAATCATACCCCTGTGATTGAGGAATAATCGGCATAAGTGAACGTTTTCCGCGACTGCCGCGTACAATAAGACATGTAAGGTTGGCGTTAACCGGCCATCCCTGTCGCAAGTAAGGCCGCTGCCCATGACTTCCCCCAAAGTGGTTTCCCTAGCCGCTGCACTCATCCTGTCGGGATGCACCCTCGGACCGGACTATGAGAGAGGCACCGCCTTGACAGCGATCCTCGGTCTGGACGGGTCCATAGCTGACCCGACAGCGTTCGCCGCTGCCCCAGATCCAGCATCCATCGCGGCGGAGAACATTTCTCATTGGTGGGAGCGGCTCGGTGATCCGAGTTTGGCCCCTCTTGTTGCAGAAATGTTATCGAACAACAAAGACCTCGCGGTCTCTGTCGCCCGCGTTAGACAGGCGCAGGCAAGCCTGGAAAATGTTGCAGGAACACGCCTGCCAAACCTTGACCTAAATCCAAGCGCCACCCGTTCCTTTACGACAAACCGCGCAGGCGACCGGACTTACACGAACAATTTTTCCATTGGCACAACGCTCTCCTGGCAGACGGACCTTTTTGGCCGACTACGGCGGAGCGAGCGCTCGCAAGCGGCCAATCTCGCGGCAGCCGAGGCTGACTGGCAGGGACTGATCCACACCCAAATTGCCACCCTGGTGCGCACACGGGTGGCTATCGCAACCCTTGAACGACGCCTCGCCGCCACGCAGGCCATTGCAGAAAGCCGTCGTGCGACGCTAAATGCCGTTGAACGCCGATACCGCGCCGGGCTTGAAAGCACCAACGCAGTCGATCTGCATGGCGCGCGTGAGAACTACACATCAGCCCTTGCAGACATTCCGTCACTTGAGAACGATATCGCAGCGACCACAACCAGTCTGCATGTGTTGCTCGGACGTATTCCCGGCGCCAGCCCGCTCAATATGGACGCACTGGCAAACGTGCCACCACCTCAGGAGGTACCTGTCGGTGTTCCGGCTTCTCTTCTGGATCGTAGGCCAGACTTACGAGCCGCCGAATTCAGGTTGGAGGCAGCGACCGAGAATATTGGCGTTGCAATCGCCGACCTGTACCCCAACCTCACGCTCACCGGCAGCCTGAGCTCCAGCGATACATCCATCGCAAATCTTTTCGACGTGACAAGCCTAGCCGGCTCTCTGATGGCACAGATCGCTCAGCCATTGTTTGACGGCGGCGCGCGGCAGGCGACGGTGCGACAACGCGAAGCGCAGATGGCCGAGCAGGCAGCCGCCTATGCTGGAAACATTCTGACTGCGATCAAAGAAGTGGAAGATGCACTTGTGGCAGAACGCAAATCTGCCGCCCGGCTGGTCCAGCTGGAGAGCACACTGCGCGAAGTGCGCTTGGCAGAGACCAGCTCCTTTGATCGATTCCGCCGCGGCATTGGGTCTTACGAAAGACTATTGGAAACACAGCGGCGCCTGCAGACCGCTGAACAGACACTTTTGATCGAACAGCAAAACAAGTGGAATTCTCGCATCGACCTTTTGCTCGCACTTGGTGGCGATTGGCTAGATACAGCGCCAGAGCAGACATCAATTGACACACTCTCGCTTAAAACAAGCACACAGGAAAGTGGGACGCATGAAACGCATTCTTGATCCGATTACAAAGCGCTTCTCAAAAGAAGCCGCGGATCCAACCGATCGCGCTGAAAATGTCGGACGCCTGCAACTTATCCTCGTTGTCTCGTTCTTCTTGTTTGCGGTTCTGGTATCGAGTCTGCTGTCTGGAACAGACCGCACGCCTAAGCTCAAAGATGAAGAAGAGTTCGCCCCACTTGTGAACTCGACCATCGTAAACCCTGAAACCCAACGAATTGAAATTGTTGGTAGCGGGGCAGTCAGCAGCCAAGTTGACGTTCAAATTATCCCACAGGTACAAGGCCGCGTGGATTGGTTGAGTGCGGTCATGCGCCCAGGCGGCTCGTTTCTAAAAGACGAAGTCCTGTTCCGCATCGAAGCACGCGACTTCGAGCTGGAGGTCGAACGTCGGCGCGCGGAAGTAGCAAGCGCCAGAACCAATCTGCAGCTAGAAGAAGCAGAGGGTCTCGCTGCGACAAGGGAATGGGAGGAAATCACGCCAGGCGAACTGGTGCCGGCTCTCGTTGCCCGCAAACCTCAAATTCGAGACAGGCGCGCGGCGCTCGCCTCCGCCCAAGCCCAGCTTGCTCGCGCGCAACTCGACCTGGACCGAACAAATTTCTCACTACCTTTCAACGGAAGAGTTGTTTCCAGCAATGTCGAGCTAGGCCAATTTATGGCCACCGGCCAGTCCTACGGGTCCGTCTACTCGCTTGACGGGCTCGAAGTCACAGTTCCCCTGGCAGACAAAGATCTGAAATGGCTTCAACCGCTGGACAATGTTGAGGCGACCATCCAGACATCCTACCTTGGTGTGGATCGAGTGATCCGGGCAAGAGCTGCCCGCGTATCTGCACAACTGGATGCTCAGACACGATTTGCCTCGGTTATTGTATCCCTGGGCGAAAACGCTGGCACTGAAGACACGCTGCCGCTCGTCCCAGGCGTCTTTGTCTCCGTGACATTCATCGGGCCAGAGTTGGACAATTTGGTCACCGTGCCTACAGCGGCCGTTCAGGAAAACGGCAAAATATGGACCGTCGTCGATCAACGATTGAAATCTGCCCGACCTGAGATTGTCCAAACCGGCCCCACAACCTCGCTGATCCGAGGTCTGGCTGCAGGCACAGAAATATTGCTGAGCAACCTTCCAGGTGCCGTTGAAAACATGGCGGTGCGTACCGTCGTATCAACAACATCGGCCATCAACACAGTCGAGGCACGGTAAAATGCCCAGCGACTTTCCAAGTGATTTCGAAGACCGCACGCCTGCACAACCAAGAGGTATCATCCCCTGGTTCGTCAACAATCACGTAGCCGCGAACCTTTTGATGATGTTCCTGCTATGCGCTGGCCTGCTCGCAGTCTCCAATATGCGCGCAGAAGTTTTCCCGCAGGTCGACCTTCGCACCATCAGCATCACCGTTGCCTATCCCGGCGCAACGCCGAACGAGGTTGAGGACGGCATCACCCGGCGCGTTGAAGAAGCAATATCAGGCATTGAAGGCATTGATCGCGTGCGCTCAACTGCCTCAGAAAGTGTCGGGGTCATCACCGCGGAACTTGATGACTTTATCGACGCAAGCACGGTTCTCGACGACATCAAAGACGAAGTCGACCGGCTCTCAGACTTCCCGCCCGCAGATGCCGAAGAGCCAGCCATATCCAAATCAAGCCGGGCATCAAGCGTGATGTCCCTGGTGGTTTTTGGTCTGGGAGGAGAAAGGGCAATCCGCGAAAACGCTGAGCGCATCCGAGATGATCTCCTGCAGGTTAACGGCCTCTCACTGGTGTCTCTCAGCGGTGTGCGCGGATATGAGCTTTCAATCGAAGTCAGTGAAGAGACACTACGCAGATATGGTTTAACGCTGCGAGAAGTTGCAAGTGCCGTGTCAAATTCATCCCTCGATTTGCCCGCAGGGTCGATCAAAACCGATGCAGGTGAAATCCTGCTGCGAACAGCGGGCAGACGGTTTACCGGTCGAGAGTTCGAAGACGTTGTGATCCGCTCGAACATTGACGGCTCTCTTCTTCGCCTTGGCAATATCGCAACCATCAATGACGGTTTCGTAGAAGATGAGCTGGAGAGCCTCTTTAACGGGCAACCCGCTGCGAAGATCAACATTTCCCGCACCGGCGACCAGGACGCCCTCGAGATTGAAGAGAAGGTAAAAACCTATCTGCAGACGCTTACGCTCCCAGCAGGTCTGGAAATAGACATCTCAGAGAGCCAGACCGACATTCTTCGAGACCGCATCAGTCTGCTCATCCGCAATGCTCTGCTTGGTTTCGCGCTCGTCTTTCTATCGCTGGTTCTTTTCCTTGATCTCAAGCTCGCATTCTGGACAAGCATGGGGATCCCCATCTCCTTCCTTGGCGGCCTGATGATTGCTTCCCTGTTCGGGGTCACCATCTCAATGGTGAGCCTGTTTGCACTCATCGTCGTGTTGGGGATCGTTGTCGACGACGCCATCGTTGCAGGCGAAAACATCTTCGCCGCCCAAGAAGCCGGTCTGAAAGACCAGAAAGCGTCCCTTGCAGGCGTAATGGGGATCGCAGCGCCTGTTACTGTCGGCGTGACGACAACAATGGCGGCATTTGCGCCCCTTCTATTTGCCTCGGGCATATTGGGTCAGATCATGGCCCCTGTGCCGCTGATCGTGATCGCTGTTCTTCTTGTTTCCCTGTTCGAAGCCTTTTTCATTCTGCCTGCCCACCTGTCCACCTCGAGCCGGTGGAGCCGGGGCATCCTGGAACGCATTCAAACGCGTGCAGGTGGCGCCCTACTCACATTCACAGAAACCGTCGTTCGGCCAGCCGTAACACGGTGTGTTCAATTCAAATATGCGACCTTGGCGGGAAGCCTGGGCCTTCTGCTCATTATGTATGGCCTCTTTCAGGGGGGATATGCCCGCTTCATCTTCTTCCCTCATCTTGAGGGTGACAGAGTAGCTGCCTCCCTCACAATGCCGGAAGGCACACCCTTTGAAACGACACGTGCTGCGACACAACAGATCATTAACGCAGCTGAACGCATTCGTCGGGACATAGACGCCACCACACCGGATGGCACCGACAGCGTCCTTGCAAGAACATCGGTGACCGTCGGCGAACAGTCCTTTTCGGGCGGCCCCGGCGGCGGAAGCAGTTCAAACGGCTCAAATATCTCCCGGGTGATCCTGGAGCTGCCGCTCGGCGACGCACGTGTAATCTCAGCCCGAGAACTGGAACAAAGATGGCGTAAGGAAATCGGCGAGATCCCAGGCGCAGAATATCTTGGCATTCAAAGCTCCCTCTTTTCCAATGATCCGCCCGTTGAGATCCAACTGCGACATGCCAACGAAGAAACGGTTCTGATGGCGACCGAACGGTTGAAACTGGAACTCGCATCCGTCAGCGGCGTAGAAGAAATCCAGGACAATCTGGATGTTGGCAAGAGACAGCTGGATTTTGAACTGACCGCCGCAGGATTGGCCGCTGGTCTCACCACCAATGATCTGGCCAGACAGGTACGTCAATCCTTCTACGGTGAAGAGATTGAACGCATTCAGCGTGGCCGTGACGAAATCAAGGTTCTCGTCAAATACCCACTGGAAGAACGTCAATCCCTGTCTGAAGTTTATGACATGCGCATTCGCCTGGCAGATGGGTCCGAGGCGCCGCTGCTCACCGTTGCTAGACTGTCGGAATCGCGCGGCTATTCCTCCATTCAGCGTGTAGACGGGCGACGTATTGCCTCCGTGACCGCGGAGGTCGACGAATCAGAAACAACTCCCAACGACGTGATCGCGTTGATCGAAACTGACATCATGCCCCGTATGATGCGGGACATTCCCGGACTCTCTTATTCAAAAGAGGGCGACGCCCGCAGCCAGTCCGAAGACCTGGCCGCTCTGGGCCAGGGCCTCCTGATTGCGCTCTTTGTAATCTTCGTGATGCTTGCAGTTCAGTTGCGCAGCTACATCCAACCATTGGTTATTCTGACGGCAGTCCCCTTCGGGTTCCTCGGCGCCATCCTCGGCCACATGATCATGGGCCACGGCCTCTCATTTGTATCGATCTTTGGCATGGTGGCGCTGTCAGGCGTGGTCGTGAACGACAGCATTGTGCTGGTGGACTATTACAACAAACTGATCGAGCAGGGTGTTGAAGAAAGCCAGGCCGTGGTCGACGCAGCCGTGCGGCGTTTCCGCCCCATCCTGCTCACGACGACCACCACCGCGTTGGGGCTTCTGCCCATGCTGTTGGAGACGAGCGTGCAGGCACAGTTCCTGATCCCCATGGCAATCAGCCTCGCCTTCGGGATCGTTGTAGCAAGCGTGATGATCATATTGCTTGTCCCCGCGCTCACCATGATCGTCGAGGAGTGGCGCGTTCGATAACACGAATGGGGCGACGCTAGTTCGGCGTTACACGCAGAACTTTGCCGCCTTCGCCATCTGTCAAAATATAGAGTGATCCGTCAGGCGCCATTTGCACAGCACGGATACGACTTTCAAGTTCAGCAAAGAGGATTTCCTCGCCGACAATTTCACCGCCTTCAAGATCGATCCGGCGCACATCGCCAGGAACCAGTCCTGCGATGAAAAAGTCACCCTTCCATGCCGGAAACAGACTGCCCGTGTAGAGGTCCAAATTGGCTGGGGCAATTGACGGCACCCAATATTTCAACGGCTGCTCCATGCCGTCCATTTCAGTAAACGGCGAGATACGTGCGCCGGAATAATCAATGCCGTACCCAATCACCGGCCATCCGTAATTCTTACCGGCCTCAATCAGGTTGATCTCATCGCCACCTTGCGGACCGTGCTCATTCATGTAGACGGCGCCATCATCCATGATGAAGAGACCTTGCGGACTGCGATGACCATAGGAATAGATCTCGGGCTTTACGCCCTCCTGCCCCACAAACGGATTGTCAGACGGCACGCTGCCATCGTCATTCAGGCGGACGATTGACCCAAGCGTATTGGAAAGAACCTGTGCCTGCTCGCGATAGTTAAACCCATCGCCGGTGGTGAGAAATAAAGTGCCATCAGGCGCAAACGCAATCCGCCCCCCATAGTGAACCGGCGTATCTTTCAGAGGTGTCACTTCATAAATGACCTCCAGGTCACTCAGCGCCGTCCCGTCAAATGTCGCACGAGCGACACGAGTTGCATTGGCGCTCGGCTCACCGGCTGCATAGGAAAGATAAAGGAGTTTGTTATTGGCAAAATCTGGGTGCGGCACCACATCAAACAATCCGCCCTGGCTTGCACGGTAGACATCAGGCACCCCGGCGATAGGCGTCGGATCAAGCTCACCCTGGCGGATCACACGTAATTGCCCATCAAGCTCAGATACGAGGATCGTCCCGTCTTCCAGAAAGGCGGCATTCCAGGGAAACCCGAGGCCCTCCGCGACGGTCTCGACCTGATAGGCGGCAGAAGACTCCGCCAGCGCGACACCTCCAAATGGAATAAGCGCAACCAACGCGGCCATTCCCGATCCTGCCCACAATCGCATGTTTGAGCTTTTCTTCATGGCCAATCCCCTTCTCGTCATGAGTAGCTTGTTCTTTACGTTGTCTAATCATGTGATCATACTCCCCCAAAGATCAATAGACGATGGGGAAGAGATCATGAGCTATGTGCGCCCGATAGGCAGTTTTTTTGCCGCTGTGATTGTCGCAATCATTCTGGGGTCAATCGCTTCGACACATTTCGTGCTGGGCGCTCTGTCAGACCTCGGGACGACCATTTCATTCTCCGACCGTCTTTCCATGACATTGCAGGACATTGTCGGCATCGCGCCCTTGTACGGAGCGATCATCGGCACTGGTCTTCTGGTTGCTTTTGTTGCAGCTATCTTCGTTTCAAAACTTGCACCCAACTTGAGGTGGTTCGTCTATCTGGTGGCTGGTGGCGCAGCGGTTGGCGTGACACTGATCACCCTGCAAACAGCCTTTGGCGGCATCATGCCCATCTCCGGCGCCCGCTCAACTGGTGGATTCATTGCCCAGATCGCGGTCGGAGCCATTGCGGGCTATGTCTTCGCGATCCTCAGCAACAAATCCCAGTCCGCCTGACCGAAATAGAAACGGCGGCCTCGCGATAAGGCCGCCGCTCGAAATTTCTGGTCTGTTGCCACTCAACGAGCAGACAAATATCCGTTGCTCTCAAGATAGTGGATGATCTGATCTGCCGCTTCTTCAGCAGAGAGCTCATCGGTTTTCACTTCGATCTCAGCTGCTTCCGGTGCTTCATAGTCAGAGTCGATACCGGTAAAATTCTTGATCTCGCCAGCCCGAGCCTTTTTATAGAGGCCCTTCGGGTCACGCTGCTCACAGAGCTCAAGGGACGTATTCACGAAAATCTCAATAAACTCATTCTCGTCAACCAGTCGGCGTGCCAATCGACGCTCGCTGATAAAGGGAGAGATGAAAGATACCAAGACGATCAGCCCGGCATCCACCATCAGCTTGGACGCTTCACCTACCCGACGGATATTCTCAACCCTGTCGACATCGGTGAAGCCCAGGTCTTTATTGAGACCATGCCGCACATTGTCACCATCAAGCGTGTAGGTATGCCGACCACGGTCATAAAGCTTTTGCTCCACAAGGTTGGCAATCGTCGATTTGCCAGACCCGCTTAGGCCTGTAAACCAGAGCACTGCGGGCTTCTGGTGCTTCTGTTCAGCACGAGTCTCTTTGTCTACTTTCAGTTCCTGCCACACAACGTTCTGCGCGCGGCGTAGAGAGAAGTCGAGCATACCAACGCCAACCGTTTCGTTGGTTCGCCGGTCGATAAGAATGAAGCTGCCCGTGTCCTTGTTCTCGGCATAAGGATCATATGCAATGGCCTGGTCCAAGCTGATATTGCAGACACCAACTTCATTAAGCTCCAGCGTCTTGCCTGCCTGCTGCTCAAGCGTGTTCACATTGACCTTGTGTTTCAAATCAGAGACCGATGCAGACACAAGCTTATTGTGGATCTTCATATAATATTGTCGACCCGGCAGCATTTCTTCTTCGCGCATCCACAGAAGGTGTGCGGCAAACTGATCCGAGATCAGCGAGGGCACCTGCCCGCCACAGATCACATCGCCACGACTGACATCCACCTCATCTTCAAGTGTCAGCGTCACCGATTGACCGGTCTGCGCTTCCTCAAGGTCACCGTTCGCTGTGACGATCCGTTCAACCTTGCTTCGTGATGCCGACGGCATAACGATGACATCATCACCCACTTTGACGGTGCCACCCGCAATCGTGCCGCTGAACCCGCGAAAGTCGAGATTGGGTCGGTTCACCCATTGAACGGGAAAACGAAATGGCTGACCCGCAGCTTCGCCATCGACCTCAATCTCTTCCAGTTCCTGCAGAAGCGCCGGGCCCTTGTACCAAGGTGTGTCATCAGGACTTGGAACTGTAATGTTCGCCCCTTTGAGCGCCGACACAGGAATACATTTGATCGTGGAGAAATTCAGCTGTGCTGCAAATTCCCGGTAAGCCACTTCAATCTCATTGAAGGTCTCTTCAGAATAATCAACAAGATCCATCTTATTGATTGCAACAATCACATGTTTGATGCCCAGGAGAGAGGCAATATAGGAGTGACGGCGCGTCTGCGTGAGCATGCCTTTGCGCGCGTCCACAAGAATGATCGCAACATCTGCAGTAGATGCACCCGTCGCCATGTTGCGTGTGTATTGCTCATGCCCTGGTGTATCGGCGACAATGAACTTGCGCTTGTCCGTCGAGAAGAAACGATAAGCAACATCGATCGTGATGCCCTGCTCACGCTCTGCCGCAAGCCCATCAACAAGAAGAGCAAAATCAAAATCATCGCCCTGGGTGCCAAGCTTTTTACTATCAGCCTCCAGCGCCGCCAGCTGATCTTCAAAGATCAGCTTTGAATCATAAAGCAGGCGACCGATAAGCGTACTTTTCCCGTCATCCACGCTACCGCAGGTGAGGAAGCGCAAAAAACTCTTGTTTTCCTGCGCGTCAAGATAGGCTTCGATATCTGTTTCGATGAGAGCCGATTGATGTGCCATCAGAAATAGCCCTCCTGCTTCTTCTTCTCCATGGATGCAGCGGCATCATGGTCAATCATCCGCCCCTGTCGCTCAGAGGATGTGGTCAGCAACATTTCTTGAATAATTTCCGGTAGTGTGGCGGCTTCAGATTCGACAGCCCCCGTCAGCGGGTAACACCCAAGCGTGCGGAACCGAACTGATTTCATCTCAGGCTCTTCGCCGTCCGCCAGTTTCATACGGTCATCGTCAACCATGATCAGCTGACCATCCCGCTCTACAACAGGGCGTTTGGCTGAGTAGTAAAGGGGGACGATGTCGATTTTCTCTTTATGGATATATTGCCAGATGTCGAGCTCAGTCCAGTTCGAGATCGGAAACACCCGCAAGCTTTCACCAGGATGCATACGCGTATTGTAGAGACTCCAAAGTTCTGGCCGCTGGTTCTTTGGATCCCACCTATGTTGTTCGGATCGGAAAGAGAAAATCCGTTCCTTCGCCCGCGACTTTTCTTCATCGCGCCTTGCACCACCAAAAGCGGCATCAAACTTGTATTTATCAAGCGCCTGTTTCAGCGCGTCGGTCTTCATAATCTGAGTGTGAAGCTGAGACCCGTGCGAAAATGGCCCAACGCCCTGCGCCACACCTTCCTGGTTCGTGTGAACGATGAGATCTAGACCGTATCTCTCAGCCACCTTGTCACGAAACTCGATCATCTCGCGAAACTTCCAGGTCGTATCCACATGCATAAGCGGGAAAGGCGGCTTCGAGGGATAGAAAGCCTTCATGGCCAAATGCAGCATGACGGCGGAGTCTTTGCCGATGGAATAGAGCATCACTGGATTTTCACAGGCCGCGGCAACTTCGCGGATAATGTGAATGCTCTCGGCTTCAAGCCGTTCGAGGTGGGTAAGCGCCCGCATTTATTCAGGTCCTGATCACAAGGGTCTAATGTTAAAAGCCCCTCGAAAACTCTGAAGGTGCCTTGTTGCAGACTATATGCGCCGATTGAAACCACACTTCAAGGGCGTAATCTATTTTTATTACCATATTTTTTATGTAGATAAAGAAAGTAGTCTCGCCTCTTACAAAATGAAGGCCGAACGGCTATAGGGCGCCCATGGCACCTCCTCTTTTGACACTACAGAACATTCATCTGACTTTCGGTGGAACACCGCTTCTCACAGGCGCAGACCTGACGATCGAAGCCGGCATCCGCTTATGCCTCGTTGGCAGAAACGGCTCGGGGAAATCAACCCTGCTCAAAATCGCCGCTGGCCTGGTTGAACCAGATGACGGGGAGCGCTTCATTCGACCCGGCGTAACAATGAGATACCTGCCGCAGGAGCCGGACTTTACGGGTTTCTCCTCCACCCTGGACTTTGCGGAAGCAGGCCTTACGGACGGCGATACCCATTATCGCGCGCAATATCTGTTGAGCGAACTGGGCCTCAGCGGTGACGAGAACCCCTCAAATCTGTCGGGCGGGGAAACCCGCCGCGCCGCACTCGCCCAGGCATTGGCGCCAGAACCCGACATTTTGATGCTGGATGAGCCAACCAACCATTTGGATTTGCCTGCCATTGAATGGCTTGAAAAGGAATTGGCACAGACACGCACCGCCCTCATCTTGATTAGCCATGACCGCCGGTTCCTGACAACTCTTTCAACATCGACCGCATGGCTGGACAGAGGAACCACGCGTCGCCTGGGCAAAGGCTTCGGGGAGTTTGAGGCGTGGCGCGATCAGCTTCTGGAGGAAGAAGAACGCGATGCCCACAAAATGCAGCGCAAGGTCGCCCGCGAAGAGCACTGGCTGCGCTATGGCGTCACCGCCCGGCGCAAGCGCAATGTACGCAGACTTGGCGATCTACATCAGCTGCGTGAAGACGCCGCCAAAGCGCGCAGCGACCTCAATAGGGGAACAGCAAAGGTCGACCTCAACGCACAGGAAGGCCGCCTCTCCGGGAAGCTCGTGTTTGAAGCAGAAGAAGTCTCTAAGAGTTTTGGTGACAGAACCATTATCGGCAATTTTTCCACGCGTATCTTGCGGGGTGACCGAGTTGGCATTATCGGTCCGAACGGCGCGGGCAAAACAACGCTGCTCAATCTTTTGACCGGCAAGCTGGCACCCGACTCCGGCACCGTACGTCTCGGGACAAATCTGGAAACTGTAACCCTCGACCAAAAGCGTGAAAGCCTGCCAGCAGGTACAAGCCTAAAGGAAGCGCTGACCGGTGGCGGCAAGGACATGATCATGGTGGGCGACACCCAGCGCCACGTCATCTCCTATATGAAAGATTTCCTTTTCTCACCTGAGCAAGCCAGAACCCCCATTACAGAACTCTCCGGTGGCGAAAAGGGTCGGCTGATGCTGGCGCGCGCATTGGCAAAGCCGTCTAACCTGCTCATCCTTGATGAGCCGACAAATGATCTCGATTTGGAGACATTGGACCTCCTTCAGGAAATGCTCGCTTCCTATCAGGGTACGGTTCTCCTCGTCTCCCATGACCGGGACTTTCTCGATCGCTTGGTGTCATCCGTCATCAATGCAGAGGGCAATGGTCTCTGGCAGGAATATGCTGGCGGCTATTCCGACATGATGCACCAACGGAAGTCTGCGGGTGGGATGCTTGAAGAGCTGGGTACCAAAGCTGCCAAACAAAATACGTCCGCCGGAAAGCCAGCACCCGCACGCGCCAAGCTCTCCTTCAAACACAAACATGCGCTGGAGACATTGCCAAAAGAAATGGCGAAGCTCGAAGCCCAAATCCAAGAACTAAAAGACTCTCTTACGAAACCTGACTTCTTCGCCAAAGACCCGGAAGGCTTTCAAAAGACCGCAGCAAGCCTCGAAGCGGCTGAAACCGAGCTGGTGAAGATGGAAGAAGAATGGCTCGAGCTAGAGATGAAACGTGAAGAGATTGAAGGTGGCGCCTAAATTGCGCTCCAGCCAGACTCGGAAAACACGCCTTCCTGTGAAAGAATAGCTTCAACAAAATCATCGCCCGGGAGGTCCCATGTCCAGCAACGTCAATCGCCAGTTCCGCCTTAAAAGCCGCCCTGTCGGCAAGATCAAAACCAGTGACTTTGACCTCGTTGAAGAGCCTGTTCCAACACCGGGGCCTGGCGAAGCTGTCATTCGGAACCTCTATCTCAGCCTCGACCCGACCAACCGCATTTGGATGTCGGACATGGATCAGTACATGCCGCCGGTTGAAATTGGCGCCGTCATGCGCGGTGGTGGCATCGGCAAAGTGATCGCATCCAACTCCGAAGCCTACAAGGTCGGTGATACGGTGAGCGGCCTGCTTGGGTGGCAGGACTATTATGTCGCTGGCCCGAACGACGAAATCCCTGTGGGAGTTCTTCCCCCAGAACTACCCGTCGGACTGCCAACCATGTTGGGTGCCTGCGGTCTGACAGGCCTCACCGCCTATTTCGGACTTCTTGAACTCGGGCAACCCAAAGCCGGAGAGACGGTTATTGTCTCTGCCGCTGCAGGCGCCGTTGGTTCGGTTGTCGGACAAATCGCAAAACTCAATGGATGCCGGGCTGTCGGCATTGCCGGTGGCCCAGACAAGTGCAAGTGGATTGTCGAGGAACTCGGGTTTGATGCAGCGGTCGACTACAAGGCACCAGATTGGCGTGAACAACTCGAGGCTGTGACACCAGACGGCATTGATGTGAATTTTGAGAATGTGGGTGGTGAAATCATGGAAGCTGTCATGGCGCGGATGAACCTGTTCAGCCGCATGCCTCTTTGCGGCATGATTTCCGGGTACAATACCGATGAGCCCATGCGCGGCGACTTCTCACCGATCCTCATGCGCCGCATAAATGTTCGCGGTTTCATCGTCACCGATTTCATGGAGAAATACGCAGAGGCGACCATGGAATTGGCAACCTGGGTCGCTACTGGAAAGATCAAGAGCCAGGAGACCCTTGTCGAAGGACTGGAAAGCGCTCCTACTGCCGTGAACAAGCTGTTCGAAGGCGAAAACCTGGGCAAACTGGTCGTGAAAATCGCTGACGAGTAGAGCAAAGCGGGTACAGCTCAAAGCAAGCCGACTTGCAGGAGCGGGCAATATCGCTGTGAAAAATTGTCTATTTTTTTCACCAGTGGCGTGATATTTTCACCAGATGACTGAAGCTGGTGAAATTGAACGGGAAACACAGCAGATCGCAGAGGCAATCGGCAGAGATGTCCGCGCCCTGCGACGCTCGAGAGGTCTCACGCTCCAGGCGCTGGCGGACAAGATCAATCGATCTGTAGGCTATGTGAGCCAGATCGAACGGGGCATTTCGAACCTGGGCGTCGACGATCTACGAAAATTGGGCGCGGCGCTGAACGTGCCCATCGGCTTTTTTCTCGAACATCATGATGCCGATCCAGCCGACAGGGGCGTCATTGTGAGAGCAGGAGCTCGACGCAAAGTCGGCAGCCGAGAAGAAGGCTTCACCGAAGAACTGCTCTCCCCAGATATGACAGGCAGCTTTGAGATGCTGCGAACGGAGATCGCTCCCGGCGCCACCAGCAAGCACCTCATTCATCGCCCCACCGAGGAAGCGGCCTTCCTGGTGAGTGGCGCTTTGGAAATTTGGGTTGAGGACCGTCACTACGAATTGACACCTGGCGATGCATTTCGGTTCCACGATCAAAATGTCCGCTGGCACAATCCATCCGATGAGCCTGCAATCCTTGTTTGGGTTGTCGCGCCACCTGTCTATTAAGCAGGATAGATCACATGCCAGCCCAGGCGCCAGAAGAAGCATCGATCATCATTGTCGGCGGCGGCGTCATTGGCTGCTCCCTCGCCTATCACCTGGGTGAGCTCGGGCAAAAAGATGTCCTGCTGCTGGAGCGCAAACAGCTGACCTGCGGCACGACCTGGCACGCTGCTGGCCTGGTTGCCCAGTTGCGGGCGACACGAAACCTGACCCAGCTCGCAAAATACTCGGCTGATCTCTATGCCAACCTTGAAGCAAAAACAGAACTCGCCACCGGCTACAAGCAGACCGGTTCTGTTTCGCTGGCTCTCACAAAGGAGCGCCTTGAAGAGCTGAAGCGAAATGTAGCCATGGCTTCCATCTTTGGTGTGGAAGCAGAAATGCTCTCACCCTCTGAATGCTTGAGCCTCTATCCGCACCTTAACCTCGAAGGGGTTGAAGGCGGTGTCCACGTTCCAGGAGATGGGCAGGCAGACCCCGTCAACGTCACCATGGCCCTCGCCAAAGGCGCTCGCATGGTAGGCGTCCGCATTCTGGAACAGGTAAGAGTGACAGGCATCACCCAAAACAATGGCCACGTCACCGGTGTTGAAACAACCCTCGGACCTGTGAAAGCGCCCATCGTTGTCAATTGCGCTGGCATGTGGGCGCGCGATATCGGCCAAATGGCTGGCGCTAAGGTGCCCCTTCATGCCGCTGAACATTTTTACGTGGTGACCGAGCCACTCGCCGATCTTGCCCCGAACCTACCCACGCTGCGTGTCCCCGACGAAGAAGCCTATTTCAAGGAAGATGCAGGAAAACTCCTCATCGGCGCTTTTGAGAAAAGGGCGAAACCCTGGGGCATGGATGGCATTCCAGAGAGTTTCTGTTTCGACGAACTGCCCGAAGATCTGGATCACTTCACGCCCATCCTGGAAAAGGCGATTGCACGGCTGCCAATGCTCGAGCAGGCGGGCATTGCAACTTTCTTCAACGGCCCGGAGAGTTTCACGCCGGATGATCGCTATCTGCTCGGCGAAACGCCGGAGTTGAAAAATTTCTATGTCGCCGCCGGGTTCAACTCCATCGGTATTCAGTCCGCGGGCGGCGCCGGAAAAGCACTTGCTGAATGGATCGTTGCTGGACATCCTCCCTTTGATCTTTGGGATGTCGACATTCGCCGCACGGCACCCTTTCAAAACAACAAGACCTATCTGTTCAACCGAACGAAAGAGTCTCTTGGTCTGCTCTATCAGGATCATTTTCCCTATCGCCAATATGAGACGGGTCGAGGCGTCCGTAGATCTCCCTTACATCCGAGACTCGAACAGCTGGGTGCCTGCTTTGGCGAAGTGGCCGGGTGGGAACGCCCAAACTGGTATCTGAATAAGGATCAACTCAAATCTGGCATGGAGCCCGCCTATGACTATTCATGGGGTCGGCAGAACTGGTTTGAGAACGCCGCCGCTGAACATCGCTCGGTCCGCAATGGTCTTGCCTTTTTCGACCTTTCGTCATTTGCGAAGTTCCGCGTCGAAGGACGCGACGCGAAGGATGTCCTCCAACATGTCTGCGCCAACGACATTGATATTGAACCGGGGCACATCGTTTATACCCAATGGTTGAACGAACGTGGTGGCATAGAAGCAGACCTCACTGTAACACGACTGACCAACACCGCCTTTCTCATCGTCACTGCACCCGGCGTCCACCAGCGGGACTGGAATTGGCTGACCCGCCACATCCCCGAAGACGCACATTGCGTCGCGACAGATGTTACATCTGGTGAAGCCGTTATCGCCCTCATGGGCCCAAAAACACGAGACTTCCTGCAAACGCTCACGCCAGACGACCTATCAAATGATGCCTTTCCCTTCGGCACCGCCAAGACCATCGAACTCGGCATGGGAACAGTGCGTGCCCATCGCATTACCTATGTGGGGGAACTCGGCTACGAGCTCTATGTCTCTGCAGATATGGCACTTCATATCTTCGACACAATCTGGGAAGCAGGCCAGGAATGGGGCCTTACCCCAGCCGGCATGCATGTGCTTGATGCCTGCCGCATCGAAAAAGGTTATCGCCATTTCGGCCATGACATATCAGATGAAGACCATGTGATTGATGCAGGTCTTGGCTTCGCCGTCAAAAACGACAAGCCGGAAACGCCTTATGGGCACTTCATCGGACGAGACGCTGTCTTGCGCGTCAAAGAGGCGGGTGCCAAAAGCCGGCTCCTCCACTTTCAGCTAAACGACCCGGAGCCGCTTCTCTTTCACAATGAGCCAATCTTCTGCGACGGGGAGCAAGTGGGCTATCTAACGTCGGGGAACTACGGTCACGCATTGGGTGCCTCTGTGGGCATGGGCTATGTCCCGCGCGCATCTGGCGAAAAACTCGGCGACCTAGAAACAAAATCCTATGAAATCGATGTGGCCGGGAAGCGGATTCCCGCGACGGCATCCGTGAAACCGCTATATGATCCGACATCGGCGCGCGTTCGAGGATGAGCAGAATGGGAGAGGGAGACGAGATATGACAGCAACAGGTTTTCAGGTGAAACAGGTAACCGGATCACTTGGTGCGGAGATCTCCGGTCTGACATTGAACGATCTGTCGAACGAAGAGTTCGATGGAATCTGCACCGCCTTCGCAGACCACTCCGTCCTCGTCTTCCGCAACCAGGACCTGACCCACGATGAGCATGTCGCCTTTGCCCGAAAGTTCGGCGACCTCGAAGTCCACCCGATTGTCAATGGCATGGACGAGCTTCCCGAGATGATCAAGATGCTAAAGCCCGCCGGCGAGTCTGCAAGCTTCGGTGTCGGCTGGCACACGGATAATTCCTTTTTCGCCGAACCCAGTATGGGATCGATCGTCTATAGCCATGTGGTTCCACCCCACGGCGGCGACACGCTATTTGCCAATCAGTATCTGGCCTATGAGCGGCTTTCAGATGGCATGAAACGAATGCTAGACGGAATGAGCGCAGTCCACTCCGCAAAATATGCCTACACCTCTGATACGGCGGAAGAAAAATACGAAGGCAAAACCGCCATCACCTACAAGCGTTCAGACTCGGTTTACGACGAAGTCACTCACCCCGTCGTGCGCACCCACCCGAATACGGGACGCAAAGCACTCTATGTGAATCCGATGTTCACGATCCGCTTTGAAGACATGAGCGAAGAAGAGAGTAAACCTCTCCTCGATTACCTCTTCACCCATTGCACCAAACCGGAATTCTGCTGCCGCGTGCCGTGGGACCCCAAAATGGTCACCATGTGGGACAATCGCTGTGTGCAACATTACGCAGTCGACGATTATGTGGAATATGAGCGCCTTCTCTATCGCGTGACGGTCAATGGCGAGAAGCCGGTATAAAGTGTTTCCAGGAAAAGTGATTTTGCGGTTTTCCGTCCGGAAACACGATAAAAAGAGTCCCCATGAGCGAAACGCTTCTCATCATTGATGGTTATGACAAAACCGGCCGGGAGAATCTCGTCAGGGCTGGCTGCACTCTTGCAGGCACGCTCTACGAGCGCATGATCCGTCGCTTCCTGCCAGATGCGAAGACCACGATCCTGCACCCGGCAGACCCGGATGAGGCACTGCCATCAGGAGCAGATCTCTCGACGTTTGACGCAGCGCTTTGGACAGGGTCAAGTCTTACCATCTACCACCAGACACCAGACGTGACACGGCAGGTAGACCTTGCCCGCGCACTCTATGCAGCAGGCACGCCAAGCTTCGGCAGCTGTTGGGCTCTGCAGATCGCAACACTTGCTGCAGGCGGCACTTGCCGCCTCAACCCCAAAGGCCGTGAGTTTGGCATTGCGCGCAAGATTGCCCTCACCAATGAAGGTCACGCCCATCCGCTCTATACGGGCAAAGCACCTGTCTTTGATGGCTTCACCAGCCACTTTGATGATGTGGAAAACCTGCCCTCAGACAGCATCCATCTTGCTGGCAATCGCATCACACCGATCCAGGCTGCGATTGTCACCCATGAGGGCACCCCCTTCTGGGCAGTGCAATATCATCCCGAGTATGATCTGCGCGAAGTCGCTGCCCTGACCCGGTTCCGCAAAGAGGGTCTGATAGAGACCGGCTACTTCGCTGACAACGCTGCTGCAGATAGCTTCATCACCGAACTTGAAACATTGCATACAGATCCCTCGCGCAGGGACATTGCATGGCGTCTCGGCATTGATGAGGACGTCATGGACGAAAACATCCGCACGCTTGAAGTCAAAAACTGGATCGAAAACATCTTACGCGAGAACTAAACTGACCTAATCGCGAATACGTAAGATCACTGACTGACTTGCGCTCGCCATCAGCTCTCCATTCTCCGCAAACAAGTGCATCCGGCCATGAGCGAACCCATTGTGGACACCATGGATACGGATATCCAACAGCACCCATTCCGTCTCAACGATTTTGCGAATACGAATGGTATTGTCGAGGCTGTTGCCCCCGGCGTCACGCCCAATCGCATTGCCGATGGCTGAAGGCACAAAGTCCGCCATCACGGCGAGCGCGCTTGAACTCATCGGCAGGTCTTCACGCATCCGTGCCCATAAAACAACATGTCCGTCTTCGCTGAGGCCGCCCGTCTTGCGTTCTTCTCCGTAGCGGCCCTTCACCACCCGAACATCAATGCGACCATGCAGGTCATCACGGTCTTCGCGCCAATGATCGACGGGCGCACAATCTTCAGGCGCCACAACATCAGGTTTCTCCGCCCATTGCGCAGAATATTCACTCGGGCGCTCACCGAGCGCCGCATTCACCGTGAAAATTTCCCGGTCACCAACATGGCCAACTACCCGCGCCTGGGTGTTGTACTTGCCATGCACCGGCACGAGCACATCCAGGTCTACAATGTCACCAACCCGCGCGAAGGACAGGTATTGCGCAGCGGCCCAAACAGTTGGGCGCCCAGTCGTCTCTTCAATCGCCCGGATCGAAGACGCAAGGCCAACGCCCCCGAACAGGAAAAGGTTTCCTGGAGGACCAACACTCAGCTTGTCCTCGACAGGCAGGAAATACCTATTGGGGTTATGAGTCGGCTGAAGGTCAAAGAGATGGTCTGCGGAAGCGGCAATATCAGGCATTAAGTTTCACTCAAAACAGGAGGAGGATAGGGAGAGTTGAGCGCTTACCTAGCCATTCCAGCGGTGAAATTCAAATCTGGCGAAATCCAGACCTTAAGGCCTGGTCAGCGAGACAGTCCTGAAACCAATATGGTCGGTCCCAAGATCCACTTCCTGGGGATGGCGGGCCGCCGGCCGATAGCGTCGGCAATAATTGGGTGCACAAAGATAAGAGCCCCCCTTCATCAGTCCTATTGACGCATCCGACGGGGCAAACGGGTCAGCCGTCCACTCCCAGACATTTCCGATCATGTCATAGAGGCCATACCCATTTGGTGGATAGCAGCCAACCGGCGCCCGGCCGATAAAGCCATCAGCTCCTTCATCATTGAAAGGGAAGAAGCCCTGCCAATTGTTGGCGAGATATTGCCCCCCGGGTTCTCGCTCTTCACCCCAGGCATATTTTGCACCATCGAGACCACCGCGGGCGGCATATTCCCACTGAACTTCAGTTGGCAATGTCCGCCCTTTCCACCGCGCGTAAGCAGCTGCATCCTGATAAGCAATTTGAACGACAGGGAAATGTTCGCGTCCGACGATGCTGCTGCCTGCCCCCTCCGGCTGACGCCAGTTTGCTGTGCCGGCATAAGACCACCGGCCTTCAGCGTTGCTTTCTGGAATTTGAAACACTGCAGCACCAGGAGGAACCACGCCGTCTATCCCGACCTCCGCAACCGTCACATATCCGGTCGCGTCCACAAACTCTGCGAACTCCGCATTGGTGACTTCAGTTGCATCAATCCAGAAGCTCGCAACCGCCTCGCGGCGCACCGGTCCCTCTTCGGAATAGATGCTGCCTGCCCCCATATCGAAGGAACCACCTTCGATGAAAACCATGCCTGAGGTCTCAGGCGCAATCACGTCTGGCGACAGGCAGCTTACCTGCCCGTCGATCTTTTGAGAAGTCGGCCAAGCCAGATAGGCAATGGCTCCCAGGGCCAGAGCCCCGAGAGTTCCCGTACTAATTTTCCCAATAGATGACTTCATCATCCTCTTTAAGCGGTTCGGCCAGTGTCTTGTCAACATAGACAGGCGTTGCCACAGACGAGGGCCAGATCGGTTCGGCCTGTTCAGCCTGATGAGCATCGAGAAGACCTCTCAACTCTGCAAGCTTGGCAGGCTCTGCTTCAGCAAGATTTTTGGTTTCGCTGGGGTCTACCGCCAAATGGAACAGCCACTGCTTGTCTTGCAGACCAGAAACCTGAAGCTTCCAGCCGTCTTTCAAAACAGATCGATACTCACCCGCCGTCCAAAACAAAGCCTCATGAGGTGCACCCTCTTTATCGCCCGCAACGAAAGGAACAAAATCGACCCCATCCATCACCCGGTCCGTTGGCATGGCGCCACCGGCGGCACCCGCCGCAGTCGCAAACAGATCAATATGAGAGACTGGTTCATCAAAAACCGTTCCTGCAGGAATGCGCTTCGGCCAGCGCGCCATGAATGGCACATGGGTGCCCCCTTCAAACAGGGTGATCTTCCAGCCCCGATAAGGGGTATTGAGATCATCAAGCCCAACATAGCCTGCACCACCATTATCACTTGTAAATATGATAAGGGTGTTCTCATCCAGACCGTTGTCTTTCAAGGCCTGCATGACGCGGCCCACAGAGCGATCCACCGCGCGGGTCATCGCGGTGTAAACACGCAAGCGATGGTCCTCTATGTGAGAGAGTGCATCATAGTCAGACTTCAATGCCTGCAGGGGCGTGTGAATGCCCCAATGTGCGAGATAGAGGAAGAAAGGTTGATTGCGATTATTCTCAATCACTTTCACTGCTTCATCGGTGTAATAATCAGTGATGTAGCCACCCGGTTCAAACCGGGGTCCATTATTGAACGTCGATGCAAACTGCATGTTTGGCCAGAGGAAACGGTCAATCGGATCAAAATCCTGATAGGAATTCACCACATCAGGATGATCCTCCGGAAGGTATAAACCACTCGCCATCAACAGGCTGTCATCAAACCCCTGTTCAATCGCACTGCTGCCATTGGAGCGGCCGATATGCCACTTGCCAATATGAGCCGTGTAATAGCCCGCGTCCTTCAGCATTTCGGCAACGGTAATTTCCGACGTCGGCACACCGAGATTGTCATAAGCCGGGATCTCAACATCCCGATCAAAGGAGAAGTTCGCATGCGGTCTATCAATCCCGCTATTCTCTGAGACAAACCCGACCAGAGACAACATACCCGGAGGTGTCGGCGTGTAATTAAAGCCAAAGCGAGTGGCGTAGCGACCCGTCATGATCATGGCACGCGACGGCGCACACACAGCCGTTCCTGCATATCCGTTTGTGAAGGCAACACCTTCATGGGCAAGAGCATCAATATGCGGAGTCTGCATGTCCGAACCGGACGCGCCGCCACCATAATAACTAATATCGTTGAAACCCATATCATCGGTGACGATGAAGATAATGTTGGGCGGGCGCTCAGATGGCGGCACCTCCGCAACGTCCGGCCCTTTGATCCAGACAATCTCCTGGTTGGGACCAACAGGATTCACGAGGTTAAGAAGAACACCCGGCGCGTTCAGCGCAATTTCAACGCGGTAGACCCAGCCAACGGCGATCAGAACAAGCAGCGCGGCACCAACACCGCCAAGAACTTTCTTTAACATTTCCACCCTCCCCAGGGAGTCATCCCTAACGACGCACAGTTGCGTTCAACACACCCGCTACACTCAGCAACACGAAAAACAGCAACACTCTTGGATCCGTCAGCGTAAGAGCATCTTCAATCGGATAGGCTATTGTCTTTTCAAGAGAGGCTGTTTTGAAATCATGCCGTCCGGAAAAAGCCGGATTGGTCGTAATTTCCATCATGTCCCGCCGAGAGCGATAGCGCATCGCCGCCCCTCGATTCCAGATACGCGCATCCTCAATCCCCACAACATCAAGCGCGTTTGAAACCGCCGGGCCAAACATTACAGGGTGCGACGCCCGGCGCAGAAGTGCTGGCCACATATATTCCATATATTTCGCCATCACATCATCGGAGCTCTCCCCTGGCTCAACGCCCTCAACCTGGTCCGGCGTATCTTTCATGTGAAGGGCATTTATCATGATGAAGTCATTGCCGGTGTCGGATTCAAGAAAGGCCCGCACCTGAGTTAAAACCTCAGCATCTCCTCCGCGCTCTTCAAACGCAGACATATACCGCTCAACTTCTTCCTGAGTGAGCGGCCCGCCAAAGCTCGTGTACCAAAAAAAGAACACGGCGTAGAGAAGCGCTGGAACCGCCCAGACAATCAAACGAAGTAACATGGCTCTCATCCTTTAGGCGAAGAGTTTTTCACAGCCGGTTCCTGCCAACACGTCATCGACGACCTTCCGGTCAGCGTCCGCTAACCCTGCATGTTGTTCCCGCAGCCATTGCAGGCACTTGCCTTGATAGGCAAATGGCTTCTGGACCCATCGCGCACCGTCAATCTCTGTCTCTACGGTATCGGCACCATCCATCAGCGCTTTGGCATTCGCGAGCAGTGCTGGGACGTAGTACGCCCCGACTTCCTTAAAGAGATCGATCAGTGTTTGCGGGATCGCATCGCGTTTTGTCCACGCACTTTCATCTGCGTCCAGGCCGCTCAGGTCATCGACCATATCGACCCAGGCATAGACAGCCGGGGCTTTGTCGAGTGTGAGCTGCATAGGCGTCGGATCAAAAGTTGCAAGCTGTGTCAGCTGACCATACATGCCGAAGTCACTGCTGCCAGGGCGGGCGCCAAAGAGGAATGAGGACGTTTCCAGGTGCGCGCGCATCACATTCAAGTAGCGCTCATAGCTTGCCTCAATCACGGGCGCGGTTTCGTTGCTGGAGCCAACAACATGAAGCCGTGAGATCTGGCGATCAGCGAAGATCTTGCCCAATTGGAGCGCTTCTTCTTCGGCCTGCGGTTTCAGCGTCCAACGTGGCAGGATGGCCGCTGCTTTGTCGATATCAGCCTGGAAGTGCCAGCGATAATGGAACATGGGCTTGGTCAGCCATTCATCCGCATAGTCTTCGAGCAAATAGTCGAGAAAAGCGATTGCCGGATCAGTTGGAATAACCGAACGCCCTTCAAACTCGTTTTCAAAGCGTCGGATCAGCGGCGTGCTGTCGACAACAGCTTCCATGGCGCCTGATGCATTCTGCAAAAAGAAGGTGGGCAGAAGGGCAACTTTCGGAACAGGCAGCCCCTTAGGCATCCCGTCCCGACTTAAGAACAAGCGGTAGGGCAGATGTCTATAACGCAGAACCGCGAGCATTTTGCGTGTGTATGGGGACCCTGGCGCTCCCATCAGTGTGAGCGGCGTCGAAACTGTCATGCAAACCTCCCATGCGGACGGAGCCGGTGAAAGCCGGTCCGCCATCGTTTTCTTGCCACTACCGTAGAAGTTGGCATTATTAGTGTCAATTCTTGGTTTGACCACAAAAAAACCCGCAAAAGAGCGGGCTTTCTCGACTGGTCCTGCCGAAGCGCTTATGCCGCTTTCATTTTTTCCAACATCGCGCCCATGGCGGCATGGACCGCATTGACAGCCTGAAGGGGGCGGATCATGACCTTGAATTCAATGATTTTGCCTTGATCATTGCAGGTGATGATGTCGACACCATTCACATATTTGCCGTCCATTTCGGTCTCAAACTCAAGCATAGCGTGGTTTCCAGCGAGAATTTCCTTGGTGTATTTGAATTTCCCAGAATTCTCAGCAGGCTTGTCCTCACCAGGCGTTCCTTGACCCCCAAGCGTTCCGCCCGCCGCACGCAGGTAAGCCAGAGTCAGGTCCTTGCCAACCTGCGGCTTGAAAACGATTGGCGAGATAAAGACGCACTCATCAGCGATCAGCGCCTCAAGTCCACCCGGCTTTTTGCCGATGATATATTCGTGCCAATCAGCAATGCATTTCTCAATCATGTCTCAGACCTTTCAGGTAGCTGGGTACCAGGTGTCGTGTTCTAGCCGGACCATAACCGAGCCTGCCGCACGTTGACACACGGCAGCCCTAACAAAATTGAACATCTGCTTGCACAGAAACCAGCGAGCAAGAAATGCCGGGCGGGTTTGCCCAAAGCCGGTTCTCGGAGGTCGGAAAACCAAGAGATTCCTGAAGGATGCCTACCCACCTTGATTTCTTCGCCATGAATGATGATATTATCAAATATGATGCAAGTCATAACAAACTGAGCTGACGGACCTGTCCTGTCGGGAAAGAAACAGGGAGACCACGATGGACCTCATTGAAATGGAACGAACACCGGTCAGCCGTGTGGAGCGAAAGCGCCTGCAAGCGCGCGCACGTATTCTGGAAGCGGCCGAAGAACTCATGCATGCAAGGGGGTTTGACGCAGTCAAAATTCAGGACATCACCGATGTCGCTGACGTTGGTCACGGCACCTTTTACACACACTTCAAAACAAAGATGGATGTGCTGGTTCCTATTGTCCGAACAAAGGCGCGACAACTGACCGAACGATTGGATGACCTGACCTGCGACATGGAAGACTCGGCAGATGTCGTTTCGATCAGCGTCCGGCACATGCTGACAGCAATTGCCAAAGACCCTCTATGGGCTTGGTTCCTTTATAAGTCTGACTTACCGATGGACCAGATCCGCGAAGCAAGCGGCGAAAGCGCAAAGCGCGACATTCAAAACGGCATCGAGACAGGCCGCTTTATTGAACATGACGAAATCACCCTTGAGCCCTTCTTACTGGGCGCCCTAGCCGGCGTCATCCGCGACAAATTCGAAACCGGTCTGGATCAACCCGTCATCGAAAACTGCGCCTACATTCTGCTCTTGATCCTCGGCGTAGAAAAAGAAGAGGCGCGCAAACTGTCTTGCACGCCCCTGCCGCCACTTCCAACCGATTGAGACTGGTCAGCCTTTGATTTGAACAGGAAGCTGTTCGAAACCTTTGACAAAGTTGGAGAGAACCCGCACCGGCTCCCCTACAACTTCAATGCGGTCAAAACGCTTCATAATCTCTTCCCAAAGCACGCGCAGCTGCATTTCCGCCAGGCGGTTGCCGACGCAGCGATGAATGCCGAACCCGAAGGAAAGATGTTGGCGAGGCCGCTCTCGATCAATGATGAACTGATTGGGGTTTTCAATTACCTCGCCGTCCCGATTGCCAGAGACGTACCACATCACAACCTTATCGCCCTTCTTGATCTGCTTGCCACCAAGCTCTGTGTCTTCAAGCGCGGTGCGGCGCATGTGCGCCAATGGCGTCTGCCAGCGAATAATCTCCGGCACCATGGTCTCAATCAGATTGTGATCCGCGCGCAGCTTGTCATATTGCTCAGGGTGCTCATTCAGCGCCAGCAAGCCACCGGTGATGGAGTTGCGCGTCGTGTCATTCCCTCCAACAATCAGAAGAATGACATTGCCAAGATATTCCATCGGCTCCATGTTTCTCGTGGCTTCGCCATGGGCAAGCATCGAAATGAGATCCCCATTGGGTTTTGGTGAATTCACACGCTCATTCCAAAGCCGCGTGAAATACTCCGCGCATTCCATAAGAATTTCGCGGCGCTCATCCATCGACGAGATAAGCGGGCCGTTAATGTCCGCTGTTGCCACATCAGACCAGTAGGTGAGCTTGCGCCGATCTTCCCAGGGAAAATCAAACAGCGTCGCCAACATCTGGGTTGTGAGTTCAATCGATACGCGATCAACCCAGTTAAAAGTTTCGTTCAGAGGTAACCCATCGAGGATCTTGCCAGCCCGTTCCCGGATGACACCCTCAAGGATCGCAAGATTGCCTGGCGCAACAATCGGACTCACGGTTTTCCGTTGCACGTCATGCTTTGGCTGATCCATCGCAATAAACATGGGTAGTTGGAAATCAGCCATTGGGTCACGGATCGTGATGCCGCCAAGACCTGACTCTGAAGAATAGATGCCGTGATTGGTATCCACTTTCATGATGTCATTATACTTCGTGACCGACCAATAGGGCCCGTAGTCACTCTCGGCGCAGAAGTGAACCGGGTCTTCATTGCGCAACCGTTCGAAATAGGGCCAGATCGCATTCTCTTTAAAGAGATGGGGCTGACCAACATTGATTTTATCGAGTGGTAGTGAATAGGCGTCCTCGGACGCAGCATCAGACATAACTGCAGCTTCGCTCATGGTTTGGCTCCTCCATTCAGCAGTGCGCCGTGCGGCACACGCTGACCCCAATAAACTCGCTAAAGACAAATTGCGAATTACATATCCTAACAACGTAAAACGCTTTACGCAGCGATCAATTTTCACCAACCACTGATCGATTTCGCACGCATGTGATCCTGCAATGCTGGACTAATGGCATTAATAGTGCCAATAATTACGTCCGATGTAGGGAGACGCTCAATGTTAGAACCATCAAAAAAAGACAATCCAAACCCTTCTATTACAGTAGATCCTCCCAAACCCATCCGGGTTCTGATGTCTTTAATGCTGAACCGGATGATGGATCCTGTCCGTTTGCAGAAGCAACGGGATGCCTCAGAAGCTGAACGCCAGAAGTCCGGCGCGCCACACAGGGTCGAGTATTTTCATCAACTTGATGATCCCTATAGTCATTTGAGTGCTCAGAAACTGACAGAGTTGGCGGCTGCCTATGACATTGAGATCGTGCCGCACCTCATCAACGCCACTGGGGGAAAAAACCAGCCCTACCCCGAAGATCTAGCCTCCTACGCACGACGCGACGCCGCAGCTGTGGCACCCCACTATAATGTCAGCTTCCCTGGAAATGCGGGCACGCTGCCAAGAGACGATGATCGGTTGCTCGCAGCTCAGATATTGGCCGCAGCAAGTCCAGCCGATTTTGTCGACCGGGTAGCTCCAGTAAGCGATTTGCTTTGGGTGGGAGATCATAGTGCATTGCAGGCATTGGCCGATGAGCTCGGAACAGTGAACGACAAAGAAGCGCTAAACCGTTTGGCAGAGGATTCTGCATTGCTCCAGAAGGAAGGCCACTATTCAGGTGGCACCTTCCGGTACGCCGGTGAATGGTTCTGGGGCATTGACCGCCTCTACCATCTCGAAGCCCGCCTCAAAGAACGCGGTGCACACAAAGAAAGCGCTGCACCAGTCGCCAATCGCCCACCACTTGATTGGGGCGCAACCAAAGACACCGGCACCATCACCCTGGAGGTTTTCCCCTCCCTTCGGTCTCCCTACACAGCGATCATCTTTGACAAAGCCTGTGAGCTCGCAGACGAGAGCGGCGTGAAACTCGTTGTCCGCCCTGTGCTTCCAATGGTCATGCGCGGTGTTCCTGGCACACAAAACAAGGGCCGCTACATATTCAGCGACACCAAACGAGAAGCAGATGCCATGGGTGTCGGCTACGGCCCTGTCTATGACCCTATCGGCGAACCAGTCCGAAGGGCCTATTCCCTATTTCCCTGGGCTGCGTCTCAAGACAAAGGACGAGAATTGCTCAGTGCCTTTCTCGATGCTGCATTCAGAAAAGCCGTTCGCATCGACACGGATCGCGGCATGAAGAAGGTCGTAGAGGCGGCCGGGCTCTCGTGGAAGGAAGCAAAGCCGCATCTGGGAAGCGACACCTGGAAAGCGGAAGTCGCAGAGAACCAGCGTGTTATGACGGAAGACATGCAGCTCTGGGGCGTACCTAGTTTCCGGATTTCTGGGCCAGGCTCTGAGCCTGACTTCACCGCCTGGGGGCAGGATCGTTTGTGGCTGGTTGCAGCAGAGATAAAAAAACGGATCGCTGAAAACAGCTAACCTCTCAACTCACACTTAGCCCTGTCCAATTCTTTGCTTGTGCTTGTACCCCAGTCCGCTTAAGTGAGCAGACTGGGCTGGGAGACAGGCGTGAGCGACAAACACAAGAACAAGACCGACCGCTCGGTAGACGAGGACAAACCAGAGCTTGCCTCTCCTCTTCTCGACCTGCGTGAACGTGGTCCCAATGCGCTGGCGCCCGCGCCTCAATCTCTCGGCATATGGGAACTCGCCTGGCCAACCATTGTCGCCTCGGCCCTTCAAACCATGGTGCGCTGGGCCGACTTCATGATGGTGGGCGACTTAGGCGTCGAAGCAGTTGCCGGTGTTGGCGCCGCAGGACAGATCTATTGGATGATCCAGACCCTGGTGATGGCCTTGTCCACGGGCCTGGTGGCCATTCTCGCCCGCGCGATTGGAGGAGGTAACCGCCAGGAAGCAGATCAGGCGCTTCGCCAATCCATCATCATGGGTATCGTCTTTGGCCTGGTCTCCTGGTTTTTTGTCCTGCCGATTCTTGAACCCATGATCGGCATTATGGGCGTCACTGACGGCGTCATCGCCTATGGCAGCGACTATCTCTTTTGGCTCTTAGTCGGCAATGTCCCCTTTGTGCTGGGGTTCATCTTCGCTGCTGCCTTGCGCGCAGCAGGCGATGCCCGCATGCCGCTTTATATCGGAATTCTCGCCAACCTTCTGAACTTGTTTCTGAATTGGGTGCTGATCTACGGCAATCTTGGCGCGCCTGCACTTGGCGTCGCAGGCGCTGGCATGGCATCAGCCATCGCCATGTTCGTGCAACTCGCGGTCTATTGGATCATGTGGAGCCGCGGTCTTCTGCTCCTGAAGCCACTGCTCAAAGGCTTTCATTTTGATTGGGGCATGAGCCGCCGCATCCTGCATATTGGCTACCCCGCCTCGATCGAAGGCATGGTCTTTCAAATCGGCATCTTAAGTTTCATGGCACTGATGAGCGTCTATGGCACAGCAGAATTCACCGCTTATCAGATCGGCGTGCAGATCCTCTCTATCTCCTTCCTGCCCGGCAACGGCTTCTCAATCGCTGCCTCCACCCTTGTTGGACAGCACCTCGGCGCAAATGATCCCGATGCCGCGATGCGGTCAGGCTGGCGGTCGCTGGCTATGTCCATGCTCTTTATGGGCGCACTGGGCGCCGCATTGATTGCCATGGCCCCTATGCTCGCAGGCTGGTTCATCGACGATGCAGAAGTCATAGGGCTCACGGTCGACTTCATTTGGATATTGGGGATCGCCCAACCTTTGATGGCAATCGAATTTGTCATCGCGGGGGCCTTGCGCGGGGCAGGCGATACTCGGTTCCCGCTCTTTGCGATTTTCACCGGCCTGTTCGTGTTTCGCGTCTTCCCCGCAATGCTGATCGCACTCTATTGGGAAGGTTCAATCCAACTTGTCTGGTCGGTCCTGCTGCTGGACTATCTGATTAAGGGGATCATGCTCGCTGAGCGCTTCCGGCGCGGCAAATGGAAAACAATCAAAGTGTAATCAGTTGCCTGTGAGAACGCCTACTTCCTGCATGGCCGAAATCTCCGCCTCCTCCAATCCTGCCTCTCGTGCAATCTCAAAGGAATGCTGCCCATGGGCCGGACAGGGTTGGTCAATATGAGCCTGCATACCAGCCAATTGGACAGGAGGTTCAGCGACCCGCACAGGCCCGAGCAAAGGGTGCTCTTCGAGACCAAGAGCGCCAACCGCGGCTACTTGCTCGTTGGCGATCACTTCATCGGGAAAGAGGCAGGCGGCACAAGGAATATCATGTGCCTTGAGTTGAGCTAACGCGTCTTCCGTCGAGAGGTGCGTAAATGCGCCATCAAGCTCCCTCAACAAAACCGCGACATTGGCGCTGCGCGCAAAAATCGAATTGAACCGATCGTCTTCCATGATCTCAGGGCGATTAATAACAGATGAGATGCCGCGCCAGTGATCATCCGTCGCCGCCGCGATCGAAATATGCCCATCTGCAGTTGCCGACACGCGGTAATAGTCCGCCATGGGGGCGAAGTCGGTGACGTCGTCTGCGAGCAATGTCTGGCGCATCATGCCATCCGGCCACAGGAAAAAGAGACAGGACTGAAGCATTGAGAGATCAATATGCTGCCCCTCGCCCGTCGACGCGCGCGCCAAAAGAGCCGCAGTGATCCCTTGCGCCACGGTGTAGGCCGTGATTTTGTCGGCCACGAGCGTCTTCATATATTCTGGTGCCCCGCCTTCAGCTTGCACGCCGGTATAGCCCGTCAGCGCCTGGATCACATGATCGTAAGCCGGGTCCTGCGCTTTGGGCCCCTCTTTACCAAAGCCGGTAATGGCGGCATAGATGAGCTTGGGGTTCGCCGTGCGGAGCTGGTCGCTTCCCAGATTCAAGCGCCGCATAACACCGTCCCGGTAGTTATGCACCAGCACATCAGCGTCGGCCGCAAGGCGT
The DNA here is from genome assembly GCA_000509225.1 of Parvibaculaceae bacterium Mf 1.05b.01. GTDB lineage: Bacteria > Pseudomonadota > Alphaproteobacteria > Parvibaculales > Parvibaculaceae > Mf105b01. Next base: position 517,703 of record BAOK01000002.1, on the reverse strand, counting down.
TGCAGCAGGTCCTGACCTTTCGGATCTTTGAGATTAACCGCCAACGCCCGTTTGCCACGGTTGCAGTTCGCAAAGAGCGCAGAGATGCCGTTCTTCTGACTACCGATAAACCGCATCGGATCGCCAATACCGACAGGCTCCACCTTGATGACATCGGCACCTTGAGCCGCAAGCATCATCGAAGAAAGGGATGCCGTCACCATCGTCGATAGTTCGATGATACGAACGCCCGCAAGAGGCTTGTCTGCCGTTACCTGTTTCGCCATCCCATCCCCCATTTTTCACAAATGATAGGGAGAGCGTGGGTCCAAGCGCAAGCATTGCGTCAAAGAGGAATGGGGCCAACAGGTTTCCCCGTCAGCCCCAAGACAAACATCGCTATCGTCTTCGCTAGAGAGGTTTAGAACTCCCAGCGCACCTTAACGGTCAACGTATTGCCGAGATAACGATCCTTAAACTCGGAGTCATACTGAATGGCACCGCTGAATCCATCAACGTCCAAGAATTTCACACCTGCTCCTAGATTGATCGAATCTCGAGCCGGCGTTGCGCCACGCGTGGTAAACGGCGAGCTACCAAATGCAAACTGAGACACAGAATTTGGCGCATCTGCCTTCATCTCATGAAACCAGCCCACACGGAATTCAGGCAAAATCTCTCCGCCGCCTTCTAGCTCATAGCTTTTCGAGAAACGTGCAAGTGCCCCGGCCTTAAGAGACTCATCGCGATTTTCATTGACAGACAACGCAGTCGTTGGCGCGCCTTTCTCGGTGTATGCATCTTGTCTCGATTGCACATAGTCCAGAGACACAGAAGGAGTGAACCGAAGATCGCCTATGTTAACAGGATATCCAGCGCTCGCACCTGCCGAGAACACATCACCATCAAAGTCCGCGGTTGGCGTCTCACGCAAGGCACCGACACTAACCGACCGACGCGCGTCGAACTGTTGGAACGCATACCCGAACTGCGACTGAACGTACCAAGGATCGCCTTGATAGACTCCATAAAATGTCGCTTGATAACTGTCGACATCCGTGCGGTTGCTAGACAACGACCCCCGTCCATCAACACGGGTTTGACCATAATTGAGAGCTGCGCCAGCGACCAAATTATCGGCAACCACTGCATCAACGCCAACTGCCAGACCGCCGCCAAAAGCGGAAAAGCCCTGGACGCTCCGCCGTTGGTCCTGCAGCGCGTTAAACCCATAGGCCTGTCCCCAAACGCCAATCGGCGCCGTCAGGTCGTCCCCAGCAGCCACGCCCGTCTCACCTGCGAGCAGGGCGTTTTGAACCCCTTCTGAGCGGGTATTTACGGTGTTGGAGGCGCCGCCCTGAGCGGCACTAGCACCCTGTGAAGCCCCACCACTGACATCCGGCGCGAGCTGGGTCAACGCGACTTCAATCTCTGCTGCGGTTGGAATGGACAACAACTCGGCGAAGAGTGTTTGACCTTCCGCTTGACCGGTTGGGCTCGCAAACTCGACGAGCCTGTCAACAATGTCACTGCCAGATACACTAATTGCCAAATTTTCAAGCACAGTTCCCGCGGCTGCCCCAGGGTTCGCAACCAGATACACATCGGATGCCAGGCCATTAATCAAAACAGAGTCGCCGCGAAAGAGCCCAAAATCGACATCGCCAGCAGATGACACGAGAATACCAGTGCCCACAGAAGCCGCGGGCCCACCATCTTCTCCGCCGCTTGTGATGAAGTTGTAACGCGCACCATCAGATACAGTTACACCTGCCGCGATGGTTGGGATCACACGGGCTCCGCTCGCAATGGACACTGTTCCATCATTGATGATCTGACCCAGCATCTCTGATCCAGATACCGTTGCCGCCGTCTGGCCGGCGCGAGAATCATTCGGTCCATCAGCCGTTATCGTTGTCGCAATCGTACCGCCCGTGGCAACCGAAACCGCGCCGGTACTTCCGGCAGGGCCAGAAGACAAACGCAGCGTGCCCTGCCCCAGATCAAGCGTACCGTTGACGGTCAAGTCGCCAGACAGCCGGTTTCCCGTTTTGCCAACAAACCCCGCACCAACGAAAGTCGTACCAGCATCGGGCACTAGCGTAAGCTTCGCACCAGAGCCAATCGTCGAATTAGCCACATGATAAGAAGCACCACTGGTACGCAGAAGCGATTCACCGCTTAGGAAGTTGAGAGCCTTCAACCCCGCACCATCAGTCCCTACACTCTGATTGATGTCCGTTTCAAACAGATAGTTGACCGTGCCAGTCCCATCCTGAGTTGTCCGCAGATCAGCCGACAGCTGTGAGAAAAAGACATTGTTGTTCAGGACAGCATTCCGAGGGTCGTGACCAACTGTTAGGGCTGCATCTTGCGTGAAAATCAATGTCCCAAAATTCAGAGAAGTGTCTACCGATGATCTATCACCGATCACCGCGCCAGTTGAGCTTGCGAGCGAACCGTTTATGCGGCTGTCAGCCGAAACTTCCACGTGCCCTGTTCCAGTCCGCGCTAGGATCGAACCGTTGACTATCCCACCTTGCATAATGAATTTATCCAACGGGCTTCCCAGCGCCACTTCGCCATTGACAATCCCGTCATTGGCAAAAGTCACGCCGCCACCCGCGATACCACCTGGTCGCAGCAATGCAAATCCAACGTCATCTGGGTTGGAGACAATACCATGATTGGTGATCATCCCCGCTGAAGCACCGGGACCAATTTCACCAATAAAAAAGGCCGAACCGGTCGCGCCACCATTTGCACTTATTGTGCTGCCCGAATTGTTCACAATCGAAAATGACGTTGGCGTGTTGGGCCCAAAAATCCCCTTACCAATTGCAATGGCCGAAATATTGTCCTTTGTGGATTTTATAGTCCCTGTTGTGGTGCCGTCGATGCCATTGACAATGCTGATTGTACCAGCAGTGTCGATCGCGATTGGAGAGGGACCAAAAATCTCGCCTTGGAAATTATTTATTGCGACATCGCCACTCGTGTTTTGCACAAGAATCGCAGGTCCGAATTGTGTGCCATGGTGAATGATCGATCCCGCAGAGTCGGCAGATCCTTGATTAATCGTAACATCACCAGTCTGTTGGGGTTGTCCGAAGAAACCTCCTGCAAAAATAGCAGCGGACCCCACCGGCACCAATTGATCATGTGTGGCAATCACAGCAGTCTGGGTTGTTGAACCTGTCGTGGTTCCATTATTCACAACCAACGCACCCGGCTGGCTAATGGCAACCGCAGAGGCTTGGTTGGAGTCCGTTGTTAAAAACCCATCATTGGTAATAGTTCCGACTGAAGCCCCACCGATGGACCCAGAAAGAATTGCATGGCCTAAAACACCATTGCCAATGTTCAATATGCCAGCACCCTGCTCAACAATGATCTCGCTTATAGCAGTGCCAACAACAAGCTTCTGGGTTGTCGTTGCGGTCGGTACTGTTGCACTCGTGTTCGGCGTGACTGGTTGCTCACTCGCCTCAACCGTGCAGTCGCCAGCGAGAATTATATTGCCATCAGGCGCTCCTCCGAGGGCCGATGGGGCACCTACACATATCTGCGCAGCTTGTCCCTCACTTGCCAAAACCATGGCCGTTAACGCAACAGAACTCGCCAGCACAAATTTGTGCCGACGCAAAAATTCACTGAAACTCATCAAACATCCCCCCTAAAACCCAACATCTCACTAAAAACAAAACTGTCAATTTTACAAGAAGATATTTGTTTTCTTGCGGACTCGCGGCCCGCTTTGGTTAATGGCACCTCCCCCAAGCTCGCTCCTCAACACATTTTATGGTTAATCCACTAGATTTCCTGCCTTAAGCAGTTTGATCACGCGAGCCAAACGCGAAAAGGGCCGAGCGAATATCGCTCAGCCCTTCAGTCAAGGTTGCTCTGTGAGGTGCAGCAATCAGAAAGCGTATTTCAGACCAAGCGACAGTCCGAAGGACGAATATTCTGAATCCAGCTCAACATTGCTGACAGGAGCAGGACCACCAAAACGATTGAGCTCAGGGTCTTGCGCCAGATCGAAATAGCGCGCGGTTCCGACAATGGAGAGTTGCTCCGTGATCGGCACAGCTGCACCTGCGAGCAGCTGATAGGCAAAGACCGTGTCGTCATCATTGATATTGGCGACAGGGCCATATCGGACAGACGCATCAATATCGGCAAACCCTACGCCGACACCGACAAACGGAATAATGTCATCTGAGAATTGGGTAAAATTCCATTTGCCATTCACGAGAACGCTGAAGACAGACTCGTCACCTACTGGCGATTGTGGGGTCCCGTTGAAATTCAGGCTGTCCACATCGTTTTCGCGATAGGCGGCCTCCAACTCAATCGCTGGCTGGCCATATTCCCCTGCAGCAAACGCGTAACCAACGCTGCCTGTATAGAAAAGGTCATCATCAAACTCAATGTCGACATTCCGGCTGGGTCCGGTGCTGTCTTGGTCATCCGCGAAGTTGTAGCCAACGTCAGCTCCCACATAGAAGCCTTCGCTTGCTGCCTGTACGGATGTTGCCGCAAGCAAGCTCGCGCCGAACATGAGTGCAGCGCTTGTGTTTAGAATCGGTTGGGTCATTTGTTCCCCCATTTTCCGGCCAGCGGCTTACATGCCGCAACGGGGAGGGTGTCGCACATAGCTTAGAACACTTCTAATCACGACGACGTGCAGGCGATAACAAGTGTGTCAGATCTGGTGAGCCAAACCGTCTTCTATGATGCGGCGGCCTTTTCACGAATATGCGCGGTGAAGGTTGGCTTACCACCAGAGGTCACCTTTGTGATCGTCGCCTCAACTGGAAACTCGCTGCCGTCTTTGCGAAGCCCCATCACAGCGCCACGTTCATTCATGAAGCGTGATGCCTGTTTTGATTTGGCGAAATCTTCAATTTCTTTGCCATGATGTTTTCGAAACCGGTCAGGCAGCAGCATGTCCAGCGACTTGCCCATTACCTCTTCTGCCGAGTAGCCGAACATTTTCTCAGCCGTCAGATTGAAGAAAGTGATGTGTTGTGCTGCATCAACGGAAATGATCGCGTCTGCCGCAACAGCTAGAATGCGGGACATCAAAAGATGCCTTTCCTTCGTACGCACCATTTCATCCCGTCGCGCAGAGTGATCGCGCACAGAAATGATGAAACGTTTTTTGCCGTCAAAGGTGGCTTCAGATACGCGCACATCGACAGGCATCTCAAGCCCGTCTTTCGTGCGGCCGGTAAGATCAAGATAGCGCGACTGGTTTTGCAACCCTTCTCCTGCCCAACGGGCGAGCCATTTCATGGGGTCCGCCCGTTGACCAGGTTGGCGTGGAACCAGTGTGAGAATTTCTTCGCCTTCGAGCTCTGCTGCCTTGTATCCCAGCAGTTCTTCAAGTGCGCCGTTCACATAGACAATGCGGCCATCAGGTGTGGAAACAACAATAGCTTCTGGAAGAGAAGCAACCAGAGTCTCATAAAACGCGCCATCCATCACAACCACCTCATGTTCTAAAGATTTCTACCGCCTGCATTCCATCAGACAGTGAATGCGCCCGCGGGCTTCAGCCCGCGAGCATAGGTCTTATTCCGCAGCCGCGACGTTTGCGTCCGCATCGGGGTTTCCCCCTTCCATCGCCTCCAAGACACTCAAGTCTTCGCTGATAGGAATCCCGGCTTCTTCATAAAGCGGACGGGTCCGTTCCGTCACAAGACCGACACGCGCGATCGCTGGCATCATCAGATCTTCCAGCGCGTGGATCTGGCCCGGGGGCAAGGCTTGAGAAATGCCCATCTCTTCCGCCTCTTCCATTCCCTTGAAGAAATCGTCCTGATCAATGCCGCAATTATCAAGCACCATCAGGAAGCCAGGGTCCGCCCGCGATGCAAGAGACCCACCCTGCATCTGTGCAGACGCCAATACGTTGACCGCATCAAAGGCAAACTGCGCCATTTCTTCCCGGTCATCTTCATGCATCTCAGCAAAGACAGGACCCAGATACACATGACCAAAGGAAACGTGTCGGGATTCATCACGCATCACGTTGAACGTAAGCTTCTTCAAAAGCGGACAACTGGTTGTTCGATACATATTGTTGAAGGCGCCGAGGGCCAGGCTTTCAACAATCATGTTCATACCGATCATCACTTTTTCATGACGGTCTGACTGAAGCGTCGCGTCAATCAACGCCTTGAGCCACGGAGACATCGGGTAGGTCATCGCGATCTTCTCGCAATATTTGGCATAGACCTCCACATGACGCGCCTCATCCATCGTCTGCGTCGCAGCGTAAAGCTTGGCGCCCGCATCAGGAACAGAGTGAGTGACACATGCCGCCGTCATCAGCGCCCCTTGCTCTCCGTGCAGAAACTGCGACAGAAGCTGAGCTGTTGAGTGCGCCGTAAAGGTTTCCTTCTGCGACTTGGAGAGCTTCTGAAAGAACGGGATCTTGTGATAAACGCTCGAACTCTCCGCGATCAGCGGGTTTGACGGATCGACTTCATGATCCCAAGGCAGCAACTCATCTGAGTCCCACTGGTTCTGTTTCGCGCGCTTGTAAAGGTCTTCGACTTTGTCTTGACCAAATTCGTAAGCAAACGACCAGGCAATATCCATCGGGTTTTTATAGATGTCGTCTGGGTTCATCGTGACTTTCCAGTCACCCTTCTCAACCACATTCGTATTTTGGGGTGCAGTCATTCATTCCTCCTGTGCGCCATGTGGGCTTCATGTGGACGTCATGCGTCTCGCTAATCACCCGGCCGACACACCAATAATGACGCCTGCGTCATTTTTTGATTTGACGTGAATCAAAAGGGTGAATTTTCTTTTGGAGAAAACTCAATACTGGCGCTCCGGCATAAGCACCGTCATGCCTTCCAGTTCATCCGACACTTTGATCTGGCAGCTGAGACGACTGGTCTCATTCACATCGAAGGCGAAATCGAGCATGTCTTTTTCAAGCTCGTCGATCGGTCCGACCTTCTCCGCCCATTCTTCTGGGATGTAGCAATGACAGGTCGCACACGCACAGGCCCCACCACAATCACCATCAATGCCGGGCACGGTATATTTGATGGCCCCTTCCATCAGGCTGAGCCCGTTGGTGACATCGACCTCATGTTCGGTGCCCCCAAACTCCACAAACTTGATTTTCGTCATGCAACCACCGCTCCCAAAAATCCTGGAAAAAGCCAGTTCAGAGCCCTTTCACCAATTGATTGGCGCAACACTAACGTGACGCCTGCGTCATTTTCTTTGACTTGCGTCAAACGGACAGGGCGCGCGCTGAATGTTGCTGTTGACAACATAGAGTCAAGCGGCTATTCATGTAGGCAACGACAACATGGAAATTCCGATGACCTACCATCACGGCAATCTGAAACAGGCCCTTCTCGACAGAGCGGCAGAAGTAATCGCGGACCAGGGGATAGAAGCCTTAAGCTTGCGCGGTCTGGCCCGCGATGTCGGTGTTTCTCACGCAGCGCCCGCCAGACATTTCAGGGACAAGAAGGCGCTCTTGAGCGCGCTGGCAACAGAGGGCTACCTCAGATTCAGCGCTTATGTGACCGACGCCGCTGAGAAGGCTGGAAGTGATCCAGTCGCCAGATACAACGCCATGGGAAGATCCGTGATCCGTTTTGCCGTGACCCATCCTGCCTACTACACCACCTTCAATCATCCAGACGTCACCCAACAAGCCGACGAAACCCTGCTGAAGAGCCATAGAGAATATCTGGAGATTGTCATGATGGCGGCGGCAGAAGCGCAGGCCGCTGGCTGGCATCGCGATGCAGACCCGCTCGTGCTCATGGCTTTTTCGTCCGCAGCAGCAACGGGCGCTGCGAACATGGTCACAAACAGACGCGGCAGCGACATCTTTGAGGGACGTGATCTCGAAGACCTTGCCGAACAAATAATCAATCTTATCGTTCCGCCCAGTTCAGAACTGTGTGCCCCGAACAACGAAGACAAAACGCGCTAAGGAGAAACAAATGGAACTCTTGAAAGCCATATATCCCTGGGGGCCCCTTCTCTTTGGCCTGGGATTTCTCGCCCCGGTCATTGCGGCCCTTATGACGAACCTCGGCGTGCAGGCTCCTTTGGGCCTCACTGAAATTCAGACTGGTCTCATTGTCGGCGGGACCTGGGGTCTGGTTGCAAAATTCGGAGGACGTTGGATATGAGCGTCGCAGAAGCACAAAGTCCTGCCGAGGTGGACAAGGACCAAGAACGCCGCCTTTACCGCGAAGAGATGGCCATCGCCAAGAAGTATATCGGACCCTTCCCGGTCGTGATGGCGCTATGGTGTTTCTCCAACCTTCTATGCTGGCTTGCGCTTTGGCCGCTGGTGATCTTTGACGTGATACCGCTTTGGGCAGGCTTCCTCATCGCGACGGCCAATGTGGCGCTGTGCTACCTCCCCTCACATGAAGCGCAACATTCAAACTATGCGAACCCCGGAACACCGCTTCGTTGGCTAAACGAACTGATCGGCTACGTCTCGACGATCCCACTGGTCCTGCCGTTCAAGATCGCCCGCTACACGCACATGCTTCACCACAAGCACACAAATGATCCGAAGCTCGACCCGGATTACGAAGTGATTGCGCCGACGTGGCAGCAGGCAATGCTAAAAACTGTGCGTCGCATGCAGCCAGGCTTCCCGAACTCCTACGGCGTTGTTCTGTCAGAGAATGCAGACGATCCAGCGGCAAAGCGCGCCGGTCTTGAAGGCATGGTTCAGTCTTTGGCCTACTGGGGAATTCTCTGCACGCTTGCCTGGAGCGGCTATGCCCTGGAAGCAGCTTTCCTTTGGTGGGTGCCTCGAATGCTCGGCACCATCTACATCTCCCTCTTTCTAAGCTGGTGGCCGCACCACCCCATGGACGAGATGGGCCGCTACCGCAACACACGGTCCTTCACGCATAAGCTCGGAAACATCGTCGCGTTTGGCATGGAGGATCACATCATCCACCATCTCCATCCCGGCATGCCGCTCAACCGCAACAAGGCAGCATTTCGGGAATTGCGTCCGATACTCGAAGCCCGCGGATGCCGCCTGGAGGACCATCACGGCTAACCACTGTTAGCCAAGGCCACATGATCCGGATCAAGGCGAGCTTTCAGCTTTTCGACCAATCTCTTTGACGACGCGCAAGGGGCGGGTTTAGGCGGCCTCCCCCGCCCGTGACGGTTAAGGCAACCGTTGCAGGATTTATCGCAAAGGTGGTCATCATGATTGGCGCAAGCTTCACGCTTATCGAAGTCTTTGGAATAAAAATCAGGGTCAATATCAGTTGGGCCTTCATCGCCATATTGCTGGCCTGGGGGCTGGCTGAAGGCTACTTCCCCACCATCCACGAACAACTTCCCCATGCCACATATTGGTGGATGAGCATTGTGGCCGTCCTCGGGCTCTTTGCCTCCATCTTGCTGCATGAACTTGCCCACTCCCTGGTCGCGCGTGCCTATGGCATGGAGATCACCGGCATCACATTGTGGTTGCTGGGCGGGATCGCTGAACTGAAGGGCGAACCGCCATCGCCCAAAGTCGAACTCCTGATGGCGATCGCTGGCCCGGCAATGAGCGTCTTCCTTGGCACAGTATTTTGGTTGTGCGCCGGAGTCCTGGAAGCTTTCGTGTCAGTGGCTACCGTATTGAGCTATCTCAGCATGCTCAATCTGATCCTCGCCGCCTTCAACATGGTGCCTGCCTTTCCCCTTGACGGCGGCAGGGTCGCGCGCGCCATCATCTGGATGCGCACCGGAGACTATCTGACAGCGACAAAGACAGCCGCCCGTATGGGGTCGCTCTTCGGATTGGGGCTCATTGTCATTGGGTTGCTGGGATTGTTCACGGGTGCAGGGCTGGCAAGCCTCTGGTGGGTGGTACTCGGCATGTTCGTGCGCTTCGCTGCGGATTCCTCAAACTTCCAGGCACAGACAAAGAATGTCCTCGCGCAAAAAGCCGTGCAGGAATTCATGACGCCGAACCCCGTCACAGTTGCCGCAGAAACCTCCGTCGCCGACCTGATCGAAAACTATATCTATCACTACGACTTTGAGTTTTTTCCAGTCACGGACCGCGGACGCGTGGTCGGCAGCGTCAGCCTGCAGGAAGTTAGAACTATCCCGCTGGACCGCCACAGTGGGACCAGAGTGCGCGACATCATGAAACCAATGACCGCCAACGCGATTGTCAGCCCCCGCGACCTGGCGGCAGACGTGATGGCCAGAATGCAGGAGACCGGCGCGAGCCTGCTCATGGTGATGGATCAGGCGGACCTGGTGGGCGTGATCGCAACAAAAGACCTGCTCCGCATCGTCGCCATTCAATCAGCACTCGAACAACCTGATTGACCGCGTTTGCAAAAATCACCTTTCACGCGACGTCAAATTCCTACCCACAATGATAATATGACTTTTTGTCAGTTTTTTGTTCACAGAAGCCAGGTGAGGCTCTAAAATTTCCCCATCGATATTTATGAATGGCGGCCCCATGCCGCTCCACCACTGAAACTGATCCGGGGAGATTCGCCATGAGCGAGCAAGCACTGAACGATGCGATCGATTTCGATCCCGATGCCCTGCGCGACAGATACCGCGAAGAGCGCGACAAACGCCTGCGCACAGACGGCAACGAACAATATGTCGAAATCAAAGGACAATATGCCCACTATCTCGAAGACCCCTATGTCGAAGAACGCATTGAACGCGACCCCCTAACCGACGAAGTGGATGTGGTTGTTGTCGGCGGTGGTTTTGGTGGTCTGCTCGCAGGGGCACGGCTGCGCGAAGCTGGGGTGAAAAACCTCCGCATGATCGAAAAGGGCGGTGAGTTTGGCGGCACCTGGTATTGGAACCGCTATCCGGGCGCAGCCTGCGACATTGAATCCTATGTCTACCTGCCGCTGCTCGAAGAAACCGGTTTCATGCCCGTGGAAAAATATACGCGGGCGCCGGAAATTCTTGAGCACTCCAAACGCATCGCGAAGAAGTACGACCTTTACAACAATGCAGCCCTGCAGACAGAAGTCGAAGAAGTTCGCTGGAACGAGAGTCTGCAACGGTGGATCATCAAGACCAATCGCGGCGATGCCATGAAAGCGAAGTTCGTGATCATGTCGAACGGCCCCCTGCACCGTCCAAAACTGCCGGGCATCAAAGGCGTTGAAAGCTTCAAAGGTCATACATTTCACACAAGCCGTTGGGACTACGCCTATACCGGTGGCAGCCCAGCTGGCGGCCTCACCAAACTGAAGGGCAAGCGCGTGGGCATCATTGGCACCGGCGCAACAGCCGTCCAATGCGTGCCACATCTGGCCGAAGGCGCTGATGAGCTTTACGTCTTCCAGCGCACCCCGTCATCCATTGACGTGCGTAACAACCGCGAGACCGACTGGGATTGGGCGAAGAGCCTGGAACCCGGTTGGCACAAGCACCGCATGGAGAACTTCAACATTCTCGTTTCCGGTGGCTTTGCTTCGGAAGACCTCGTGAATGACGGCTGGACAGAGATTATCCGGAACCTGCTCTTCATCGCGAGCCAGGGCGACAATAAGAACCTGTCACCAGAGAAGCTTGCCGAGATTGCCGAACTTGCTGACTTCAAAAAAATGGAACAGGTGCGCTCCCGCGTCGACGAAGTCATCAAGGACCCGGAGATTGCCGAAGCGCTGAAGCCCTGGTATCGCCAGTTCTGCAAGCGCCCCTGCTTCCATGACGAATATCTCGCAGCCTTCAACAAACCCAATGTGCACCTGATCGACACGAACGGTCAGGGTGTTGAGAAAATCACCGAGACCAGCATTATCGCCAACGGCCAGGAATACGAGGTTGATTGCCTGATCTATGCAACAGGCTTCGAAGTGGGGACCGACTATACCCGCCGCTCCGGCTATGAACTTTATGGTCGGGACGGCAAGTCCCTGACAGACACATGGTCCGATGGCATTCAGTCGCTCTACGGCATGAATGTCCGCGGCTTCCCGAACGTGTTTATCATGGGCGGCGCCCAGGCCGGCTTCACAGCCAACTATCCGCATCTCTTGGAAGAACAGAGCAACCACATTGCCTGGGTCATCAATGAAGCCGACAAACGCCAGGCCTCGACCATTGAGCCATCAGAGGAAGGTCAGTCAGCCTGGGTCGACCGGGTGCTCGAGAAGGCAGTGATGCGCACCAAGTTCCTCGAAGAATGCACCCCTGGCTACTACAACAATGAAGGCAAGGCCTCAGAGCGCTCGGGCCAGAACGCGCCTTATGGTGGCGGATCTGTCGAGTATTTCGAGATCCTCGACAAATGGCGGAACGAGGGCGAGATGAGCGGACTGGAACTCAACTAGACTTTTCAGTTAGCACTGATACGACAAAGGGCGTCTCTTCCAAGACGCCCTTTTTTTGTGACCCGCAAACTGGGTGGGGACGAGTGGACGCCTAGGCTACCTGGGTGACGATGGTCTCTTGAGATTTGCGAACCTTTTTCATCGGCAGCAACCAATCACCCGTTGGGTCCCGATAGCCCAACGGCAAAAGAACCACCGAGCGCAAGCCCCGTTCTTTCAGCCCCAGGATCTTGTCAACTTCAGCTGGATCGAAACCCTCCATGGGCGTGCTGTCAACTTCCTGCTCGGCAGCAGCGATCAGAGCAAAGCCCAAAGCAATGTAGGCCTGGCGCGCCGCGTGCGCGTAATTCACTTCCGCGTCGCGGGGCAGATACATTCCCTTTAGGTTGTCGTAATAGGCATTCAGCATCGGAATTTCACCGCGCGCTTCCGTCATCTGCTGTGTGACCGCATCAATGCGCTCTTCGGTGTAATTGTCCCATGCAGCAAACACCAGAAGATGAGACCCGTCTGTGATCGGCGACTGATCCATTGCGACTTTACGAATTTCACTGCGCACGTCCGGGTTCGTGACCACGAGAAGCTCAAACGGCTGAGTGCCGCTCGACGTCGGCGTCATACGGACCGCCTCAACAATCGCATCGACCTTCTCCTGCGGCACAGGTTTTGTCGGGTCCATTTTCTTGGTGGCATATCGCCAGTTCAAAAGGTCGGTGAGAGTCTTATGGGTCATTCTTCAGGTCCTATTGTGGGTGTCGACAGAAAGCAGTATACTTTTGTTACCGAGGATATAATCAGAACCTTGCGCCGCCGCAAGAGGTCACAAAACTGACCCCCGGTCACACGAAGGGAACCGGCATGCAGGACACCCAACAATGCCCAGATTGCAAACGCATCAATGAGGTGCTGTCCCGCGTGGGGGATCGCTGGAGCGTGCTCGTCATCATCTCACTCTCCCAGTACGGAACCCTTCGGTTCAACGAGTTAAAGCGGAACCTGGGCATCTCGCAGCGGATGCTGAGCCGCACCTTGCGTGAATTGGAGCGGGACGGTCTCGTCAACCGCACCCAATACCCAACTATTCCCCCAAAGGTGGAATACACCCTCACGCCGCTCGGCGAGTCCTTTCGCGAACCGGTTGCCGAATTAGGAAATTGGGCGCTGGAAAACCTGGCAACCATCGATACCGCCCGCGAAGAATATGATGTATCGGCAGAGAGGCAGAAGGCGGGATAGTGGCCTACCAACAAGTCGACGCGTGAATGTGAGGCGCATCGCGCAGAATTGAGATTAGCAAGGGCACTGTGAGCTGTTGCGATGCAGACCAGATTTCTCGAAGAATGCACCACAATGAGGCTTCTATGGAAAGAGAACAACTTCGAGAAATGCGAGATAGCGCTGTTAATCTTGAGCTAGACATGGACGAAGAGGATCGAGTCATCCTGCTAGTCTCAAGAGCTAGTGCTCTGTTCGCTGTAACCCAAAAAAAGATTCTACGCCTGCGCAGTCCAGATGAACTGGATCCTGACCTAGAACATGCCACTGCGCCATGGGAACAAAGCGTTGTTTTGTCTCTGGGGGCCGCTGACCCAGTTGTAGCGAGAACAATCATCCAAACAACAAAATTGTTAGAAACTGTCTTCGCCAAGACCTCTGATCATTTCCGACTCTTATCCGACATAAGCTGGGAGACAATGAATTCTTTGGTCTCACTCCGGTTCATCAAAGAACGCCTCGAAAAACAGATTAATGAAACAATCGAAACTGTTTCTTCCGATCTTGCAGCTTACACAGAAGGCCAAAGCCCCAAACCCATACCACCCATAGAAAACTACGATATTGAGTTTCGTGCGTTTGTGAACGAAGCGAAGCGTTGCTTGGATTCAATTTCTGGACTGTTTCCTGTTTTGTCCGCACTAAAATTCGACATGTTGGATGACTCATACAATCAACGTTTCGGACGTGGACACTTTCATAAGGCACAAGCATGGGTAGAAAAAACGCGTGGCAAAGATAGCCCATTGGCGCAAATGTTAGCATCGGATCAGCGCTGGATAGGAACCTGGATAGCAATGCGCATAGCAATAGAGCATCCAACCAAAGACAAGAATATCGAGACACTCAACTTTGCATTAGAAGCAAACAGAAATATACGCCTGCCGACATGGAGATTTAGGCACCCAAGTTTCGATATGGATCGGCCGCAGAACCTTTTAGAGGTTTTTGAAATCTGCATTGATAACCTCTTGAAATTTTATGAGGACCTGCAATTGGCTCTGTTGGATGGCCACTTGCCCCCGATGATGGAAATCATCATCGAAGAAATCCCCGTAGAGTCGAGGGAGTTAGCGCTACCGCTGAGATACAGCTTTTCCACCACGCTCGCAAAATAATGAAAAGTTGGCGCTCTTCGCGCCACCAGCGCAGAGCACCCAAAAGGTGATGCGCATAATTTCCAACTCAAACAAAATGGCTGAGAGACAGGGGGTCGAAACCTGGGCACTGTTGCCAGCACAATGGTTTCGAAACTGCCCCATTTGGCTTTGGAGCTTCGATGCAGCCCCTGTTTGGTGACCGTCAACCTGAGCAGACCGTGCAAGTAGGTATCACCTATAGCGGTTGAAGCTGTACCGGCACGTTGGCAATACCGCGGATGAAATTGTTGGGCAGCCTCTCAACCGGGCCAACAACTTCCACTTTGCGGAAGCGCTTCATAATTTCTTCCCAAAGAATGGTGAGCTGCATCTCCGCAAGCCTGTTCCCCATGCAGCGATGCACACCGAAGCCGAAAGAGACATGACGCCGCGCGTTATGCCGGTCAATGATGAGACGGTCCGCGTCTTCAAAGACATTTTCGTCCCGATTGGCTGACAGGTACCACATGATCACCTTGTCATCCTTGCGGATGGTCTTGCCACCAAGCTCAATATCTTGAAGCGCTGTCCGGCGCATATGAATGACCGGCGTTTGCCAGCGGATCATTTCTGACACCATGTTGGGAATGAGGCTCGGGTCCCCCTGGAGCTTCTCATACTCCTCCGGATACTGATTAAGAGCGACAAGCCCGCCGCTAATGCTGTTCCGGGTTGTGTCATTACCGCCAACAATGAGAAGCAGAATGTTCCCCAGCATCGTGATCGGGTCATCTTCAATATTCTTTGTCGCTTCCCCGTGGGCCAGCATGGAGATGAGATCGAACTTCGGCTCCGCCGCCGCCCGCTCCTGCCACAGGCCCATAAAGACGCCCGCGCACTCCATCAGCGCGTCGTGTCGCGCCTTCATGTCGACTTCTTCGCCGGTGGTTTCCGGCACCGCTGTTGTCACATCCGACCAGCGGATCAGGTCTCGCCGGTTCTCATAGGGAAAGTCAAAAAGTGTGGCGAGCATCCGCGCTGTCAGCTCAACCGAGACTTCCTCCACCCAGTTAAACGTCTCACCGACCGGCAGATGATCCAGAATGTCCGCGGCGCGGGACCGGATGAGCGGTTCAAGGTTGGCAAGGTTCGGCGGCGCCACTGTAGGTGTCACAGTTCTGCGCTGCTCCCCGTGGCGCGGTTCATCCATGGAAATAAAGGAGGCCCCAGTCGCAACCTGCTGCTCATCGGTTGTGTCCGCGTCGACAATGGCAATGCCACCTACTTCAGAGGAGAAGACCTGATGATTGGTGTCCACCGCCATCACCATGTCATGGGAGGTAACGGACCAGAACGCGCCATTCTGACTGTCAGAGAGAAAATGCACCGGGTCTTCCCGACGCAAGCGCTCAAACCAGGGGCGCCAAGTGTCATCGCGGAAGAGATGCGGCTGCGAGACGTCAATCTCGCTGAGTGGGGTTTTGGCGACATTCGACGTTGAGGCCATCTTTGATGCCAGTGGGGATCCCATACCTGTTCTCCTTCAGAACGCGAAGCCTAGACGACACAAAGGTCCCATTCCCAACGAACGAGGCCCGCAAAAAATTTAAGTAACAAATGTATAGTTAATTGGCGAAAAGTGTCAAATGTGTAATAACTGACGCAAGGTCATCAGATGGAGGCACCCGTGGGAGTCGATTTAGGGGCAAGCAGCGGCTTGATGGGAACGGCAGAAAAGCCGGTGGATCGCCGCATCCTGCGTTCACGACAAAAACTGTGTGACGCGCTTCTGGACGAACTGAAGGACGGGCAGCAACTTGAAGTCCTGTCCGTCTCCACCATTGCTGCACGCGCCGGACTCACGCGGAAAACCTTCTATGCCCATTTCCATTCGCCGGATAACGTCGTCCGACAGATCGCCGCCAACATGTTTCAGCGGGCTGTCTCTCAGGTGGAAAACGACGCACTGACCCTGCCTGTTGCAGACAGTCGGTTGGGGATATCAATTCTCTCGCACCTGGCTGATGACATGGAAACCATTGCCCTGCTCGCAACCAGGTGCCCGAGCGCTGTTTTTCTGGAGCCTGCAGGCGAAGCAATCGCAGAGCTGCTGGACCGCATCGTGAGTGTGAACGCCCTGCCACCGCTTGACGCCCATGTGCATGAATATATAGCGCAGATCATCGGCGGCGCCTTTCGCGGGGCGATCATCGTCTGGGCGGAGCGCGGCTTTAAAGAAACACCCGAAGCCGCTGCCAAAATTCTGATGACATTGCTCGGCCCTGGAACGGACGCGTTATTGAATCAGCGTCGGTGATCGGTCAGATTCGGAAACTTGGTCAACGACCAACACAATGCTCCTGATCAGCAACAAAAATCATGGCGGAGAGACAGGGATTCGAACCCTGGGTACTGTTGCCAGCACAACGGTTTTCGAGACCGCCCCGTTCAACCACTCCGGCACCTCTCCGCATGAGACTGCATTGTCAGTCTCTGGTTGAAGCGTTTCCAGGAGAAGTGGTTACGGTTCACCGTCCGGAAACGCGTCAACAAAAACAGAACGGTTCGCCTGACCCTTGTCAGGATAGAACCGGTCATCTGGCGGCGGAATGTATCAGAAGCCGCTCCTGATACAAGCCATTCCCAGCGCCGCCCCCGCTCACAATTCGCAAATTATCTACCTTTCTACGGAGGTCTCTTGAAATAAATGTATATGCATCTATATTTGAAGCCGTTCAGATTGACAGAGGTTCCAGGTCATGCGTTTAGACGATCACCCCACCGTCCTGAAAGTCAGGGCATCCGCGACGTCCCAGGAGCGAGAGGAGCCCCTCAACACAACCTGGTTGAAGGAACTCTGCAAAAAGGCGGGCGCTGACGATGTGGGCTTCGTCTCCATTGAACGCCCGGAAATTGCCGACCAGAAGGCGGACATCCTCTCGATCCTGCCGGAGACAAAAACGCTTATCAGCATTGTTTCCCGCATGAACAGAGACGCCGTCCGCACAGCGACGCGCTCCATCGCCAATCACGAATTCCACGAGACCTACACGTCCGTGAACGAAACCGCCCGGCATATCGTGAAAGAACTGGAGGCGATCGGCATCCCCGCGGTGAACGCGGTCGCCGCCTTCCCTATGGAGGTGCAGGATTTTCCTGGCAAAAGCTGGCCCGTCTCCCACAAGCCTATCGCCGAAGCCGCAGGCATGGGCAAGATCGGCTTTCATCGCAACGTCATTCACCCAAAGTTCGGCAATTTCATTCTGCTCGACACCATCCTCATCGGTGCAGCTGTCACCGACGACACGAAACCGCTCGACTATAACCCTTGTGTTGAATGCAAACTCTGCGTTGCCGCTTGCCCGGTGGAAGCCATTGGCCCGGACGGCAGTTTCAACTTCTCCGCCTGCTACTCCCACAATTACCGGGAGTTCCTCGGCGGCTTTCTCGACTGGACCGAGCAGGTTGCTGATGCCAAAGACAAACACGACTACCGGGAGAAAGTGAGCGATGGAGAGGTCGTCTCCATGTGGCAAAGCCTCTCCTTCAAACCAAGCTACAAGGCCGCCTATTGCATCTCCGTCTGCCCTGCGGGTGAAGACGTTATCAGCCCCTACCTGGAAGACAGGGTCGGATTTGCAGAGAGACACGTAAAACCACTGCAGCAAACCGCTGAAACCATTTACGTCCTGCCCAATTCCGACGCAGAAACACTGGTGCCGTCACGCTTTCCTGCAAAGACCGTTAAGCAGGTTCGCTGGAACGTCGGCGCGAAAGACATTTTCAGCTATCTGTTCAACATCACGCTCACCTTTCAGCGCCGCAAAGCAGGCGACCTGAACGCGACCTACCATCTTCGCCTCACCGGCGACATGCCACTTGAAGCCACCATCACCATCGCCCAACGGCGCATAGAAATCGAGTTTGGACTCACCGGCGACCCTGATCTGGTCATTGAAGCAACGTCAGAGGCCTGGATGGGTGCCTTCGAACAGGGCTTTGAGTTGGAAAGCGCGCTCAAGACCGGAGACATAAAACTGGAGGGTCCATTCGATCTGTTCCATCGTCTCGCAGACTGCTTCCCTACCTATGGCGACATCAACTAAGGTTGGACCGCATGACCACACAGCAAAATAAAACCACTGAGCAAGCCATTCACATTGGGTCGTCTTGCGCCTGTTTTGCCGTCCGCAAAATGACACGGGCTGTGACACAGCTCTACGACCACCATCTCTCGGAAGCTGGTCTGCGGATCACCCAATTCACCCTGATGAATGCCATTTCCGGCTTCGGCCAGGTGCCCGTCTATGTGCTGGCAGAAGAACTTGTGATGGATCGAACAACGTTGACCCGCAACCTGAAGCCTCTCATCAAAGCAGGCCTCGTTGACAGCATTCCAGATGAAAAAGACGCCCGTGTGCGCAACCTGTCCCTGACACCTGAAGGAGCAAAACGCCTTAGGACAGCGACTCCTCATTGGGAACGCGCGCAGGCGGAGTTTGTCGAAAAGGTGGGCGAGAAATCCTGGGCGGAAGTCTCCCAAGGGATTTCCCTGATTGACCGCGCATTAAGCAACGGCCCGAGGCCTTCAGATCGTTTGATCGCGACAGGCTGACCAAAACCCGCGCTGGCGATGTTTGGCCTTTCTCTTTAGTTTGGAGCGCATGCAACGCGAAGAACACACGCCGCTGCGCCGCGCGCGCGCCTGGGCGATCCACCTCTTTACTGCCTCCGGGGTCATCCCGGGTCTGCTGGCGATAGAAGCAACTTTTGCCGGTGACGGACGCTCCGCTCTTTTATGGCTGGGCCTGGCACTCATCATCGACGGACTGGACGGCCCGCTAGCACGGCGCTTTGAAGTGACCCGCTACACCCCTCGGTTTGACGGAGCCATTCTCGACCTGGTGATCGATTACCTCACCTACACAGCTATCCCGGCCCTGATAATCTGGCAGCTGAATATGGTGCCGGAGGGATGGGGGCTCGCGGCGGCCAGTTTTGTCATGGTGACCGCCCTTTATTGCTTCGGCAATCGGGACATGAAAACCAACGATAATTATTTCGAAGGCTTTCCCGCGACCTGGAACCTGGTGGTGCTCTGTTTCTTCCTTCTAGATAGCGGACAGATGACCAATATTGTCGTGATCGCTTTTCTTGGTGTCCTGACCTTTACCCGCCTGAAATTCATTCATCCCTTTCGGGTTGTGCGACTGCGTCTGATCACAATTTTCATGACAGCAACCTGGGGTCTCAGCAGCACCTGGCTACTGATTGCAAAAACCGACGCGCCACTCCTGGAAAGTGAACCAGCCGCCTTTGCAGCCTGGCTCTTTTCCTCCCTCTACTTTGTTGGCTTTGGGATTGTTCGATCGTTCCAACAGAGCATTGAAAGCTCAGAGCCACCTGCAAGCAACTAAGGGGGGCAGGCGGCTAGAGGGCACGCAGCTAAGGAGCTGGCGCTGCGCGCACCGCCGCAGGCAGTTGGGCTGGCAGAACGCCGCGATCCGTAAGAAGGTCTCTAAGCCGTGCACGCGTGGCGGGTGGCAAGGATTTGGGATCAAAACCTTCAAGCTCAACCGCATGCCGCAGTCTGAGCAATCCGACAACTGCTGCTAACTCAAGCCGAGCACCAACGAACTTTGAAGGGTCAATGCCCGCCTCCCGCAAACGCATCTCTACTGCTTGGAGTTGTGGCATTTGCGCTGAGTCGAATTCACCTTCTGCGATCACCTCTCTGATGGCTTCATGACGTTCAAGGAAGAGACCGAAACGCTCAGCATCAAACCGCTGAATGCCTTCGGCTGTTTCGTCAGCACCTCCCATCTCCATAAGAACGGAAAGCTGATCAGCTGTGAGAGGCTGGGCCGCATTTAGGAATCCACTAGGCAGCCCCTTCGCTGTCACCAGGGCTCTTACCTGCTCAACATTGGGAAGAGTGGTTGGGTCGATCGTAAGCGGGTCATGGCCCTTCGCCTGCATCTGGCCTCGCAGCAGGTCCGGGATATCTCCTGCTTGAAAAGCTTGCCCTTCCAACGCCCAAGGCATATCGCGCAGAAGGCCCGGAATTTGAATATGCGGCTGTGGATTGATGGACATCTCATCTGAAAGCCAACGCCCTCTAAAGAGCGCTGCAGGCAATCTTTCACCGGTGAAACGCTGAGACAATCCTTCGGGCAGCGTCCAGTTATGCCCTGCAACATAGTTGAGCCCAGAGGCATTCGACGCCACAAAACCCTGAACCAACAGATCCGACATGCGCCCGCCAAAAGGATCTCTCGGCGCTTTAACAAAATCAGTGACTTCAAACGCGCGCGCCCGGAAAACCCCACGAAGCAGAATCTCATCGCCTATCTCGATGGTGCGTCCATTGATGAACGGACGGTCGAACCGCAATCCACCGAGCGTCAACCCTTCCCCGTCGGCAGAGAGGGCAACACCGCGAACAAATGCGCCGCGCGAGGCTGGCACTGAGTCAATACGCGTTGCAACAACCTGCTCATCCGGTCCCCGCAAACCACTAACCCTCACCCATTCATCGATGAATGGCAGACGATCGGTCTCTGCGACCTGGATGGTCTGGCCGAGTACAGTGATGGTGCGAGCCGCCTCGTCCACATCACTCACCGGCCCCAAGGCAGCGTGTTGAACTTCAACCAACTTAGCTTGATACCGCTCACCCATAGGTCGCGCTTCAACAGCCACAACTTGACCGATAGCAAAATCGTCTGGCGTGCCCTCAACACCATCCACAACAACCGGGGTCTCGTCTTCATAGTCGATATGCACGCCGTTAACGACAATGCTGCCAAATGCAGTGATGACCCCAAAAATGCCGGTGCCGCCAACACCTTCGTCGCCACCACTTGCCTGCGCAACATCTGAGACAAATCCGGTCCCACCCACACCTTCGTCGCGGTCACGGTCGGCCCCATCAACATCGGTATAGCCCGTGCCACCAACACCCGCGTCCGGCGATGAGGTACCAGACGGTGCCATAGCAACGGATCCGAGCCCGGCGCATCCGGAGATGACGCTGGCAACAAGAAGGAGAGTGAGTACACGGATTTTCATCAGCCCTCGCCCTCCCTGTTTTCAGGCTCATCCTGCTCTGCATAAAAATAGACGCCAAACGTCATTCGGTTTTGACCGTCGCCCCGCTCCCGGTCCTCTGTCGCAAGCTCCAATGCCTGCTTGTTGGCTTCACGAACGGCTTCCGCACCAAGCTCCTGCGCAAGCAGTCGCAACTTCTCAATGGAAGAATCCGTGAGACCCCAATAGAACGTTGCCCGATCAATAAAACGTGGGTCCTGCCCTTCAAGGTTATGCAGACCAGCCGATACATGGTCGCGAAGGTTCCGACCAAAAAAGTGAAGTGCTTCCACTTCTGCTTCCGGCGTCGCGAACGCTTCCGTATTCAGCTCGACAAAACCATCATCTCTTCGCAACACCACATTGAGCCGGAGCCAATCATCCAGCACAGCTCGGGACCGCACATCCTGGCTCACTTCACCCACAAGCTCCTCAAAGCTGGGCGATCCGTCAGACCGTTTTTCATACAAGGGAAGCGGGCTGCCATCATCTTGCGCGAAGGGCGCACGCCCCATCCAGATCCCGATAAGCTTCGACCCCATTGACGCTGCACTCGGTGGGCGAGGTGCGTCACTGGCACTCTCCAAAAGACGCTTCACATCCTTGCGGTGAACGCCACTCATCACACTGATGGCACTCTGGGTCACCCGTCCCGTCTTCGCCGCCTCTTGGTGTGCAGCAGCAACATAAAGCGCCTTCAGCTCTTCAACAATCTGAGGCAGCTGGACACCCCGGCGCACCAGCCCGCGGACGAGCGGTCGCAATAGGGTGCGAACTGCGCCGAGAAGCGGCCGTGTTGGCCCATCTTTTTCCAGGATTTCCCCCATATTTGGAGACTATCCGAAACTTTGTGGGAAAACTACCCACATTTTTGTTGACGTGGGATTTTTTCCCACATACGGTGATCGTGTTGCTGACGGTGTTAGCAGCACCTGGTGAGCACTAGGCCCCTGTCGGCACAGTTTCCTTCTGGCCGGTCAGCATCCTCACCCCTTGGGTCTATGTTTTATTAGGTTGGGCCGGAGGAGTCGCAAGCACCTCCGGCCCACTACTTTTTGGCTAACCATCCAGAAATTCATGCCCGCAGGTTGCCTGTCTCTGTACGATCCAAGATCTGTGCGTAATGCGCACCGAGATCAGGGGCAAACGCCCTATGCTCAAGACAGGAACTCAGATGAGCCATTGCGCGGGGAAAGCGCTCCTTGAGGTTCTCATCAAACAAGGGAACCAGCCCGGCCGCTTCGAGAACCGAACGGTTGTAGTGAGACAGGGCAAATTCAACAATCTCTGCGGCAAAGCAGACATCTGCAAGCGAGACATCATCGCCGACAAGGTAAGCGCGACCATCTAAAGCACTTTCAATGCCGGTCATATAAGTGTCGACAGCTTTTTCAGTCGCGTCATAGAGATCCTGCGATATCGATTTACCAGTCAGCGCTAAAAGATATTTCTGCGTGTCACGGGCAAAGACCAGGCTGACATCCAGAAAACTATCGATCCGCGACGCTTCATACGCGTCTCGCCCATAGATCAGGTGATCGTTTTTGGAAAGCCGAGCTACGGCCCTCGCAATACTGTTGGATTCAAAGATACCCACCTTGCCGTCCGGACTGAAGGCTGCGGGCACCGTGCCAAAAGGATGAGCCTCCAGAAATGCATCGGTCTTATGAAGCACGCCGGCAAAACCAGTCCTGGCCTCCCGCATTGTCGGCGACCCGTCTTGCCTGTCCGCATCGGTCAACGGCCGGGCATCTGCATCCCAAAGCCAATCAGCAAGCTCGCGAGGTTTCGCGCCACGCACATCCACCTCAACATCACAGAGCCGCGCAGTGACGGTCGCTTTGTAGATACGGGGGTTCGGCAGATAGGAGAAGAGACGAAGATCAGCCATTGGATTGCTCTCTGTACATAAGTTCGAAAATGGAACTTGGGTACCATAAGCCTGATATCAACCTGCACCAGGTCATTCATCTTGCGCGCGGTCGTATTTTTTATATAATCACCATTATGCCAAAAAAAGTCGACCATACAGAAAGACGCCGCGCCTTTGCTGAAGCCGCCATCCACGTCATTGGGAAACAGGGCTTGGATGCTGTCCGGCTTGTGGATGTTGCCCGCGTCGCAGGTGTCACCACCGGAAGCCTCACCCACTATTTCAATGATAAAGACCAACTGATTGCCGCCGCCCTGGAAGAAGTCATTGCCCAGGCCCACCATCGCGGAAACGAGGCTGCAGGAAGCCTGTTCGAAGCCACCGCGGCCTTTCTGCCTCTGGATGAAGACGGGCAGTTGGCGGCACGCGTCTGGCTAGCCTTTTTTGACCAGGCACTCACCAGCGACACCCTCGCCGACATTCACCGGCAATATTACGACGAGTTTCAATCAAGTCTCGTTGTCCGACTGTCAAAAGAGAGCAGCGCGCCGAAAGAACGTCTTGCCATGCTGGCAGACGCCATCATCGCCATTGTCGACGGCCTCCTGGTTCGAGCGACCCTCGATCCAAATGGCTGGCCCGCTCAAAAACAACTCGATCACCTGAACCTGATGCTTCGCTCATTGCTGGGCGACACAATGAGAGTGGAGGAAATCCTATGACCACACCCAAAGTCGAAACGCTGCCGGCAACGGCCACCAAAGATGAGATTATGGCCGTCATCAATCGCGACGGCGCGGTCATTTTGAAAGATGTATTGAGCCCTGAGCAGGTCGCCACCCTGAATGCTGAAATCGGCCCCTATGTTGACGCCACAGAGGAAGGCCGCGACGATTTCACCGGTCGCCATACAACCAGGACGGGGGCTTTGGTTGCCCGTTCGGCCATGTGTCGGGAAATGGTCATGAACGAGAACATTCGCGGCGCAGTCGCAGACTTTCTACTGCCAAATTGCGAGGCCTATCAGCTTCACCTGACCCAGGTGATCCGCATCAAGCCCGGACAGCCCGAGCAGGCCATCCACCGCGATCGCTGGGCCTGGGGCAAGTATCTGCAAGGAATTGAGCCACAGCTCAACACCATCTGGGCCGCAACGGACTTTACGAAGGAAAATGGGGCGACGCAGGTTGTGCCTGGTTCCATTGATTGGCCGGATGACCGCGTG
This sequence comes from Parvibaculaceae bacterium Mf 1.05b.01, assembly GCA_000509225.1. GTDB lineage: Bacteria > Pseudomonadota > Alphaproteobacteria > Parvibaculales > Parvibaculaceae > Mf105b01. The sequence goes on along the minus strand of BAOK01000002.1, from coordinate 492,842 downwards.
CCGCAACCTGACGAAATTGGCTATGCCGAAATGTCCGCGGGGTCGGTCCTAATCTACACAGGGTCCGTTTTCCATGGCGGCGGAGCCAACAAATCTAACGGGGACCGGGCCGGCGTTAACATCACTTATACGCTGGGCTGGCTCAGGCAGGAGGAGAACCAGTATCTATCCTGCCCACCTGAGATCGCCAAAGACTTCGATCCGGAGCTTCAGGCACTGCTCGGCTATGCTATGGGCTCCTATGCCCTGGGCTATTTCACCCCGCCGCTGCCGGCCGGTGAGGGGCCTGAGGTAGTCCCGCCAGAATTCTCTCTCGGGGTCAAAAGCTCAGGCTCCGCATTTGGATCAGCAGAACTTCTGGAGGCCGTCTCCAATAGCGGCCCTGCCGAAAAACAGGCGTAACCGCCAAACGCTTGAAAAACCGGCAAAAACGGCCTCTAAACCTGCCCGAATCCGGTTGACAGCCCCCGCGCCACGGCTATAGTGCGCGCCACTCACAGCGGTCCCCGACATCCATCCGGATTGTCGGCAGGGCCGCTGGATTTTGTTTTGCATGGAATTTCAAGATGTTCGCAGTTATCCGCACTGGCGGTAAGCAATATCGGGTCGCTAAAGACGACGTGATCAAGGTCGAAAAACTCGGCGGCGAAGCCGGCGACAAGGTCGATCTGACCGACGTTCTGATGGTTGGCGGTGAAGGCACTGACACAAAAGTCGGCGCACCGCTGATCAGTGGCGCTTCAGTGAAAGCTGAAATCGTCGAACAGGGCCGCTCGCGGAAGATCACGGTCTTTAAAAAGAAGCGCCGTCACAATTATCGCCGCACAGCCGGTCACCGTCAGCACGAGACGCTGCTGAAAATCACGGACATCGCTGCAGGCTAACAAGCATTTTTCAGCAAACTCGTTTTGCGGTTCGAAAATGCGACAAAGAAAATGTTCCAGCGCACCGGCTCTGGAAATTGGAGTTAGAGAAAAATGGCTCATAAAAAAGCAGGCGGTTCATCCCGTAACGGTCGCGACAGTGAAGGCCGCCGTCTTGGCGTCAAGAAATCTGGCGGCCAGGCAGTGATCCCAGGCAACATCATCATTCGCCAGCGCGGCACTAAATGGCACCCGGGCGAGAATGTCGGCATGGGCAAAGACCACACGATCTTTGCAACTGTTGAAGGCACAGTGAATTTCCGCACCCGCTCAGGCGGCCGGACCTATGTCTCTGTCCTTTCATCGGACGTACCGGCAGCGAAAGCAGCAGACTAAATAGCAGGGGCCATCGTCACCTGCGGGTGGCGACCAGACCTGAAGATTTCGAGAGGGAGATGGTTCGCCATCTCTCTCTTTTTTTGTTCTCTCTCCTGATTTAGCCACTCTCACTCCAGGAGGAGGGTCTCATGATTGCCGAAACACTAAGCCTTGCAGGCGAAAAACTGACGCTGCGCCCCTTCACATTGGACGACGCACCACGCGTGACGGAACTCGTCAGCAACTGGAATGTGGCGTCAATGGTGGCGCGCATCCCTCATCCCTACCCCAAAGACGCGGCAGAAGAATGGATCGCCGGTCACAAGGAACGCCGGGCCGCTGGAGACAGCTGGCCATTTGCCATTGAAACAAAAAAGCCCGGACTTGTGGGCACAATCGGTCTCAGCATGACCGAAAGCGGCTCTATGGAGATCGGCTACTGGATCGGGGAACCCTATTGGGGCAAAGGCATAGCCTCAGAGGCGACGCGTGTTCTGGTCGAATTCGCCTTCGACATTCTAGGTGTCGAACGCCTCGCAGCAGGTCATTTCAAGGCCAACCCTGCCTCTGGTCGGGTCCTCAAAAAAGTTGGTTTCGAGGAAGTCGGCGAAGACAAACGCTTCTGTCTCGCCCGCGACGAAGAGCTAGACTGCATCGTGCTGGAACTGACAGCCCAACAGCACCGGGAAAGCGCACAATGACCACGATCCTGACCACCGACCGCTTGCGTCTCCGCACTTTTGAGCCAGAGGACGCAGCTCTCGTCACGGAATATGTGGGTGACTGGGATATCTGCTCCAAACTCACCCGCGTACCTTACCCCTACACACGGGAGATGGCTGATCAATGGATCGCAAGCCATGATGCCTCCCCTGACATCATCTGTGCAATCGAGGTGGAGGGCGCCCTAGCTGGTTGCATCGCCCAGGAGCAGGAGTACGGCTACTGGCTGGGCAAACCTTTTTGGGGCAAAGGCGTCATGACAGAAGCATCCCGCGCTTTCGTCTCCTACCTCTTTGAGACAGAACACATGCATGACCTCGGCGCGTCTTTCTTCAAAGACAATCCTGCGTCAGGCATTGTGTTGGAACGCAGTGGTTTCAAGGTGACCGGCGAAAGCAAGGTTTTCTGCCTTGCACGCGACGCTGAGGTTGAGCGCTACGACGTCACAACAAACCGTCATCTCTGGGAAGACCTGAAAGACAACTGGTAGGCACATGAAACGCGTCTTCACATTACCTGAAGGGGGAGAACCCGTTCTGAAAACAGCACGGCTGACACTGCGTGCATTCAGACTGGAAGACGCACATACTGTCTGTCACCTAGCTGGCGAATGGGAGGTAGCGCGCATGATGGCGCCCGTTCCCCACCCCTATCCGCTTTCATTTGCCGAAACTTGGATCGCAAGCCATCGTAAATGCGCAGCCCAGGGCACTGACCTGACCTTCGCGATCTGGCAGGGCAACAGGCTGATCGGTTCCATCAATATTGAGAACCGGGGCGACGACACGACGGGCATCGGCTATTGGATCGGCAAAGAATACTGGCGCAATGGCTATGCGAGCGAAGCCGTCGCCGCAATCCTCAGCTACGCTTTCGACGAGCTGGGCATTAACCTTCTCCTCACGGACCTCTTCGCAGACAATGTCGCATCTGCGCGAGTTCTGGAGAGGGCGGGCTTTACTTTCTTGCGTGAAAAGTCCGGATGGAGCGAAGCTCGACAGGAAACATGCCCCAAATGTGAGTATCGCTTGACCCAAGCGCGCTGGCAGGCTCAAAAGGGGCTATTATGAAGTTCCTGGACCAAGCAAAAATCTATATTCGCTCAGGCGACGGCGGCGCTGGCTCGATCAGCTTTCGGCGGGAGAAGTATGTCCAGTTCGGGGGCCCCAATGGTGGCGATGGCGGTCGCGGCGGCCATGTGATCGTGGAGTGCGTCGACGGTCTCAACACTCTCATTGACTATCGCTATCGTCAGCACTTCAAAGGCAAGACCGGTGTCCACGGCATGGGTCGCGACAGATCCGGTCCCAACGGGGAAGATTCTATCCTCCAGGTCCCTGTCGGAACACAAGTATTTGAAGAAGACAATGAGACACTCATTGCCGATATGACGGAGGTGGGCCAGCGTGTTGTCCTTCTCCAGGGCGGCAATGGCGGTTTTGGCAACGCGCACTTTAAGACCGCAACCAATCAAGCCCCTCGTCATGCCAATCCAGGTCAGGAAGGCAAGGAGATGTGGATTTGGCTGCGGCTGAAGCTCATCGCTGATGCTGGTCTTGTCGGCCTGCCCAATGCAGGCAAGAGTACCTTTCTCGCAGCTGTCTCACGTGCGAAACCCAAAATCGCCGACTATCCCTTCACGACCCTCAATCCAAACTTGGGCGTCGTCGACATGGAAAATGACGGCTTCGTACTCGCCGACATCCCTGGTCTCATTGAGGGCGCCCATGATGGTGCAGGCCTCGGTGACCGGTTCCTTGGTCACGTAGAGCGCACCAACATTCTTCTCCATCTCGTCGATGGGACAGAAGAAGATGTCGTTGGCGCCTATCGCACCATCAAGGGCGAATTGAAAGCCTATGGGCATGGACTAGCGGAAAAACCAGTCATCATTGCGCTCAACAAATGTGATGCGCTGACCGATGATGTTGTGGCCGAACGCAAAGCAGCGCTGGAAGAAGCAGCTGGCCAGGAAATCATGATCCTCTCTGGCGTATCAGGTGAAGGCGTCCGCCCCGTGCTCCACAAGCTGCTCAAAGAAATCAATCTGCACCGCGGGAAAGAAGCCCAGCCTGAAGAAGACGAGGTATCCACCTCACAAGGGTGGCAGCCATGAGGTCGCGTCTAGAGCACGCACAACGCATCGTTGTCAAAATCGGGTCAGCCCTTCTTGTTGAAAGTGAAACAGGCAAGCTTAATCGTTCATGGCTTGACGCGCTCATGGACGACATCGCAGCGATGCGCGCGAAGGGACAGGATATTGTTGTCGTTTCCTCCGGCGCCATTGCGCTCGGCCGTCATGCTCTCGGGCTCCCTGCCGGGCCTTTGAAGCTTGAAGAAAGCCAGGCCGCTGCAGCAGCTGGACAGATTCATCTGGCGCACGCTTTTCAGGAAGCGCTTGCCGAACGCGGCCTCTCCACCGCTCAAGTGCTTGTCACTCTGGACGACACCGAAGAGCGACGCCGCTATTTAAACGCCCGCTCAACAGTCACAACACTCCTGAAACTAGGTGCCGTTCCCGTGATCAATGAGAATGACACCGTTGCCACGGCCGAAATTCGCTATGGTGACAATGACCGGCTGGCTGCGCGGGTGGCCTCCATGATCAGTGCCGATTGTCTTGTGCTTCTTTCCGATATAGATGGCCTCTACACTTCCCCTCCAGGTGAGGCGGGCGCGAAACACATCCCCGAAGTCCCCCATGTAACCGCAGAGATAGAAGCCATGGCAGGTGATGCCGGATCGGATCTATCGCGGGGTGGCATGAAGACAAAAATCACCGCCGCGCAGATTGCCACGCAATCCGGCTGCCACATGGTCATCACCAATGGTCGAAACATGCATCCCCTAAAGGCGCTCGCTGACGGCGCGCGCTGCACGTGGTTCGATGCCCATTCTGACCCCAATACAGAACGCAAGCGCTGGATCGCCGCGGCGCTTCAGGCCTCGGGTGCAGTGTTGGTTGATGCAGGCGCAGCCAAAGCACTTGGCGAAGGCAGGTCGCTTCTGCCCGCAGGCGTTGTCGGCATTGAAGGCACGTTCGATCGCGGCGATGCGGTTCTCGTGAAAAACGGGACCGGCGAAGAACTGGCCCGTGGCCTCTCCGCCTATTCCAGCACGGATGCTAAAGAAATAGCCGGGCATAACAGCAGTGAAATTGAAGCCCTTCTGGGCTATCGTGGACGATCTGAGATGATCCACCGGGACGATCTTGTGCTCAAGAAAACACTCAGAAACGAAGACAAAGGATAAAGGCATGAGCATCGCCGATCTGAACGCAGCAAATGACGATATTGAAGCCATCATGGCAGATATCGGCGCGCGTGCTCGCGCTGCCGCAAAGAAGCTCGCAACCATCCCGACTAAGCAGAAAGATGCGGCCCTTCTGGCAAGTGCCATGCTTGTGCGCGCAAATGCTGGCGACATTTTGGAAGCCAATGCCAAAGACATGGAAGTTGGCCGCGCAAAAGACCTTTCAGCACCGATGATGGATCGCCTGATGCTCGACGATGCCCGTATTGAGGCAATCGCCAAAGGCATTGAAGACGTCGCAGGTCTGAAGGACCCGGTTGGTGATGTAATGGCCGATTGGAAGCAGCCGAGCGGACTCAATATTTCCCGTGTCCGCGTACCCCTTGGTGTCATTGGCGTGATCTATGAAAGCCGTCCCAATGTAACCGCAGATGCCGCAGTCCTTTGTCTGAAAGCAGGGAATGCAGCCATCCTGCGCGGCGGCTCCGAAAGCTTTCATTCAAGCCGCGCCATTTTCGAATGCCTCGAAGAAGGCATGGCAGCTGCAAACCTGCCTGATGGCGCTGTTCAAATCGTACCAACAACAGACCGCGCCGCTGTGGGCGAAATGCTCAAAGGCCTGGACGGCAATCTCGATCTCATCATTCCCCGTGGCGGTCGCTCGCTGGTGGAACGAGTGCAGAACGAAGCCCGCGTCCCCGTCTTCGCGCATTTGGATGGCATTTGCCACGTCTATGTGGACCGCGATGCCGACCTCACCATGGCAAAAGAAATTGTTGTGAATGCCAAGATGCGACGCACAGCCATCTGCGGCGCGGCAGAAACGGTTTTGATCGACAAAGGTGCCGCGGACAAAAACCTCGCGCCGGTTATTGCGAGCCTGATCGAGGCAGGTTGTGAAGTTCGCGGCGACAACGCGAGCCAGGCAGCCGATGCCCGCGTGAAGCCAGCAACCGATCAGGACTACGGGACTGAATTTCTCGATGCGATCATCTCCATCGCCGTTGTCGATGACGTAAAAGAGGCGATGGACCACATCAGCAAGCACGGCTCTGACCACACCGATTGCATCGTGACCAATAACGCCGAGACCGCGGCGCGCTTCCTCAATGAAGTCGACAGCGCCATCGTCCTGCACAATGCGTCGACACAATATGCAGACGGCGGTGAATTTGGCATGGGGGCAGAGATCGGGATCGCCACAGGTAAGTTTCACGCCCGCGGGCCGGTTGGACTGGAACAACTCACCAGCTTCAAATATCAGGTGCGCGGCAGCGGCCAGGCCCGTCCGTAACGCTGCGCTGTGAAACTTCCTCTCGCAACCAGTCCAGGCCTGAAAGTTGGGTTGCTCGGCGGCTCGTTTAACCCCGCCCATGAAGGCCACAGACTTGTTTCGCTGATGGCACTGCGCCAATTGCAGCTTGATCAGGTCTGGTGGCTGGTCTCTCCGCAAAACCCTCTCAAATCGGCAGGCGATATGGCACCGCTGAACGTGAGAACGCAGAGCGCAAAACTATGCGCGGCTCACCCGCGAATTGTCGTCACGGATATCGAGACTCATCTCGGCACCCGCTTTACCATCGATACTGTGGACGCTCTGCAAACCCGCTATGCCCAGGTTCACTTCGTATGGCTCATGGGTGCGGACAATATGGTCCAGTTGCCCCGCTGGGCGAGATGGCGTGAGCTGGTTGAAACCATCCCCATGGCGATCTATCCCCGCCCAGGCTTTAACTTGAGGGCCCGCCTGTCGCCGGCAGCAACGACCTACCGGTCCAGGTGGCTAGACGCGTCCGATGCCGCGCGTCTTCCTAGGCTGAAAGCACCGGCCATTTGCTTCCTGGAAGGCCCTCAGAATCCAATTTCTGCCACGAAGCTGCGCCAAGAGACTTAGACCGCCTTCCCCGCAACTAGCTAAGCCATTGAAAGTAATAAATATTTCACTGATTCCATCATTCATGCGGGGTTTCATTGAATTGTCGCGGGCAAGGAGTCATATTTCCCATGAGAGCCGTGATCTGCGCCTCTCGCAGAGGCCAATATGCCTCTGCCGTCGTCATGCATAGGGACCCCGATTTGGGGACAAGGAGTTATCCCTGAGCGCTCAAAACATGGACTCTTCAGTCCAATCTCAGTCACCTGCGGGCGGCAAGACCCCCACGTCGGCTGGAGAAAAATCAACCCAAGCCCAATCAAACGCAATGCTCGATCTCGTTCTGACTTGTCTCGACGATGACAAGGCCGAAGAGATTGTGTCGATCAACCTTGAGGGAAAGTCTGCGATCGCCGACCATATGGTCGTCGCAAGTGGTCGCTCTCAACGACATGTTGGCGCATTGGCGGATCATCTGACACGGCGCATGAAAGAGGAAGGCCTCGGAAATGCACGCGTGGAAGGACTAACGCAATCTGATTGGGTTCTGATCGATGGTGGTGATGTGATCATTCACATCTTCCGGCCAGAGGTTCGCGAGTTTTACAAGCTGGAAAAGATGTGGTCGGCCGACGTAACGGCTGAGCGGATCGCCATCAGCTAGACCGCGATGCGGGTAGAGATTATTGCTGTGGGCCGGATGAAGCCGGGCCCCGAGAAGGACCTTTTCGACAATTTCGCAAAACGGTTTGATGGTCAGGGCAAAGCTTTGAGCCTCGGGCCGCTGGCTCTCACCGAAGTAGAAGAGAAGAAGAGCCTTGGACGCGCAAAACTGGCTGCTCGAGAAGGTGAAAAGATTCTCCAAGCCCTGCCCAAAGGCGCAAAACTTATCGTCCTCGACGAACGTGGACGCTCTTTGAAAAGCAAGGAGTTTTCCCAGAAGCTCTGCCTGTGGCGCGACGAGGGTGCGCCCACCTGTGCATTCGTGATCGGCGGCGCGGGCGGCTTAAGCGATGACGTCAGGAACCGCGCAGATTTCAAGCTCTCATTCGGGAGCCAAACATGGCCACACATGATGGCGCGGGCTATGTTGTGCGAACAATTGTACCGGGCAGCAACAATTATAGCAGGCCACCCCTACCACCGAGAGGGGTAGGCAGACCCTCAACTCTGGACAGGATATGACCCGCTCAGTAGGGTCGCTCCCTTCCCACCGGTGAAGAACGATTCTTTTTTGCACTGGCAATTGCGCCAGCGCATCAAGACCCAAAGACTTAAAGAGAGGCACTTAAATGGCGCGCGCGACAAGCACAGAACCGGTCGTACTTGCCATTCTGGACGGATGGGGAAATCGCGCAGACTCAGACGGAAACGGGATTGCGAATGCCAAGACGCCTATCTTCGATCGTCTGGCTGCACGCGGAGTGCGAACAATGTTGGCCGCAAGCGGGGAAGCTGTGGGCCTTGGCCCTGATCAGCCGGGCAATTTGGAAGCCGGACACCGCGCAATCGGCGCGGGCCGGACAGAGCCGCAATTCGCAGTGCGCGTAAACGCTGCTTTTGCAGGCGACGGACCTGAACCCATTGCAGACAATCGAGAGCTGCAAGATCTTATCTTGAAAGCGCGCAGTGTCGGGGGTGCCATCCATCTCGTCGGCTTGATTTCACCTGCAGGCGTTGAGGGGCACCAATATCATTTGGCCGTGCTGGCAGCACTGATGAGCCACGAAGGTGTGCAGGTCTGGATCCACGCGATTCTGGATGGTGAGGATGCAGGCGCACAGAGTGGTGCTGACTGCCTCGGTGAATTTCTCCATGACATTGAGGGGGCAGACAACGCGCAACTCGTGTCAGTCATGGGGCGCCGCTACGCTTTTGACCGGCTCCAACGCGAAGGCCAGACAGGTCTTGCCTTGAAGGCCATCGTCGAAGCCGGAGCCGTGTCAGTCGACTACGCCGTGCCCTATATCGCCGAGTGCTACGAAAAAGGCCTTTGCGACGCCGACATCCCACCTGCCATTCTTACTGGCTACGGAGGCCTGCGTCAGGATGATGCCTTGCTGCTTGCCCTTTTGCGCGCGGACGGCGCGGCACCATTAATGGCGGCCCTGGCCGATACATCAGAAACGTCAACGATCGGCATTGCACCGGTAGAGCTCTCGGCAGTTTGCAGTCTCACACCTCTCGCTTACCCCTTGCGCGACCAGATACCGGCTCTTTTTGAGGAGCAGCGCCTGAACGGAACCTTGAGCGAAGCCCTGGCAACTGCCGGAAAAAGACAACTCTACATATCCGATGAGGCATCTCCCTTCGCACTGGGCGCCTATCAGCTCTGCGGCAGGCCCGCTGCCTTTGAAGGCGAGTCGCACCTCGCGGTGCCAAGCCCCAAGCGCCAGCTGTTTGAGAAGAAACCTGATCTGGCGGCACTCGACCTGGCGAATGAGACCGTGAGCGCAGTGAAAGCGGGAAGTGCAGACGCCATCATTGTGCACTTCCCAAATGTTGGGCTCGCCGCCCGCACCGGCGACCCGGCTTTGGTGAAGAAGGCAGCAGAAATTGTCGACAAGGCACTGGGCAAGATTACCGCCATTCTGGAGAAACGCGGCGGCACCCTGATGATTACAGCATCTCACGGAAACGCTGAAGACATGCGCACCGACGATGCAGGCAAAGCAAATGCACGAAACACCCGCGCTGCTGTACCGCTGGTGATCGACGGACCACCGGCTGCGATGGCAAACATCGCACTGAAGCCTGGCCGACTGGCAGACGTGGCACCCACATTCCTGGCACTCTTCGATGCGCCACAGCCCCAGGAAATGACCGGCATGTCACTCCTGGTGTCCAACGAGGCGGAGGCCCATGAGGCCGTTTAACACAGCCTGCACCCTAGCTGGTGCGGCGCTGGTCAGCCTCGGCCTTGTCACAGGTATTCCATCGTTCGCAAACGAGACGGACCCGACACGCCTTCAGGAGCTGGAAGGTGAAATTGAAGATCGGGTCGAGCGTCGCAAACAGTTAGAGGCAGAGGCAAATGCGCTCGCTGATGAAGTGCAAGACATCCGCCAACAGCTCATTGAAGCAGCTGCCAGGGTCCAAGCCCGTGAGCGCGACGTAACAGATTCAGAGACCCGACTCGCTGGCCTCGAAGCAGCGCAGGCCGTGCTCCTGGCACAACTGGAAACACGCCGCGCAGAGCTGACAGATACGCTCGCCGCCCTGCAACGACTTGACCGAAATCCGCCCCCGGCGCTCGCGGTACGCCCGGATGATGCCGTGTCGGCGATGCGAAGTGCTCTTTTACTCTCGACCATTGTGCCCAAACTCGAGAAAGACGCCCGAGAGATACGCGAACGGCTGGAAGAATTGGAGAAAGTCAAAGCGGATCTGGTCGCCGAACAAGAAACATTTGATACAGCCTCTCTTGATCTGTCCGGAGAGCGAGAAACACTGAACCTGCTGCTGAAAGCCAAAGTCAGCGCTCAAGCGGCCGCGCGAGCCCTCGCCGAAGAAGAAGCGGCAGCTCTTGCCACACTTTCTCGTGAGGCAGAAAGCCTTAAAGACTTGATCGCGCGCCTTGAGGCACGGGCAGCCAGCAGAACGCCCGTCCCTCGCCCTGCCTTCACCGAACCGGCAGTGCCTTCCACCACAGACCCCATACCGGCCGAACGTCAGGTCGCCGCGCTTACCCCTAATCTCGCCCCAAGCCACCTCTTTTCAGCGTCCAAAGGGCTTATCAGGCCACCTGTCGAGGGAATTGCGCTCGGTCGCTATGGAACCGATGATGGTGTTGGCGGAACGGTACAAGGGTTAACGCTTGAGACCCGGCCTGAAGCCCCCGTAACTGCGCCGTTTGATGGCAGAATTGCCTTTGCGGGGCCCTTTAGACGCTACGGGCAACTCTTGATCCTGGAGGTCGGCGAGGGGTACCATCTGCTCCTTGCGGGCATGACCCGAATCGACGGAATTGTTGGCCAAAATGTGCTGGCAGGCGAACCCGTCGGCGCGATGGGCCAGACTGGCTCAGAACTGACCCGCTCTGAAGAATCTTCGAACGCTGGCAGCGACAAGCCGGCGCTCTATATTGAGTTGAGGCGAAACGGAGCACCCGTCGACCCAAGACCCTGGTTTGTCGCAAGTGATAGGAAGGCCCGAGGCTGATGAATAGGTCCATAATTGCAAGTTTTGCTATTGGCACGCTGGTAGCCGGCGTAACAGTCTTTGCGCTGCAGCCTCTCACCAACGATTCTGCGGCCAATGCAGCCAATTCAGAAACCTATCGCCAGCTCAATCTGTTTGGCGATGTCTTTGAACGGGTGCGCGCTGACTATGTCGAACCAACCGAAGACTCAGAGCTGATCGACAATGCCATCAATGGCATGCTGCATTCGCTAGACCCGCATTCAAGCTACCTGAACCCGAAGAGCTTCCGCGATATGCAGGTTCAGACCCGCGGCGAATTTGGCGGGCTCGGCATTGAAGTCACCATGGAAAACGGCCTGATCAAGGTCGTAACCCCAATTGATGACACCCCTGCGCAAAAAGCGGGTCTCCTGCCAAACGATCTCATCACACATCTGGACGACACACCGATCTTGGGTCTGACCCTTGGCGAGTCGGTGGAAAAAATGCGCGGGCCTGTCGACACAACAATATCACTAACCATTCTCCGCGAAGGCGTTGATGAGCCGTTTGATGTAAAGGTCACCCGCGACATCATCACCATTCGGTCCGTCCGCTTCGAGCGGGAAGATGACATTGGCTATATCCGCATTACGAGCTTTAACGAGCAAACCTCAACCGGGTTGGATGATGCCATCGAAGAATTATCCGAGCTCATCGGCGAAGACCGCTTGAAAGGATATGTCCTTGATCTGCGGAACAATCCTGGTGGCCTGCTGGATCAGGCCATAGCAGTCTCCGATGCATTCCTCGACAAGGGTGAAATCGTTTCAACACGCGGGCGTCGCACTGAAGAAACACAGCGCTACAATGCCCGCGGCGGTGACAAGGTAGACGGCAAACCGGTGATCATTCTGATCAATGGCGGATCCGCCAGCGCGTCCGAGATTGTCGCCGGCGCCCTGCAGGACCATGAGCGTGCAACGGTTCTCGGCACGCGTTCATTCGGCAAAGGCTCCGTCCAGACAATTATTCCATTGGGGTCTGATGGCGCTATCCGCCTGACCACAGCGCGGTATTTCACGCCAAGTGGCACCTCCATTCAGGCCACAGGCATTGAGCCAGATATTGAGGTCCATCAGGAAGTGGATGATGAGCGTCAACGCAGAATAACCGGCGAAGCGGCTCTTCCAGGACACCTGGAAGCAGAAAACGGCAAGGAAGAAACGTCTGGCTCACCGTCCTACGTCCCGGCAGACCGCGCCGACGATCTTCAGCTGCAATATGCCTTGGACCTTCTAAATGGTGTTCGGACATATGAAGTGAAAGCAAATACAGACGACCAAAGCGCGACGGTCGCTAACTAAACAGATACCAGGCACCGGGTAAGATGGGGAGCGGCAAGCTCTCCACCAAGCCGTCGACTGGTAAATTGGAGCAGCCAGAGACATGAGGCCCTGTCTCTGGTTTCAAGAAACGGACAACGGCCCCTAAGGACCGGATTGAATGGCAAGCAGTTCAACTGCAAGCACCGAGAAACGGCGACTATTGCCCAGCATGCACGCGAGCCGTATCAGCCCACTGGCTGTCGGTGCGTTCGCCGTTGCCCTATCCTACGGTGCCGTCATCCTCTGGCTCTGGGCGACGGGCAATCCGAGCTACATTGGTCCGCAGCAGGTCATTGAGCTGAGCGCCGAGCCTGCTATTCCTGCACCAGACATCTTGAGGTCCGGGACAGCCGATGACCCAATCGCCCCGGAGCCGCTGGAAGACACAAGCGTCTCTTTACCGCTCCCCCTATCCTTAGAACCCGCAGAGCCAGAGCCCGCACCTTCGCAGCCTGAAGAGACGCCGCGCCCTGCAAATCAATCCGTCGCTGCTATCACTGCACTACCGGCTGCGCCCCTGCCCGGCCTGATCGCCAACGGACCTCACGGGCCTTTGCCTGTTATTGGCTCTGCGGGGCAGCGCGCATCAACAGCTTACGCGCGCCCCTCGGGCCTCACCGCAGCTAATGTGCGCCTGCCGCGCGTCGCGCTGGTTGTCGGGGGATTGGGAATCTCTGAGACCGCAACACGCAACGCCATCGAAAAACTACCGCCAGAGATCACTCTCTCTTTTGCTCCCTATGGGCGCAATCTCCAGAGCTGGATCGACCAGGCACGTGCCGCAGGCCATGAAGTCCTTCTGGAATTGCCCATGGAGCCTTACGACTATCCAGCCAACGATCCAGGACCTTATACCTTGCTGACCTCGCTCAGCGCCGGCGACAATCTGGATCGTCTGTCCTGGCTGATGAGCCGCTTTACCGGCTATGTCGGAGTGACATCCTATCAGGGGGCGAAATTCACCTCAGACAAAGCCGCCATGGAACCCATTCTCGAAGCGCTGGAAAGCCGGGGCGTCATGTATGTCGATCCGGGCACCAGCCGCAGAAGCACAGCGCCAGAACTTGCGCAAGAGCTGGGCCTGCCCTGGACCAAAGGCAACCGCTCTGTGGACCCCACCCGCACGCCACGCGCCATTGACGCAGCTCTCGTTGCTCTTCAACAGCAGGCAAGTCAGAACGGTGTTGTCGTGGGTCTCGGCACTGCTTTCCCAGTGACCATTGAACGCATCCAGAAATGGACAGAAAACCTTGGGCAAGACGACATTGTTCTGATACCCGTGAGCGCAACAGCCATAGACGGCTAGCACACCTACGTTTCTGAGAAGTCCATGTCCGATAAATCAACCGAACTGCCTTATCGCCGCTGTGTCGGCATCATGCTCATCAATTCGGAAGGAAAGGTCTGGATCGGTGACCGGATCGGATATTCCGACGACAGCCATGACACCGCCTGGCAGATGCCCCAGGGCGGCATTGACAAGGGTGAGGAGCCAGCGACAGCAGCATTGCGCGAACTCGCGGAAGAGGCCGGAACCGACAAGGCAGAGATCGTTCAGGAATCTGAGCATTGGTACAATTACGATCTGCCCAAAGAGATTATCGGCAAGGCGCTCAAGGGAAAGTATCGCGGGCAAACACAACGCTGGTTTCTGCTGCGCTTTACAGGTGACGATAGCGATATCGATATTGCCGCCGATGATCACCAGGAATTCGCTGCCTGGAGATGGGCAGACATTGACGAACTTGCCGCTCTGATCGTCCCCTTCAAGCGGGACGTCTATGCCCAGGTGGTCGCAGAATTCCGCGATACCGTCCAAAACCTCGCAGACGCTTAGGCCGCAACCGCCTGGGCTTTACGGGTCCGTCGCTGCCAGACTTTCCACACAATTGGTTCCAGCATCCGCATAAAGCGACCATGCGGTGCAATACCCACAGCCTTTGCAATCATTGAGATTGCTCGATTGGTGTGGTGACGCTTATAGAGACCAAGGGCGCGAGCTTCGTACGCCGCAGCAAATTTCTTTCGGTCATAAACGACCCCGTCTCCCTTTGACGTATTCGCCGCATAATAGGCAGACGCGAGTTCATCATCATCGGCTTCATTGACACGGAGCAGAGCAACCTTTGCACGCTCCCAGAGCGTTGGGGTCTCGTCCAGCTTCTGCAATGTGTCATAGAAAAGCTTGTAGTGCCGAAATTCATCTGCCGCGATGCGCCGGGCAATATCTTGCAAGACCGGTTCTTCAGTTGCTTCCTTGATCGCGGTATAGAACGAAGACGTGCCGCTTTCCACAACACACCGAGCGATCATTTCACCAACACGCGACCCTCGGACACTTTCTTCCGCACCTACAGGAATACGGTAAATCTCCTTAAACCGTTCCAAGGAGCGTTCAAACGAAAACGTCGGATCGGCATGCTCTGCCCAGCGCGCCAAAGCCGCACCATGTTGTTCTTCTTCACGTCCCCATTGCTCGATAGACGCACATACGTCTGGACGGTCGGAAAAGACATTTAGGAGATAGAGCACATAGTCGCCTGCATTTGCCTCGACCAGCGCTGCAGCTTTGATCGCGGCGAGCAAATCCTCATCTACCTTCGCGGCGTCAAACTGCGCCCACTCGATATCGTCTAACGTCCAATGATCGTTCATGCTACATCCCATCACTCACAGGCTCACGCAGGCCTTAGCGGCCATTATAGACTGATCTGTCAAAAGCGCGAATGCGACAGGTCAGCAGGCCTCAACCTCATGAAAAAGGCGGCACCCGAAGAGTACCGCCTAAAACACTAGGGTTTTTGCGTCAATCAGACCGCGGCGCGGAGCTCCTGAAGCTGGTCCAAATGGGCCTGCGCCTTGGATTTAGCTTCATCCGTAGACGCATCCTGAACATCTTCACTGGCGTCTTTGATCCGCTGATCAAGTGCCGCCGCATCAAGTTCCGACAACGGAACTGCTTCCTCCGCCAAAACCGTGAGGCCAGCAGGTGTCACTTCGGCAAAACCACCGCGCACGAAAATACGCATGTCATTGCCATCGGTCCCGCTAACATCAAGCACACCAACACGCAGTGTCGACATAACAGGCGCATGGCCCGCCAGCACACCGAAGTCACCTTCAGCACCTGGCACAATGACCATCTCTGCTTCCGTCGACATCAAAAGACGCTCAGGCGCTACGAGATCAAATTTCAGCTTTTCAGCCATGAGGCAAACCTCTGTTCAAGCTCTGAAGTTATGCAGCTTCCGCAGCAAGCGTTTCCGCTTTCTTCATTGCATCTTCGATTGTGCCAACCATGTAGAAGGCTGCTTCTGGAAGATGATCATAGTCACCATCGCAGAGGCCCTTAAAGCCTTTAATCGTGTCTTTCACGTCAACAAGCACACCGGATGTACCGGTAAAGGCTTCAGCCACGAAGAACGGCTGGCTGAGGAAACGCTCAATCTTACGCGCACGAGACACGACAAGCTTATCTTCTTCCGACAGCTCATCCATGCCGAGAATGGCGATGATGTCCTGAAGCGACTTGTACTTCTGCAGGATTTCCTGAACCTGACGAGCCGTCTGGTAATGCTCATCACCAACAACCCGTGGCTCAAGGATACGGCTGGTTGAGTCAAGCGGATCCACAGCAGGGTAGATACCCTTTTCCGAAATCGCACGGTTCAACACGGTCGTCGCATCCAAGTGAGCAAACGAAGCGGCAGGTGCTGGGTCAGTCAAGTCATCAGCAGGCACGTAAATGGCTTGCACTGATGTAACCGAACCTTTGGTTGTCGTCGTAATACGCTCCTGCAGCTGACCCATATCAGTTGCAAGCGTTGGCTGATAACCCACAGCTGATGGGATACGACCCAAGAGCGCGGACACTTCCGAACCAGCCTGCGTAAAGCGGAAGATATTATCCACGAAGAACAACACGTCCTGGCCTTCATCACGGAAGTGCTCAGCAACAGTAAGACCCGTCAGAGCAACACGAGCACGGGCTCCGGGAGGCTCATTCATCTGACCAAACACGAGAGCACATTTGGAGCCTTCGCCACCGCCCTCTTGGTTCACACCAGATTCGATCATTTCGTAGTAAAGGTCATTCCCTTCACGGGTCCGCTCACCAACACCCGCGAACACAGAGTAACCACCATGCGCCTTCGCGATATTGTTGATGAGTTCCTGAATAAGAACGGTCTTACCAACACCCGCACCACCGAAGAGGCCAATCTTACCGCCCTTCGCATAAGGCGCGAGAAGATCCACAACCTTAATACCGGTAACCAGCATCTCAGCTTCAGTTGACTGCTCAACAAACTCTGGAGCGTCCTGGTGAATACCGCGCTTAGCTGCTGTGACAACCGGGCCTTGTTCATCAACCGGCTCACCAATCACGTTCATGATGCGGCCAAGTGTTTCATCGCCAACCGGCACCTGAATGGATGCACCCGTGTCAGTCACTTCCTGACCGCGAACCAGACCTTCAGTCGCGTCCATCGCAATGGTCCGAACAGTGTTCTGACCCAGATGCTGCGCCACTTCCAGAACAAGGCGTGTGTCGCCATTCTTCGTTTCAAGCGCATTCAAAATGCCAGGCAGATTTTCGTCGAATTCGACGTCCACGACGGCGCCAATAACTTGGGTAACTCGTCCGACAGCGTTGGTCATATGTCTTTCCTCGGATCGGTTGCAGCCTCAACAAGAGGCTAGCGTCCAACAAAATATCTTAGAGCGCTTCAGCGCCCGAAATAATCTCAATCAATTCTTTCGTAATCTGAGCCTGGCGGGAGCGGTTATAGGTGATCGTCAGCTTGTCGATCATCTCACCCGCATTCCGTGTCGCATTGTCCATCGCAGACATACGCGCGCCTTGCTCAGACGCAGAATTCTCTAGAAGACCCCGGAAGATCTGCACCGCAATATTCCGCGGCAGCAATTCTTTCAGAATGTCTGTTTCTTCTGGTTCGTACTCGTAAGCCGCACCACCCAGATCGACACTTTCGTCTTCTGCGCCCTCGACAGCTTCAATCCGCGCTGGAATCAGCTGCAAGGCTGTAGGGATCTGCGTCACAACGCTCTCAAACTCAGAGTAGAAAAGCGTACAGACATCAAATTCACCCGCCTCAAAGAGCGAGAGAACTTGGGAAGCAATTCCATCAGCATTGGAGAAGGCAACCTGCTTCACTTCAGATAGATCAACAAAATCAACGAAGAGGTCACTGTAAAGACGCTTCAGTTGGTCGCGGCCCTTTTTGCCAACAGGCAAAATCTTGACCGTTTTGCCCTGACCTTGAAGGCGAATAATTTCTTCGCGTGCCAGGCGCACGATGGAAGAATTGAACCCACCGCATAGGCCACGCTCAGACGTCGCAACAATCAGAAGATGCGTATCATCTTTGCCTGTGCCCACCATCAATTCAGGGGCACCATCACGACCTTCCATGCCCGCAGAGAGGTTCGCCAACACGCCGCTCATGCGAGCAGCGTAAGGACGAGCCGCTTCAGCAGCTTCCTGCGCCCGGCGTAGTTTTGCCGCCGCAACCATCTGCATGGCACGCGTGATCTTCTGCGTGTTCTTCACGCTGGAGATCCGGTTTCTTAGTTCCTTAAGGCTGGCCATATGCCATCAGTCCTGTTTGGTCAGAAGAAGGCTCAAGCAAACGCCTTAGTGAAACTCTCGACAACCTCTTTGAGGCTCGCTTCCGTCGCATCAGAGAGCGCAAGCTCCTGACGGATCGTGTCGAGAAGATCAGCGTTCTTATCGCGCACCGTGCGAAGTAGCTCTTCTTCGTAACGGCCAACATCCGTTGTTGGGATGCCATCAAGATAGCCGTTCACACCGGCGTAGATCACAACAACCTGCTCTTCAATCTTGAGAGGCGAGAACTGACCCTGCTTCAGAAGCTCGGTCAGACGCTCACCACGATTAAGAAGACGCTGCGTGGTCACATCAAGGTCAGAACCAAACTGCGCAAACGCCGCCATTTCGCGGTACTGCGCCAGCTCACCCTTAATCTTACCGGCAACCTGCTTCATCGCTTTTACCTGAGCAGATGAACCAACCCGGCTCACCGACAGACCCACATTCACCGCAGGACGAATGCCCTGATAGAAGAGGTCTGTTTCCAGGAAGATCTGACCGTCGGTGATCGAAATCACGTTGGTCGGGATGTAGGCAGACACGTCGTTCGCCTGGGTTTCAATGATCGGCAGCGCCGTCAATGAGCCAGAGCCATTGTCTTCGTTGAGCTTCGCAGCCCGTTCGAGCAGACGTGAGTGAAGATAGAAAACGTCCCCAGGATAAGCTTCACGCCCAGGAGGACGACGAAGAAGAAGAGACATCTGACGATAAGCAACAGCCTGCTTGGAAAGGTCATCATAAACCGCCAGAGCATGCATGCCATTGTCACGGAAATATTCGCCGATCGCACAACCCGCAAACGGTGCCAGGAACTGAAGCGGAGCAGGCTCAGACGCCGTCGCCGCAACAACCACGGAATATTCAAGAGCGCCGTTTTCTTCCAGCGTCTTTACGATCTGCGCAACCGTTGAGCGCTTCTGGCCAACCGCGATATATACGCAATAGAGCTTCTTGCTCTCATCATCGCCCTGGTTCAAAGGCTTCTGGTTGAGCATGGCGTCAATCGCCACAGCCGTTTTACCGGTCTGACGGTCACCAATGATCAGCTCACGCTGGCCACGACCAATCGGGATCAAAGCGTCAATCGCTTTCAGGCCCGTCTGCATGGGCTCATGCACAGATTTACGCGGGATAATGCCTGGCGCCTTCACGTCCACACGACGACGCTCTGTCGCCTCAATAGGACCCTTACCGTCGATTGGATTGCCGAGCGGATCAACCACACGACCCAAGAGACCCTTGCCAACCGGCACATCCACGATGGCGCCGGTCCGCTTAACGGTGTCGCCTTCTTTAATGTCACGGTCAGAACCGAAAATCACGGCGCCGACATTGTCGCTTTCCAGGTTCAGTGCCATGCCCCGAATTCCACCTGGGAATTCGACCATCTCACCGGCCTGCACGTTATCGAGACCGTAAATACGGGCGATACCGTCACCAACGGACAGAACCTGTCCGATTTCCGAGACCTCGGCTTCGTCACCGAAACCTTTGATCTGTTCCTTAAGGATTGCAGAAATTTCCGCGGCCTGAATGTCCATCAGCCAGCCTCTTTCATCGCAAATTTGAGGTTATTGAGTTTGGTGCGGAGTGAGGAGTCAATCATGCGACTTCCCACTTTGACAACGAGACCGCCTAGCAGCTCCTTGTCCACCCGTGTTTCGATTTGTACGTCACGACCCATCGCGGCATTGAGCGCTTCTTTCAGCGCCGCAACCTGCGGATCGCCCAGCGGGTGAGCGCTGGTAACATCAGCAGAAATTTCACCGCGCGACTGAGCCAGAAGCTGGCCAAAACTGCGGATCATGTCCTGAAGGGCAAAAATTCGGCGGTTGGCAATCACCACGCCGATAAAATTCTGGGTCAATGTCTGAACGCCAGCCTTTGTCAGAATCGCTGACATGGCGGCGGCCTGCTCGTCGGTGGAGAAGACGGGGCTTCTCATAAGCCGCTTCAGGTCAACAGACGTATCGATCAGACCGCTCAGACCCTGAAGGTCTGCAGCGACCGTATCAAGGGCGCCTGCCTGGTCTGCCAGCTCAAAGAGAGCTGTTGCATAGCGACCGGCGACGCCGGAAGCGAGGGGTTTATCAGCTGACACGTGTGTGCTCGCAACGCTTGGTTTTGGAGGGTTACCCGAGATTCCCGGTTGGGCCAGGACGAACAGGTAACTTCCTGAAAACATTGATGTTATGGCAATGGGAAATAGACCAGAAAACTGACCAGCCCCGAAACCGGGCGTGTGTTAACACGCAGGCATAGCAGGCGCAATGCCCCACCAAGAAATAGCGCCAGAAAATCGCGCAGGTGCGGCAATTCGACGTCATTTTTGTCGCACTTCATGCGCAAACGGACCATTGCCCGCGAGTCCGCCGGAACCAATCATTCAAAGGAATGAATAGGGATCCACATCCACAGAGACCCGCACTGCATTGGGCACTTTCACGCGGGAAAGCCATTCGGCTACATAGTCCTGAATGGGCACGTTTCTGGTGCTTTTTACGAGGAATCGCACCCGGTGTCGGCCTCTCAGTAGTGCCAGAGGTGCTGGCGCTGGTCCAAAGACACTGATTCCCTCTTGCGGCCCGTGTGATCTGGCCAATTCTCTGGACACTGCGTGCACCTGTTGCGGGTTCGGGCCGGAAACCACAATCCCCACCAAACGCCCGTAAGGCGGATAGCCGGTCCGCTCCCGCATGGATGCCTCCCGCTCCAGAAAGCGATCCCGCTCTCCTTCAATAAGTGCCTGCATGACCGGATGCTCTGGCATATAGGTCTGCAGATAAACACGCCCTGGCCGGTCTGCCCTGCCCGCTCGCCCCGCCACCTGATGCAGGAGCTGGAAGGTGCGCTCGCCCGCGCGTAGATCCCCGTTTTCCAGTCCCAAATCCGCATCCACAACACCAACGACGGTCAAAAGCGGGAAATTATGGCCCTTCGCGACGATCTGGGTGCCGACAATCACATCAACTTCGTGATCAGTGATCTGCCGGATCGCTTCCGCATGCGCCGCTGGACCGCGCAAACTGTCTGATGACAACAGCGCCAATCGGGCCTGAGGGAATTTCTGCACCACTTCCTCAGCGATTCTCTCCACCCCAGGACCACAGGCAATCAGCGCATCCTCATCACCACATGACGGGCAGGCCCGCGGCACCGGTGCCGAGTATCCGCAATGGTGACAGGTCAGTTCCTTTCGAAACCGGTGCTCCACCAGCCATGAATCGCACTCCGGACAGCCAATCCGGTGCCCGCAGGTCCGGCAGAGCGTGAGCGGCGCATATCCCCGGCGGTTGAGGAAGAGCATCGATTGCTCACCCTTTTCCAGCGCCTCCGCTATCTCTCTCACAAGGGGAGGCGAAATCCACTCGCCCTTTTCAGGCGGATGGGCGCGCATATCGATAGCGCCAACTGCGGGCATCACAGCAGGCCCATGTCGTTCGGGCAGGACCAGATGTTCATATTTGCCCGACCAGACATTGGCCATGGTTTCAAGCGACGGTGTGGCAGACGCCAGCACGACCGGAAACCCGCCAAGCGAGCCCCGAACGACACTCATATCCCGCGCATTATAGGAAACACCGTCTTCCTGCTTGAAGGCGCTCTCATGTTCCTCGTCCACGACGATGAGACCGAGATCCGGATAAGGAAGGAAAAGCGCAGAGCGCGCGCCCACCACCGCTTTTGCTGTTCCATCAGCAACCGCACGCCAGACGCGCTTTCGCTCTTTGGTGGAAAGATCTGAATGCCATTCCGCCGGGCGACAGCCGAACCGCGCCTCAAACCGCTGCAAAAACTGTCCCGTCAGCGCAATTTCCGGCAGCAGGATCAAAGCCTGTCGCCCTTTGGCCAAAGCCGCCGCAACAGCTTCGAAATAAACCTCAGTCTTGCCAGACCCGGTGACGCCATCCAATAGCTGGGCGGAAAAACCACCCTGCTCAATACGCGCCGTTAGCTGATCTGCCGAAAATTGCTGATCCTCAGAAAGATCCGCACCTGCGCGTTCCAGGTCAGGGGCCTCAAAGGGGGCATCCGCAGGCAGTTCCAACGCTTCAAAGGTGCCTGCATCGATGAGACCACGCACCACGGCCGTAGAAACACCCGCCTCATCCGCAAGTTCGCGCGGTGTCCGCGCAAAACCATCCTTAGCCAGCTCAAGAACTTTTTCCCGGCCGGGCGTCATGCGCCCAGGCGGCGGCCCACCCAGACGATAAACCGTGCGCACACCGGCAGGCTCCAAGGCGCCTGGCACCCGAACCGCCAACCGCAACACGGCACCAGGCAGGGACAAGGTGTAGACCGCAATCCAATCAACAAACTGACGAAGCGCATGGGTCATGGGCGGTGCATCAAGTTTGTCGATAATTGATTTCAATCGATTGTGACCGACCTCGCCACTGCCCTCTCCCCAAACGACACCCAGAATTTCACGTGGCCCCAAAGGCACAGTCACATAATCACCTGCACCAACTTTAAGCGTGTCAGGCACCGCATAGTCATAAGGTCCGGGAATGCCGAGCGGCAATAGCACGGAGACAACCCGCTGCTTCTGGGGCGCTTCATCCTTAAAAAGATCGCTGTCTGAAAATTCGCTCGGCATGTATCAACCTTAACCCTTCAACAAGGGTGCGCGCAGTAACTCTCTTTCTCTCCTTGGCAAATTCGCCAAGGCGATGGACAATGCGCCCCACATAACAATGAAGTCCGACACTTGGGCAGCGCGACCAGAGGCCATAGCACGACATGAAGTTTTTTATCGACACAGCAGACATTGATGAGATTCGCGACCTGAGTGATTCAGGCTTGCTCGATGGCGTTACGACCAACCCATCACTTGTCGCTAAAACAGGCCGCGACTTTTTTGAAGTTGTAAAAGAGATCTGCGGAACCATCGACGGCCCGGTCAGCGCGGAAGTAACAGCGCTCGATGCAGATGGCATGATCAAGGAAGGCAAGACAGTTGCAAAACTGGCTGACAATGTTGTCGTCAAGCTTCCACTCATTTGGGAAGGGCTGAAAGCCTGTCGCGCACTGACCGCCGAGGGCATCAAGACAAATGTCACGCTCTGCTTCTCAGCAACCCAGGCCTTGCTCGCCGCCAAAGCAGGGGCAACCTATGTCTCCCCCTTTGTCGGGCGTCTGGACGACATTCACATTGATGGCATGGAGTTGATTGAGGACATTCGTGCGATCTACGATAATTACGACGATCTCGACACCGAAATCCTGGTGGCTTCAATCCGCAATCCAAACCATGTAAAAGACGCGGCTCTAATTGGTGCAGATGTCGTGACGGTCCCCCCATCTGTACTTCGCACACTCGTGGCGCACCCACTAACAGACAAAGGTCTCGCGGCATTCCTCGCAGACTGGGAAAAAACCGGCCAAAAGATTTCAGGCTAACGGTAATCAGGAACCTTCAAAGCATGTCGCGTCCAATAGATCCAAGCCAACAACATGATGCATCGCAACCTGTCGATGGGTCACTCACCGCCGAGGCGGTGAAACAATATCTGCTGGCAAATCCAGATTTCATTTTGGACGATGATGACTTGATTGCATCGATGAGCGCGCCCAAGAACGCCTCGGGCAACAATGTGCTCGACCTTCAATCGGTCATGATCGGGCGCCTTCAACACCAGGTGGGACAACTCCGCGACATCCAGGCAGAACTCATCGACGCGGCCTCCATCAACGCGCTTACCCGCGACCGTGTTTTGATTGCTGTCCTGAAACTCATGGATTCCAAAAGCTTTGAGGAACTCATTGCCTTTATTACGGAACCTTCTGGCCTCGCAGCAGCGCTCGACCTCGACACGGTCGCCCTTGCGGTTGAAAGCAAAGCAGATGTGCCGGGACTTGGCGTCAGAGGTTTGCGCATTCTCGAAGCAAACGGTGTTGATGCACTGATTGGATCAGGCGAACCTTACCGCTTGAGCGCGGAGATCAATTCAAACCCGGGCCTCTATGGCGGGTCTGCACCTCACGTCAGATCAGAAGCTTTGGTGCGCCTCACCTTCTCAAAATCCACCCCACCTGGAATTCTGGCGTTGGGGTCAGCCCATCCGGAACAATTTCACCCAACACAGGCAGCAGACCTGCTTGAGTTTATGGGCCGCGTCGTTGAACGCGCGGTGCGCTTATGGTTGGACCTGCCTCAAAACGTTTAGAGAGACCAATAGCTGGCCGCCTGAACGGCCCGCTAGAAGAAGTTGCCGCAACCATCGCAGGCGCTGCTTCCGCAACCAAAGCCGTTTCCAGCTACCTGACCTTCCTCACCAGCGAGAAACGGGCAAGCCCCAAAACCATAGAGAACTACGCGCGTGATCTCATGCGCTTCTTCGAGTTCCTGTTCGATCACCTGGAGGGTGATGCCACCCTTGAGGACTTAGCCAACCTCTCTGTCAGCGACTTCCGCGCCTTCCTCGCTCATCGCCGCCGAGAAGGCTTAAGCGCCAAAAGCATTGCCAGAACCCTCTCCACCCTGCGCGGTTTTTATGGACATCTGGAACGCGAGAGTCTGGCGACAAACCATGCGCTCAAACGCCTGAAGACCCCAAAAATCCCCCACAACATCCCCAAGCCCGTGTCTGAGGCAGGAGTGCTCAATCTGTTGGAAGACGCCAAGACCATTTCGGCAGAGCCCTGGGTCGCCGCCCGCGACACAAGCATCATCACACTGCTATATGCCTGTGGGCTGCGGATTGCCGAGGCCCTGTCACTCAACCAACATGATGCCCCCTTAGGAGAGACACTGCGCATCATCGGCAAGGGCAACAAGGAACGCATCGTTCCCGTGCTGCCCGCAGCAAGCGATGCCGTCGATCAGTACCGTGCCCTCTGCCCGCATCCACTTGATGGGGGCGACCCACTTTTTGTCGGCGTCCGGGGCAAAAGGCTCAATCCACGGGAAGTACAAAAACTAATGGCGACCCTGCGGGCGCGCTTGGGGCTTCCCGACACAGCAACACCGCATGCGCTCCGCCATTCTTTTGCGACGCACCTGCTAAGTGCGGGAGGTGATCTGCGATCCATCCAGGAACTGCTCGGCCATGCGAGCCTGTCATCGACACAGGTCTATACAGAGGTCGATACAGACCGGCTGAGAGAGGTTTACGACAAAGCCCATCCGGCCCAAAAAACTGATCTCTAATTCGCCTGCACTATTCGGCTGACATACATTTTGACGACACGTCGCGCAAAAGCTTCATCCGCCAGCTTCGGAAAACGGTCCGCCAAACGCCCTTCCGTGGTCAGCAACGAAAGTCCGTGCGCGACACTCCACGACAGGGCGGCAATCATTGGGGTCTCTTTTTTGTCGATAAACCCCACTTCGGAGAGCGCCATTACCGTCTCATTCAACATGCCCCAAGCAGCATCACTGGATTGCTTGTAGCCTTCTTCCGTCGGATCAACGAGATCACGTCTAAACAGCAGTGAATACATACCAGGGTGGTTCACGGCATATCGCACATAGCCCAGTCCGACGGCTTCAAAGAAAGATTTCGGGCTCCGGTCCTTCTGCTTGCCAGCCTCTTCAACAATCGCCGCTTGCATCGCCTCAAAGGCGTCGGTCGCAAGTGCTGTCAGCAATCCGGCTTTTGACCCAAAGTGATGACGCGGCGCGCCGTGGCTCACCTTTGCCTCGCGTGCAACCTCGCGAAGGGAGAGAGTACCCAGCCCATCTCTCTCAACCAACAGAGCCGCAGCGTCCAACAAAGCACGCCTCAGATCTCCATGATGATACTGGCTATTCTTCGTTTCATTCAAAGCAACCGCTCTTTCTCATCCCGCCCTCTCATTTTTGTGATTTGACCTATCTAGACAATGTCTAGTTATATTTAGACAACGACTAGATTAACAGCTAAATGAGGGCAAAAGTGAAACAAAACTGGAAAATCGTAGGTCCGACAATAGGGGGGTTTGTTGCCTGGTCCATCATCTGCATCTCAATAAACACACTGGTATTCTTAAGTTTCCCGTCATTCTTCAATGAAGACGGAACATCACCCTTCATCACCATCAACATATCCATGCTGGCGCTGACGCTGGTCTACTCACTGATCGCAGGAGGCGTGAACGCCTTGATCGCGGATACCCACCACCGACGCCACGCCGCTGTCTTGAGCCTGCTGCAACTTACAGTCGGCACCGCCGTTCAGGCGAGCTACTGGGATCTGCTACCAGTCTGGTACCATCTGAGCTTCTTGGCACTCTTGCCATTGGGGATCATGGCCGGTGCCGAGTTCGTAAGGCACCGCAAGGTCGGCCCTGGCTAACAATCGCTACATATGAAGCGGGCGGCCATCCACAGCAAGCGCCGCCTCTTTGACAGCCTCAGACAAGGTCGGGTGCGCGTGGCAGGTGCGCGCAATATCTTCCGCAGCGCCGCCGAACTCCATCACTGTCACAGCCTCATGGATCATCTCACCAGCCTGCGTGCCGATGATGTGAACACCCAGAACCTTGTCGGTCTTTTTGTCCGCCAGGATTTTCACAAAGCCATCAGTCTGCTGGTTTGCTTTCGCACGACCGTTTGCGGTGAAGGGGAATTTGCCAGCGCGATACTCGATACCGGCTTCTTTCAATTCTTCTTCGGTCTTGCCGACAGAGGCCACTTCTGGCTGCGTGTACACAACACCGGGAATGACGTCGTAATTCATATGAGGCGATTGGCCGGCCAGTCTCTCAGCCAGGACCACGCCTTCTTCCATTGCCTTATGAGCAAGCATGGGTCCGATTATCGCATCGCCGATCGCGTGAACCCCATCCACATTGGTTTTAAGATGTGCATCCACTTTGATGCGGCCGCGCTCATCAACCTCCACACCAGCTTTGTCGAGCCCCAGACCTTCCGTGTAAGCGACCCGACCGATACAGACCAGAACCACGTCCGCATCCAATACTTCCGCGTCGCCACCTTTGGCAGGCTCGATAGACACTTTGAGACCCTTCCCGCTCTTCTCAACACCGGTCACTTTGGAGCCAAGCTTTAAGGCAAATTTCTGCTTCTTCAGAATCCGCTGGAAAGTTTTCGCTACCTCTCCATCCATGCCCGGCAGAATTGCAGGTAGGAATTCAACAACGGTGACCTCGGAACCGAGACGATTCCAGACAGACCCAAGCTCAAGACCAATCACGCCGCCGCCCACAACAACCAGCTTGCCGGGAACTTTCTCAAGTTCAAGAGCCCCCGTTGAGGAGACAATCTGTTTTTCATCAACATCAATTCCAGGCAGGTGCGCAACATCTGACCCTGTCGCCAGGACGATGTCTGACGCCTTCAGCGTCCGCGTTCCGCCTTCGGTGAGCGCAACTTCAACTTCGCCTGCGCCTTTGAGGGTTCCCGTGCCCTTTACCCATTCAATCTTGTTTTTCTTGAACAGGAATTCGATGCCTTGCGTATTCCCATCGATCGCCTGCTGTTTGAAATTCTGCATGGCGCCAAGGTCGAGCTTCGGCTTACCGACTTTGATGCCCATCTTCTCAAAATGGTCGGTCTCCGCAAAAAGCTCAGACGCATGAAGCAAAGCTTTTGAGGGAATACATCCGACATTGAGGCAGGTGCCACCAAGCGCATCACGTTTTTCAACGCACGCAACGCTCATCCCCAATTGAGACGCGCGGATCGCACATTCATAGCCGCCAGGGCCTGCACCGATAACAATAAGATCGAACGTGTCGGACATGGGAGAACCCTACCTTCGCATTAAGCAGCATTGGGCAGGCTTCTCGTCCAGAAAGACCCGCCACCAGATTTTTAGAGATCAAGAAGCAGACGCTGTGGGTCTTCCAGACATTCTTTAACCCGCACCAGGAAGGTCACAGCTTCCTTGCCGTCGACAATCCGGTGATCATAGGACAGAGCCAGATACATCATAGGACGCACCTGGATCTCTCCATTCACAACCATCGGACGTTCCTGAATTTTGTGCATGCCCAGAATGCCGGACTGCGGCGCGTTCAAGATCGGGGTCGACATGAGCGAACCGTAGACACCGCCATTGGAAATAGTGAACGTTCCACCCTGCAAATCGTCAATCTTGAGGTTCCCGTCACGGGCTGCCTGACCATATGCGTTGATCGCCTTCTCAATACCAGCGAGCGACAGGTCCTGGGCATCCTTCACCACAGGCACAACAAGACCTTTGTCGGTCCCGACCGCGACACCAATATTGTAGAAATTCTTGTAGACCAGCTCGTCGCCATCAATCTCAGCATTCACTGCCGGGATGTCTTTGAGCGCTGTAATACAGGCTTTGACGAAGAAGCTCATGAAACCCAAACGCACGCCGTGTTTTTTCTCAAACAGTTCTTTGTACTGGGAGCGCGCCGCCATCACCGCGCCAAGGTCAACTTCGTTGAACGTTGTCAGCATGGCCGCTGTGTTCTGCGCCTCTTTAAGGCGCGTCGCAATCGTCTTGCGAAGACGGGTCATGCGCACGCGCTCTTCCCGGGCACCCTGATCAGCAGCCGGAGCGTTGGCAGGTTTCGCTGCAGCGGGGACTGCGATCGGGGCAGCTGGTGCAGCTGCCGGAGCCGCGGCACCTTTTGCCTCAAGCACCGCCAGCACATCACCTTTGACGATGCGACCGTCTTTGCCGCTGCCCGAAATCGTAGAGGGATCAAGGCCGTTCTCATCAATCAGCTTTTTCACAGCTGGGGACAAGGCCTCGCTACCGCCATCTGATGCCGCAGCAGGTGCTGGCGCCGGTTCCGGCTCTGCTTTTGGCGCTGGCTCCGCTTTAACTTCTTCTTTCGCAGCTGCTGGTTTTGCTTTGACAACAGCACCATCGCCGTCGCCAATCATGCCGAGAAGCGCGTCCACTTCGACAGTCTCACCGGTTTCAACGGTGATTTCCGCCAGAACGCCTGCCGCAGGAGACGGAAGCTCAATCGTCACCTTGTCTGTTTCAAGCTCCACCAGCGGCTCGTCGACAGCGACTGCGTCGCCAGCCTGTTTGAACCATTGGATCACCTCTGCCTCTGTGACGGATTCACCGAGCGTAGGGACGCGAATTTCAGTGCTCATAATTTCCTGCCGTTTTCTATCAGTCAGTCGACGATCAATGCTTCAGAAAGAAGCTGGTTCAGTTCTTGAAGATGTTTACTCATGAGGCCTGTTGCAGGCGAGGCGGCCGCAGGGCGACCGGCATAGGTTGCCCGGCGCTTGCGCGCACCAACATGCGACAAGACCCACTCAATATTCGGTTCGACGAAGAACCAGGCACCCATATTCTTCGGCTCTTCCTGGCACCAAACAAATTCTGCGTTCTCGAAACGACCCAGCTCCTTGATCAGCGCCCGCGCTGGGAACGGATAAAGCTGTTCGACACGCAAGATGTACACATCGTCAATGCCATGCTCTTCGCGTTTCTCGTAAAGATCGTAATAAATCTTGCCGGTACACATCACGACACGACGGATCTTCTTGTCGTCCACCAGCTTGATCTTCTGATCAGGCAGAAGCTCCGCGTCATCCCATAGCAACCGGTGGAATGAACTATCAGGTCCAAGCTCTTTCAACGTTGAAACTGCCCGCTTATGTCGCAGAAGAGACTTCGGCGTCATAATGATCAGCGGCTTACGGAAGTTCCGGTGCATCTGGCGACGCAGAACATGAAAATAGTTCGCAGGCGTTGAGCAATTCACCACTTGCATATTGTCTTCTGCGCAAAGCTGCAGGTAGCGCTCCAACCGTGCTGATGAGTGCTCTGGGCCCTGCCCCTCATATCCATGCGGCAACAGCATCACAAGGCCACACATGCGCAACCATTTACGCTCACCACTGGAAATGAACTGGTCAATCACGACCTGCGCGCCATTGGCAAAGTCGCCAAACTGAGCTTCCCAAAGGACGAGGGAATTGGGTTCAGCAAGACTGTATCCATACTCAAAACCAAGCACCGCATTTTCCGACAGCATGGAGTTGATCACTTCAAACTCTGCATCACCCGTAGCAACGGAGTTGAGCGGAATGAAACGATCTTCGTTCACCTGGTCATTCAACACGGAGTGACGCTGAACAAAAGTCCCGCGCTCAGAATCTTGACCCACCAAGCGAACGCCTGTGCCTTCATGCAGCAAGGATCCGTAGGCCAAATGTTCGGCCATTCCCCAGTCAATACCAGCTTCGGTTTCGATCATCTTCCGACGATTTTTCAGCAAGCGCTGCAGCGTCTTGTGGGCATTGAATTCATCAGGGATCGTTGTGATCTTCTCGCCGATCTCAACAAGGGTTTCATGCGGGACCGCTGTTTCCCCACGCCGCGCATCACCCTGCGCTTGGGCAAAGCCCGACCATTTGCCGTCAAGCCAATCAGCTTTGTTGGGGCGGAAGCCTTTTGCGGCGGCGAGATCACCATCAAGCTGCGCACGGAAGCCTGAAATCCGTTCATCAACATCAGCTTGTGTGACAAGGCCTTCATCCACCAGGCGCTTCGCATAAATTTCAAGCGTTGTGGATTGATTGCCGATCTTTTTGTACATCAGCGGCTGCGTCAAAGACGGATCATCACCCTCATTGTGACCAAAGCGGCGATAGCAGAACATATCGATCACCACCGGCTTGCCGAATTTCTGGCGGAACTCAACAGCGACCTTCGCCGCGTGAACCACAGCTTCCGGATCATCGCCATTCACATGAAAGATCGGCGCACCCACCATTTTCGCCATGTCAGACGGATAGGGTGAAGATCGCGAATGGTGCGGCGCAGTTGTAAAACCAATCTGGTTGTTGACAATGAAGTGGATCGACCCGCCTGTCCGGTGCCCTTTCAGGCCGGAAAGCCCGAGACACTCAGCGACAACACCTTGGCCGGCAAAGGCAGCGTCGCCATGAAGGAGCAGCGGGATAACAGATCCGCGCTCCCGATCATGAAGTTGATCTTGCTTCGCCCGGGCCTTACCGAGCACGACAGGGTCGACAATTTCCAAGTGGGACGGATTGGCCGTCAGCGACAAATGCACTTTGTTGCCGTCAAATTCGCGGTCCGACGACGCTCCAAGGTGGTATTTCACATCGCCTGAGCCATCCACATCTTCAGGATTGGCAGAGCCACCATAGAATTCATGAAAAATGGCCTGATAGGGTTTGCCCATCACATTCGTCAACACATTCAAACGACCACGGTGAGGCATGCCCACCACAATCTCTTTGGTACCAAGAGCGCCGCCCCGCTTGATGATCTGTTCAAGCGCCGGGATGGTCGCTTCTGCGCCATCGAGGCCGAAGCGTTTCGTACCGGTATATTTCACCGCAAGAAACTTCTCGAACCCTTCCGCGTGGATGAGCTTGTCGAGAATGGCCAGACGCCCTTCCCGCGTAAAACTGATTTCCTTGTCGCGACCCTCGATACGTTCCTGGATCCAGGCTTTCTCTTCAGGGTCCGAAACATGCATAAATTCAACCGCGAAAGTCCCGCAATAGGTCCGACGCAGGATCTCCAACATCTCGCGGATCGTCGAAGTTTCGAGCCCCAGCACATAATCAAGGAAGATAGGTCGATCGAGGTCTTCTGGACCAAAGCCATAGCTTTCAGGCTGTAGCTCGGGATGATGGCTCTCTTCGCGCAGCGCCAACGGATCGAGATCCGCATCAAGGTGGCCACGAATACGATAGGCGCGGATCATCATGATCGCGCGGACAGAATCGAGAGTTGAGGCCCGAATACTCTCCTCGGATGCCTCTGGTTCACGTGCCTGCAGTTTGGTGCGAATGACCTTTTCGTCTGCCGCCGGCCAGTTGCCGTCCAGCGCACTGACCATCTCCCCATTAGCGTGCATCGGCCAGTCCTGGCGCTTCCAGGACGCGCCCTCTGCTTCTCTCAAAACATCGGCAGTGTCATCACCGAGTGACGAGAAGAAAGTCCGCCATTCCGCATCAACAGATTGGGGGTCGTTTTGAAAACGGGCGTAAAGCTCTTCAACAAAGGGGGCGTTGGTACCAAACAGGAACGATGTCCGTTCAAGCTGTTCGTTTGAACTGCTTTTGCTCATCATGGCTGGTGCAGGTCTTCCCCGCACTCCTCTCAAACCCTCGCCGGGGTGCTCAGAAAGCAGATTTCCGCGCGAGGTCGTATGGTTAATTTCCTGAGTGTGCCACGCAGGTCGTTAACTAGCCATTTAAAATCGCGAGACAAAAACACAAGTCTCACGCCAGAAAAAGTGAAGAGCCGGACGTGCGTTAAGAGGTGATTAACCTTTAAGCACATCCGCCAAAGTCGTTCCCAGAGCAGACGGCGATGGCGAAACGGTGATGCCCGCTGAGCGCATCGCTTCCATCTTGTCTTCCGCACCACCTTTACCGCCGGCAATAATCGCGCCCGCATGACCCATGCGCCGTCCGGGAGGTGCGGTGACACCTGCGATGAAGCCAACGACAGGCTTCTTCACTTTAGACGCCTTGAGGAACTCAGCCGCTTCCTCTTCCGCGGACCCGCCGATCTCACCAATCATAATGATGGACTCGGTCTGCTCATCGCCCAGGAACATGTCGAGACAATCAATGAAGTTCGTCCCATTGACCGGGTCGCCGCCAATACCAATACACGTGGACTGGCCCATGCCTGTCGCCGTTGTCTGGGCAACTGCTTCATAGGTGAGCGTACCAGAGCGTGAGACAATACCCACAGACCCAGACTGGTGAATATGACCGGGCATAATGCCGATCTTGCACGCACCTGGCGTGATAACACCTGGGCAATTGGGCCCGACAAGGCGCGTTTTCGACCCGCTGAGTGCCCGCTTCACCTTCACCATATCAAGGACAGGGATGCCCTCTGTGATGCAGACGGCAAGTTCAATGCCTGCGTCGATGGCTTCAAGGATCGCATCCGCTGCAAATGGAGGCGGCACATAAATCGCCGACGCCGTAGCGCCCGTCTTGTCGACAGCCTCAGCAACCGTGTTGAACACAGGAAGGTCAAGATGCGTAGACCCGCCTTTGCCTGGGCTCACACCCCCAACCATTTTTGTTCCATAGGCGATAGCGCCTTCAGAGTGGAAGGTGCCCTGATTGCCGGTAAAGCCCTGACAGATTACTTTGGTGTTTGCATCAACGAGAACAGCCATTACTTGGCCTCCTTCACGGCTTTAACGATTTTGTCTGCCGCGTCGGCAAGATCAGAAGCGGAAATGATCGGCAGGCCGGACTTGGCCATAATTTCTTTCCCCTGCTCCACATTGGTTCCTTCAAGACGGACAACCAATGGCACGTCCAGCTTGACCTCTTTAGCGGCAGCAACAACGCCTTCAGCAACAACGTCGCAGCGCATAATGCCGCCAAAGATGTTCACCAGAATGCCTTCAACATTCGGGTCCGACAGAATGATCTTGAAGGCTGCAGTGACTTTCTCCGTCGTCGCGCCACCGCCCACATCTAGGAAGTTGGCAGGCTCTGATCCGTAGAGCTTGATAATGTCCATGGTCGCCATGGCAAGACCCGCACCGTTCACCATGCAGCCGATCGTGCCGTCAAGCGTTACATAGTTGAGGTCATACTTTGACGCCTCAATCTCATGCGCGTCTTCTTCATCAAGGTCACGCAGTTCCAACAGGTCTTTGTGACGATAGAGCGCGTTGTCATCAAAGTTCATCTTGGCATCAAGGCAGATCACATCGCCCGAGCCGGTTACGACCAGAGGATTAATTTCCAAGAGACTCATGTCTTCGCCAACGAAGGCATCATAAAGCTTTGAGATTAGCGCGACGGCCTGCTTCGCCGTATCGCCTGAAAGACCAAGTGCGTAGGCAACCTTGCGACCATGAAAGCCGGAAATGCCGCTCGCAGGATCGATGTCAAAGGTAAGGATTTTCTCCGGCGTGCTTGCGGCGACTTCTTCGATGTCCATGCCGCCTTCGGTGGAAGCGATAAACGAGACACGGGAATTGGCGCGATCCACAAGAGCAGAGAGGTAAAGCT
Source organism: Parvibaculaceae bacterium Mf 1.05b.01 (assembly GCA_000509225.1). Taxonomy (GTDB): domain Bacteria; phylum Pseudomonadota; class Alphaproteobacteria; order Parvibaculales; family Parvibaculaceae; genus Mf105b01. Next base: position 458,689 of record BAOK01000002.1, on the reverse strand, counting down.
CTGACGCAATGTCCGACCCATCTTCAACATAGATCCGGCCGACTTTTTTCCCTTCAGGTCCAGTCTGATGGGTGACCAAGGTCATGCCCAACATACGTTCAGCTTCCTGGCGGACTTCATCGATCGATTTAACGACCTTTACGCCACCACCTTTGCCGCGACCGCCTGCATGGATCTGCGCTTTGACAACCCAAACCGGGCCACCCAATTCTTCCGCAGCCTTCACCGCTTCATCGACGCTAAACGCGGGTTTCCCCTTAGGAACGGGCACGCCATATTTCGCGAGCACCGACTTGGCTTGATATTCATGGATATTCATGGGCAGTCCACCGGCTGGATCGACGCGAATCTGCGTCGGAAATGGTGAGAAAGAGACGGGCCGTTTATAGCACCCAAGGTTTGCATATCAACCGGCAAGGCGGCGCTAAAGGCGCTTTATTCCGCCAATGCGTGTGGATTGACCTGTGACGCAACGGCAGTCAGAACTGACTTCAGCAGGTCAATAGCCTGGTCTGGACTGAGCCGTTGTACGCCACGAAGATGTCGCCAGCTGTCCCAGCTGGTCATCATTTCGACCTTTGCAACCATATCAGCGGTTTTGCCAAGACAATGCGGTTCGAGCATCTCGGTCAGTCGGGTCCGATACTGCGCAGCCCGGATCGCCTGGGAAGTAGCAACAGACGGCAGAAAACGTCCGCCTGCGTCCCCCAAATGCTTGAAATCCGCCGCTGCTTCATAATACCGGGCCCGCAGGACCACCAGGTCCTCAAGCATGGAGATCAAGGCACCCTTGGCAGGCATGGCGTCTTCAAGGTCGTCAAACAAATCTGCTGCGACCTTGCGAATCTCGGTCGCCATGTCATCCATTGATGGAAAGTGAGCTTCAATCTCAGCTGCGGACAGGCCCGTCTCCTGAACAAGCGTCTCAAGTGTCGGAATGACCCGATCGCGCGCAGCCAGGCACAACGCAGCGTCGCGAATGCTGGTCCGAACAGTATTCTCAAGCCGGCTCTTGTGACGGTTTGTCCGCATGCGCTCCCCCTTAAAATCAGCGGAACACAGCCAGATTTTGCCGTCAATCACCCGAAAGAGTGAGAGGCGTAGAAGGTTTTAGGCCAGCACACGCCCCACTAGGGGGCCCGAACCACCTGCCGAACCAGATTGCTGATAATCCTGCGCGTCTGCTCTTCACTCAATCGCTGGACGTTGCGCATGTGGCGCCAGAATTCCCAGCTGACCAGCGCTTCAACCTGAGCCGCCATATCATCGGTCTTCTGACCGAAATGAGGCTGCAACATCTCGAAAATGCGCGCGCGAAACAGGCCGTCTCTGACCGCCCTTTTTTCACGGATGCTGGGAAACATATGTTCAGAGACTTCTGCATAGGTCCGCACAAAAGCTGTTTCCTCATAGAGATCAATCCTGACCTCAACGAGCTTGGCGAGCATATCGGGCAGATCTCCGGGCTCAGGGAAAGCGTCATATTGAGGCGCCAGGTTGGCGTCCAACACATCGGTGATATCAACTGCCAGATCCTCAATCGTTGGGTAGATTTGGTTGATCACCTCTTCAGGCACACCTGACTTTTCAGCGAGATTTTTTGGATCAGGAATCTTTCGGTCATCATGCATAAGCCTGAAGACAGCTTTCCTGACCTTTTCCCGCACGTTCTCCTGATCAACGCCCGCACTGCTTGACTCAACACTCATAGTTTTTGCCCGACCCCATCTTCTGTAGGGATAACGATAAGCCAGTGAGCGTGTTTGGGAAGGGGTCCACTAGCCTTAACTGACAAAAAAGTAGGCAAAACTTGATAAGTTAAAGTGAAATACTCATTTTATATTAAGAAAATGATCAAAGTGCCCCGACCTCAATCTCATCGGACCCTGCCGGTAGACGCACCCGCAAGCCGTCATAGCCAAGCATCACACCCTCTGACCTGACGTCAGAGACACCGCGCATGAAAATGTCTTCCATTACACCAAGCGGCATTGGTGGCACGATGTGATTGTAAATCAGCAGCGCGGCGTTCGCCTCATTGGCAACCTCAGCAGCATCAACGGGCGAGGTATGCACTTCCGAGGCGTCAGTCAAAATCTTCGCCGTTGTTGATTGGCCTGTGTCACGAAGGGCACCAATGATCGTATGAATGTTGGCCATTCCCATCACTTCGTGAACCATGACATCAGCGTCCGCACCAAAGCGCACCATATTTTGGTCACGCACCGTGTCACCGGAGAACACGACAGTCCGGTCTCTGAATTCAATCCGGTAGCCATAGGCGTTTTCCAGCGGCACATGATCGACCTTGAATGCGGTGACCTTCAAATCACCCTCGTCGATGACGGTGACCGTGTCATCGCGGCCCGGAACGACAAATGATTTTGAACTGATCGGTTGCGCTTGGGGGGCAAAAACCTCGGCGCCGTGATGATCAATGCGGGATTTGCTATCGATCCCGAAAGCATCAAATGTCCCGCTGGCAAGGCCTTCGACACCAGGCGGCCCGTAAAGCGTCAATGGTCCTTTGCGCCCGCCGGCCCAGCTGTTGAGGGCAATATCACCCAGCCCGGAAATATGATCAGAATGCAGGTGGGTATAGAGCACACCTTCGATTTTCCCCATAGGAATTCGAAGCTGTTGCAGCCGCTGCGCGCCACCTGTCCCGCTATCAACAAGAAACACCCGACCGCCTGCGGCCACAAGTGTGCAAGGACCGGCCCTCTCTGGATCCGGGAAAGGCCCGCCGGTCCCGCAGAATATGAGGGTCAGGCCATCAGGGTCCGACAAGTCGACCGGTTCTGCCGCAATCACAGCAGTCGCCCCCCGCTCCAACACAATGTCCTGAACTGCCGGAATCCTGAGGCCTATGACAACCAACGCCACGAGAATAAAAATGGTACCAACGCCATATAACAAAACGCGTTTCACTCTCCCGGTCCTCCCTCTCATTTTGACCTAGATCCATATATTGACATAAATAGTGTCAATACTCAAAGAAAATGGAGTCTCAGCACAAAAAAACGGGGCCCAGAGGCCCCGCTTTCAAATCACAAAAGATGCGATACCTATTTCTTCTTGCGACCCTTAGCTGGTGCAAGCTTGGCCACCGCTGGATTGATCTTTTTGCAAGCGTCAACCAGGCCCTTCACAGCGCCGACCGACTTATCAAACTGCTTCTTCTCTGAGGCATTAAGATTGATCTCAACGATCCGCTCAATCCCACCGGCACCGATCACCGTTGGCACACCCACATACATGTCCTTCAGCCCGAACTCACCATTGAGGTGCGCTGCACAGGGAAGAACACGCTTCTGGTCTTTCAGATAGCTTTCTGCCATCGCAATTGCCGATGCTGCTGGCGCGTAATAGGCAGAACCGGTTTTCAGCAGACCAACAATCTCTGCGCCGCCATCACGGGTCCGCTGGATGATATCAGCCAGCTTTTCTTTGGTTGTCCAGCCCATTTTCACAAGGTCGGGAAGAGGAATACCAGCGACCGTCGAATAGCGGGGCAGCGGCACCATCGTGTCACCATGACCACCCAGAACAAACGCATTCACGTCCTTCACGGAGACGTTGAACTCTTCAGACAGGAAGTACTGGAAACGAGCTGAGTCGAGCACACCAGCCATACCAACGACTTTGTTCGCGGGCAGGCCAGAGAACTGGCGCAGGGCCCAAACCATCGCATCAAGCGGGTTGGTAATGCAGATAACAAAGGCGTTGGGGGCGTGCTTGCCGATACCTTCGCCAACCTGCTGCATAACCTTCAGATTGATGCCCAGAAGGTCGTCGCGGCTCATGCCAGGCTTACGAGGCACACCGGCGGTCACAATCACAACGTCTGCACCTTTGATATCGCGGTAAGAGCTGGTGCCCTTCAAGGCGGCGTCAAATCCGTCAACAGGTGAGCTCTCTGCAAGGTCAAGCGCCTTGCCCTGCGGAACGCCATCAACAATGTCAAAAATGACAACGTCGCCGAGCTCCTTAAGTCCAGCCAAATGAGCCAGGGTTCCGCCGATCTGACCGCCACCGATAAGAGCGATTTTTTTGCGTGCCATATTTGATGCCTCCGGGATATCGCATGGGCAGACACTGCGAGAAGCGCCGCCTTTTAAAGTTAAGAAAACGAGTTGTTAGGGAGCCTAGTAGCGTGAATCTCGTGTCGGGGCAATATTCTGGCGTCTGAAAGAGAGCCACCGTCGACATGGTCTCCAAAAGGCCCGCACAAGCCACGCCTTTTCGCCTGTTTTTAGCGTTAATCAATACAAGTCCAAACATTTGACTCTCCCCCCAATGAAGGCGCAATCTATAAGTGTCCAGAAAGAACGGACGCCGGATCGATCAGGGGAAGAGAGCGGGTAAACCGCCATTGAGAGATCCGACTAGAGGGTTGAGTAACCGCTTTTAACAGGATGCGGAGTAGCAGCTGAACGGAAGGCCAACGGGTAATAGAGGCGCCCGAATTAGTTCAGTAGCGTGAGTTAGTGGGGTAGGCAGTGATGCCAAAGGGGTTAAATACGCATATAGGTGATGAGCCGTTTCGGCCACTCACCACGGGCCCAAAGGCTCAACAACCAGCAAGCAAAAAAAATCGTGTCCGCAAGTCAGGGATAGCCGCCACTGTTGCGGCTGGTCTGATGCTTTCAGGGTGTGCATCACCCATCATTGGTGCGCTGACGATCGGCGAAATTGCATCCATCGCGGGTCTTGTTTCAACATTTATGTCCGGCCAGGATCTGACAGAACATGCATTGTCTGCAGCGACCGGCAAGGATTGCCGGATATTGGAAGCCATGTTGCGCTCGGAACGCGACTTCTGCGTTGAACATAGTGACAGTGCAACCGACGGTGATTTCGAAGGTGTGATAGCGCTCTTCGACGAGGGCCAAGGATCGACAACAACGCTTGCGTCGGCCGACACAGACCGCGGTCTTTCTTCAGAAGAGGATTTGATCGCATTGGGCTTCGCGCCTATTGACCGGGGAATCGCCCGCGACAGGTTCGCATTGGAAACAGCCAGCGCTGCACCGGAAGAGCGGACCAGACAGCCCGTATCATTTGGAATGCTTCAAGCGTCCTACGGTCAGTCCTGGTCCTATGAGCTGACCACCCGAAGAGACGGGTCGCGATATGCACAGTCTGGCACCAATCGCCAGCTTGCAAGTGCTGAACCCCAGGCACTTCCAGGCACACGAACAGACGGTGCCGTTATCCTGCCAGAACCTGTTGCGAACTGAACAGCTGGTCTTTGAATTTGGAAGGGTGGCTTTGGCCACCCTTTTTTATTGCGCTTGGTCGGGAACGAGTTCCACTGCACGCCGACGCACAGCAGCAACCACCAACGGGATATACTTATCTGACATCCCGATCTGAGGATGGTTTGCCTCAGCGACTAGATAGTACTGCCCATTGGAAGACAGCTGCGACAGTTCAGTTTGCATCTCAGTCCAGCTGGGCAACATCTCGTCAGGCCAATCGCCCGCGACAAAGACATCCAGCGGAAGATGTCCCAGACCTGCTTGTGCGACCTCACGGCCCGCAACAGCCGTTCGTTCCCAGCCCCGTGCTTCTTCAGCTGTGCCGCGCATATGGGAGATGGAATTCAACAGAGCCAGCGACTGCTCATAGTCCGCTCCTTCCAGACCATCAATGGCCGGGGCAAACAGATCAAAGGCGCGCGGCACCCCGAACACATTAAGCCAGGGCGCCAGCTGAAAACCTTCCAACAGATCCCGGAAACCCTGTTGAGCAAGTGGCGGAAAGCGCTCCCCCATATCTTCATGGCTTGAGTCCAAAAGAATGAGGGCACCCACCCGTGCAGGATAATCCTTCGCGAACACGCGGGCGACGACGCCCCCATAGGAATGGCCAACCAGAATGACCGGACCGGTGATCGATGCAGCGTCCAGCAAGCGAGCCAACCGGTCACTTGCAAGCCCGGCATCTCTCGCACCGCCACTGTCTTCGCTCCACCCCAAACCATCCCGGTCATAGGAGCAAACCCGAAAATCAGGCTCCAGCAGCCGTTCAAGCGGCCGCCAGCTGGACGCCGGATTGCCCATGCCCGACGAGAACACCACCGTCTGATCGCCAGCACCACGACAAACCATATGAAGAGAAACATCTCCTAGATCGTAGAGCTGACCAGGCGCAGGGTAAAGCGACGCCGCCCGCATCTCGCCAATGCGCTGGAACACCATGCCGCCAATAATGAGCAGGAGCACACCCGCCAAAATGGCTAACCCTGCCCTGCGCAGAAGCCGCCAGGGCCCCATGGTTGATCCGTGCTGATATATCGCTTTCTCGCTCATCTCACGCTCCCATACAGTTTGTATGAACATGGTCAGAGCCTGCCCCAGATACGAGCAATCGAGGGAACCAATTAAATTGTTGGACTTAGGGCCGCAGAAACCTGCACCAAATCACGGATTGTGAGCATCCAGATAGTCTGCGCTCTGCATCTCCATCAGCCTTGAAACCGTCCGCTCAAATTCAAAGCTGCCATCACCGCTTTTGTAAAGCGCATGCGGCTCAACGGCAGCAGACGCCACCAGCCGCACCTTTCTTTCATAGAAGGCATCAATGAGTGTAACGAAACGCTTGGCTTCGTTCCTGTTGGCGGCACTGAGTTCGGGGATGTGATCAATGAAGACCGTGCTGAAACATTCCGCGATCTTCAGATAGTCAGAAGCGCCCAATGGCTTCGCGCAAAGATCCGAGAAATTGAAGCGCGCAACGTCATGCACCGCTTGTGGGACGTCAACCGCGCGGCCTTTGACCGCAAGTGTTCGTGGCTTGGGTTTGAGATTGTTTGTCAGGCTATCGAAACAGGCATCCATTTTCCGATCCGCGCCCATATCAAGCGGCACGTAATAGACAGGCATGCCGTTCATGCGGTCGAGCCGGTAATCCGTATCACTATCCAGCGGCACCACCTCCATGGCCTGCTCAACGAGATCGATAAACGGCAGGAAACGATGGCGGTTGAGCCCGCCTTCATAGAGGCCAGACGGCGCCCTGTTGGAGGTGGCGACCACGACCACGCCCAGCTCAAACAACCGGGTAAATAACCGCCCGAGAATTGACGCATCCGCGATATCGTGAACCTGAAACTCATCGAAGCAGAGCAGGGTCGCTTCACGCGCGATCTGAGAGGCCACAGGCAGGATCGGATCATCGCCCTTGGCCTGTCCCGCCTTCTCTCGTTTGCGCCATGCGAAGATCCGCTCATGGGTTTCCGCCATGAACTCGTGAAAATGCACCCGGCGCTTCTGAGCAACAGGGGCGGTCTCAAAGAACATATCCATCAGCATGGATTTGCCCCGGCCCACATCGCCCCAGAGATATATACCTTCAGGAGGGCTGACCGGCTGACCAAGGCCCAGAAAGCGCAGCCGACCTGTCTTTAAGCCGGGACGCCAATCACTCAGCGCATCGTGCAGCCGTTGCAGGTTGCGCACGGCGCGTTCCTGCGCGGGATCGTGGGCAATATCCCCACCATCTGTCAGTGCGCGATACTTCTGAACCGGGCCGTCTGTCATTTAGAGCGCGAACATCCAAAAAGAACATTTCAAGAACACAGCGCCTCTGCTAGCCTTCTAGGCAAAAGGAGCAAATGCCGTGACCTCACTCATATCTCTCACCACGCGATTTGAACAGGCATCAAAGAAATATGCCGCCGACAATGGCATCACGCGCACAGAAGAGTGGTTCACGCTCAAAATGCAGGAGGAGCTCGGCGAACTGACCCAGGCCTGGATGAAATGGGCGGGGCATGGACGGCGAAAGGGCAAGTCTGAAGCAGCCCTGCACCACGACATGTCAGATGAAACAGCAGACCTTCTGGGCCACGTCCTTCTATTCGCACGACAGCACAATATCGATCTGGAAGCGGCCATCAGCCGCAAATGGCGGTTCGATCCAACGACCGACGCGCCTAACTCTGAAGTCGGTTAGCCAAGGAGCTTTGTGAGGTCCCCATAAGGCGGATCATCATTGGTGAAAGTGAAGCTGCCTTGGTCCCTGATCTCTTTGGCTGCTTTTAAAAACCCGCCAAGCGCAGCGACTGCAAGAGCACTCCCGGTACTGATCCGCTTCACGCCAGCAGCGGCCAATTGATCGACAGTCAGTGCATGTCCCGGCAAGCCCGCCAGCACATTCACCGGACGGTCGACAGAGCGCACAAGCTCAGCGATCTCGTCAATATCGGTGAGGCCCGGCGCATAAAGCACATCCGCGCCCGCGTCCTGATAGGCCTGCAATCGTTCGATGACAGCACTTAGATTGCGGTCACCCACCAAGTAATTCTCAGCGCGCGCTGTGAGAACGAAAGAAACCTCGCCGCCATGCGCCACCTCTGCCGCCGCTTCAATTCGAGCCTTTGCCATATCGATGGGATAGAGCGAACGGTCCGGCGTCATATCTTCAATGGACCCACCCGCAAGCCCGGCAGCAATCCCAAGCCGGATCGTTTCGGCTACCGCCTCCGGCGCGTCTCCCCAGCCATTCTCCAGGTCAGCGTTCACCGGCAAGGGGGTTGCTTCAACAATCTCCGCAATATGCGCCAACATCGCATCGCGCCCAACGCGGTTGTCGAGCGTGCCGATGGAATAAGCATAGCCGGCGCTTGATGACGCCAGCGCATCAAACCCTAGCCCCTCAAGAAGACGTGCTGTGCCACGGTCATAGGGGTTGGGGATGACGAGGGGCTTATCCAGCTTGTGGAGCGCCTTTAAGCGTTCTGCCCGATCTTTTTGTGTAGTGGCTTTCTGGCTCATGCGTCTTGTCCCTGTTCTGGTGAGACGTTGGATATAAGGATGGATTGATCCGCAAGCTCGCCACTTTCGGACGTTTACAAAGCTGGCGGGACGAGAAACCGTTCCAAGACTTTTCGCTGCTCATCCGCTTCCACGGGAAGACCAAAGTGCTGATCAAGCAGCGCAACCATCTCATCGACATCCGCAATCTCACGAACTGTCTGGTCTTCGCCACGTTTTCGTTCAACAAATGTGTTGTTGAAAATCATGCGCCTTGCGTCTGCAGATGGGCGTTCAACAATCAGATTGTTAGTGAAGAGAGATTCCGGATGAGTGGACGTGTACCAGCTCGACAATTCGTAATCGACGGGCGACTGCGGCGTGAGGGTAAATTCACACACATTCGCCCACTGGGACCCGAGATCAGCCTGGATCGTATAGTTCTCGCCAACCTGAACAATGCGATGATCCTCATGTCGCGTCTTCTGAACGAGATCAGGTTCCAGCTTCAACACGCCAGTCAGACGAATACCGCCAAAGCCCCCATCATAGATGTACGCGCCATCTTCAAACTCAACGCAGATCAGCATATGCGTCAAAGGCGCCGCAACACCGTCCTCAACCATCCAGCGCACGCGACCGATCAAACCCCTGGCCTTGAAGCCCAATTGGCGAAGGGCGGCGAGCGCCAAACCATTCTGCTCAAAACAATAGCCACCACGGCAGGCACCAATAATTTTATCCTGCAATGTCTCGAGATCTAGCTGCACACCCTGTCCGAACAGAATACTGAGATTCTCAAAAGGGATAGAAGTGGCATGGGCAAACTGGATCGCTGTCAGGGTCTCCAGCGTCGGCTCCCGGCCGCCTTCATAACCAATTCGGGCAAGATAGGCTTCAAGGTCAATTTGATTGTCGGACATGGGGCAAACCACCATAGAAAAAGGAGTGCCCCCATATGTAAGAGCACTCCCATCTATTACCTAGAGCCAATTCAACTCTTTGGCAGCTCAGGGGACCCTGATCTCTACTTCATCGTTGGGATGACGAAGCTGGAGCCTTCTTTGACGCCGGTCGGCCAGCGCGACGTCACAGTCTTCACCTTGGTGTAGAACTTCACGCCTTCCGTGCCGTGCTGGTTCGTGTCGCCAAAGGCGGAGCGCTTCCAGCCGCCAAATGAGTGATAGGCAAGCGGCACGGGGATCGGCACGTTGATCCCCACCATGCCCACATTGACGTTCGACGCAAAACTACGTGCAGCATCCCCATCACGGGTAAAGATCGCCACGCCGTTCCCGTACTGGTGCTCGCTTGGCAACTTTGCTGCCTCTTCAAACGTGTCGGCGCGCACAACTGACAGAACGGGTCCGAAAATCTCTTCTTTCCAGATATCCATATCCGGCGTCACATTGTCAAAGAGCGACCCACCGATAAAGAAACCATCTTCATAACCCTGCAGTTCAAAACCGCGACCATCAACGAGCAGATCAGCGCCCTGTTCCACACCGCGAGCAATCCAGCCCGCGACCTTGTCGCGCTGCTCAGCGGTGACCATCGGTCCATAGTCCGCGTCCGTATCAGTCGAAAGCCCCACCTTCAGACTCTCAACCCGCGGGATGAGCTTCTCAATCAGCCGGTCACCCGTTTCCTTTCCGACGGGTACTGCAACCGAAAGCGCCATGCAGCGCTCCCCAGCGGAGCCATACCCGGCACCGATAAGATCATCGACGACACGGTCAAGATCTGCGTCTGGCATGATGATGGCATGGTTCTTCGCGCCACCCATCGCCTGCACCCGCTTCCCGTGGGCCGCACCGGTTGCATAAATATATTCAGCAATGGCCGAGGAGCCGACAAAGCTGATGGCTTCAACTGCGGGGTCCGTCAGAAGCGTATCGACAGCTTCCTTGTCCCCATTCACCACATTGAGGACACCGGCGGGAGCACCGGCTTCCATGAACAGCTCCGCCAGGCGCAGTGGCACGCTCGGGTCTTTTTCAGATGGCTTGCACACAAACGTGTTGCCGCAGGCGATCGCCACACCAAACATCCACATGGGGATCATGGCCGGGAAATTGAATGGTGTGATACCTGCGCACACGCCCAAAGGTTGGCGCATGGAATACATGTCGATGTCCGGACCAGCGCCTTCCGTGAACTCGCCTTTCTGGAGATGCGGAATGCCACAGGCAAACTCGATCACTTCCAGACCGCGCTGAATATCGCCCTTACTGTCGGCGATCACCTTGCCATGTTCAGAGGAAAGCATCTCCGCCAGCTCATTCATATTGTCTTCGAGCAGGCGTTTGAAGTCGAACATGACCCGCGCGCGGCGCTGCGGGTTCGTGGCGGCCCAGCCAGGAAAGGCGGCGGCAGAAGATGCAATGCCCGCCCGCACTTCATCGGCACTTGCAAGCGGTGTCTGAGCGGTGACCTCACCCGTGTTTGGATTAAAGACACCAAGCGTCCGGCCACTCGTGCCAGCAACCTTCGCGCCATTGATAAAGTGATGCAGCTCTTTGGCCATGCTCTTCACGCGGCCCCGTTGCCGGGTACGCCTCCCTGGGTCAGATCTTCTTAATTCGCCCTCTGTTCCTAGCGCTCGCGACGGTTCGCTGCAAGAGCCTGAACCGGGAAGCGGCGTATCACAGCTCCAGGGTGATCAAGATATTCGCCAGAAACAAAGGCCCAACACAGCGGGCGATCAGGGGCGCTTAAGGAGCCAGCCCATGATAAACGTCGCGGCAACGGCGCCTGCGAGCTGAGCGGCGATAAAGAGCGCCGCATTATCAGGATGAATGCCCGAAAACGTGTTCGTGAAGGTGCGGGCAATGGTCACGGCCGGGTTGGCAAACGAGGTGGAGGATGTGAACCAGTAACCCGCTGTTATGAAGAGCCCCACCGCATAAGGAACCGCCTGCGGCGCCGCCTTGATGCAGCCGAGAATGGTGGCAACCAGGCCAAACGTGGCAACGATCTCGCCGGTCCATTGGCCAGGGCCCGTGCGCACATGGGTCGAGCTCTGGATCAGCGACTGATCAAACATCAGGTGAGCCACCACGGCGCCGGCGACAGCAGCAACGATCTGCACCAGGACGTAGACAGCTCCCTGCCCCCAGCCAATCTCACGACGAAGGGCAAAGGCAAGCGTCACCGCAGGGTTAAAGTGAGCACCTGATATGGGTCCGAAGATCAGAATAAGAACCGCGAGGATTGCGCCCGTCGCGATCGTGTTGCCCAGAAGGGCAATCGCACTGTTTCCACCCGCAAGGGTCTCCCCCATAATTCCCGACCCCACGACGGTGGCCAGCAAAAAGAAGGTGCCCAACGCCTCGGCAACAAGGCGACGTCCAAAATCAATTTCCTGCATGAAAGTGTTATGCGCTTTCGTTCTTCTGGTCGGCGGAGCTATCGCCGATCTTATCCAACTCCCGTTGCAAGGAGAGCTCATCCAGGCTGGACATTGGAAGGTTCACAAAAATGTCAATCCGTGACCTGATTTGACGAAACACATCCAGAAAGACTGCACGCTTTTCAACCTCCGGTCCTTCAAAAGCTGCTGGATCCTCAAACGGCCAGTGCGCACTCATCGGTTGGCCGGGCCAGATGGGGCAGACTTCACCAGCTGCATTGTCGCAAACGGTGAAGACAAAATTCATTGCCGGTGCGCCGTCGACCGCGAACTCATCCCACGACTTGGACCGCAGGCCGTCTATGGAAATCTTCGCTGTTTGAAGAGTTTCCAGAGCCGTCTCGTTCGGCGCTCCCGTCGGATGGCTTCCCGCCGAAAATCCGCGAAAGGGAATTCCGGGAATGGAATTCAGATAGGCTTCAGCGAGCAGACTGCGCGCAGAGTTGCCGGTACACAGAAAAAGAACATTATAGATAGTGGAATGACCCGACATGGAGCCTCCATTGGGAAACGAATATATGTCCGCAGACGGTTTCATGCGCGTTTGACAGTTCCGTGACAGTTACATGCAACACCCGCCGAGCTTCGGTGTCTCATCAGCCACCGCCACAGGCCCCGTTCCCCGCTCCTCAGTTTGGTGCTTGGTGTGAAATGCTTCCCACATGACGCCGTCGGGGTCGGTCGTCCAGCTCTTCTCAGACTTGTGATAGCAGCAGGTCGTGACTCCTTCAGGCAGATAGGGGCCTTCAGCCTGCTTCAGCTGGTCGAACAAGGGGGCTAGTTCTTCTTCGTTCTCGACCTGTATGCCCGCATGGTTGAAACCAGACTGCTCCCCGCCTGCCTCCAGAACAAAGTTCACACGAGGGTCATCCAACAACCATTTAGCATAGTCGTCCTTCTGCGTCGTTGGGTCCTGTCCAAAGAGTGTCGAGTAGAACGCCACAGATTTTTCCAGGTCTGCAACACCAAAGCTCACATGTAATCTTTTCATGTTCCTGTTTCCTCTAACGACGGCGCACATGCGCCCTGACAACAATCTTCCAATAGGTAATCGGCAAGGGCACGCATACCGCCAAGGTTTGCCGTGTAAATGATGGAGCGCCCGTCGCGGCGCGCAGAGACCAGCCCTGCCCGGGTGAGTTCCTTCAAATGAAAGGAGAGCGTGGGGGCAGCAACACCCAATTGCTCTGCCAAACCTCCGGCGGGCAATCCGGCCTCCTCTGCATTTGGCGAATGAGCCCGCACAAGCGTGCGGAAGATTTCCAGCCGGGTTTCCTGAGCCAAGGCGCCAAGCGCTTCTATTGCGTTCATCATTTCCATATTTTGATAATTATAGAAATATAATGAAATTGCAACCCCACACGACAAAAAATCCGAAAAGTCTGAAAAGAACCCAAGTTTTGCTTGGGTGCTCCGGCAGTCTTATAGACACAGGGAACAGCAGACGATCGTCAGTATCGGGCCGCCCGCGCCCAAAAGAAAATGCCCTCCCCTTCGACCAGAAGGAGAGGGCATCTTAAATCTCGAAGGAGAGGAAGGCTTAGCCTTCCCACTCAATCAGATCTTCAAACTTGTCGACCACTTCGCCAAAGGTCGCCACCGTATTGATGAAGTTCACATCAGAAATGCCGCCTTCAAGCGTGACCCATTGTTCAATCACGGGATCGTTCTCGTCATCAATATAGGCCTGGCTGAAGCGCTCACCGGCATTGAAGTCATTGATCGCTTTGTAGCTCGGGCGATTATCCATGGACCAGCCCACATAAAGCTGCAGGAATTCACACGCCTTGCCCGTTTTGCCGCACTCATAGAAATAGACGACGGCATTTGAGTCCGCGAGCTTGAAATTCAGGATCGGCAGATCCTCATAATCGGTGTCGGCGATATGAACATCCTCATACCCATTGTCCCGAAGCATCTCGACAATGTCATTGGGTTCAATCGTCCCGATATATTCGGCAGCGCTCGCAGGTGCGGCAGCAAGGCCCATCGTTCCAAGAGTAAGTAGCGCTCCGCCAAAAAGGCGTTGTATCTGGTTCACTGGCCAGGCTCCTATGTTGCGTACCCCGTTTAAATACCACTCTACCTCACCCAAAACCCTATGCAAACTATGTGCATGCGTTTCGCGGAGAATGGTGGTTTTTCATGCGTCACCGAACGCTCGCTTATTCTGCCGGTGCCCCTATCGCGCCCGACCAGTCCACCGATCGCGTGGCATACATCGTGAGCGCCAACACACCAAAGGCAATCATCGCCCCTACCAATAGCGCATATGCGGCCACCTGCAGAATGACATAGAGCAATCCATAAAGCCCCAGCAGAGAGAGGGCGGCGATTGCGCCACGCCGGGCCTGACCGAAGACGGCGGCTACATAGCCCCCGTTGAGCGCCGCCACCGCACCACTTGCCACGGCATAGGCTGCAGCAAAGCCAATGACCTCTGCAAAGGCCAGCAACAGCACATAAAAAATCACAAGGCCAAAACCAAACAGCACATACTGCACCGCGTGCACGCGGGTACCGGCACGAAGCTCCAGCAAAAAGACCGCAAGGAACCCAGTGGCCAGAAACAGGATCGCATATTTGGCCGACCGCGAGACAAGCTGATAGCTATCTGCTTCTTCAACAAACCCCACCTTCACGGCCTTCCCAAACAAAGGCGAAATGCTCTGATCTGAATAGAGCCAGGACTGGGGATAGGAGCGCGCCACATAGGGCACAGACCAATCCGCCTCAAACCCGCCTGCACTCAAGACATAGGTATCGGGCAAATAGCCACCGCCAAAACTGGGGTGCTGCCAGTCAGACGTCATGCGGATAGAGCTTGTCTGCCCGACAGGGGCAAGGCTCAAAGACTGCGTGCCATTGAACGCCATCGTCACCGAGAAAGGCAAAGCTTCATCTAACGCACCTTCCGGCAAAGGAAGATGAAGCCCACCATAGGAATCGCTTTGCGGCAGATTGAGGCTCGGAACAAATTCGACGGGAGTTGGCGCCGCACCAAGGCGGAGACCCGGAACCTCTCGAAGACCTGTCGGGTCCTGAATGCGAAGCGCGATGAAGGCATCACCCCATTGCGGCTGATAGCCCTCAGGCAACCGCTCCATGATTTTGTCGCGGGTGGGGAAGCGTCCCTCGATCAGAGTATCTGCGTGATAAACCGGCACTTCATAAATGGCGCGCTCGCGAAGGGAGACCTTACTGCGCACGGTCGCTGTCATCTCATCGGGCAGGAGAACCAAAAAATCTTTGCGCGACACATTGGTCGTCACACCATTCTGTGTGTTGGTAAAATTCCCCCGGAAAGGCACCACCAGAAAGGGCCCGGCGACGCTTTGTTCGGCGCCCCAGCTCTCGGCGACCTCCTGCACGACCTGAAATTCATAACTCTGCCGATCTTCGATCAACATCCAGACAAACAGCATCGGGATCATCAGCGCGAGCGTGAGCCCGCAAATCACGAAAAACTTCACCCCCGGACTGTGCAGTGACGGACGGAAAGATGGACGGGTAGCAAGTGCTGGATCGATGGCTGACATGGATAAGGTCCCCTGAAACTGATGGGGAGCACTTTCATGGATCATATGGGCCGCACTTGGACCCGACTGCGGCAGCTCAGAGACTCATTTGCGGCGATGTTGGGGCGGCAACTCAAAATGCCTTCAACGCTACGACTTCCAACGTCGATGTTTAAGCCACAACGGATACCAAGTGCTGACCAATAGCATTAGGGAGAACACAACAGTGTAAAACCAGGGCCGTTGTCTAAAAGCCTCCGATTCCGGCTGAATTTCGGAATGCGGGACCACACTAGCTAGGACATTCTGCGCTTCGCTCATCTGAACATCGAGGACCCGGACTTCCAGACCGCCCAAAGCCACCAAGTGAGTCCAAGAAAGAGTTGCATGATGAACCGCTGCAATTGATGCATAGACTCCCTCAACACGGAGCGCCGAGCCAAGCACATGAGCTTCAGGTATTGAGTAACAGACTGTAAGTGGAACGAGGTGGGCCAAGGGCTCCTCCCAAAATGACTATTTCGAGCAGGACTCCCGATTTTTGTGGCCACGTCAAGACGTGAGCGTTGATGCGCCTCAATCCCCTGCTGTCATGCTCGGGCTCGACCCGAGCATCCATACAGAGTCGAGAAGCCCAATAGACCCTCGGGTCAAGCCCGAGGGTGACAGTGGCGGTAGGCCGTACAGCCTCTCCAAACCGCTAGTGTCATTGCCCGGTTTATCCGGGCAATCCAGGGCGACAAACAAAGGCGGTGCGACACCGCTCCTGGACCACCCGAACAAGTCGGGTGGTGACAAATTGCCTATGGGGACACGCACCAAACAAAAAAGCCGCCACCCTTGTGAGGCAGCGGCTTTTGAAACGTGAGTGCAAAACAATCAGACGCGGCGTTCGACCATCATCCTTTTAATCTCGGCAATCGCCTTCGCGGGGCTCAATCCCTTCGGACACGCCTTCGCGCAATTCATGATCGTGTGACAGCGATAAAGCCGGAACGGGTCTTCCAGATTATCGAGCCGCTCGCCAGTTGCTTCATCGCGACTGTCAATGAGCCAGCGATAGGCCTGCAGCAGAACGGCGGGCCCCAAATACCGGTCGCCATTCCACCAGTATGACGGGCAGGACGTCGAGCAGCACGCACAGAGAATGCACTCATAAAGACCGTCAAGCTTCTCGCGATCTTCCGTTGACTGCTTCCACTCTTTTTCCGGCTGCACGGACGTTGTCTGGAGCCAGGGCTCAATCGACGCGTGCTGGGCGTAGAAATTCGTGAGGTCCGGCACCAGATCCTTCACCACATCCATGTGCGGCAGAGGATAGATCTTTACCTCGCCCTTCACCTCATCAATGCCTTTGGTGCAGGCGAGTGTATTGGTGCCATCAATATTCATGGCGCACGATCCGCAGATGCCCTCGCGGCAGGACCGGCGGAAGGTGAGCGTTGGATCGGTTTCATTTTTGATCTTGATGAGCGCGTCGAGCACCATGGGTCCGCAGCTATCCATGTCGACCTGATACTCATCAATGCTCGGATCCGCGCCGCCATCCGGATCATACCGATAGACTTTAAACGTGCGCAGGTTCTTCGCGTCCGCGGGTGCGGCGTGCTTTTTGCCTTTGGTGGGCTTGGAGCCTTTAGGCAGTGCTAGTTCAACCATCTGTCTCTCCTTACCGCACAAATCACGGTGAATTTGATTCTTGCAAATTCACAAAACGTGATTGCACATAAAACTTGGAGCGGGATGCGGGCGGAAAACCGGCGCCCGCTCTTCCTCATCCCGCTCTAATAGACGCGTTCTTTGGGTTCGATATAGTCGACTTCATTCGTCATCGTGTAAGTGTGCACGGGACGATAAGTAAGCGACACGTTCCTTGCATCATCCACCCAGGAAAGCGTGTGCTTCATCCAGTTTTCATCATCTCGGGTCGAGAAGTCTTCCCGGGCATGGCCGCCGCGGCTTTCCTTCCTTGCATCCGCGCCATTCATCGTGGCACGGGCCTGAATGATGAGATTGTCGAACTCGAGCGTCTCAATGAGATCGGAATTCCAGATGAGCGACCGGTCGGTGACACCAATGTCTTCCGACCCGGCATGAACCTGCTCCATGAGCTTCACGCCCTCTTCCAGAACTTCACCGGTCCGGTAGACCGCACAATTATTCTGCATCACACGCTGCATGCGACCACGCAGCTCAGCCGTCGGCGTGCTGCCCTTGGCATTTCGGAAGCGATCAAGGCGCCCAATGGAGTTCTGACCGGCGTTTTTCGGCAATGGCTTGGTAGGACCACCGGCGGTGAGTTTTTCGCCAGCGCGCAGACCCGCCGCCCGACCAAACACAACCAGGTCAATGAGAGAGTTGGAACCAAGGCGGTTCGCCCCATGTACCGATACACAGGCTGCTTCGCCAATTGCCATAAGACCCTGAACCGTTTTCTCCGGATCGTTCGGGTCGCCCGCAATCACTTCCCCATGATAGTTCGTGGGGATGCCGCCCATATTGTAGTGAACGGTTGGGATGACCGGGATCGGCTCCTTGGTCACGTCCACGCCCGCAAAGATGCGCGCGGATTCAGATATGCCTGGAAGACGGGCTGCAAGAATATCCGGGTCCAGATGGTCGAGATGCAGGAAGATATGATCATTCTCTGCGCCCACGCCGCGCCCTTCGCGGATTTCCATGGTCATGGACCGGGAAACCACATCACGGGATGCGAGGTCTTTCGCCGATGGGGCATAGCGCTCCATAAAGCGCTCCCCGTCGGAATTGACGAGATAGCCGCCTTCCCCGCGCGAGCCTTCCGTGATCAGACAGCCTGACCCATAAATGCCTGTCGGGTGGAACTGCACAAATTCCATATCCTGCAACGGCAGGCCGGCACGAAGCGCCATAGCATTGCCGTCACCGGTACACGTGTGCGCAGATGTCGCCGAGAAGTAAGCCCGGCCATACCCACCGGTCGCCATAATCGTTTCATTGCTGTGGAAACGATGCAGCGTGCCATCATCCATCTTCAACGCGACAACACCAACACACGCCCCTTCATCATCCATGATGAGGTCGATGGCGAAATACTCAATGAAGAACTCAGCGTCATACCGCAGTGACTGGCCGTAAAGCGTATGCAGGATCGCGTGACCGGTCCGGTCAGCCGCCGCACAGGTGCGCTGGGCAATACCTTTGCCATAATCAGTGGTCATGCCGCCGAATGGACGCTGATAGATCTTGCCTTCTTCCGTCCGGCTGAACGGCACCCCAAAGTGCTCCAGCTCATACACGGCTTCCGGCGCATTGCGACAGAGATATTCAATCGCATCCTGGTCGCCCAGCCAGTCTGACCCCTTCACGGTGTCATACATATGCCATTTCCAGTCGTCCTGGCCCATATTGCCAAGCGCTGCGGAAATGCCCCCCTGAGCCGCAACTGTGTGCGAGCGTGTCGGGAAGACCTTGGTGATGTTCGCTGTCTTAAGGCCAGCCTGCGCGCAGCCCAATGTCGCGCGAAGGCCAGCACCGCCGGCACCCACCACAACCACATCGAATGTGTGATCTGTAAATTCGTACTCTGTCGAGGCGCTCATCGCCATCTCCTACTGGTGGGTCAGCCGCCAAAGCCGAGCTTCAGCACTGCATAAATGCAGGCCAGGCCGACCACTGCCGCAAAAAAATTATTGCCGATGATGGAGAGCAACTTCATGCCCTCACCATTCACGTAATCCTCGATGATCTCTTTCATGCCGATGCGCATGTGATACACGCCCGACAGGATGAGAAGCAGGAAGAGGATCGAAACCACCGGCATGGAAAGATAGGCTTTCACCGTTGCATAGTCAGCGCCAACAAGCGCGACAACAGACGCCAGCGCGAAAATCACAAGGGGCACATTGGCAATTGCCGTGAGCCGCTGCAGCCAGAAATGATCCGTACCGGACTTTGCCGATCCATGACCCCGAACACGGGAGAGAGGGGTGCGCATATCAGCCATTTCAGAGCCCTCCTGCCATCGCATAGGCCACGGCCCAGACGATCAATGTGAGAATGATGGATCCGGCGAGCGACAGACGCGCCATCCATTCCACCGTGCCAAGCTCGAAGCCTTTGCCCAAATCCCAGACGAAGTGGCGAATGCCGCCGAGCAGATGATGGATCAGAGCCCATGTATAGCCAAAGAGCACCAGGCGCCCGAACCAGGAGGTGGCAACGTCCATAAAGACGCCATAAGCCTCAGGTCCCGTCGCAGCGGCGATCAGCCACCAGGCAAGAAGAAGTGTGCCGAAATAGAGAGCCCCCCCGGTGATGCGATGCACGATCGACATCATCATCGTGAGCATGGGCCGGTAGATCCCCAGATGGGGCGACAGCGGCCGGGCGCGCACCGGTGCCTTCACAGACGTTTCTGCCATGGTTCTGTCCTTGATAGGTATCATCCAGCCCCTCTGCCGGATGCGACACCGTTGGGAATATAGGCCCCGTGTTTAGCGAAGACAGGGGGACATGGCAAATAACAAGGCCCCAGAGAGGGCCAGTTTTTGGCACTTTTGCTTAGTCTTTGAGAGCGTCTCGCAAATAAGGCGGCGCCAATGCTCAGGTAAGCGCCTTGGATAAGCTTAGTTGACCACGCGGCGTTCGCATTGGTCATTCCTCACTTGATCTCTCAACCATGCACGCGCCTCCGCCACATTGGTGAATTGCCGCTGCGGAAAGGGGCTATTTTGGAACTGCATGAATAAATTGCCGATGAGCTGGGTCAATTTGCCTGGGGTGAGAATAGCGCTTGCAACGGTGAAACTGGCAAGATCATGTTTGGAAAGGACGGCACCTATCTTGGCGAGATCAGTTGCAGACTTGGCCTTCACGAGAACGGCTATGCGATCGTCCCCCCATTCTTCCTGAGACCGTTCGACCACATCTTGCACCAGCTCAGCTGTCGCAATCGCGGTTCCATAGTCGATCGTAACGATACCAGGTTCTTCTTCGACCAAAGTCACATCACCCACGACCGCCCGCTTCATACATTTCTCTCCTGTTCAGCCAGATGTCGTGTTTTAGCTTATCCTAAGCGAAATTTCTCAATAGGTATCAGGCCAACCCCGCTATGGACCCATCCTTCTGCGTTATCGACCAAAGTGGAGTATTACTCCAACAAAATGAAGCTGATGCCTTTCCCCTTTACAGCATCACCAAGACGATCATTGCGGCACTCATTCTCGATATGCAGCTGGAGATGGATCGACCGGCCTCAGACTGGCTGGAGAAAAGCTGGCTGCCTCAGGGCAATAAAATCAGCCTGCGACACTTATTAACCCACACGTCTGGCCTCCGCGACTATTTCAGCGTTGACGCCTACCACACCGCTGTAAAGGCTGGCGGCGCCCCGTGGACCGACGATAAGTTCGCCCAGCACACGTTGAGACAGCCGCTTTTGTTCGAACCAGGACAGGGTTGGGCCTATTCAAACCCCGGCTATTGGGCGCTGAAGCGGATCTGCGAGCAGGAAAGCGGGATGGATTTCGCCACCCTGGTGAAAGAGAGAATTGCCGGGAGTTTTGACGCACCCTCGTTCAGTGTCGCAAGCGGCCTCTTTTCCGAGGACCTTCCCAAATACGACGCAGGCTGGGTTTGGCACGGCATAGTCTGCGGCAATGTCCGCGATACCGCGCACTTTATGGCTTCAGACCTTGTATCGAGCCTCGCCCGCCAGCTCGTGCCTGTGCCCGATGCGGGCCCAACCTATCCAGATGCGGCCTATGGTCTGGGGGTCATGGGAGATTTGTCCGGCACAAATTATGGACATAATGGCAGCGGCCCCGGCTTCAGCACATCCTGCTTTCACTTTCCAGGGTCCGGCATCACGGTGAGCTATTTCATGCCCTATGACGGACCAGAGGATGCGGCGTATGCTAAAATGCAAACGCTGGCCAACCAGTTTGGCGCATTCTAGCACCTTCCTGGCTTGCGCGGCGAACGCATTAGAGCAATACTCCAGTCTATGGTGTCGAAAGAAAGCAAAACCTATCTTGCCGGCGTCGCAGCAGCGAAAAGGCTCTTTTCAGAGCGCGGCTATGACGCCGTCTCAACCGCCGAGATTCGCCAGGCCGCTGGCATGTCGAACGGCAGTCTCTTCCACCATTTTGAGAACAAGGAAGGCATCGCCGTCGCGGTTTTTGTGACCCTTGTGCGCACCTATCAGGCGGAAATTGCTGAAAAAATCGGACCGACGCGGCGCGCAGCAGATGGCATTGACGCCTTCATTCGGACCCATAACCTTTGGATTGAGCGCGACCCAGACGGCGCACGCATTCTCTTTAACGGTCAACATCCAAGCTGGAGCGACACAGCGCTGAAAAGGATCAGGGCCGAAAACCAGGGCTTTGGACAGACGCTTCAGGACTGGAAAAACAATCTGGATGACAAGGACCGCCTCCAGAACTGGAGTCTTGCTCTAATTCTGGCGACATTGGTCGGCCCAACGCAGGTCATGTGCCGCGCCTGGCTCTCCGGACAGTCGAAGGTTCCACCGAGTGAAAACATCGAAAACCTCGTAAGACTGGCACAAAAGGCGCTGCTTTCATAAAGCGGGTCGAGCCTCTGCCTGCAGAGCAACCATCGCTGACAAATGGCAGCCTGACAATGGGCACCGATTTTGGAGTATTGCTCTAGTTAGGCACCGCTTTTGCACAAGCATCTATCAAGGGACCAAGGGTTGCTCGCTCAGCCGCTTCCACCAACGCATCGGCACCCGCCGCCTGTCTTACCGCGTCTTCAAGACAGACAGTCAGCGCGTCCTCGGACGAAGGTGCAGCGCCTGGATCATGGCGCAATCCGACCGCAACCAAGCCGCCCTGGTCGTCTTGCCCATATTCCCTGGTAACGGCAGAGCAGCAAATTGCGCAGGAAGAAGCCTGGCCAAAGGCCGCGCCAAACCGCGCTTTTCCAGCCTCCCATTGCGCCTCGAACGGCAGATCGGCAAACGGCTCTATCATAATATCCCAGGGTGTCATGTTGGCGCTGGCAGTGAGACGCCCACCCGCGTTCATCGCAGCTCCCGCAAGCCCTCCATTGCAGCGATCACCAAAGGCATGAACCTTGATGTCGCGAAGCGCCGCGCCGTCTGCAGCTAACCGTCCAGCCACCAGAGAGCTGAAAACGCCCGATCCACCCCAATTATCATAGGCTTCTAGGGCGAGCCGCCCATCATCAGACAGGTGAGCAAATCGCACGCCGGAGAACCGGCGTTCAAAATCAGCCTCTCCAGGCTCCCCGCGTTGGAGTGATACTCTATTCCAGTCACCGTCGAGCACAATCTCCGCGTCCGCCGGAGCACAGTTCTGAAGGTTCACCTGGCTCGGAGCCGGTGGGGCATCTGGCGAGAACGATGCATCCAAGAGGGGCCAAAGGCAGGCCGGATCAATCACGACCGCTCTGGCCTCATCCGACGCGGGAACCCCCGTCTCTGCGCCGCTCCCTTCAATGTCTTCGACAAAATAAGCACCAAACCCCAGAAAAAGGCCCACCACGGCAACGACAATCAGTACACCGCCGATGCCAACAAGACGTCCCATAAAACCTCGCAGAAAACGATCTCAACCTATCGCGGCATCAGGACCCAATAGTCGAGATCCAATACCACACCCTCATCATATCCCTTGTCTGCCGGACCGGGGAATGAGGCACAGGGCAGATCCTTCGTTGCGATAGTCCGCAAGCGCAATGCGCCAAGGTCAGATCGCCCGTCCAGCTCAACGCTATCCAGGACCTCAGACCAGGCAAAGACCGTATCACCCCCAAAGCAAGGGGCCACATGTCGCCCACCATTGATCGCTGCAATCAGGAACGCGTTTCCCAATCCGTTAAACGTCAGGGCGCGGGCCATAGAGATCACGTGCCCGCCATACATGAGCCTCCTCCCAAATCGCCCCTGGCCTTCCGTGAACTGGTTGAAATGCACTTTCGCCGTATTCTGGTAAAGCCGTGTCGCCATCATGTGTTCAGCTTCTTCGATGGTCACCCCGTCCACATGATCGATCTTCTCCCCAACCCGATAGTCGCCCCACCTGTGGGCGGACCCGGAAAGGTCGGTATCAATGCCGGAAAAATTCTCTGCAGAGGGCAAGGCAAAATGCTTTGGTTCCACCACCTTCGGAAGGTTCGGCACATCCTCTTCCGGCGCCGGAGAGGCTTCATCCCGCTTGCGCACCATCACCCAGCGCACATAGTCGAGAACATTGTCGCCTGCCTGATTGGAGCCGGTAGACCGCACATAGACCACGCCCGTCTTGCCATTCGAGTTTTCTTTAAGCCCGATCACCTTTGACACGGTCGTGATGGTATCGCCTGTAAAAACGGGTTTAAGAAACCGGCAATCCGCATAGCCAAGATTAGCGACCGCGTTGAGAGAGATGTCGGGAACCGTTTTGCCGAACACGAAATGAAAGGCAAGCATGTCGTCGACAGGGGCTTGGGCATACCCGACTTGCTGTGCAAATGCATCGGACGACTGCAGCGCAAACCGCATGGGGAACAGACTGTTATAGACGGCCACATCGCCCGACGTGATCGTGCGTGGTGTCGCGTGGGTCAGCACCTGCCCGACGCTGAAATCCTCAAAGAAATTCCCGGAACCTGTCTTGTCGCTCATCGCGTTGCTCTGCCTTCAACCTGATCTACACAGAGCCAGCCTATATCAGCCTCCACCGGAGCTGTACACTTTCACAGACGGGCCGGACAAAGAGCAACACCACCTACCCCTGGGGCTCTACGAAATCCTCAGGAGAAAACTGCTGAGCGGCATCTTCATCAATGTAGCGCATAGTTCCCTCTGCCCAGACGCCGATCTTTCCGATGGTGGGAAAACGCGACATATCTGTTGGTGTGCGTTCCCCACCCATCAGATAAACCAGGTCATTCTCGCCAGTATTGTAGAGCTGGTGAACCGCCCCATCGATAGGAAAGCCCACATAGTCCCCGGACGCAACCGCGACGCGCTCACCGTCAATCTCCATCTCCCCACTTCCTTCAAGAATAAAGACAAACTCCTCCTGAGCACTGTGGCAGTGGGGGACAAAACTCTCTCGACCCGGTGGAATGCGTCCAAGCCCAAGTTGCGCACGTTGCATCCCCACACGATCAGACAGAGGCACAAACGAAATCGCCGAATTGGGATTAAGCGGATGCGTGAAGGAATAGATCTCCGCCGGTTTCAGCTCAGCTGTCCGGATCACATAATCTTCCGCGGTCGGCTTCTTGGTTTCACCCATGATCTCGCTCCCATTGATCGATGCTTCATCACGCCAAATCAGAACATATCATGAACAATCAAACTCAACCAGCAGCTTCCAACTCAGTGATCGCATCCGCAATCGACACGACCCGTTCGGCGATTTCTGCATGGAGCAGCTCAACCATCTTGCCGTCCACCTTGATGACGCCCTTGCCCGCATTTTCAGGTTGTTTGAATGCTTCAATCACCTGTCGCGAAAAGGCGACCTCGTCATCATCCGGCGAGAAGATCCGGTTGCAGGGTCCCACCTGGCTTGGATGGATCAATGTCTTGCCATCAAGCCCCAGATCCCTGCCCTGCTCACAGATCGCGGCAAAGCCACTCTCGTCCTTAATGTCATTGTAGACACCATCAAGGATCGTGATCCCATAGGCACGGGCTGCCAACATGCAAAGGCCGAGCGACGTCACCATCGGCAACCGGTCTGGCGTATGAGCACAACGAAGCTCTTTGGCAATGTCGTTTGTGCCCATAACCCAAACCGTCATGCGCGTCTCTGATGCGGTTGCCGAAATTGCCTGTGCTTGCAACATGGCGAGCGGTGTTTCCATCATCGCCCAAAGCTGAAGCCCCTCACCAGCCCCAGCCTTATCCAGAAGTGCAGACGCTTCACGCACATCCTCCGCAGAGCTGATCTTCGGAACGAGAATGGCATCGGGCCCGGCGGCAACCGCCGCTTCAATGTCTGCTGCACCCCACTCGGTAGAAAGAGCATTCACCCGAATGATGATCTCCCGCTTTCCATAGCCGCCTTGCTTGACCACATCGCAGACCTGAGCGCGCGCTTCGGCTTTGGCGTCCGGCGCCACAGCATCCTCCAGATCAAGAATAAGGGCATCAGCCGGAATGGAGCGCGCCTTCTCCAGTGCCCGCGCATTTGATCCTGGCATGTAAAGGACAGAACGGCGTGGACGGGCAGCAGAGGTCATGAGGAAGTCTCCAGACAGAAGGTGATAGGAATTGGGCGCACACTAGTGAGCTTGTCGCTGTGTGCCAAGCGTGAAACCAGGGGATATCGGGAAGTGTCTGGGAGGATTGATTTCTCGAAAAACCCTTTCAAATTCAGGGCTATAGCACTTAGACATAGATCAAAAGTTTAACTTGGGTGAAACACTTGTTCTGCCAAGGTGCGGGTGGTGGCAACGAACTTGTGAGGTAGACATGGATCTAGCGTCCTCATTCGGTGCAATCGCCGCATCACTGACCGACGGTTTCGTGACAATTGACGAACAGGGCATCATCGCCGCCATCAACCCCGCCGTAGAAGAAATATTCGGCTATAGCGATCAGGAACTTCTCGGGAAAAACATTTCTGTGCTCATGCCAGGACGACACGCGGTCCAGCATCAGGCACACCTTGATGCATCAACTGTGGGGAAAATGGGCCGGCCCCTCACACCTGACAGAACGCTCCCTGGGAAGAAGAAAGATGGCACAATCATCCCGGTCTCGATCAAAGTCTTTTCGCTTCCCGGAGAGGACAAAACGAAGTTCTTTCTTGGTCT
Source organism: Parvibaculaceae bacterium Mf 1.05b.01 (assembly GCA_000509225.1). Taxonomy (GTDB): domain Bacteria; phylum Pseudomonadota; class Alphaproteobacteria; order Parvibaculales; family Parvibaculaceae; genus Mf105b01. The sequence continues at coordinate 432,212 of BAOK01000002.1, read as the reverse complement.
GATAACAGACCAATCAGCGGACGAAGCGCTTAAAGAAGAACGCCACAAAACAGAACTCCTCTACCGAAACATTGATCTTTTGGAGGGAGTGGGCCTCTGGCGCTTCAATATCGCAAGCGACCTCCTGGAATGGACAGACCAAGTTTTTAAAATTCATGGCCTTCGACCAGAGAGCTTCACCCCCACCATCCAGTCGGCTCTTGAACAATATCACCCCGACGACCAAGAAACCGTCGGCACATCCATCTTAGATGCCATCAGCAAAGGCGAAAGCTTCGAATTTCGTGCGCGACTGATACGACCGGACCTGTCCATCTGTCACGTTCGTTCCAGCGGACAAAGCGAACTTGACTCAGATGGAAACCCGATATCGGTTTTCGGAACCTTTGTGGACATCACAAAAGAGCAGGAGCTCGCCGCCCAATTCGAACGCCAAGCCTATTCCCTGCAAAAGCTATCCGACGAACTGGAAGCAGCAAAAGAAAAAGCCGAAGCGGCAAGTGAAACAAAGTCTGCCTTTCTCGCGAATATGAGCCACGAAGTACGCACCCCCTTAAACGGCGTCCTAGGCATGATCTCTCTCCTTGAACTCTCCACACTTGATGATCAGCAGGTCGAGTGTGTCGACATGGCAAAACATGCTGCCTATGCAGCCCTTGAATTAATCAACGACCTACTCGATTTCTCGCAACTGGAAGCAGCTAAACTCTCCATCTATCCCGAAGACTTCCTCCTGTCAGACCTGCTGGCGAGACTCAGAGTCATGCTTACCCCCAAGGCAGAGAAAAAATCGCTCGCTCTCTCAATCGACAGCGACCTCACAGACTGTACAGTCACAGGTGATGCCCTGCGGATACAGCAAGTCCTTATCAACCTTGGTGACAACGCCATTAAGTTCACTGAGACGGGGCACATACATGTCCACCTATCACGGCGCGAGGAAACCAAGGGACTCCAGATCACCGTCGAAGACACAGGCGAAGGGATGACGCCAGATCAACTGGACCGAATTTTCGATCGTTTCGAACAGCTCGACCCATCCAGCACACGCAGACATGACGGTGTCGGACTTGGCCTCTCAATCTGCAAGAACCTCGTTGATCTAATGGACGGCGACATTCGCGTCGAGTCTAGGCTGGGCAAGGGAACCTGCTTTTCAGTCACATTGCCCCTACCGCTCTCTTACGCACAAGCCCCAACGAAGGCGCAGGCAGATAAGCAGGTGCCTGATGTTAATACGGGTCTTAGAATTCTCGCGGCGGAAGACAATGCCATGAACCAGGAAATACTGAAGCGCCTCTCACAGGCGCTGGGTTTTGAGTTGACCATCGCTGGCAATGGCGCTGAAGCAGTTGAGATGTTTTGCCCAGACCAGTTTGATATCATTCTTATGGATATCCACATGCCCATAATGGATGGTCTAGAGGCCTCCAAAACCATTCGAGCAACCGGCGCAGACATACCAATTCTGGCGCTGACTGCAGACGTCACAAATGACATGGAGGAACGGTTCGCGCGCGCGGGCATTAGTGGCTTTGTCACAAAACCCTATGAGTTAGGGACCCTTGTTTCAGAGATTGAGCGGGCGATAGAAGCAGCAGACAAGGAGGCGACAGAAACAGCTGAGCTCACGCTGCAGCGGCAGGAACAAGTCGATCATGCGGCAAGCGCAACGTGATCACTGTCCCCTCGCCGGGAGCCGAATTGATTACAAATGTCGCATCGTGCAGCCGCGCCAGTGCCACCGTAAGCGGTAGCCCCAGACCTGTACCCTCAGCAGAATAGACTGTTTCATCTGTGGATATTTGCCTGAAGGGTTCAAGCGCTTTTGGCATATCGTCTTTTGCAATACCGATCCCGGTGTCGCTCACCTGAAGAGCCACCCGTCCATCTGGCTCAACGAAGGCTGACAAGCGTACCGTGCCCTTCTCTGGTGTAAACTTGACGGCGTTGGACACAAGGTTGAGCACCATTTGCCGCATGGCACGCTTATCAGCAATGACGAGCGGCACGCCGGGTGCAACGGAAACCTCAAAAGAGACCAGATCATCGTCGACACGGTGCCGGATCATCGACGCACAAGAGTCAAAGAGACTTCCAAGATCCAATTCATCATCATCGAGCTCAAACCGGTTCGCCTCAATCTTTGAGAGATCCAGAATGTCGTTGATCAGACTGAGAAGGTGCCGACTGGAGTTATGAATGTCATCTACATATTCCTTGTACTGCGCATTTTCGAGCGGCCCAAAAAGCTCATTATTGATGATCTCTGAAAATCCGATGATGGCGTTGAGCGGCGTCCTGAGCTCATGGCTCATATTGGCGAGAAACTCTGACTTGGAGGCATTCGCTAGCTCCGCTTTGTCCCGCGCGTCCACCACCTGTGCGATTGCCGCATCATTTGCCAGCACTTGCTGTGTAAATTTGTCGAGCACCTTATTGTAGCGCACGGCAATCTCACCAGCTTCGGTGAAATTTTCGACAGGGACATGATTTGAAAAATCACCCCGCCTGCTTTGGTCCTCCATCACATTCAAAAGACTGAGCAATGCTGAATTGGCACCATGCTCGGAGACGTTGAGCCCTTCTCGTTCCGCCCGCGAACTCACTCTCAACGGAACAAACGCGTCAATAAAGGCCAGAACCGAAAACGAAACGCCAAACGCATAGGCGCCCACCGCGGCAACGCCTAGCAACTGAATGCCCAACTGATCAGTCCGTGCAACGCCTGCGCCGAAGAACGAGATATCGGCAAACAGGCTGACAGCAATCGTGCCCCAGATTCCAGCGGCAAGATGAACTGGCACAGCACCAACCGCATCATCAACTTCCCAGGTCTCCAACTGCACGGTCGCCGCAAAGCAAACGACCCCTCCGATAGCGCCAATCAATACAGCATCGTAGACAGCAACCATGTTTGCCGACGCTGTGATCGCGACCAGTCCGGCGAGAACACCATTCAAAACTGCATGTGGATGAGGCCGACCATGCTTCAGCCAGGTCAGCAGGATCGCCGCGCCACCGCCAGCGGCAGCCGCTAGCAGCGTATTGACAAGAACAAGAGGAACGGATCCATCGAACGCAAGTGTCGACCCGCCATTAAAACCAAACCATCCGATGAATATGAGAAACATACCAAGCGCCGCCATCGGCATATTGTGCGGCTCGATCTCTCGGCCCTCTGGACCAAAACGTCCAAGACGCGGCCCAAGAACCAACACGGCGGCAAGGGCGACCCAACCACCGACTGAATGGACGACCGTAGACCCCGCAAAATCGATAAAACCCAATTCCTCCAGCCAGCCTTGCGTCTCCGTGTTGAGCAGGCTCGCCCATGCCCAATGGCCGGTGACCGGGTAAATGATCGCGGCAAGCAGAACAGAGGCAATGATGAAGCTGCGGAAGGACATGCGTTCAGCGACCGCCCCGGAGAAGATCGTGACGGCAGTGCTGCAAAAGGCCAGCTGGAAAAAGAAAAATGCAATGAGCCAAACATCATTCGCTGTTGCATTAAGACCAACGCTGGGAAAAAAGCCGCTCGCGCCAATGATTCCACTGTCCGACGCGCCAAACATAAGGCCAAAGCCCACGGCCCAGAACAAAAGACTCGCAATACAAAAGTCACTGACATTTTTGAGCGCAACATTGATCGAGTTTTTTGCGCGGACAAGCCCGGTCTCCAAACAGATAAATCCCGCTTGCATAAGCAAGACCAACACGGTGCAGATAACGACCCAGCCAGCATCAATGGTCAGCGGCATACTCAACCCTCTAGCAACACAGGACGCCATAATTGAGCGTCGCGAAACAAAGGGAAGGATCACCTCCGAAGCGTTAAGAGCATCAAAATGGAAATATCAATTTGGATGATTGTTGCGATGCAAACACAGAAAACGAAAAGGGCCCTGGCCGTTTCTTGCCAGAGCCCTAACGATTGAATTGTCTTTAAGCGTTATGCCGCTTTTTTGACCAGTCCGCGCTCAAGCAGAAGCTCTGCGATCTGGATGGCGTTGAGTGCAGCACCCTTGCGCAGATTGTCCGACACGCACCAAAGGCTGAGACCATTGTCGAGCGTTGGGTCAACACGAATACGGCTGACAAACACGGCAAAGTCACCAACACATTCAACTGGCGTGATATAGCCACCGTCTTCACGCTTGTCGATCACCAGAACACCCGGTGCTTCCCGCAATATTTCGCGCGCCTGATTGTCATCAATTTCGTTTTCAAACTCGATATTCACCGACTCCGAATGGCCAACAAAAACAGGTACACGTGCGACAGTCACGGACACCTTGATCTTGGGATCCAGGATCTTCTTGGTCTCAACAACCATCTTCCACTCTTCTGTGGTCCCGCCATCTTCCATGAAGTCGCCCCCATGCGGGATCACATTAAACGCAATCTGCTTGGGATAGACTTCCTTGACGATCGGGTCATTCACGAAAATTGCCCGCGTCTGATTGAAAAGCTCATCCATCGCGTCTTTGCCCGTGCCCGACACAGACTGATAGGTCGACACAACAATCCGCTTGATCTTTGCGAAATCATGCAACGGCTTCAGCGCCACCATCAACTGCATTGTCGAGCAGTTGGGGTTTGCAATGATGTTCTTCTTCGAGAAGAGATCAATATCCTGCGGATTTACTTCCGGCACAATGAGCGGCACGTCCGGGTCCATCCGCCACTTGGACGAATTGTCGATCACCACACAGCCCTTGGCCGCAATCTTGGGCGACCATTCACCTGACACAGTCCCACCAGCTGACATGAGACAAATGTCCGTGCCCGTGAAATCGTAATTCTCCAGCGCCTGGCATTTCAAAGTTCGATCACCAAAGGAGACTTCTTTACCCTGGCTGCGACGCGAGGCAAGCGCCGCCACTTCCGTCGCCGGGAACTCCCGTTCGTCCAGAATGTTCAGCAATTCATGGCCCACATTTCCTGTGGCACCAACGATGGCGATTTTCAAACCCATCTTATTTCTCCTTGAGCCAACCCGCTGTGTTGTGACGGCGAGGTCTCTTCTTCGGATGACCGCCTGATGTGGGTCTCATCCGTGAGCATATCAGGTGGTCGGTTACGTCTATTTAGGCGGTCCGTTTGGTGAGCGCGGTGAGAATTGCGTCGCCCATCTCCACGGTGCCAACCTGTTTCTTGCCCGGCTGCATAATATCGCCTGTACGATAACCATCAGCGAGCACGTCTTCCACAGCGCCTTCCAGCAGATCTGCGTCTGCGCCGAGATCAAATGTGTAGCGAAGCGCCATCGCAAAAGAGAGAACCGTTGCAATCGGGTTCGCAAGCCCTTGGCCTGAAATGTCTGGCGCCGACCCGTGTACTGGTTCGTACATGGCGCATGCCTTACCGTTTTCATCTTTCGCACCGAGCGACGCAGACGGCAACATGCCGAGCGATCCCGTAAGCATCGCCGCCACATCCGACAGCATGTCGCCAAACAGATTGTCGGTAACGATCACATCAAACTGCTTCGGGTTTTTCACAAGCTGCATGCCGCAATTGTCAGCGAGCATATGCTCAAGCTTTACGTCAGGGAACTCTTCAGCGCCAAGCTTCACCATCTCCTGATACCAGAAAAGGCCGGATTGCATCACATTGCGCTTCTCAACAGACATAACCCGATTGTCGCGTTTCTTCGCCAGATCAAAGGCGACCCGTCCAATGCGCTGAATCTCATGCGTGTCATAGACCTGCATGTCATAGCCGCGGCGTTCGCCGTTTGGCAGATCATCAATGCCTTTCGGCTCACCGAAATAGACACCACCGGTGAGCTCGCGCACGATCATAATGTCGAGGCCCTGAACGAGTTCAGTCTTAAGGGATGAGGCTTCCGCAAGCGCCGGGAAGCAGATGGCGGGACGCAGGTTCGCAAAAAGACCCAGATCTTTCCGCAGACGCAGGAGACCCGCTTCCGGGCGTACCTCAAAAGGCACATCGTCCCATTTAGGCCCACCAACAGCGCCGAGCATGACCGCGTCCGCCGCCTTGGCCTTCTCTACTGTTTCGTCCGTTACCGCGACGCCATGAGCGTCATAGCAGGAGCCACCTACAAGCTCATTCTCAACAACGCCGTCAAAGCCCCGGTTTTCATTAAACCAGGCAATAACGCGCTCAACTTCGCCCATCACTTCAGGACCAATGCCGTCACCAGCAACTATGAGAATATTTCTGCTCATCCGAACACGTAGCCCCAGACTTAAACTGTTGAATTTAATGGCATTTTTGAGAATACCGGGCCTATCGCAGCTTGAACACTTTCAAGCGCAGAGAACCCTTTTCCTCATTAAATGCGGAATTTGCGAGCGTCATAGAGCATTTCCAGGCAAAGGGGAAGCTTTGCCGCCCGGAAATGCGTCAAAAGAAGAGATTTGAGCAGTTTTCACCTCTTTGCAAAAACTGCTCTGGCCTTTTGGGGCGAATGTCACCCTTGAGCGCCCTGATTCACAGGAATCTGAGCTGAATTAGATGTGAGGACCTTTTTCGGGTCTTTAGGCCGCGGCGGCAATCAGGTCTGTGTCTAGTTCCATAAGGGCCTCCCATCCCGGAAAGAAGCGGTGCAATCCCCTATCTGTCATCCTCGTGCTCGACACGAGGATCCATACTGCGTCGAGAGGCCCCATGGACCCTCGGGTCAAGCCCGAGGGTGACACTGAGAAAAATCCCCGGAAGCAGAGGCCACCGGGGATGATTGTGTTCCCAGAATGAGGTGAGTTCTTAGAGCCAGGGTTGCTCACTCGCGCGCGTCTTTTCAAACGACGTGATCTTCTCTTCTTTCTGAAGGGTAAGCCCCACATCGTCGAGACCTTCGAGCAGGCAATGCTTACGGAAGGGATCAATGTCGAAAGAGATCGTGCCGCCGTCAGGGCCTTTAATCTCCTGGGCTTCGAGATCAACTGAGACGGTGGCGTTGGCACCGCGCTCCGCATCATCCATCAGCTTGTCCACATCAGACTGCGACAGCTTGATCGGCAGGATGCCGTTCTTGAAACAGTTATTGTAGAAGATGTCGGCGAACGAGGTGGAGATGATCACCTTGATGCCAAAGTCAGCAATCGCCCACGGCGCGTGTTCGCGTGACGACCCACAGCCGAAATTGTCCCCAGCAACCAAGATCTCTGCGTTCCGGTATTGAGGTTTGTTCAGCACGAAGTCTGGAATCTCTGCACCCTCTTTCGTGAAACGCATTTCATCAAACAGGTTCTTACCGAGACCCGTCCGCTTAATCGTTTTCAGGAACTGCTTTGGAATAATCATGTCCGTGTCGACATTCAGGATCGGCAGGGGGGCAGCAACACCATCTACTTTTTTAAACTTGTCCATTTTCACATCCTATTATTTCGAAGTTCTATCTTCGAATCCCTTCACCAACCTCAACATCTACCGTCCACTCGCGTGGCATATTGGTCAAATTACGTTCAACGCGTTTCATAACAGCATCAAATGCAACCAGCCGCCTTTCACAAGCATCGCCACCTGGCGCCATAGGTTGCCCACCTAGCGAGCTTTGAACTGACCTTTGGAATTGATACCTCCGTTCCAAAGCGCTTTCTCGAAAGGCAAATCTTTGTCTGATTTTCGCGACATCATCCCTAAATGCCTCATCTGCATATTGCTCAAAATCATTCAGGTAGGATTCAACCAAATGATGTCGCTCTCCATCAACAACAAGACATTGCTTATGCGTAGCGTGTGATCTTAGCAAATCATCCAATGCCCATCGGTAGAGATTGGCGGCGGAGGCGCGCAATACATCATCAGTCAGTGAAAATTCTTGTCGAAGAACGTCCGCCGTCAAAATTGACTGCTGGACGTAATCCTCGGCATTGGCTTCACAACCTATCTTGTCCAATTTTTCTGTCGTTACCGGCGCGGGGTAACTCACCCTAAGCCCAGAAACATCCTTACCCTCCAACTTTGCCTCCGCTCGAAGACGAAGTTCCTCAAGCTTGAACCACTCTTGAAGAGCCGCATGTGATGTTAGCCGAAGCACCACGAATTCTTCCGTTTCAGCGGCTGGAATCGGCTGTCCATTCTGTTCGCACTTTTTTGCGGCAGCACGAGCTAGAACCAACGTATCAACCGAATTTTGCAGGCCCTTGTTATCTGCAAAAGCATTCCCGAGCCAAAACCAAAAGATCGTTCCCGCTATTAGGAACACAAGCCCTATTAGAGTCACCCATCGAACGGCACTATTCACACGCCCTATCTCCGTTTCCTTAAACTTTCCGCACATCGACAAAGTGACCGGCAATCGCAGCCGCTGCTGCCATCTCAGGCGACACTAGATGCGTGCGCCCGCCACGACCCTGACGGCCTTCAAAATTGCGGTTGGACGTTGAGGCACACCGCTCGCCTTCGGCAAGCTTGTCGGCATTCATCGCAAGACACATGGAACAGCCTGGTTCGCGCCAGTCAAAGCCCGCTTCGATAAGGATCTTATCGAGCCCTTCCTGCTCCGCCTGTTCTTTCACAAGACCAGAGCCCGGCACGACCATCGCACTCACTGTCGACGCGACTTTTTTGCCTTTGGCAACACGAGCGACTTCGCGAATGTCTTCAATACGACCATTCGTACACGACCCGATAAAGGCACGGTCGATCTTGATGTCCGTCATCTTGGTGTTGGCTTCCAGGCCCATATAGGCAAGCGAGCGCTCAACAGCTGTGCGCTTCGCCGCATCTTCAATCTTGGATGGATCAGGAACCGAGCCTTCAATGGAGACAACATTCTCCGGGCTTGTGCCCCATGTGAGGGTCGGCGGCAGGTTCGACGCATCAAGCGTCACCACCTTATCGAAGTGCGCGCCTTCATCTGTTGGAAGCGTCTTCCAATAGGCAACCGCCGCATCCCAGTCCGCACCTTGTGGGGACCGTGGACGGCCTTTCAGATATTCAAATGTCTTTTCATCCGGCGCGATGAGGCCCGCGCGCGCCCCGCCTTCGATGGACATGTTGCAAACCGTCATCCGGCCTTCCATCGAAAGCGCCTGAATGGCTTCGCCCGTATATTCCATCACATAGCCCGTGCCGCCGGCTGTACCGATTTCACCAATCACAGCCAGGATGATGTCTTTCGCCGTCACGTGATCTGGCAGCGCGCCCGTCACTTCGATCTTCATGTTCTTGGCTTTGGACTGGATCAGTGTTTGCGTCGCAAGCACATGCTCCACTTCCGACGTGCCGATGCCATGGGCCAACGCGCCAAAGGCGCCGTGGGTCGACGTATGGCTGTCACCGCACACAATTGTTGTGCCTGGCAAGGTAAAGCCCTGCTCCGGTCCCACGATATGCACAACGCCCTGTCGGATATCGAGCATCTCAAGATATTCAACGCCGAAGTCCTTGGCGTTCTTTTCCAGTGTCTCCACCTGGATGCGGCTTTCTTCATCCGCAATGCCGTTCGCCCGGCCTTCGGTCGGCACATTATGGTCAGCGACGGCCAGCGTCTTTTCCGGCGCGCGGACTTTGCGGCCCGACATGCGCAGACCTTCAAATGCCTGCGGGCTTGTCACTTCATGCACAAGATGACGATCAATATAGAGAAGGCAGGTTCCGTCATCCTGAACATCCACCATGTGGGCATCCCAGATTTTGTCATACATCGTACGAGCCATTTACTCTTCTCCTCTTGGATGCCTTCATCGCAGTGAACACATCTCGCTCAGTCAAATTCAAATAGGGTTTTGTCTGGGAAGTGCCCCAAACAAAAAGCGGGCATAAGGCCTTTTGGCCTTGCCCGCTCTTCGTGTGCCGTTTGCCCCTAAAGGCGATGGCTTCTTATTTTGCAGCGGCGGACTTCTTGTTCCGGTTATCCTGACGCTCCGCAATACGGGCCGATTTACCGCGACGGCCACGTAGATAGTAGAGCTTCGCGCGACGCACACGTCCGCGACGGATGACCTTAATGCTGTCAATCAGCGGTCCGTAAACCGGGAACACGCGCTCGACGCCTTCACCGTAGGAGATCTTCCGCACTGTGAAGCTCTCATTCACGCCTTCACCGCCACGGGCAATGACAACACCTTCGAACGCCTGAATACGCTCGCGGGTGCCTTCAACCACTTTAACGTTCACCTGAACGGTATCGCCGGGATCGAAAACCGGGATGTCTTTGCCCAGGGACGCAATTTGCTCTTTTTCAAGCTCTTGGATGATGTTCATCGCTTCAAACCTTTTTAGCCGGGTACGGCAAGTCTTCGGGACGGATTCCCCGAAAGCGCGCGTAGGTACCACATATCAATCAGTTACGCGACCTTCTTTGTGCATTTTTTGCCACAAATCTGGCCGCCGCTCTTTTGTTAACCTCTCGGATTGCTCCCGGCGCCATGCCGCAACCTTTCCGTGATCTCCAGAGGTGAGAACGGCAGGGATTTCCTTGCCTTCCCAAGTTCCTGGCCGCGTGTAATGCGGATATTCCAGGAGGCCTCCTTCAAAACTCTCATCTTCGCCGGAGGCTTCCGCCCCCATCACCCCTGGAAGCAGTCGGATAACCGCGTCCAGAAGCGCCAGTGCTGCAGGCTCCCCGCCTGACAGCACAAAATCTCCGAGGCTCACCTCTTCCAGGTTTCGCCCCTCAATGACCCGCTCATCTATGCCCTCAAACCGGCCACAGAGAAGCACCACACCGGGGCCGTCTGCCAGCTCCCGTACCCTTGCCTGGGTGAGCGGTGCGCCCCTGGGGCTCAGATAGAGCCGTGGGCGGGCATCATCAGTGGGGCTCGCCGCATCAATGGCATCGCCCAGCACATCTGCCTTCAGGACCATGCCGGCCCCACCCCCGGAAGGGGTATCATCGACCTGGGCATGTTTGCCCTGACCGAAATCTCGTATGTTGACGGTCTCCAGCGACCATCTGCCCTCTTCCAGCGCTTTGCCCGCGAGCGAAAACCCGAGCGAGCCCGGAAACATCTCCGGAAAGAGCGTCAGGACACTCGCCTGCCAGACCTCACCAGCGGCGCGCTCAGACATCAGCCTTACCACCCGCAGACCCGTCCGTGCCGGGTTCTGCCTTTTCTCGCGCGAGAGCCTTTTCGCGGGCTTTCGGACTCCGCCGCCGTTTCCGGGGCTTTGGCTTGGCCTTCTCTTCTTCCGTCTCAAACGTGCCCAGCGGGGGGTCCGCAATGAGCTTACCACCAGCAATATCGACACTTGGGACGTTCTCTTCCGTAAACGCCATCATCACCGTGGCCCCGCCATCGGCAGGAGCGATCTCCAGAATATCACCGGCGCCAAAGTCAAAGACCGCCGCGACGGCGCCAAGTGGCTCACCCCCTGCGGTTTCAACCGTGAGACCAATCAGGTCGGCATGGAACCAGCCTTCTTCGTCTTCGTCCGCCTCTCCCAGGTCTTCCCGGGTAACGGTGAGCTCAGCGCCTTTGAGCGCCTCTGCTGCATCCCGGCCCTTGATCCCCTCAAGTTCAATTGTCACCAGGCCTTTGCCTGACCCTGTGACTTTGATCTCCCGAGAGACGCCACGAACCATGACAGGTCCATAGTCGCCAATGGCTTCTGGCTCGCCCGTAAAGGGTTTCACCCGAAGCCGCCCACTGACACCGTGAGCGCCGGCAATGACGCCCAAGACAATTTCTGCATCAGCTTCGATGGCCATGGAAGAAACGCAAGAAGGGGGTTAGCCCTCTGCTGCGGCCTCTTCTGCTGGAGCTTCCGCTGGTGCTTCAGCCGCTGCTTTTGCATCTTCTGCAGCTTGACGTTCAGCTTCCAGACGTTCCTGAGCTTTCTGGCCAGGCTTCGCTTTGTTTGGGTTATTGCGTGCAGGACGCTTAGCAATACCTGCTGCATCCATAAAGCGCAGAACCCGGTCTGTTGGCTTCGCACCATGGGAAACCCAGTGCTCAATGCGCTCAACTTCCAGCTTCACGCGGTCAGCATGGTCTTTTGGAAGCAACGGATTGTAGCTGCCTACTTTTTCAATGAAACGGCCATCACGTGGGGAACGAATGTCTGCAACAACGATCCGGTAATACGGACGCTTCTTGCTGCCACCCCGGGCCAGTCTGATCTTCAATGCCATATCGATTTTCTCCTTGAACGGCGCGCGACCGAGTTAGCCGCGGATTGCTTTGTGATTACGAATAACTTCCTCAATGAGGAAGTTGAGAAACTTTTCAGCGAAGGCGGGATCAAGATCCGCGTCTTCTGCCAGTGTGCGCAGACGCGCGATTTGCTTTTCTTCACGGGCTGGGTCTGCGGGCGGCAGATCATGCTGCGCCTTCAACTCGCCCACAGCCTGGGTGCACTTAAAGCGCTCCGCGAGCATGTGAATGAGGGCGGCATCAATATTGTCGATGCTGGAGCGAAGTTTGCCGAGCACTTCTGTTGCCCGCGTGCTGTCACCACCGTCACTTCTGTCAGTTGTCTGGCTCATTTTTTCTTGCCCTTCTTACCGCCCCGCCCTGAAGGAAGACCTGGCAGACCTCCGGGCGCGCCGCCCATTCCAGGGAGGCCTGGAAGACCGCCCGCGATAGACCCAGTTGGAAGTCCTGGCATCCCACCAGCTTGATCCCCAAGCAGGCGCTGAATCTCAGCAGGGTCGGTTGGCATATCAGCAGGAAGGTCAGCGGGCATCTCAGGCATGCCGCCCCCAAAGAGACCGCCGAGCCCCTTCATCCCGCCCTTCGCCATCTTCTTCATCATGTCCGCCATCTGGCGGTGCATCTTGAGAAGGCGATTAATCTCTTGAACGCTTGTGCCTGAGCCCGCAGCAACCCGCTTCTTGCGGCTTGCGTTGAGGATCTTCGGATTGCGGCGTTCCGCCTTGGTCATCGAAGAAATGATCGCGCCCTGACGTTTAATGACACTGTCATCCAGCTCGGCAGCATTCATCTGTTTCTTCATCTTGCCCATGCCAGGCAACATGCCCAACACACCGGCCATGCCGCCCATGCGGCCCATCTGCTTCAGCTGTTCGGCGAGATCATCCAGGTCAAACTGACCCTTCTTCATCTTCGCGGCCATCTTGTTCGCTTTTTCAGCGTCGATGGTCTCAGCGGCCTTCTCAACCAGGCTGACAACGTCGCCCATGCCAAGAATACGGCCCGCAACACGATCCGGCGCGAAGTCTTCTAGCTCATCAAGCTTTTCACCCGTGCCGAGCAGTTTGATCGGCACACCAGTGACAGCACGCATAGACAGAGCCGCGCCACCGCGACCATCCCCATCTGTCCGCGTGAGCACAATGCCCGTAAGGCCCATACGCTCATGGAACTGTTCGGCCACATTGACCGCATCCTGACCGGTCAGACTATCTGCAACGAGCAATATCTCATGAGGCTCAGAAACAGCGCGCACATCGGCCATTTCGGCCATCAGCGCTTCATCCACATGCAACCGACCAGCCGTATCGAGCATGATCACGTCATAACCGCCGAGCTTCGCGGCCTGCACAGCGCGCTTCGTGATGTCGACCGGCTGTTGCCCCTCAATGATCGGGAGCGTCGCAATTTCTGTTTGCCCACCCAGAACTTTCAACTGTTCCTGGGCGGCAGGACGGCGCACGTCGAGCGACGCCATCAAAATCTTTTTCTTTTGCTGCTCTGTGAGGCGCTTGGCGATCTTCGCCGTTGACGTCGTCTTACCAGAGCCCTGCAAACCCACCATCATGATGACAACGGGGGCAGCCGCCGCGAGAGAGATCGGCGCAGGCTCTGTGCCCAGCGTTTCGACCATCGCGTCATGGACGATTTTGACAACTTGCTGGCCAGGGGTCACCGAGCGCAGCACTTCCTGACCGACCGCGCGTTCCCGCACCTTGTCGATAAAGCTCTTCGCAACAGGGAGCGCAACATCAGCTTCCAGGAGCGCACGTCGTACTTCGCGCAGCGCTTCATCCACGTCTTTTGGTCCAAGGGCACCCTTGCCTCTCAGATTGTCAAAAACGGACCCAAGCCGGTCTGTTAAGCTCTCAAACATCGCACCCTTTATCGGCAGAATTCGCCGGAAAAAACCCAAAGCACAAAAGCACCTGTGAGCGAACCCTCGCCGACAGGTGGTGATCCCGGCCTCCCTCAAGAGACCTCGTCAGGACCGAAGCATGTAAATCTGCTCCGAAAGAGCGCGCAAACTAGGCAGAAAGACCATTTCTGTCAAATATTCCCAGCAGAAACAGGCTTAGCGCCCGTTAACCTCGTTTCCTAACAAGACATTAACGGGCGGGCGATAGCGTGGCCCCATGATAGACGCACTCGGAACAGCCATCCAGGGGGCCCATGCGGCCTTGCAAAGCTTCGATCAGGCGGCAAGCCAGATCGCCAAAGCCGGGACGAACGCTGTCGAGCAGGTCACAAACAACAGCGCGACAACTCCGGCGCAGAGCGATGGCCTGCAAAGTGGAATCGTCAAAGCCGTTGTTCAAATGAGCCAGGCTGAAACCAATTACACAGCCAACGCGAAGGTCATCGAGACCGTCGATAGATTGGCAGGCGAAACCCTCGACATTCTGGCCTGAGCTAGGTCCCAACCTCGTCCAAACACTCGATGAGCAACTCGAGCTGAGCCTTCCCGAAAAGCCGCATATTCTCAATACGGTCCGCTGAGCCCGTCTCAACAAGGCGCGCCTTTGATACCGGGCCAGAAACGGCCACTACCGCCGTACCGGGCTTTGGCCCATAGGGTGAGCCAGCCGGGCCGGCAGCGCCCATTTCACTCGTCGCCCAGCCAGACTCCATTTGGATCTTGAAACCGTCCGCCATGGCCTGTGCGAATTCCGGCGTAAGCGGCTCCAGGCCCTCCAGCTTTAGAGTCGACCGGTCCCGCAGTATCCGGCCCGCCTCACGGGTATAGATAACGGTAGATCCAAGAAAAAAAGCCGATGCACCCGCTTGTGCGATTAGCGCTGCCGAGACCAGCCCGCCAACCGAACTCTCTCCGATAGCAATTTTCTCACTCCGCGATTTCAGCAGATCGGCCGCCTTTTCGGCTAACGGCAACAGACTTTCCATATTCATCTTCCTTCACAAGACTTTTACCGCTGACGTATCACACTGCGAAAATGCAGGTCGCATCTGCCTAAATACATCGATAATATATACAGGTCAGCGGAGGAAAGATGCGCGTTCTTCAACTCGTCAAGACAAGCCATGGCGCTCGCTGGGCATTGGAACAGGTGCAGGAGCTCTGCAAAATGGGGGTTGAAGTGCATGTAGCACTTCCAAACCTTGCCGGCGGGTTTGCCAACGCATGGACGGAAAGCGGCGCAAAGGTTCATATTGTAGACATTGAGTTCCCTGCTCGGGAATTGTGGCGCCTTCCATCCGTCATCTCATCCTTTCGAAACCTGGTCGAACGGGTTCAGCCGGACCTCATCCATAGCCATTTTGTCAGCACCACACTGACAATGCGAATGGCGCTGCGAAATGATCGATCCATCAAGCGTGTATTTCAGGTACCCGGGCCGCTCCACCTGGAGAATGCAATCTTCCGCAATTGGGAACTGGCCTCCAGCAACAGCCAGGATTATTGGATAGCGTCCAGCAACTTCATTGAAAACCTCTATCGCAAGGCAGGCATATCTCAGGACCGACTCTTCCTGAGTTACTACGGCAATTGTCTCAGCGAGGAAATATCCTCTGCACGGACTGAAATGCGGAAGCTTTTCGGCATCTCCGAGGACCAGCACGTCGTTGGCAGCATCAGCTACATGTACCCCCCCAAATATTATTTGGGGCAATTGCGCGGATTGAAACGTCACGAAGTCTTGATCAATGCATTTTCCCACCTTGGACAATTACGCAGCGATGTGACCGGGCTCCTAATTGGAGGGCAATGGGGCGGCGGAAAATCCTATGAGCGACGGCTGCGCAGACGCGCCATGTCAGTTGCGTCCATGCGAGTTGAAATGCCCGGCGCAATCCCTCCGCAAGGCTCGCAAAACGCTTGGCCCCTTTTCGATCTGGTGGTTCATATTCCGAGTACTGAAAATTGCGGCGGCGTCGTTGAACCGCTCGCCGCCGGCGTGCCGGTACTGACCAATCGCGTGGGCGGCATACCCGAAGTTGTGATTGACGGCATCAGCGGCCTATCAATTGCTGAGGACTCGCCAAAGAATGTTGCGATCGCAATAAACCGTGCGCTGAACGATTTACCCAAACTCGGCACAATGGCGAAGGACGGTCAGAGGCTTGTCAAGACCATGTTCGATGTACGTCGCACAGCCGTTGAGGTTAGGGCCATATACGAACATATTCTGCACAAAGGGCAAAAGCCGAAACGTTTCGATAGCAAAAATTTCCTCGAAACGAACTATCAGGAAAAATCAGACAACGTTGTTTCGCTCAAAAAGCCGTGACCTGGTCTCAAAAGGCAGTAGAGCTGATGCCTAAGCGCTGCCGGACCGCAAAAAACATCACACCAGCAGGAATGGCTGTTGTTAGCGCGGTCGCGATCGATGCACCCAGCATCCCGAACTGCGGAATAAGAAGCCCGTTGAGCATCAAATTGGCAACGACACTGAACAATAGAACGCGTGCGGCGGTGTCTTCGGCTGATGTCATCGTCAGCAGCATCGCTGCCGGACCAAAACAGGCGGCAAGCGTTTGGCCCCCGACCAAAACCAGGAGTGGGATATAGACCACCACGAACTGATCACCAAAGAAGCTCAAAATGACTGGGCCAAAAACCGCAAACAGCAAGCCCATGGGGACAAGTGTCGCAAGAGAGATGCGGGCCATCAGTTTTACGAGGCGCGACAGCGCTTCTGTGTCTTCTCGGGCGTAGAGGCTTGCGATCATCGGAGCGCCAATAGACCCAAGGGCGATAATGGCAAAAATGGAAATGGCTGAAAGTCGACTGGCAATCGAATAGAGGCCCGACTGATCTGTGGTCGTAAGCAGGCCGAGCATCACGATATCCATTTGGGTCAAAACAAACCCGGCGCCCGAGACCAACAATAATTGTGTCGACACTTGCCGCCAGGCTTTGGGTTCGTGCTCAGCAGCGACGGAGAAAACCTCTCCAGGCAAACTGTTTCGCAGCCAGACCCACCCCAGCACAAGACCCACCGCGGCGGATATGGCGGTAATGGCCATCGCATCACCACCATCAACTGACACACCAGTCCACAACAACAAGGAGACCACAAGTGTGACCCCATAGGGTCGGATGACAAGATCGGGAATTTGCGCACGGACGATCCATAACCGTCCTCGCAAAGCGTATTGATTTATCTGTGACAGCGTCACCAGCGGCAGGAATATGAGCCCCCAAAACCCAGTCTCACGCAATCCAGGAGCAGCAAGGGAGCCGGCGACAAGAAGCACCGCAAACCCAATAAAAGAGACCACCAGCGCAACGACCCCCACACGGATCGTCATCCAGACGAGCACGCCCTTCAGAAATCCCCACTTTTGTTGCGCTGAATAGACGGAGACAAAGCGAAGAATGCCGCTATCCATCCCCTGTCGCGCAGTCATGCTGAGCAGCAGCACGACCGACAGCACAAAGGCATAGTGCCCAAAGGCTTCAACTCCAAGTCCCCGGGCCAGCACGGCATTCATGACGAGAAAGCCTATGAGGCCGAGGCCCTTCAACACAAGGTCGCGGGCGCCATTAACCAAAAGCTTTCGAGACTGGTCTTCCCCCGACAGGAAGCGCTCCGAAATCTCATCCATCAATAGCTTCAAACGACTCATGTGAACCTTAGGTGCAGCCCAGGAAAGGCGTCAAAAAGACAGGCGTTAAGGAACAACCTGCCCGCCTACATATCACTTAGTTTGTCCCAAAGCCCAGAATCCGAAGCTCTCCGCCAAAAATCTGGTTGTGAAAAACTGGCATTCCAACGCCAAAAAGGCCATATAACGCCCATTATGAGTGAATTAGGCGCCATACCCTTTCGGAAAATGAACGGCCTCGGCAATGATTTTGTCGTGGTGGACGTCCGTGCGCGCCCGGTCGACTTTTCCAATGTCGTCGTGCGTGCCATTGCCGACCGCAGCACCGGCATTGGCTGCGACCAGTTTATCCTGATAGAGAACCCGCGTTCGGGTGGCGATTGCTTCATGGGTATCAGGAATGCCGACGGTGACGAAGTGGAGGCTTGCGGTAACGCGGCACGCTGTATCGCCGCATTGATGCTCGACGAAACAGGCAAGGACCAGGTCACCGTCGAGACCATTGGCGCGATCACCAAAGGCTGGCGCGCGGCGAATGGCGACATCACCGTCGACATGGGCGCGCCAAACCTTGAATGGAATCAAATTCCCCTGTCAGAGGAAATTCGCGACACACGCGGCATTGAGTTGCAGATCGGTCCAATTGATGCGCCCATCCTGCACACGCCGGCCGCTGTGAACATGGGCAACCCCCATGCAATCTTCTTTGTGGAAGACATAGACGCGATTGACCTGACACAGGTTGGACCGCTTCTGGAAAACCATCCCATGTTCCCAGAGCGGGCCAATATCTCGCTAGCGCATGTGACAGACCGAGGGCACATAGATCTAAAAGTCTGGGAAAGAGGCGTCGGCCTCACCAAGGCCTGCGGCACAGCAGCGTGCGCGGCCGCTGTTGCTGGCGCAAGGAAGCGCCTCACCGACCGCACGTCGACGGTGAGCCTCCCCGGTGGGGACCTGCATCTTGAATGGCGCGAGAGCGACGATCATGTGCTTATGACCGGGCCGGCAACCTTTGACTATGACGGTGAGCTCGACAGCCGTTTCTTTGAGGCCGCGTAATGTCTGTCACACCGAAGAACGACATGACCGCAGAGATCGACCCCAAAGTGGACATTGTGACCTTTGGGTGTCGCCTGAACAGTTATGAGTCTGAGGTCATGAAGGCCCACGCCGCAAAGGCGGGCCTCGACAATGCGATCATCTTCAATACCTGCGCCGTCACCAATGAAGCGGTCCGTCAGGCGCGCCAAGCCATCCGCAAAGCGCGCCGCGACAACACAGAGGCACGCATCATCGTGACGGGCTGTGCCGCCCAAATCGACCCAGCACAGTTTGGCGAGATGGACGAAGTCGATCTTGTTATCGGCAATGAAGAAAAAACCGACGCCTCTGCGTTCGCCCGCCTCGCTGTCGAGGGCATTGGCACAGAGCGCATACGGGTCAACGACATCATGTCGGTGAAAGAAACCGCCGGACACCTTGTCGAAGGCTTTGAAGGCCGCGCCCGCGCATTTGTTCAAGTGCAAAACGGGTGCGACCATCGCTGCACGTTCTGCATCATCCCCTATGGCCGCGGCAACTCAAGATCCGTGCCCGCTGGCGAAGTCGTCACTCAGGTGCGTGCGCTTGTCGCAAACGGCTACAGCGAAGTGGTGATCACCGGCGTCGACATTACGTCCTATGGGTCGGACCTGCCGGGCAATCCATCCCTTGGCAATCTCTGCGCGCGCATATTGAAGTTGGTACCAGAATTAAAACGCTTGCGTCTTTCCTCCATCGACAGCATTGAGGCCGACCCTGAACTGATGCGGCTCATCGCCGATGAAGAACGGCTGATGCCACATCTTCACCTGTCCCTGCAGGCAGGTGACAATATGGTGTTAAAGCGGATGAAACGACGTCATTCCCGCGAAGACGCCATCGCCTTCTGTCAGGAAGCAAAACGCTTACGACCCGAAATTGTGTTTGGCGCTGACATCATTGCAGGCTTCCCGACCGAGACAAACGAGATGTTTGAAAACTCACTGCGTCTCGTCGAAGAATGCAGCCTCACCTGGCTGCATGTCTTCCCCTACTCAGCACGTCCGGGAACACCGGCTGCGCGCATGCCGCAGGTCGACGGTCGCCTCATTAAGGAGCGCGCGAAACAATTGCGCGACGCAGGAGCCAGCCGAAGCACAGCTTTCTTAAACAGCCGCGTCGGCGAGATCGAAAACGTTCTGATGGAAACAGAGACCCGTGGGCGGACAGAGCAATTCGCGGAAATCACCATAGCCGCACCAGCGCGTGCGGGTGAGATTGTGAAAACAAAAGTAGTGAACACAGCAGGCGCACTGCTGAGCGGCGAGGCATGCGCGTGAGCGAGACAGAAGACGAGAACACGCAAGCGCCGGAGAAAAAGTCTCTCTTCAAACGCATGAAGGACGGGCTGACACGCTCCACCCGCGCCATGTCCGATGGCGTTACAGGCATCTTCACAAAACGCAAGCTGGATAGCGAAACCCTCCAGGATCTGGAAGACCTACTGGTCACCTCAGACCTTGGTCTTGATGTGGCCGTAGAGATCACAGAGGCCGTCGCCAAAGATCGCTACGACAAGGAAGTCTCCCCTGAGGAAGTCCGCACAGTCCTCGCCGAGGAAGTCGCCCGTGTTCTAAGGCCGGTCGAATACCCCTTCCGTGTTGAAGCATCAAAAAAGCCCTTCATCACGCTGGTTGTAGGCGTGAACGGTGCAGGCAAGACAACAACCATCGGCAAAATCGCGTCTAAGACAAAAGCTGAGGGCAAATCGGTCATGCTGGCGGCAGGAGATACCTTCCGCGCCGCAGCGATTGAGCAACTCTCCGTTTGGGGTGAGCGAGTAGGTGCCCCGGTGGTCACAACAAAGGTTGGTGGTGATTCTGCGGGGCTTGCCTATGAGGCTGTAGAGCGTGCCCAGAAAGACGGCACCGATCTGCTCATGATCGATACCGCAGGGCGTCTGCAAAACAAGACAGACCTTATGGCTGAGCTTGAAAAAGTGATCCGGGTCATTCGCAAGCTCGACGACACCGCGCCCCACGCAACCCTGCTCGTGCTCGACGCCACAACCGGCCAGAACGCCCTTAATCAGGTTGAGGTCTTTACAAAGATCGCTGGCGTTACCGGGCTTGTCATGACCAAATTGGATGGAACAGCACGCGGCGGCATTCTGGTCGCCATCGCACGCAAATATGGCCTGCCGGTGCACATGATCGGTGTAGGCGAAGGCATTGATGATCTTCAGGACTTTTCAGCTGAAGGTTTTGCAAAAGCTCTGACTGGCGCTTGATCTGACTAGTTGATCGGTACGTATAAAACATAGGCCCCAAATTGAGGGGCACAAAACAGCGAGTAGCATGACCGATATAGCGGAAAAGACTGATAAAGAAGCCTCCCCCAAAAGCGAAAGCGGCATGAGCGGCAGACAATGGCTGCGCATGAGCCTTGAGCTTGGGCCCCTGATTGTCTTTTTCCTGATGAACTCGAAGGCGGACGCGTTCTTCGGTTCACCGCCAGAGCAGAACATTTTCTATGCGACAGGCATGTTCATGGTCGCGACCATGATTGCGCTCATCGCAACCTATATCCTGTTTAAGAAGATACCCATGATGCCGCTTGTCACCGGCGGTTTTGTTCTCGTTTTTGGAGGCCTCACCGTCTTCCTGCAGGACGAGCAATTCATCAAGATCAAACCCACCATCACCAATATCCTGTTTGCAGCGGGTCTGCTGGGTGGTCTCGCTTTTGGCAAACCGACAATGAAGTACCTTTTCGACGGCGCATTTAAGCTGGATGAAATGGGATGGCGCAAACTCACCTTTCGCTGGGGAACGTTTTTTATCTTCCTGGCGATAGTGAATGAAATCGTCTGGCGGAACTTCTCAACCGATTTCTGGGTGAGCTTCAAAGTCTTCGGCATCATGCCGATCACCGCCGTCTTCGCCATGTTCCAGGTAAAGGTCGTGTCCGATCATCAACTCGTGAAACCGGAAGACGACACGAAAGAAGCCTGAAAGTTTTAGAGCCACTTCACCGACGCCCCATGTGGATGCGCAATAGCAAGCTCTTGCGTCTCGCCCCCCGGCCAGACAGCAAGCCGAAGGCTCGGCGGATCTTTCACATCAACCGGCTCCAACCGGAGCCAGGCGACCGGACTTTCCCCTGAGGCGGTCTCACCCGCCTGCCGGATCGTGCTCTCAATCCGGGCCTGCATGTCTTCCGGCATGTATTGCCACATAATCGTGTGCGCAATGACCCTCACCGCCTGCGGCGCGGGGGCCTGGAAGGCTTTCTCGACAAACACATCTGCACTTTCATGGATCACGCGGATTTCAAGTTCTTTTGCGATGGAAACCGCTCCTCGAAGGCGCGCAAGGCGCTCTGGCTGGTCCGGCCAGATGTAGGATTCCAAACGACGTTGGTTCTCATGCTGGCCAACATCCACCGGCGCGATGTCACAGCCTTGGCGTTCAGCTATCTGGAGGTCAGCATGAAGGGGTGGGAGCCCGCCCTGCCAATCAGGCGCGAGGGAAACGGACGATGCGGCGTCCCCCCAAACCTCCTCACCAAACCGGTAGAAAAACCGATCACACCCAAGATTCAAGCCAGCGCTTGCGCCAATCTCAAACACATGAAGAGGCAGTCCCGTCTGCTCGGCAATCGACAGATACCCGCCAATCATCACACCGGATCGCCCCACTTCATTGGTTTGCGGTGGCCCTTCAAGATAGGCGTCATAGTGGGGCCGATTTTGCGCGATGTCTTCCACCAACACCGCACGCAAGGCATCATCATTTGGCCCGGCGCCACCTGCTGCCGCATAGATTTCGCCCAAGGGGCCGCTCGGATCATCCAGCGCGCGGCGATGGAGGGCACCGGCCACCCGCAGAGCCAAAGCCGCAGCAACCGGTTCATCTTCGAAACCAGAAATCAGGTCCTCAACGATGCCGCCCATCGCAATGTCACGGGCCAATACTCTTAGAACCCGGCCCGTGAACGGCGATCCCAAATGGTCACAGAAATCGGCCTGCAGCTTGAGGGCATCAGCCGCACCAATCGGATCGGTCATATGCCCATAGCTCCGCCAGGCATCTGATTGCCGAGCTCTCCGTCAGGATTGGTGAAAGGAACGATGGCATCCTTTCCCAGCACAGACCGGTACTGGGTGAGCGCCCAATGCACGCTTGGAAAGGCAAGCTCATCCCAGGGAATTTCATCCCAGGTGAACAAACCAACTTCCAGACTCTCATCACCGGCTGAGAATTCAGGTGTCGGCAGTTCTGCTCGATACATCAACTGCACCTGCGAGATACGCGGAATGTTGTAGACCGCAAGCAGGTCTTTGATTTCGATCTTCGCGTTAGCTTCTTCAAATGCTTCTCTGCGTGCCCCGTCTTCCGTGGTCTCTCCCTCTTCCATAAACCCGGCCGGAAGGGTCCAAAATCCATGCCGCGGTTGAATGGCCCGGCGACACAGAAGAAACGCATCTCCGTGCGTTACAACCGATCCGACAACAATCTTTGGGTTTACATAATTAATGAAACCACATGTGTCACATATCGCGCGGGGAAAATTGTCACCATCAGGAACGCGGTGACTGAAACCACTTGGTGCGGGCAAGCCGGGTTTGGCGCTACCACTTTTTTCGTTTTCATTTCCCATAACGCACTCACCCACCTCATCCGCTTACGGATCGATCAAAATGGGGCGACATTTTGACGCCCTCTGACGAATTCCAACTAATTTAACACAAGAAATTGAACGCCGTCGTCACCATCTGCATAACAACGCTTGGCGCGCTGAACCAAATATGCGATTTACTGCGGCAACAGAACAATCAAAGAGTTCCAAAGGAGTTATAATGGCGACTCGTAAGTCGAAAGGCTTCGACCTGGATGGTTCCCTCAGCCACCTGCTTCGTCGAACACAACAATTTGCTTATGACCAATTCGCTCAGGCAGTGAGTGATAGTGGTCTTACCCCCCGTCAGTTCGTCGTCCTTGTCGCGGTTGGTGACGCAGAAGGACTAAGCCAAACAGATCTGGTCAACCGTACAGGGATCGACCGGTCTACATTGGCTGACATGGTCGCGCGGATGATTGACCGAGGACTGCTCACACGCAAACGCACCAAGGAAGACGCACGGGCAAACTCGGTACGTCTCTCAGCTGCAGGGCGTCGTGCTTTGACAGCCGCAGAACCTGGCGCACAAGCAGCTGAAGCCGCTCTTCTCGCGCTCATTCCAAAGACCGTACAAAAAGATCTTAAGAAGAATCTGGGCCTGCTTGCAGATGCTGTGAGCGAAGCAAAAGACGCAGCACCGGCACCAAAAAAGAAAGTCGTTACACGCAAAAAAACGACGGCAAAGAAAGCACCAGCGCGGAAGAAAGCGGCGCGGCGCAAATAGTAGCTAAGAAACACAAACAGGCAGACGCCGGCGACCCAGGTCGTCGGCGTTTTTCTTTGAGCGGTCAGCTCTCTACGGTCTAAATGGTGATGTCCAGAACGGACCCCGGCCGACGCGGCGCGTCATTTTCGGTCACCGCCAATTTCTCGTGCGCAAACGGCGCCTCACGACGTCCATTGTTCAACGAGACACTATCGACAGGCTGGAACGCAATTTTAGCCACCTCTTCAGTGCTATCGGCACCAAAGGTTTCAGGGGGGGCTTCCGCCGCTGGCGCACTGCGTCCACCATCGCGGCTGGCCGCATCCAGAGCTTCAGCACTGATTTCAATCTTGAAGGCTTCTGTCTCTTCTGAAATCCGGCGAACCGGTGTCGCGCCTTTTGAAGGAGCGGCCTTCGCATCGACAACAAATGCGGACGGAGCAGTAGTGCGAGGCGCAATTGTCTTTTGCGCATACGCCTGAGCGGCTATCTGTGCTGCACTGACCACCGGTTTCATTTACGAAAAAGTAACCCTGAAAATTCGCGATTTGGCCCAAACCCTGGGATATCGCTCATTATCAAACAATTAGGGCTAATAAACGCTTAAGGCGCACCGGAGGGAACTGGGGAAGCTGGGGACAACTTATTCGCCCGGGCCCGCGCAATGGCAGGCAAAATCTTCTCTGTCAGGCTCGTCGGGTCAATCGCGCCCACATGTTTCAGGACAATCTTGCCCTCACCATCGACCACGAAGGTTTCCGGCACCCCGTAGACACCCCAATCGATTGAGACCCGCCCATCGCGGTCCGCACCAACACGGGCAAATGGGTTGCCCAGCGTCGCCAGAAACCTCTGAGCAGCATCGCCGCTATCTTTGTAGTTGAGCCCGAATATGGGAGCACCACTTTCCCGGGCCAGAGCCTCCAGCAACGGATGTTCCTGACGGCAGGGCACACACCAGGACGCCCAGACATTCACCACCGTCACCTCACCGGTGTGGAGGTCGTCTGTTGCAAATCCTGGCACACCCGTATCTGCGACAGCGGGAAGCGTGAAATCCGGAACAGGCTTGCCCAAAAGCGCTGAAGGAACCTCGGATGGGTCGCCACCAAATATCGCAACGTAAAACAGAGCGGCAAGGCCCAAAAAGCCAGCGATTGGCAGAAGCGTCGAAAGCTTCATGACCGTTTCCGCTCCGCGCGCGCTTCTAACTCCGAAACCAGACGCTTTTGCTTTTTCAGATCCATCCAGCTTTGCAGCGCGAGCCCTGTCATCACCGCAATGGCAATAAGGAAAGAGGACCAGATGTAAGGCCCATATCCGCCCATATTAAAGAATTCTGTCCAGCTATCCATGAACCCTAGGCCGCCGCTTGTTGCATCTGAAGCGTACGCACTTTACGCCGCAAAATTTCCGCCCGCATCCGCACCATCAAAACACCGATAAAGAAAAATGTGAAACCCAGGGCGACAACAAAGAGCGGCCAAAGGAGCGACGAATGAATGGTCGGTCCATCAAGCCGGAAGACACTTGCAGGCTGATGAAGCGTGTTCCACCAATCAACGGAGAAGCGAATGATCGGGAGATTCACCGCGCCCACAATCGCGAGCACAGCAGCGACACGCGCCGCCCGGTTTGGATCTTCGATCATGGCCCAAAGCGCCATATAGCCGAGATAAATGAAGAGCAGCACCAGCGTGGAGGTCGTACGCGCATCCCAGACCCAATAGGTGCCCCACATGGGCTTGCCCCACAGGCCACCCGCGACAAGCGCGAGGAAGGTAAAGACAGCGCCAATGGGTGCCGCCGACTTCGCAGCCACATCTGCCAGGGGATGACGGAAGATCAATGCCACAATGCTTGAGACCACCATGATCCCATAGCCGAACTGCGACAGCCAGGCAGAGGGCACATGCACAAACATGATCCGCACACTGTCGCCCTGCTGATAGTCGGGCGGCGCAACAAAGAAAGAGAGATAGAGACCGATCCCTATACCTGCTCCCGCAAGCGCCCAGACATAGGGCAGCACAATCGCGGAGAAGTTCATAAACCGCGTCGGATTGGCATATGTGTGAATTGACCAGGCCATATCAGTCTGATGTAGCCCGCCAGACGCAGGTCAGCAAGGGACCATCAACGGGCAAGTCGCCGCAGGTTTCCATATCTGTGCTCCCTATTTTACCGCAACCCTGAGCGCCGCTGCGCCACCAACCGGCCCCACCACGAGGGATGCAAGGCTGACAGCCCCCAGCAAAGCCAAGGATTGTCCGCCCAAATCACCGGGAACCGCCACAAGGGCGGCACGGCTGGCACTCACGCCAAAAATAAGCACCGGCACATAAAAGGGCAGCACAAGCAGCGAAATAAGAAGCCCCCCACGCCGCACCCCAACAGAAAGAGCCGCCCCCACGGCCCCCAAAAGAGACAGAGCGGGTGACCCAATCAACATGGCGCCCATGAGGGGCAACATGCCGTCAAGCGGGAGATTGAGCATAAGCCCCAGGATCGGTGCGGCGATCACCAGCGGCAGACCTGTGGTGAGCCAGTGGCTGACTGCCTTTGCCAGCACCGTGAGCTCCAGCGGCTGGGGCGCCAAAACCAGCAGATCAAGCGTCCCGTCTTCCTGATCTGCCTGAAACAACCGATCGAGCGTCAGCAGGGCTGAGAGCAAGAGGGCAACCCACAACATGCCCGGCGCAATGCGGGTGAGCAGATTGAGATCCGGACCAATCCCGAAAGGGACAATCGACAAGACAATCAGAAAGAAAAAAACTGCCATCCCGCCGCCGCCGCCAACCCGCGTGGCAAGGCGTACTTCACGCTGCACCAATGCGAAGAAGGCGTTCATAAGGACGCCCCCCCATTGCTGCTCAAGTCCAGCACTCGTGTACCTTCAAGTCCGAGATCAACATGGGTCGCCGCGATAATGCTCCCCCCCGTCTTGAGGTGAGACCGCATAAGATCGCCAAGCGCAGCAATGCTTGCGGTATCAAGGGACACAGTCGGTTCATCAAGAAGCCAGAGCGGTCGGTCAATGAGCGCCAGCCGCGACAGGCCCAAGCGCCGCTTTTGACCGGCTGACAGAACCCCGGCGGGCAGATGTCCAAGATGGCCAAGGCTGAAAGCCTCAAGGGCGGGCTCCACTTGGGTTGCAGAAACACCATAGAATGCTGCCCAGAAACTCAAATTTTCAGACACCCTGAGCGGTGCTTTCACCGCATCCAGATGCCCCGCATAGAGCACAACATCCGCGACGGTTTGGTCTTCGCCCGCCCCATCCAAATTGATCTCGCCGTCCGTGACCTCCAGCAGCCCGGCAAGCTGCCGCAGAAGGCTCGATTTACCAGACCCATTGGGCCCTACAAGGCTCAGCATGTCGCCCGGTGCGACGTGAAAGGACAGATCACGAAAGACCTGGCGTTCGCCGCGCACACAGCAAAGCTTGGTGACGGTGAGGCCCGTCAGCGGCTCAGATGTCGTCAAAATTACCGCCTCGCCCCTTGCCGCCCGCAAACCGCGTCGCCCCGGCAACGGTTTCACCTGAAGCGAGCACCGCGCGTCCTCGTATGGTTTCGCCGGCCATTGCCTGATCATAGGGCAGATCCCACTGCTCATATGCAGACATCCTGTCGCTACGCAGACAATTCTGAGGGAACCGCGCCATGTCAGCTGCGAGTTTTTCAGCTGCTGCACGGCCCTCACCTGTCGGTACAACGCGGTTCGCAAGACCGAAACTCAGCGCTTCCTGGGCGTCGACAGGGCGTCCCGTCAGGATCAAATCCATCGCACGCGAATGGCCAATAAGACGGGGAAGACGGACCGTACCGCCATCGACCAGAGGCACGCCCCACCGTCGGCAGAAAACCCCCATCACCGCGTCTTCCTCCATAACGCGCATGTCGCACCAAAGTGCCAGCTCCATGCCACCCGCAACGGCGTAGCCGGAAATCGCACCGATCACCGGTTTGGAGAGGACCATGCGCGATGGGCCCATAGGTCCATTCCCTGCCAGGCGATCAAATTGAAGCCCTGTGCCAGCAGGCGGAACACTATTCCCACTGCCACCGCCTTGCGCGACTGCTTTCAGGTCAGCACCCGCACAAAAAGTTCCGTTTGCCCCAACAAAAACCCCGACAGACGCCTCATCATCTCGCTCAAAGGCGAGGAAGGCCTCTGCGAGCTCTTCTGCCGTTGCCCGATCAACAGCATTTCGCACATCTGGCCGGTCGAGAATGACCGTCGTTACAGCACCGCTTTTTTCTGTTCTTACCGCCATCTCGCAACCTGTTCTTAACTGCCTAAAAACCATCCCAAACCAAACTGGCATGGGGACACATATTTTTGCTCATTATCCGTCATATTGCCCCCTTCCGGCCATAGCCTTCGTATATGTTTCTGACTATAGTCCGCCCGTCGATTGGCGCGGGCGCGCCATTTGGCGCAGCACCACATTTTTTCGAGGAGAGCGGACCCCATGGCCAAGAAACCGGCAAAGAAAAAGGCTCCGGCTAAGAAGGCGACGAAGAAGAAGCCTGCAGCAAAAAAGAAAGCAGCCAAAAAAGCTGCAAAGAAGGCAGTGAAGAAGAAGGCACCGGCGAAGAAAAAAGTAGCCGCTAAGAAGAAGGCTTCTGCAAAGAAGAAATCTCCTGCCAAAAAGAAAGCTGCCCGAAAAGCAGCAAAGAAAAAAGTAGCCAAGAAGACAGCAAAAAAGGCCTCTAAGAAAAAAGCGCCCGCGCGAAAGAAAGCGGCCAAAAAGACCGCCAAGAAAGCAGCGAAAAAGAAGGTCGCCAAAAAGACCCCGGTGAAGCCTAAGAAGAAAGCCGCAAAGAAAAAGGCGGCGAAGAAAGCTTCTAAAAAGAAGGCTCCTGCCAAGAAGAAAACACCGGTGAAAAAGGCCCAGGCACGTAAAGCGACCCGCAAGGCTGCTCCAAAAGCAAAAGCGCCTGCGAAGAAGGCGCCAGCAAAAAAGGCCGCACCTAAGGCTAAAGCTCCAGCGAAAAAGGCACCCGCTAAGAAAGCTCCTGCCAAAAAAGCTCCCGCGCGCAAGGCAGCCCCTAAAGCAGCCCCCAAGACAAATTTGCAGCCGCTGGGCACCAACAGCTTTGATGCTTACTCAAATCTCAAAGTCGGCAACAAGAACTATGTCTATTACGACCTGAAGAAGGCCGAAGAAAATGGCCTGGAAGGCGTATCCCGCCTCCCCTTCAGCCTGAAAGTGCTGCTTGAGAACCTTCTCCGCTTTGAAGATGGCCGGACTGTCAACAAAGCAGACATCTCAGCGGTGAAAGACTGGCTGAAGACCCGGAAATCCACCCGGGAAATCGCCTATCGTCCAGCCCGTGTGCTGATGCAGGACTTTACCGGCGTTCCAGCCGTTGTTGACCTAGCCGCGATGCGGAACGCCGTTGCCAAGCTCGGCGGCGATCCAAAACGCATCAACCCACAGGTGCCTGTCGATCTCGTGATCGACCACTCAGTGATGGTAGACAAGTTCGGCACCCAGACAGCGTTTAAGGAAAACGTCGATCTGGAATATGAACGCAACCAGGAACGCTATGAGTTCCTGCGCTGGGGCAGCCAGGCATTTGATAATTTCCGCGTTGTGCCGCCTGGGACTGGTATCTGTCACCAGGTGAACCTGGAATATCTGGCCCAGGCTGTTTGGACCCGCACGGAAAAAGACGGTGCGTCCAAGACAGTTGAAATGGCCTACCCTGACACCTGCGTTGGCACAGACAGCCACACCACCATGATCAATGGCCTGTCGGTCCTTGGCTGGGGTGTCGGTGGCATTGAGGCGGAAGCGGCCATGCTCGGTCAGCCTGTCACAATGATGATCCCTGAAGTTGTCGGGTTCAAACTGACCGGCAAGCTGAATGAAGGCGTAACCGCGACCGACCTCGTGCTGAAAGTCGTTGAAATGCTCCGCGAGCTGGGCGTGGTCGGCAAATTCGTCGAATATTTCGGAGGCGGCCTCGATCACCTGTCTCTGGAAGATCAGGCAACCATCGCCAACATGGCGCCGGAATATGGGGCCACGTGCGGTTTCTTCCCGATTGATGCAGAAACCATCAAATATCTGCGTGCAACAGGTCGGGACAAAGCCCGTGTTGACCTGGTTGAAGCCTATGCCAAGGCGCAAGGCATGTTCCGCACCTCAGACACGCCGGACCCTGTCTTTACAGAAACCCTGGAACTGGATCTGGGCTCCGTGGTTCCCGCACTTGCCGGACCCAAACGCCCGCAGGACCGGGTTGACCTCACAGGACTATCCGACAGCTTCGCCGCGACACTTGGTGGCGAATACGACAAAGCTGCAGAAGCAGCAACCCGCTTCGATGTGGAAGATGAAAACTTCACCATCGGTCATGGCGATGTCACCATCGCTGCGATCACGTCCTGCACCAACACATCCAATCCGAGTGTGTTGATTGCAGCTGGCCTCGTCGCCAAGAAGGCACGGGCTCTGGGCCTCGAAGTAAAGCCTTGGGTAAAAACGTCCCTGGCACCTGGCTCTCAGGTTGTGACGGAATATCTCGAAAAAGCCGGTCTGCAGAAAGAACTCGATGGTCTCGGTTTCGATCTCGTGGGCTATGGCTGCACAACCTGCATCGGGAACTCCGGTCCTCTGCCACCGGCAATCTCTAAGTCGATTGCCGACAATGATGTGGTTGTTTCTTCGGTTCTTTCAGGCAACCGGAACTTCGAAGGTCGCGTGAGCCCTGATGTGCGCACCAACTATCTGGCCTCACCGCCACTTGTTGTGGCCTACGCCCTGGCTGGCACAGTGACGAAGAACCTCACCAAAGAGCCCATCGGCAAAGGCAAGGATGGCAAAGACGTCTATCTGAAAGACATCTGGCCAACCAATAAAGAGATTGCCGATGTGGTCCGCACCGCTGTGACCCCAGCCATGTTCCGCGAACGTTATGCGGACGTATTCAAGGGCGACAGCAACTGGCAGGCGATCAAAACCAGTAAGGGGGAAACATATAGCTGGAACGATGACAGCACCTATGTACAGAATCCGCCTTACTTTGAAGAACTGTCCGACACACCGGCACCGCTGGAAGATGTGCATAATGCCCGCATCATGGGTCTCTTCGCGGACTCGATCACAACCGACCATATTTCACCGGCCGGGTCGATCAAGGTGGACAGCCCTGCAGGCTCCTACCTCACCCGCAACCAGGTGGGTGTACAGGACTTCAACTCCTACGGCTCTCGCCGCGGGAACCACCAGGTGATGATGCGCGGCACGTTCGCCAACATCCGTATCAAAAACCAGATGGTCCCCGGCACAGAAGGTGGGGTGACGAAGCTCCAGCCTGAAGGCACGGAGATGCCGATCTATGATGCCTGCATGGAATACAAGAAGCGGGGCACCCCGTTGGTTGTATTCGCAGGGAAAGAGTACGGCACCGGCTCAAGCCGCGACTGGGCAGCAAAGGGCACCATGCTTCTCGGCGTGAAAGCCGTGGTGGCAGAAAGCTTCGAGCGGATCCACCGGTCCAACCTGATTGGCATGGGCGTTGCGCCATTGCAGTTCAAGGACGGCGACAGCTGGGAGGAACTGGGTCTCGATGGATCTGAAACCGTCACCATCACAGGTCTCGAAGACATTAATCCTCGGGATGAGGTGACGGCCGTGATCACCTTTGCAGATGGCTCAACCAAGTCGGTTGATCTGACCTGCCGTATCGATACCCAGGACGAAGTGGACTACTACGCCAATGGCGGTATTCTCCACTACGTGCTGCGCGGTCTTGCTGCCGACTAAGCAGCGATTGAACAAAAAATTGGGGCGTTCCAGCTATCTGGAGCGCCCCTTTTTTGTGCCCAGAGCGGAAAAAGAAGGGTAAACGCAGGCACTCACATTGGCCTCACCTCAAATTTACTCGCTTGGCTACATCCTTCTTCCTATGTTGACCGTATGAAAAACTTTCTTGCCATATCCGCCGTCGCTCTCAGCATCAGCGTGGGCGCCATGACCTCCCTTGCCCAAGCCGGGGAGCGTCCAATTGTTGTGGAACTCTTCACGAGCCAAGGTTGCTCATCTTGCCCACCGGCAGATGCATTCCTGAACGATTTGGCAAAACGCGAAGACGTGCTCGCCCTCTCCTTGCCCGTAAACATCTGGGACTATCTCGGCTGGCGCGACACACTCGCCAAACAGGCTTTCACAGACCGCCAACGCGCTTATGTGCAAAATCTCGGCGGCAGGTCTGTCTACACCCCACAGATGGTGATTGATGGTGTCGAAGATGCCGTCGGCTCAAGAACGGGCCATGTGAACAGCGCCATCGAACTTCGCCGCGAAATGAGAGACGAAGACGTCGCAGTCGAATTTGTGGCGGACGGTGACAGCGTTCAGTTAAATGTTGGCGCCCTTGCCACAGACCAGGAGGCAACCCTCTGGCTGGTACGGTATGTCAAGGAAACACCCGTCGTCATCGAACGGGGCGAGAATTCAGGAGAGACCATCACCTATTCCAATGTGGTGCGGGAGATGGTGCCCGTGGGCATGTGGAAAGGCGAGGCCATCAAGCTCACCCTGCCCAAGAGTGACCTTGTAGGACAAAGTTATGACGGTTGCGCTGCCATCCTTCAGGTGGAGGGCAATGGCCAGATCCTCGGTGCCGCCCGCCTGGACATGAGCACTCTCTAGACCCTAGGGAGCTGTTGGTTCTGCAACCGGGCGGGTCAAGCCACCAATTGTCTGCGTGAGGCGCAGACCCAGGTTCTGCTCCAGCTTGTAGGCCCAATCGCCCATTTGCTCATTAATCTCAGCGATCTCCGCATCCAGCGCACTCGTGTCTGCGTCTTCGGCAAGCATCGAACTATCTTTGGATGCTACGATCTTTGCCCACATTCCCGTATTGGCACCCGCCATGGTCAAGGTGAGCTTCAACCCGTCAAAGGTCACGATTTCCGCAACCGGTGGATTGTTGAAGATGAGAGACTCCACAGGCACAGCGTCCAGAAACTCAAAGCTCGCAAAAGCGGTGGCGCTCGCATTCACAACAGGGGCGCCCCGCGAAACAGATCCAACGGGCAGGTTTTCAACAACAAAATTGGGATGATCCGGCGAAGAGCGGGACAGGATGGCGGGCGTTTCAGATATCGACCACAATGTCACCTTGGCGATACGCTCCTGCGAAAGTTTGACAACAGTTGGATCGAGCCAATTGGCAACATCCTTGTCCAGAGAGATTGAACCCCGCGCAAGCCAGGTCTGGTCTTCCCCATCGCGGCGCACATAAAGAAACCCGCGTCCTTGAAGGTCAGCGGTGGAGTCAACAATTTCGCCCGCAAGAAGTCCGGCAATCTCATTCCCGTCTTTGTCGAGCAATTGCACGCGCACAGCACGCCCAAGATTTTCCGGCTCCAGCAGACCAAGATTGCGGTGCCACTCAGGGTTGGATGTGCGCGGTTCAAACGCTTCAAGTTCTGTGAGGCCTAGAATGGTCTTACGAACCCGGTCGACCCGCGCGGGATAGCCTTCGCGCTGCAATACCCGCCAGACACCTTCATCATCACGTTCAATGGTGATGTTGGCGGTGCCCTGCATGCCCTGGCCGGTCGTATAAACAAGCCGCGTTGCTTGGCCCACCTTCTCATTTAGATCGGGAAAAAAGAGCACCGGATCAAAACGAACAGACGTCGCTTCGCGCTGCGTTGAAAGAACAACCGCGGCAGCCACAACAAAGAAAAGCGTGACCACTGCCAACAGCAGCAGATTGCGGAGCGGCCCCGGTGCACGCAGCGTATCCTGTATCTTAGCCATAAGCGCTCTCCTTAAAGTCCAGCGCGGCGTTTCCGCCGCTGCGCGCGAAGAAGCGCCAACACCAATGCAAGCCCCGCAATCAAGAGCGGAACAAGCGCCACATTTACAAACCGTATTGTGGATCCGAGATCTTCGATGCCACGTCGCAGATTGCGCTGCACATCACGAAGAGCGGTCCGGCTCTCGGCAAGCTCCGCCCGAAACTGCCGGATTTCCAGAGCTTCATCATCGGAGAGGAACTCCTCAACATCCGCGCCGGCTGGTGCCCGCGTCTGAAGCGCTGCAAGCCTCTCTTCCGTCTCTGCAATCTTGGCCTGAAGCGCCTCTTCTTCGGCAAGGAACGTGGCTTCCGCCTCACGACGCAGCTCATCCACGACCAGGAAGGGACGTTCGGATTTTTCGCGCGCGCGGAGAGAAATGAGATCGTTCGATCCCATCAGATTATCCACCGCATTCAAAATGAAGGTCGCATTGTCCGCCATCGGGATCGCGATCCGCTCACCCAGGTAACTCTGCTCCTGCACCCAGAACCGGTCATCAAAAATCTCGGAGTCCGCCACAATAATAAGATTGGCATTCTCTTTCGATTCCGCGAGATGATCTTCAGCAGTCGGCGACGTGCCAGGCTGCGCATCCTCGCTCGGCGGCGGCGGGCCATCGATGAATGCCGACTTGAGCGGCCCGGCAACACGCGCGGCAATCACATAAGCTTCATCCGTCGGCTCAAAGGCCCGAAGCAGCGCGTCCGGCGTCGGGCCGGTTTTCACAAATTCCAGGTCAAGCAACATGGAGTCTGTCGACGAACTGAGAATGGGAGAAAAACTTGTCGTCGCATCGTCGCGTTGAACGAGATGACCCACAGTGCCGAGATTGAGCCGATCAATATCTGCCGTTACAACATCGTCACTATTCGCATCATCGGACCCGAGCGCCATCCACACCACATAGTCTGTCTGCTGGCGACGCACATTCCGCCCGGCCTGCACCCGCTGCGCATTGTCTCTGTCGCCAATAACCTTTGTTGGATCAAGCTCCACACCCCAGCTCGCCATCAGCTGATCAAGGCTGGAGGCCTCCGTATAGCCCTGCACGGGCTGGCCGTTCGGACCAGCGGTGAGGCTGACTTCAGAATGCGGGTCGAGGAACACGAGCGCCCTGCCGCCCCGCATCATGAACTGATCAATGGCATAGGTCGTTTGCTCATCGAGCGGCTTGGGATGGGCAATCATCACCACGTCAATGGAGTTTGGAATAGAGTCGAAATCCTGCTCTAGGAATTCGAGGGAAAAACGGTCCAGCAATTCGTCATAGATGAGAAAGGACTGGCTCTCGCCCCGCATAGCCGCCTGCAACCCACCCGCGCCTGTATCAAGCGGGAGATTGGTGACAATTCCAAGCACAGGTTTTTCAGGACGCTTCAGATTCTGAATGAGGCGGGCCACATCATATTCCAGATATTCTTCCCGCTCGTCGGTGAAGAAAGGAATGGCCTCAAGCCCGTCGACCAGATTGGTGCCGGCCAAGCCAAAATAGATGACTTCGCCTTCTGTTGTTGGCGCCCCTTTTAGACCCAGCGACTGAGCCCGGTCTTCGTCTTCTGAGAAAGGCTCCGGGTCGACAACCTCGAGCACGAGATTGCCATCGGAATAGGAGCGCATCTCTTCCAGAATATCCCGCACACGGCCCGCATAGGTCCGGATGCGCGGATAGTCGGTCGCCAGAGATTCCGAGAAGAAGAAGCGCAGCGTGATCGGCTCCTCAATCTCTTGCAGCATGTTCCGCGTGCCGTCAGACAACGTAAACAAGGAGCTTTGCGTCAAATCGATCCGGCTCGTGCGAAACGAAATGTTGGAGAAGAGGTTCACGGCCACAAAGAAAACAGCGAGCAGGACAAGCGTCGCAATGGAAATGGCGCGGCGAGAGAGTTGCGTATTCATGTCTCTATCCCGCCTTCTTCATATCGACAACGATGCCGCAGGCCACAAGCCAGAC
The DNA here is from genome assembly GCA_000509225.1 of Parvibaculaceae bacterium Mf 1.05b.01. Lineage (GTDB taxonomy): Bacteria > Pseudomonadota > Alphaproteobacteria > Parvibaculales > Parvibaculaceae > Mf105b01. The sequence goes on along the minus strand of BAOK01000002.1, from coordinate 396,373 downwards.
GCCAATCAGTGTCACGAAATAGATAATGTCCCGAAGATCAATCACCCCTTCGACAATCGCTTCAAAATGAGTAAGGAAGCTAAAGGAGGCAATCGTTGTCAAAACCGCCTGTGGCGCCCAGACCGACACAAAGTCAGTCACGATAGGAAGACCAGAGACTGTAAAGAGGAAACAGACAACCACGCTCACCACAAAGGCAATCACCTGGTTGCGCGTTGTTGCGGAAATACAGGAGCCAATTGCCAGATAACCACCAGCCATAAAGAAGGATCCAACATAGCCCGCAAGGATCACCCCGTGATCCGGATCGCCGAGATAGGCAACTGTCAGCCACATGGGGAATGTCAGCGACAGTGAAATGCCGGCAAACACCCAGGCTGCCAGAAACTTGCCAAGCACGGCAGACCAGAGCGGAATAGGCAAAGACAGCAGAAGCTCAATGGTGCCGACCCGGCGTTCTTCCGCCCAAAGACGCATGGCGATAGCCGGGATCAAAAAGAGATAGAGCCAGGGATGAAACTGGAAGAACCCTTTCAGGTTCGCCTGCCCCGCTTCAAAATGCCCGCCCAGATAAAAAGTGAAGCCGCCAACACAAAACAGAAAAATGATCATGAACACGAAGGCGAGGGGCGTGGCAAAATAGCCCGCCAGTTCCCGCTTGAAGATCGCTAGCGTCTCTCTCATGCCGCGTCCCCTTGCGCTTTTTCTGTATCGGGCCGAGTGAGCGACCGGAACACTTCGTCCAAACGCCCGGGCTCTCCGTAAAGTGTCCGCACATTCCAGGACTTCTCCCGCGCCAGATTGCCGACCCGGTCAACAAGGCTGGTATCAGCTTCATCCGCACTTGTGGCAAACAAAGTGAAGGAATGATCAGCACCACGTGCGTCTTCTTCCATGGACACCACCCCCTCAACAGCAGACAAGGCATCGCGCGCGGCATCCGCATCGCCCGCATCAAGGGTCAGCGTAACCGCATTGTGGTAGCGGGACCGAGCGGTCAGCGCCGCCGGTGTGCCATCTGCAACGATCCGGCCGCGATCAATGATGAGGGCGCGGCTACAGATCGCATCAACTTCTTCAAGGATATGCGTCGAAATGATAATCGCTTTCGTCGGTGCCATCTCTGCGATGAGTTTGCGCACCGCAAATTTCTGATTGGGGTCAAGCCCATCCGTCGGCTCATCCATGATGAGCACCGGCGGATCATGCAGAATGGATTGAGCAAGCCCGACCCGACGGCGAAATCCCTTGGAGAGTGTTTCGATAGGCTGTTCCATGACACCGGCAATCTCGGTGCGATCAACAGCACGCGCAATCGCTGCGGTTGCAGCCGAACCCTTAAGGCCCCGTATGTCCGCGATGAAACGCAAAAACTGAAGCGGCGTCATATCCGCATAGGCGGGTGCCCCTTCCGGCAAATAGCCGATCATGCGCTGAGCGGCCAACGTGTCCGGCCCAACTTCATGGCCACAGACGCTGATATGCCCGGCTGTTGGCGCAAGAAACCCCGTCACCATCTTCATGGTCGTGGACTTACCCGCGCCATTGGGCCCTAGAAAGCCTAGAACTTCGCCGCGCGCCACAGAAAAGCTGATCCCGTCCACCGCTGTGAACGGACCGAACTTCTTCACAAGCCCATTAATTTCGATCATCGCTGCCGCAGAACCGCCGCTGGCGGATGAATCCACATGGTTTGCAGTGTCGTTTGCCGTAATGGTTTTATCTCCCGATCAGATGGATCTCGTGCCCATCTTGCCCCCCTTTCTTATGCCACTGCGACGGGCGCGGCGACAAGGGGGCTGCACGTGAACAATCGGTCATTTTCGTAAACAGACCAGAGGGTTAAACCCTAAAGAGATGGTGCCTAGCGGCGTGGATAGCGGATACCATCCATAATCTCCTGGTGCCGCTCAGCCACAAGGTTTCCTCGGACCTCATCGTCGGGCATCAAGGCAAAAAACCGGCCGTCCCGAAGCGCCTCGACACCCCAGCAACCCACATCCTCAACCGACATGCCAGCCTCCCGCCAGCGCTCTCCCGCTTCCTCAGGCGCATGCCGGGGCCCACCAAACTTCTCCGGCCGCGCCCGCGCCCCATCCCAGATACGCGTATTTACCAGTCCCGGGCAAAGGGCAGTGACACTGATGCCCTCAGGGGCAAGCTCCGTGCGAAGCCCCTCTGCAATCCCCACCACCGCATATTTGGACGCTGAATAGGAGGGATTACCTGCCTCAGGGTGAGTGAGACTTGCCATGGAGGCGGTAACCCCAATGGCACGAAAGCCGCTCTGCTCCTTTAAACCGTCAGAGAACGCCCGAACCGTGTCGATGACACCATCCACATTCACCTGATACATCCAGCGCAAATTCTCACGCCTGGCCGTGGTAAAGCCCTGCCCGATGCCAAGGCCCGCATTCGCCCAGACAATCTGCATCGGCCCGAGCGCTTCAACAGCTTTTGCTGCCATCTCCTCAATAGAGCCTTCATCTGTGACATCACACGCCAATCCGACGGATTTAACACCGAGCGCTGTCCCCTCAGCAGCCACCGCTTCCGCCGCATCAGTACGAATGTCGGTGACAACCACGTTTGCCCCCGCTTTTGCCAACTCAAGCGCAAGAGCGCGCCCAATGCCGTCGCCCCCACCAGTAATCACCGCATTTGTGCCTGCAATGTCCTGCATGCTCTCTCCTGTCGTTTGCTTAAAGCTGGTGTGCTACACCCGGAGCATCAACCCGCCATCCACATTGAGCCCATGGCCCGTCACAAACCCGCCATCGTCTGAGGCCAGGAACAACGCCCCGCGCGCAAGATCGACCGGTTCGCCCAGACGTTTCAGAGGCGATTTCTTGGCCCATATCTCTGCAATCTTGGGGTCCTTGAAATTGACCGTCATGCCCGTGCGAATAGCACCGGGAAGAATGTAGTTTGCCGTGATGCCATATCGACCAAGCTCAAGCGCCAGATTGCGAGTGAGCCCTGCGACTCCGGCTTTTGCGGCGCTGTAGGCTGCCAGCCCATAGTCCGTACCATCCGCCATCACCGATGCCACATTGATGATCCGACCAGCGCTGCTTTCTTTCAAATGAGGGATCGCCGCTTTTGAGAGTTTGAAGTGGGGCGTGAGATTAACCGCCAGGCACTTGTCCCAGAGCTCGTCGGGAAACTCCTCCACCGGAGCCCCAGCACCGATCCCTGCATTGTTCATGAGGATATCAAGCTTCCCAAAACGCTCGACGGCGCCCCCAATTATGGTGACAGCAGCACTCTCAGCGCTCACATCCTGATCGAGCGTTTGAATGTTTTCATGGTCCAGCGAAAACGGCTCTAAGTCGACGGCAAGAACCTTCGCCCCTTCGGCAGCGAACATTTCTGCCGATGCCCGTCCGATCCCGCTCGCTGCTCCCGTGACAATCGCCACCCTGTCCTGAAGACGCATTTTCTTCTCCCCTCTTTTATGTCGTTTGGGAGCAGTGTAGCAGACAGGGGAAAAAGCACTTTCAGCAAAAGTTGCAGACTTTTGTGCTCGCGAAAGTGCGCCAACAACCGTTCACCCAAGAAAAAAGGGTGAGCCGCTTCTGAATGTCAGAGGAAGCACCACCCTTCAGTCTGTTGCCTCACATCTTCCCAAAACAAGCAGGGGAATAATCGAGGAGATCTAAGTGGCCCGACCCCGAATGATCCGGTGGGGCTGGGGGGCTGAAAGAACCGGAGACTTTCGAGACCGGGCCTGTAAGGCAACAATTGAAAGGTAGGAGCCCCATGTGTCCGGTCCGCGGCTGAAAAAAGGCAAGATTGTGATTTCTGCGCAACACATTCATCGGGAAGCCGCAGAAAACCTTGTTTTGCAGCCCCGTCCGGGCGATCATTTCCCCAATGGATCGATCACCTACAAGCGTGAAACCCGCCAGCCTCGTTATCGTGGGCAATGGCTATCAGGCAGGCCGCGGGGCGCCTCAGACGGAAGTCTCCTGGCACCGTCGTGAACTGGACGTCATCCTCAATCTTTATGGGCGTAAAGTGGCCGCGGGTGAGTGGCGGGACTACGCCATTGATGGGCTAAGAGACAAAGCCGTCTTCTCCGTCTTCAGACGCTCCAGCGAAATCCCTCTCTTTCGGATTGAGAAACACCCAAAGCTCGCCCGCAAACAGGGCGCGTATCAGGTCATCGCAGCGACCGGCGCCATCCTGAAGCGCGGTCATGACCTCGCCCAGGTGATCCGCGTACTCGACAAAAAGAAACTCCGCCTGGTCGACTAAGACCCCGCATTTTCAGACAGATGGTTTCTTCGGCAAAACCCATTGCAGCAACAGCGGCACCATCATGGTTGTGACAACGGCGGTGATGATGAGACCCGAGATAAATGTCTGGCCGTTCTGCGCAAACAGGCCTGTGTCTATGGCAATGGAGATGACGACAAGTTCAACCGCGCCGCGCGCACTCATGCCTGTGCCTATCGCGAGCGCTTCTCTGCGGCCAAACCCCATGGACAAAGCCGGCAGGCCCGCGCCCAGCAATTTGCCCGCAAAGGCGATGGCAATCAGACCCAGAACCAGGGCCGGTGTCGCGAGAAGAACAGAGAAGTCGATATGGAGCCCGATCGTAGCAAAGAAGATGGGGCCCAAAAACCCACCCGTAATGCCAACGACGACGATCCACATCTCGTTATAGGCGCGCACCCCAACGCGCTCTGGCTCGAAAAAGAGGCCAGCCATAAAGGCACCCATGATCCAATGAAGCCCAAGAAGATGGGCAAAGAGGCCGTAGGCGAGCGCCACCAACATAAGCGTGGTGAACTCAACAGCCGCAAGTTGAAGGACCTTCAACTTCGCAGCCACATGCGGGTACACATGCACACCAAGCAGGACGGTCACCGCAAAGAAGACACCAACCTGGCCAATCAACAGAAGCAGCTTGTCGATACCCAAGACACCCCCATCAGAGATCAGGCTGGTCAAGATGGCGAGCAGAAAGAGACCGATAACATCGTCAAAAATGGCAGCTGCAACAATCGTTTGGCCCATCCGGCTGGCGAGCAGGTCTTGCTCTTCGAGGATTTTGACGGTGGCGGGAATAGCAGTGATGGACAGAGCCACGCCGACAAAGAAACACTGGGCAATTTTCAATTCGCTCTCAGGCAGAACCGCCAACCCCAGTGCGAACCCCGCTGCAAAGGGAACCAACGCCCCGCCAAGGGCCACCAGAAAGGAGGCTTTGGACTGGCGGCCAATGTCACGCGGCTTCATATCGATGCCCGCTTGCAGGACGAGAAAGAAGATCCCCGCCTGAGCAATCAACTCAAGCTCCTCAGACAAGAGCAGCCGTTCAAGACCAGGATGGTTGGTGCCGACTGCGAACAGGAGAACAGACAACAGGACACCTACACCGATCTCGCCCACCGACGCCGGCAGCGACAGGCGCATAGCCCCCTCGCCCATCGCGCGGGTGGCGAGAAGCAAGACCAACAATCCGAAGAGGATCTCCATCCCTTAAAGGTAGCTCAGAAGAACCGGTCACACCTTGATGGAGCGCAAAAGAAAACCCCGGCACCTTAAAAGGTCCGGGGTCTCCAAATTCATAGGTATCTGAGAACTACTCTGAGCGCATGATGCCCAGGAGATTCAGGATGTGAATGAACATCACAATGAAGCTGCCATAGAGCGCGAAAGCGCCAAAGATGGCTTTCTGGCTGGTTGTGACACCTGTGTCGCCACTGCTGTAAAGCTCTTTCACCATCTGTGTCTCATAGGCCGTCACAGCTGCGAACAGCAGGACGACAATGGCGGAGATTACAAAGCTGAAGCCAATGCTCTGGAAGATGAAAACATTTGCAAGCATCGCAACGATCAGGCCAACCGACGCCATGAAGAAGAACCGGCCAAAAGCTGAGAGGTCCCGCTTCGTGGTGTAGCCATAGAGGCTGGTGGCCCCGAACATGACGGAGGTGATCAGGAAGGCCTGAGCAATCATGCCTGCCCCGTTCGGGATGTTCATGAACGCATAGATCATGGGGGAAATCAGCAAACCCCACATGCCGGCATAAGCCCAGAAGCACACATGGGCCATCGTCGTCGACCCAGCGTTCGAGAAGATGAGCTTTGGCGCGAACCAGCCAAGGCCCAGCACACCGGCGAACAGAACCCACTTCATAGGTCCGAGCGCAACAGCAGCCATCAGTTCAGGGTTGGCGCCCATGAACAGGGTCACACCTGCGGTAAAGGCGACGCCGAGCGCCATGTAGTTATAGACACGCAACATGTAAGCGCGCAGACCTGCGTCGAGGTCCGCAGCACGTGTCGCAGTACCGGCGCCCATACGTTGTTGGTCAAATTCAGCCATAGTTCTTATGATCCCTTTGATCGAAAACTCTGACACTGAATATGGGGAGTTTGGGCGCCGATTTCAAGCAGAACCGGCACTCCACAACGTGACCAAACCTTAACAAAAATAAGGGCTTAATCCCCAATATTGCTCTGGTTACTGAGACCTTAAGACGGGCGCTGCTTTCGCAGACAAAGCATTCCAGGTACCAAGCAATCCAAGACCGACCGTAATGACGGCAGCCCCCGTGATCGTAAGCCCCAGCGTCACCGGCAGGAAGGCCCAGGGGGCCTGCATGACCTGGGTCACGACCAACCAGGCGGCGATGGAGCCGACCGCGGCGGCAACCGTCGCGGTGCCCACGCCCAAAAGGGCATATTCCCAGATATAGGCTTTAAGCACCTTGCCGCGCGTAGCCCCCAGTACTTTGAGCACCACAGCGTCATAAACCCGCCGCCGGTGACCCGCCGCCATCGCGCCCGCAAGTACCATGATGCCCGACGCCAGCGTCACGATAGAAGTCGCCCGCACCGCCATGGCAAAGTCTTCCAGCAGCTTGTTCACCGCCTCCAGTGCTTCCTTCACCCGAACAATCGTGATGTTGGGGAACGCCTTTGACACCTGGCGCTGCAGGGCAACTTCACCGGCTTCATCCATGGCAAGCGTCGCCAGGTGAGTGTGAGGGGCCGCTGCAAGAGCTGAGGGTGAGAAGACAAAGATAAAGTTGATGCCCACATTACCCCAGTCGATCTCACGGGTATTGGCAACGGTTGCTGTCAGGTTCCGACCCAGCACATTGACCGTGATCTCATCGCCAATGCCAATCCCAAATCCTTGAGACATTTCCTCTGTGATCGAAATCAGCGGCGGTCCGGCATAGTCAGCAGCCCACCAGTCACCTTGAATAAGCTCAGAGCCTCCCGGCAGGTCTTGCGAATAGGTAATGCCGCGATCACCCTGAAGCATCCAGGAAACGTCGGGCGCTGCGACGATATCTTCAGCGGCCACACCCTGCACAGACACAATGCGACCGCGCAGCATTGGGACACGGTTGAGAGCGCGAACACCTTCGGTACCGTTCACAATTTCTTCGAACTTCTCAACCTGATCAGGCCCGATATCCACAAAGAAGAAGGAGGGCGCACGCTCAGGCAGTTCCCCATTGATCTGGTCAGCTATGTTGCCGTCGATAAGAGAGATCGTCACCAGAAGCGTGAGGCCAAGACCGAGGGAGAGGACCACGCTCGCGGTTGCAGAGCCTGGACGATAAAGGTTGGACAAAGCCAGCCTGAGTTCCGGGTTCCGGAACCGCGGCGCCCGACGTGCCAACGCCATAAGCCCCACCGCTGTGAGACGCAGCCCCACAAAGCTTGCCACCGCGCCAACGATAAACCAGGCGGCAAAGTCCGGCCGATCCGCAAGACCAATCGCAAGCCCCGCCAAAGCGACCAGCGCTACAGCCATTACAAGGATATAGGCGGGCCGAGGCCAGGCGCGCGACGGCGCCACAATGTCACGAAAGAGGCCCGTCGCCGGAATTTCACGCGCCCTTGCCAACGGCCAGACCGCAAAGGCAAGGGCTGCCAGAAGGCCGTAAGCCCCCGCAAGAACAAGCGGTGACATGTAAAGCGCGAAGCGGGCGGGAATGGGCAGCATGTCTTCAATCGCCCATTGCACAAGGAAGGGCGTCACACCGCCGACAACCAATCCAATCGCAACCCCGACAACAGCCAGCACCATCACCTGGATGAGATAGACATTGAAGATAAAGCCTCCTGGCGCACCGATACATTTAAACGTGGCAATCACGTCGCGTTTCGTATCGAGATAGGACGTCACCGCATTGCCAACGCCCACACCGCCAACGACCAATGCCGTCAATCCAACAAGTGTCAGGAACAACGCGACCCGCTCAACAAAGCGACGCACGCCAGGCGCACTGTCTGAGCGATCCTGAATACGCCACCCGACATTCGGGAACTGTTCATTGACCTGCGCCACCCAGGCAGCCACATCCGCGTTGAGGCGCTGATTTTCGGGCAGCTTCGCCCGGTAGTGATAATTGATGAGTGAGCCCAAGCGAATGAGGCCCGTCGCCTCCATCGCTTCATCAGACAGGAAGAGCCGTGGCCCAAGAGCGAAACCACCGGCAACCCGGTCCGGCTCACGGTCAATGGCCGCACGGATCTCAACAGAAATGTCGCCCACATCAAGCGTGTCACCCACTTCAGCGTTCAATCGGTCCAGAAGCGCGGTCTCAACCGCCGTTCCCCAAACACCCGATCGCGCTTCGAGCGCAGCTGAAAGATCCATATCTGGCGTCAGCGTTACACGCCCATAGAGCGGATAAAGGTCATCCACACCCTTCAGCTCAACGAGCGTGCGCTCATCTGTTCTGGGTGCAGCGGCCATGGCGCGCATTTCGGTCGATCGGGAAATGGTTGCGCTCTGGCTAATGAAAGCAAGTTCGTCTGGACCTGCCTCACGATGCACGAGACGGAAATCAACATCGCCCCCAAGAATTGTCTGACCTTCTTCTGAAAGACCTTCCACCAGTGCGGATGAAACAGACCCGACAGCTGCAATCGCCGCCACCCCGAGGGTGAGACAGGCGAGGAAAACTCGAAAACCCTTGAGACCACCGCGCAGTTCACGGCGCGCAAAGGTGAGAGCAAGCGAGAGTGAGGGCTTAGACGAAGCTGGCGTCCCACTCATTGAGCAGCAGCCGTTTGTTTGGCGCGGCGCCCTGGCTCAATAGAGTCAATCAGGCCATCTTTCAGGCGGACCACCCGGTCACAGGCCTCAGCCAGTTCGGTGTCATGAGTAATGAGGACAAGTGTCGTACCTCGTTTGTCATGGAGGTCGAACATCAGCTCAATGATCTGCTCGCCGGTTGTGCCATCAAGATTGCCCGTTGGCTCATCAGCGAGAAGAATTTTGGGATCACCCGCAACAGCACGTGCAAGCGCCACCCGCTGCTGTTCGCCTCCTGAGAGCTGGCCTGGATAGTGGGTCAGGCGGTGGGACAACCCAACATGGGTTAATTCTTCTTCCGCGCGCTCAAAAGCGTCCGCACGTCCCGCAAGCTCCATGGGCACAGCAACATTTTCCAGTGCCGTCATTGTCGGCACCAGATGAAAGGACTGGAATACGATCCCCACATGATCCCGGCGAAAGAGGGCCAGTGCATCTTCATTCATGCCCGCGAAATTCTGCCCCGCAACAGTAACTGTGCCGCTGGTCTGTTTCTCAAGCCCCGCCAGTACCATCAAAAGCGTACTTTTGCCTGAACCAGAGGGCCCGACCAGGCCGACCGCTTCGCCTTTTTCAACCGCGAGAGACAGTCCTCGCAAAATGTTCACTTCACCGGCAGTGCTGGGCAGCGTTAGTTTAAGATCATCGAGACGAATTATGGGGTCGTTTGGCGTGTCTGACATGGAAAGCGCGCAGGCGTCCTTCTTGATTGAGCGCCTCTTGGGAGAGGCATGAGCAGGCGATCAAGCCGATATGGCCTTTTCTTGAGGTCCATACAAGCCTATATGGACTTATATGAGACGCATACAGACTACGTTCGGCATTAAAATATGGATCATTGCAGCAGCTATCAGCCTCGGCAGCTGGTCGGCCCAGGCTGCCGAAGCCCCTATTTCTGGCGTTGATCAAAGCGATCCGTTCGAAATCGTCGCTTTAGGCGACAGCCTGTCGGCGGGATACCTTCTACCGCCAGGCGCGGGGTTCCCAGAGCAGCTGGCGCGGGCGCTAAAAGAGAAGGGTCATAACGTCAATGTGATGAACGCCGGCGTGTCAGGCGACACCAGCACCGGTGGCCTCGCCCGCCTCGACTGGGCCGTCGGGCCTGAGACAGATGCCCTCATTCTCGAATTGGGGTCAAACGATGCCCTGCGCGGCATTGAGCCGGAAGTGACCCGAGCCAATCTTGACGCCATCCTCCAGCAAATGTCTGAGCGCGGCGTGAAAGTCTTAATCGCAGGCATGCTGGCACCCCCAAATATGGGGGATGATTATGCAGCAGACTTCAACGGCATTTTCGCGGATCTCTCTGAGAAATATGACTCCCCCCTTTATCCCTTCTTCCTTGACGGGGTAGCAGCTGAGCGACATCTCAACCTGCCCGACGGCATACATCCGACCGAAGAAGGGGTTTCAGTCATTGTCGAGCGCATCCTGCCGCTCGTGGAACAGCTGATCACCGGCGCAGAAGAAGAAACCGCCGCCATCAACTGACAAACTCAATTCAGCCATCTATAAAACCAGACCGACATTTGGGGGGATCCAATGAAGTATCGTGAACTTGGCCGCACCGGCCAGGAAGTAAGTGAGATTTGCCTGGGCACCATGACCTGGGGCGAACAGAATACCGAAGCAGAAGGCCATGAGCAGATGGAATATGCCATCTCCATGGGCATCAATTTTTTTGACACTGCCGAAATGTATGCCGTGCCGCCAAGGCCGGAGACGCAAGGCTCCACAGAGCGCATCATCGGCAGCTGGTTCAAAAAGAACGGCAACCGGGACAAAGTCATTCTTGCAACCAAGGCAGCTGGCCGTGCGCCATTCACCTGGATGCGTGAAGATGGGTCAAACACAGAGCACACAAAAGAACAATTGAATGAAGCAGTGAACGCGAGTCTGAAGCGCCTGCAGACAGATCATATCGATCTCTATCAGTTGCACTGGCCTGACCGCCCTATTCCATTGTTCGGTGGCAACCCCGGTGGGGGCTACCAACATGTGGGCGATGAGATCAATAAAATCGGCGACATTCTTGAAGCCCTCGACGAAATCGTAAAAAGCGGCAAGGTCCGCTGGATCGGCCTTTCAAACGAAAGCGCCTGGGGCACGATGAAGTTCCTGCACCATGCCGACATGAGCGGCCTGCCCCGGGTGCAGTCTATCCAGAACGCCTACAACCTGTTGAACCGGGCCTATGAAGTTGGCCTCTCAGAAGTCTCTCTCCGCGAGCAGGTGGGGCTCCTTGCCTATTCGCCATTGGCGCAAGGTTACCTGACAGGCAAATATCAGAAGGGCGCCTTGCCGGAAGGATCCCGCAAAGCACTCTTCAATCGTCTGCAACGCTATGAGGGCGACGGCGTCGAAGCCATCATCGACAAATATCTGGCCATCGCGAAGAAGTGGGGCATTGATGCCTCGCAACTCGCGAACCAGTTCGCGACGACACGCCCCTTCGTCACGTCAAACATTATTGGTGCCACCAACATGGAACAGCTGAAGCTCGCGGTGACCTCCGTGGATGTTGAATGGTCGGAAGAACTGGAAAAAGAACTGGACGCCGTACACCACCAATGCCCAAGCCCTTGTCCATAAAAACCAAAGCCGGGCTTATGTGAATCTTTCATGGAGGGGATTGTGCTGAAGAGAAAATCAGCCCAATCTCGTCCGCGAAAACAACGTTTGGCCAATGGGGAGCACCCCCAAAGATGATACGCCTTTTCACTGCCCTCGAAATTCCAGCTTCCGCATCCGACCGCCTCTGCACCCTTCAATCGGGTTTGCAGAATGCCCGTTGGATCAGCCCGGAAAATTTTCACATCACCCTGCGCTTCATCGGCGATGTCTCTGAAGACCTGGCCTTTGAAATCGATGAATCTCTTTCGCTCATAAGAGCAGAACCCTTTGACCTGCATCTAAGTGGGCTGGGTTCTTTTGGGCACTCAAAACCCCATGCCCTGTGGGCAGGTGTTGCCGAAAGCGAACCTTTGCGCGCCTTACACGCAAAGCAGGAAACCGCGATGCAAAAACTGGGACTGAAAGCAGAGCCGCGCAAATACACGCCCCACGTAACGATCGCGCGCCTCAACAAACGCGCCACCAATGCGGGCGACGTGATGCACTATATTGAGCATCGCAATCTTTTCTCCACATTGCCCTTCCCGGTCACTCGTTTTGTGCTCTTCTCCGCCCGCAACAGCAAAGGCGGCGGACCCTATGTGGCTGAACGCACATATGATCTGGAAGAACAAGCCCATGTCGCCTGACCTTGTGAGGGCGCTCATGCCCGCCTACATGAATGACATGGACGGAAGAGAGGTAAAGACGTGACCATTAAGGAACTACTGAAAACGTTGAGCTTCACACTCTTTGCCGTTTTCATCATGCGCACTGCGGCCTTCGCAACCTACTATATTCCGTCCGAAAGCATGGTTCCCACGCTTGAGGTAGGTGATCGTCTCATGGTCACGAAATGGGACTATGGTTACTCCCGCCACTCTCTCCCTTTGGGCATTGGCCACTATCTTCCCGAAAGTGACGCACGGCTCTTTGGATCGCTGCCAGAGCGGGGAGATATCGCCGTCTTCGATCACCCTCTTCAACCAGGTACGGATATGATCAAGCGTGTTGTCGGACTTCCAGGCGAGACGATCGAGCTCAGACACGGACGCCTCATCATCAATGGGGTTGAGGTGGAACGCACAAAAATTGAAGACTATGCCTATGTCGATCAACAGGGCCGCGAGATACGCGTGCGCATGTTCAATGAAGCTCTTCCCGCCAAAGACCATATCATCATTGAGCGAAGTGACAGAGGCAGTGCCGATGACACGCCGGTTTATCGCGTGCCTGAGGGCCATGTGTTCATGATGGGAGACAATCGGGACAATTCTGCCGATAGCAGGTTCTCAAGCCTGTCCTTTGTGCCGCTCGAAAACCTGGTGGGGAAAGCCCGCCTCATCCACTTCTCGCTTCACACCTGCCCGGAGGAAGCACCGCACCTCACCTGCGCACCCAAACGGTTTATGAGTCTTCTCAACTAACTTCTCAGGTGAGCAATAAGCCTATCACTTGCCACTTCAATGAGATCGAGCACCTCTTCAAAACCCTGATCCCCGCCATAATAAGGATCGGGAACGGCATTGAGGCCAAGCTCCGGTGCGAACTCAAGAAACAGGCGAATGCGCTTGTGAGATGAGCGAGGCGCGCGCGACTTCATGGTGGCGAGATTGTCATGATCCATCGCAAGCACCAGATCAAACCGCTCATAGTCACGGTCACTCACCTGCCGTGCCCGGATCGGCGAGAGATCATATCCGCGCGCAAGGCCTGCCGCTTGCGCCCGCTCGTCCGGCTCCGCCCCAACATGCCATGCGCCTGTGCCAGCTGAATCAATCTCGACATCAAGACCCGCTGCAGCAGCCCGCGCTCGGAACACCGCTTCCGCCGTGGGTGAGCGGCAAATATTTCCAAGGCAGACAAAAAGAACTGACGTCATGCCTCAGACCTGGACCAGAATTTCTTTGTACCGGTCTGGGCGCCGCGGGTCTTTGATGGGCGCTTCCGTCACCAAGGAGAGGCCTGGCATTTCATCCAGAACCCGATTGAACATGACTTCAGTTTCAGACCGCGCAAGGGCAGAACCCAGGCAGAAGTGAATGCCATTGCCAAAGGACAGGTGCTTATTGTCCGAGCGCCGAATATCAAACCGGTCAGGGTCGGGGAAACGGGCCGGGTCACGATTGGCAGCCCCAAGCGACACGCGCACACTGTCACCCGCTTTGATCACTTTCCCCTGCAGCTCCACATCCTGCGTCGCACGACGATTGGTCGAGGTGGATTGGTCTGGATGATGGAAGCGCAGAATTTCTTCGAGCGCACCATCCATGAGCGAGCGATCATCCCGCAAGGCGTTAAAATGATCCGGGTGTGAAAGCAGGATGAAAAGCCCGGACGAAATCATCCGCTCCGTCGTGGTCCCCGCCGCTGTAAAGATGGTCGCAATCGCCGCCATCATTTCGGGCGCTGTCAGACGGTCGCCTTCTTCCTCCGCATCAATCAGGTGCGAGATGAGATCGTCCTGTGGATTGCGCCGACGCGCTTCCACCAAGTCTTTGAGATACTGCCCCTGCCACCTGGCAGCAGCCACACCCCGCTCAAGAATCTCTTTGTTTTTAATCGGCATCATCAACACACCTGCCTCTTCAAAAGACCGGCGGAATTTCTCCCGATCCTCCGTTGGAATGCCAATAATCTCCGACGCCACAATGATCGGCAGATGAAAGCCAAGATCTCTCACCAGATCGAATGTGCCTTTGGCTTTCGCCGCAGCCGAAAGTTCACCTGCCACAGCCTCTATCCGTTCCCGCTTATGGTCAGCTGCGCGACGGGAGAACGCCTGGTTCACCAGCCCGCGCAGGCGCGTGTGAACAGGCGGGTCCGACAGGTTGAAGGAATGGCGCAGCAAATTTCCCACCTTGCCCACATCTCCGCCCTGCTCCTTGGCTTTCTCTTTGTCCTTGGCCATGGGGTTCGAGCTGCCCCAACTGGCACCCGCACTGGAAAACCGTTCCGCGTCCCGCAACACCATCTGCACGTCATCATACCGGGTCAGAAACCAGAAGCCGTGGGACGACAAATGAACCGGGTCCTCTTCCCGCAATCGATGCAGATAGGGCACCGGATCAGACTGGAACTCGTAGGAATAGAGATCCAACCCCTCGATTTGCGCCTTGCTCTCTTGCCCCATTTCTCTCTCCTCCAGTTTTTTTCCATCTTAAGGCGCTTTCGCTGGTGGGTGGTCCAGATTTCAGCGAAAAATCACGCTATAAGAAAATTCAGACAAATGAGGGAAGACGATGACAAACACACGTCCTGCAAAACTCACCGGCACCGCCCGACAAAAAGCACTCGCCAGCCTCAAGGGCTGGAAAAAAGTGCGTGGCAAGGAAGCCATCGAGAAGACCTATGTCTTCGCAGACTTTGCAGACGCGTTTGGCTGGATGTCCCGGGTAGCCATCATCGCTGAAAAGATGGATCACCATCCCGAATGGTTCAACGTCTACAAAACCGTGAACGTGACCCTCAACACCCACGATGCCGGCGGCATCACCGAGCTCGACATCAAGCTCGCCAAAACCATGGACAAATTCGCTGGAAAAGCCGGCAGGTAGCGCATATTCCCGAAAAGTGTGATCGGTTTTCGGGCAAGAAGAGGCGCCATAATAATTGGATAAACCCTTTATCAAGCCTCTTCGTTTACCTTGGACGACCAGGTACAAAAGAGGCTTTAAGTTTATGGACGCATCAAGCATTGCAACAGCGGCAGTCGCACAACAGGCGGCACAAACGCAGACAACGCTTCAGAATGCGGCCCTGAAGCAAGCAGCCAAAGCGGATCAGGAACTGATTTCCGTCATTCAGGAAGTGGTTGCAAGTGCACCGCCTCCCGGCACAGGCAAAGCCGTCGACGTTAGCGTCTAAAACACAATTTCATTCAAACTGTCCTGGCCTGAAGAGCTGTTTCGCAAGAGATGGCCGCTTAATCTGTTGGCAACATTCACAACAGTTTGAGAGCCTTGCCCATGAGTTCCATCGCTGGCGCAACCCTGAACAAAGCACAGACGCAGCTGTCTGTATCATCCGTCGTCCTGAAAAAGACATTCGAGGCAGATCAGAAATTTGCCGATGCTATTGACGAAGCCGCGAACCGCCCCTCTGCCCCTCCCCCCGGAACCGGCAAGATCGTCGACAAAAGCGTCTGACAGCTGGTTTTACCCAACAAAAAAGCCCCGGTAGAAACACCGGGGCTTTTCATTTGTTCTTTGCAGTAGATCAGCGCGGAGCCATACGGATCGCACCATCAAGACGGACATCTTCGCCGTTCATATAGCTGTTCGTGACCATGAGTTTCGCCAGCGCTGCATACTCGTCTGGATCACCGAGACGTGGTGGGTAAGGAACCTGCATGCCGAGGGCCTGCTTCACCTGCTCAGGAGCAGCTGCGAGCAATGGCGTGTTGAAAATACCCGGCAGGATCGTGTTGACCCGGATGCCTTCACGGGAAAGGTCACGCGCGATCGGCAATGTCATGCCAACAACGCCCCCTTTGGACGCTGAATAGGCAGCCTGGCCAATCTGGCCATCTTCCGCAGCAACAGATGCTGTGTTGACGATTGCGCCACGCTCTCCACCATCAAGCGGATCAAGTGACATCATCCCAGCAGCCGATTTCGCGATGCAGCGGAACGTACCAACCAAATTGATCTGGATGATGAGATTGAATGCATCAAGCGGAAAATGCTTGATCTCGCCGGTCTCTTTGTTGCGGCTGGCTGTTTTGATCGCGTTACCTGTACCGGCACAATTGATCAGGATGCGTTCCTGGCCAACGGCGGCGCGGGCTTTTTCAAAGCCAGCATCAACAGTCGCTTCGTCGGTGACGTTCACATTGCAGAATACGCCGCCAAGCTCTTTAGCAACCGCTTCGCCTTTTTCTTCGTTCATGTCGAAGATTGCGATCTTCACACCGTCAGCGGCAAGAGCGCGCGCGGTGGCTTCACCAAGACCAGACGCACCACCGGTGACGACTGCACTAATTCCAGAATCGAGCTTCATGGGCTATCTCCCTGTTTCGCGCCCCTTGCCCCGTTCGGGTGCTCTCCCGCCTCAAAAGCGGTCATTTGGCGCCGATCATCAAATTCTGCGGCGGATGTAACAGGTTTTTTGCCCCAAAAGCGAGCCCTGAAGCCGCATTTCCCGTGCAAAAAGGCCCTGACGCAGGGTCGGCCTTGCCTTGCATCTGCCAAATTTTCTGCCCATCTTGGATTCATGACTGAGCAACGCGCCCAAAGCACAACAGTTCCCGATTTCGGCTCGAAGGATATTCAGCTTCCCGCCGTTATGGCCCGCAATGAAAAACGGGTCCGCTTCAGCTTCTGGAAAAAGATGCTGAAAGTGGGTGGGCGCATTCCTTTTGCTGAGGAAGCAGCCAGCGCCTATTTCTGCGCGATCGATCGGCGCACCCCCACAAGGGTGAGGGCAACGCTCCTGGCGGCCCTTGCCTATTTCGTTTTGCCGACAGATCTGGTGCCAGATTTTATCGCCGCCGTGGGCTTTACAGACGATGCAACCGTGCTCTTGACCGCACTCGGCATCGTTCAGACACACATCAAACCGAAGCACGCAGAACAGGCCCGACGCGCCCTCGGCATTCCGAAGTCCGACACCAAAAACGATTAAGCATCTCGCCCAGGGTGGATTTCAGGCTTCGGGTCATGTCCGATGACCGGACCCGCTTTAGAAGCTTGCGCCTCACGTCGAACAATGTAGAGCGACGCCCCGACAATGGTGAGCGCGCCGATAACGGTATAAATGTCGGGCACATCTGCAAAGATAAAGAAACCTGCCATCGCCGCAAAGATGAGAGACGTGTATTCAAACGGCGCCACCGCCGTTGTCTCCCCGACAGCATAGCCCCGAATGAAACAGTTATGTGCAGAGGCCCCGATAACGCCAACAAGCACCAGCAGGAAATATTCAAACGCTGTTGGCGGCACCCAATTAAGAATGGCGGGGACCACGGCGACAAGCGTTCCAACAAAGCCTGTGTAAAACATAAGCGTCACTGGACTGTCATAGCGTGAGACGATTTTCACCAGCACAGTTGCAAATGCCACCAGCGCCGCGCCGGCAAGAGCGATCAGCGCAGCCGGCTCAATCTCACCGGTGGGGCGCAACATGATCAGCACACCAAGAAACCCCACAGCCATCGCAGCGATGCGTCGACCTCCCACCACTTCTTTTAAGAAGAGGATCGCAAGCGGCACCAGGAAAAGCCCCCGAGCGAAATTGAGAGACTGCGCATCAGCAAGCGGCATATGGGCAACCGCATAGAACCCGCAAAACATGGCAAGCGTACCAACCACACCGCGCAACAACTGCAACGGCAAAACCTTTGTCTTGATGCCACCGACGCCGACGCCCGCACGCACCAGAAGCGGCAGGATGGCGAGCAGGCCAAAAAAGGCCCGCGCCAGAGACACCTGAAACGGGTCCAACCGCTGTCCCAGATGCTTGGCAATTGTCTGCATCACTGTAAACAGGGCCGCCGACGCCAATAACCACAACGCCCCTTGAACATTAGGCGGCAGCGCGAGGAAGCGCGCCTGGGTCGCTTGCGCTTTTGATGGAGGGGTACCTGTCACGTAATGGCTTTCTCATGATCCCGCTGCGAATAGAACAAAGGCGCGGGGCAGGACAAATGTAGGGGCGCGAGGGCGAACACGCAAATTGGCTCCCAAATGGTTCCCTGACAACATTGCCGATTAGTCTTGCGAGCGAACCCGTCAGAGCCAATTCTCAATCCGAACAAGTGAAAGGAATTCGAGATGCAAGACGCCCTCAAAAATATGCTTCGAGACGGTATCGTTCTCTCCCCCTATGGCAAGCTGCTTGGCATGGAGCCGGTCACTCTCGAAGAGGATCATGTTGTTGTCGCCATGCCGTTTAAAAACGACATCACCACTGTCGGAGACATGGTGCATGGCGGCGCGATTGCGTCGCTGGTTGACGTCGCAGCAACCGGCGCATTCTGGGCGCTAAAAGAACCACCCAAAAACCCCCGCGGAACAACCATCGGCTTTTCAATCAACTATCTTGATGCAGGTCGCGCCCAAACGCTCACGGCAGACGCGCGCGTGATCCGTCGGGGTGGGTCTATTTGCGTTGGCTCAGTGGATGTGACCGATGAAGCGGGCACACCTGTTGCCCACGCCACCGTCACCTACAAACTGTCGAAGGATCGGTAGAGCATTTTCGAGGCAAAAGTTGCAGATTTTTCCGGTTCGAAAATGCGGCAACAAAAAAGGTCTACCGCGTCCAACATCCGCTCGCATTGGAGCGATAGCCGAGCGACTTGTATGTCGCGTCGATCAGAGATTGCCCACGATCATTGAGGAGAATGCCAACACCCATGCGGTTCATGTTATAGCCGAAGGACATGGCGTTCTCCGGATCAGCAAACCCGATTGAGCCACCCATGCCCACATGGCCGAACGCGGACTCTGACATAATCGCAGAGGCGTCGGGTGTGTTGGGCAGAGCGCGGTTATCCATACTCTTCATGAAACCAAGGGCAAAACGCGAAGCAATAAGGAGCGTCGCATCTTCATGGGTCCCCATAGAGATACGTCCCATGCGCGCCAGCGTATCCGGCCCCATCAGTTTCACGCCGTTAAGCTCACCACCATTGGCTAGTGGCGCATACATGCCCGCAAGCCCTCGCCCATTGGTGATGCCATTGGCAGACCCGATCTCCGCTGCATGAGCTTCGCGGGAGTTAAAGTTGAACCCGCCTCCATTGAGTAGGAAGAGCGACGCAGGCGATGTCGGGTCCGTCATGACGGCCTGTGTGAATTTGCTCAGCGGCGCGTCTGCATCCGGCAAAGTCGGAATCATATTCGCAATGCGCGGCTCAACGCTCTCCGGCGTCCCGATCCAGAAATCGAGACCCAAAGGCCCCGCCACCTCATCGGCAAAGTACTGCCCCAAACGCTTTCCGGCGGCACGGTGAACAAGTTCACCCACTGTCCAGGCGAACGTCACACCATGATAACCGTTGCGTGTACCCGGCACCCAGAACGCTTCTTCGTTCTGAACCAGGTCGACCATGTACTCATAATCGTTGTAGCCGCCCTCTTTCACCTGTGGGCGCACATGAGGAACGCCAGCAGAGTGATCGAGCATCATGGCAACGGTCGTCTCTTCCTTGCCGTTGCAGGCATATTCAGGCCAATAGTCCGCGACCTTCGCATTGAGATCGAGCTTGCCCTGATCAACCAGCATGTTGGCGCAAAGCGCTGTCGCCCCCTTGGTGCAGGAAAAGACAATTGAGACACTGTCTTCTTCCCAGTCGGCACCATCGCGTTCTTTCTTGCCGCCCCAAAGATCGACGACTTTCTCGCCCTCAATAGTGATGGCCACATTGGCGCCGACTTCATCTCGCGAGGTCAGGTTTTCGACAAAGGCTTCCACCACACCGGCGAATTTTTCATCACAGACACCACTGACTGTACCGCCAGGCGTGTTTTCGCTGATTTTAGTGAGGCCCATTTCGTTTCTCCCGTTTTCTACTCTGAGTTCTTAGTCGTTAGATGTGTGCAATGACCTTAATCTCAACCACTGCACCGGGGATCGCAAGCTCAGTCGTTCCCACTGCTGTCCAGGCCGGATAAGGTTCTTTCACATAGCGATCCTTCACTCCGATAAATTCCTGGATGTGCGAACCAAGACCGATATGAAACGTCGTCATCTCCACAATGTCGTCGAAAGTCGCCCCGGCTTCCTTGAGCACAAGCCCGACACTTTCAAACGCAAGCGTAAATTGCTCATCGAGGTTTTCAGGTGATTTTCCGTCGCGGCCAATGCCAATCTGACCGGACGCATAGACACGATTATCGATCACCGTGGCAGGCGCAAAGTGAAACACATCATAATTCGTTTTCATTGCCTCAGGGACAACAGTTTTAAAATTGGCCATTGGGTTCCTCCAGCGGATTTGGTTGGGGTGCATTAAAACGCCGCATTAGAAGCGGCCTCAAACGTGACGTGAGTAGGCTGTACCCCTCTGGCGAGAGGGACAGGCCGTCCCAACGAAAAATCTCATCGCGCATCTCTTCGTCATCGGTAAACATGAGAGACGCGACATCAAGATAGATCACACCGTCGCGCGTTGCGGCAAATGCTTCAATAAGACCATTGGCCCTTTTAGCCCCGAACCACCTGGCCGCCCGCATGGGCGACGGCCTAATAGAAACAAAGACCACAGGGGCCGAAACCTCATGCGCGCGGAGCGCGGAAAGAAAGACTTTGAAACCCCCAAGAAGCTCTTCCGGCGTGCGGCCTTGTACATCTGCCATATCTTCAGCACCTGCGATCACCACGACCGCACGCGGTTGATAGGGCTTTATGATACGTGCGGCAAAATAGGTGAGGTGATCCAGATAAGCCCCGCCAAACCCCCGGTTCAAAACCGGAAGCGGCGCCATATCCTCTTCAAGCGTTTCCCAGAGGCGCACATCACGCCCCCCAACAAACACAATCCCACCCTTGGGCGGCGGGTTGGACACGTCCAGCCGTTCAAACTCTGAAATTTCGCCAGCCCAATAGTCTGGGCTGCTGGACGCCAGCAGCACATAAACCAGAAAAGCGAAGAGGAGCACGACAAAAACGGCAGCAGCGATACCGAGACGAATGAGTGTCTCCCGCATTACCGCTGCCTCTCTGTCTTTAAGTTAGCGCTGTACAGTAAGGACAACTTTGCCCTTCACTTTTCGGCCACCCATATCGTTGAGCGCATCAGCAGCTTTTTCAAGCGGATAGGTTGCTGAGATATGCGGCTTTAGCTGCCCCTTCTTGAACATGTCCATCAGTTCCGCGAGGTTTTCCTGATGCTCTGCTGGTTCACGGCCCGTATAGGCACCCCAGAACACGCCAACAATCTGACAATTCTTAAGCAATGCAAGATTGAGAGGAATCTTCGGGATCGGGCCAGCGGCAAAACCAATAACCAGAAAACGTCCTTCCCAGGCGGTTGCACGAAGTGCGGGCTCTGAATAGGAGCCGCCAACCGGGTCATAGACCACGTCTGCGCCCTGACCACCGGTCAATTCTTTGATCTTGTCTGAGAACGCTTTTTGTTCGTCGCGGCTCATTTCGCCAGACGGATAAAGAATGGTCTCATCAGCACCATGGTCACGGCAAACCTGAAGCTTGTCTTCGGTAGACGCCGCTGCAATGACCCGTGCGCCCATCGCCTTGCCAAGCTCAACCGCAGCAAGGCCAACGCCACCAGCTGCACCCATCACAAGAAGGCTCTCCCCTGGCTGAATGTTCGCGCGGCGGCGAAGAGCAAAGTGGGACGTGCCATAGGTCATCAGGAAGGCTGACCCGGTATTGTAATCCATCTCATCGGGGATTGGCGTGCAGCGAGCTTCGTCAACAACGATCTCTTCAACAAATCCACCCCAGCCACAAGACCCAATCACGCGGTCGCCCTCTTTGACGTTTTTAACGCCCGGCCCGACTTTGGCCACCCGGCCCGCAACTTCACCACCAGGGGCGAAGGGAAGCGGCGGCTTGAACTGGTACTTGTTCTCAATGATCAACACGTCCGGGAAATTGACCGAGGCAGCATTGACCTCGATGAGGACCTGCCCCTCACCAGGCTCTGGACTGGGCACATCTTCGATAACCAGGCTCTCTGGTGGACCATATTCTTTGCAAAGGACGGCTTTCATGTGACCGCGGCTCCCTGTTTTTATGATTGCGTTGCCGACATCTTACCCATCGCCCGCCAAAGCGCCACCAGGCAGATGCTCCGTCCTAAAACAACACAAAGCGTCTCGAAACGGGGGCTTCTGCCAATAGCGAGAACTGAAAATCGGCTGTTTTGCTGCGATTTTAGGTTGGCACGCCCCTCGCACTCTCTGAGACAAGACAGGATCAGGCACATTAGAGCGATCAGCACCCGCTCAACCCTACCTGGGAATGCGCAGATCCAACCGGCAGTGATCCTTAGCCGTTGGGTCTAAGCAGGGGATACGGAGGCTTTCAGAGATGGAAGCCTCCGTTTTGTTTGGCGCCCCACCCTGTCGAAACTTGCGCCACACCTCTTCATTGACTAAGCCATTGAGGCAATTTCAACGATGATCAGGTGACCCTGTGCGCGGCTATTTCGGCATTGGAGCGGAAGAAATTTCAAAGCCCATGAACATGGGCAACATCATCCGTTCAGGACACGCTTTCGGGGCGAGTTTCGTTTTCACAGTAAATGCCTTTTACTCAGTGAGAGCGGCCAAGTCCGACACATCGAAAACGCCCAATCACCTGCCCTATTACGAATGGGAAAGTGTCGGCGACATGGCTTTCCCGAAAGGGTGCCAATTGGTCGGCATAGAACTGACCGAAGACGCCATCGAGCTTCCAAGCTTTCGCCATCCACTGAACGCGGCTTATGTATTGGGGCCGGAACGTGGCAGTCTGTCCGGTGAAATGGTCGCCGCGTGCGATCATGTGATCAAGATCCCGACTGCCTTTTGCCTCAACGTGCAAATCGCCGGGGCGATCGTCATGTATGACCGTGTTAAATCTTTGGGAAATTTTGCTGACCGAGCCTTGATGCCAGGGGCGCCGCAGGAAGAGAAGAAACCCCATCAGCATGGGGGACGGTTCCTACGCTCGACCAAGCCCCGCGACAATAAGAGCGAACAAACATGAGCACTGTCGTGAAATCTCTGTTGGTCTTCGGCCTTCTGTTTTCCGCGTTCGCGATGGCAACGCCCACTACTGCAAACGCCGCTGAACCGGCATGGAAATTCAACCGAGCCTTCAATGCCTGGACCCAGTCACTCGATGCCATAGAGACAGAACTCGCGAAACCAGAACATGCGGCAGAAGAGGACGAGGGGTTTCGGGAAACCCTGACGCAGATCAGAGCAGATGCGGTGACAGCCCGCGACGCGGCCGCTGATTTTGCCACAAATTCACAAGACCTGCTGGCGGCCTTGGGCCAGCGTCCTACTGAAGGAGAACCCGAAGAAGCCCGCGACGTACAAGAAAAACGACGCCAATATGAAGCGGAAGTTGCTGACTTTCGCGGGCGCGCCGCACAGGCTCAGCTCATCATCCGCCGCGTTGACAGCCTATCGGTACGCCTGTCTGGAATTGAGCAAGGTCAGGCTGTTGCAACACTCCTGACGCGCACGCCTAGTCCTCTTGGGTGGACAACACTAAAGGCGAGTCCGGACGCGACATTGGCGTACCTAAGCCGCCTCAGTGTAGCGCCTTTGAAATGGTGGCGAGTTACCGCAGAAGAAGACCAAAGCGCGCTGAAACGCCTCACACCTATTGGCGTGCTGATCATCATTCTGGGCATCGCCCTCTTCGGACGTCGTCTCCTGGTTGACTGGCTTGGACGCGACGAAAGGAATCCGGAACCAAGCTACACCCGCCGGTTAGTCGGAGCGAGCATCGAAGCCCTGGCAAATGGCCTGCTGCCGGCCCTTTTTGCCGGACTGTTATGGATGACATTCAATTACGCATTCACCCTCAACGAGGGGCCATTTCTCAATCTCGTCAACGGATTTGTGACAGCGCTTCTTGTTACAATTGCTGCACTGTCCCTGCCGCGTGCCGCACTCTCTCCCTCACTGCCAAACTGGCGTGTGGCCCCGATCAAGCCAAAATATGCCCGCCATCTGACACGCCGTATCGGCGCATTGGGTATTCTTTTTAGCTCAGACATTTTCGTGAGTTTCACGACCAATCCCGCAGACGCCAGTTTCCTGGCACTTTACAGCGCCCTCACGGCGACTTTGGAAGCCATTCTTATCATTGACCTGTTGCGTCCGGCATTGTGGCGCGCAGACCCAGACTGGCGCGCCGGGCACCCAGAGGATGAACAGGCGCAGGTAGCCTCACAGAAAACAGATCCCCGTCGGAAGTTCGCCTGGCAGGGCCTTCGCATTGCAATCGCCCTTATCGCCCTTACCGGCGCTATGGCAGCCTGGGTCGGCTATACGGCGCTGTCTATCTACCTAATCGGCAGTCTGATCGGCAGCGCTCTTACTGTTGGTGCGCTTTTTCTCGCCCGCGCTCTTTTTGCTGAATGGATCGGCATCCTCATGCGCCGCAAGGAAACCGCAGACTGGCTTGCCCTGTCTGAAGATGGCAGCAGCACGGTTGCCTTCTGGCTGATCAGCTTCATGCAGGTAGCAGTCTATATCGCCGGCGCAGCACTCATCGGTGCCGTCTGGGGCATGCCGCTCAACGACATCTGGACCATCACATATAACTTGCTAACCGGCATCAGCATAGGTGGTGTCACCATCTCCTTTGCCGACATTCTCGAAGCCCTGTTCGTCTTCATCGCGACGATCATCATCTTCCGGCTGATCAAAAAGCTTTTACGCGAAACCGTTTTGCCTCAAACGCGCCTCGATGCTGGTGCACAATACTCAATCGCCACAGTCTTTGGGTATGTCGGGATCATCACGGCAGTGCTGCTCACCGCAACCACCCTGGGTGTCGAGTTTCAAAGTCTTCTCATCATCGCTGGCGCCTTATCCGTCGGCATTGGCTTTGGCCTGCAGAACATTGCAAACAATTTCATTTCTGGCCTGATCCTCCTCTTTGAAAGACCCATCAAAGTCGGCGATCTGATTGAAATTGGCGATACGCTCGGACACATCACCCATATCAATGTAAGGCGAACAGAAGTGGAGACCTTCCAGCGTGCGGAAGTGATGATCCCAAATTCGGAGCTGGTGGCGACATCAGTGATCAACTGGACTCACTCCGACCGCAAGGCTCGGATTGAGGTCAATGTCGGCGTCGCTTATGGCTCAGACACCGAACTTGTGCGGGAAACTCTGATTGCGGCAGCTAAGAACGTGGACAAAATTGTCTCCTGGCCAAGTCCTGATGTGCTCTTTTTGGATTTCGGAGACTCAAGTCTCAACTTCCAGCTCCGGTGTTTCACGAGCGATGTATCTTCTCGAATTACCACCTCATCCAGCCTGCGCTTTGAAATTGATCGACTGTTCAGAGAAGCTGGAATCGAAATTCCGTTCCCGCAACGGGTCGTTCATATGGCCTCCGACGAGAACAAAGCGACATAAACCGGCAAACAACGCTGCTCAAGCGACTGGCAATGCGCCGCCGAGACCGGTATGATTCTCCTCAGCCTTATGGCTAGGGGGTCTCAAAAGCGTATTGCGCCTTACCAGATTCATCAGGGGGCAAAAAACGCGCAAGCTTGGCGCGATTTTTGGCTCCGATTAGGCGCAACACGCTCTAGGCAAGACAGATGGAAAAATGATGCGGTTTTCAAAGCTTACAAAACTCTTCCTCACCACAATGACAGCCATCTGGTTTGGCATCTCCGCTGCTGCAGCTGAAGAGCCCAAACTTCTGGGCAAATATACGGACTGGGCTGCCTACAGCTATGGGTCAGGCTCTAGCCGGATTTGCTATGTCATGTCTGAGCCAAAAGAAATGCGGCCGCGCGGCGCCAACAGAGGCGATGTGTTCCTGATGATTACGCACCGTCCAGGTCAAAACGTGACCAATGAAGTGTCCATGCGGGCGGGCTATCCATTTTCTGATCGCTCCCGGCCTTTCGCCCAGATCGGCTCTGACAAGTTCCAGATGTTCAGCGGCGTTTCAGAGGGCGGCGAAAATCGCTATTGGGCATGGCTGAAGGACACCAGCGACGAAGACCGGATGGCAACCGCAATGCGCCGCGGCAGCTCAATGACAGTCAAAGGCACATCAGAGCGCGGCACGCTTACCACCGATCGCTATTCCTTGTCCGGCATCACGGCTGCGCTGAACAAAATCGACGGCACCTGCCGCTAAAAACGGCTGAACTCAGCGATTTCCGGGCTTGGTTAAGGCAGACTGCCACATTGGATGGCGCACGGGCCTCGGCCCGTGCTATGACGCGCCTCTGTGATACCCCGGAAGCGCCCAAAAGGGCGACGCTAAGAGGGCCAAATGGCGACCATCCTCGACACCGCAAACAAGGCACGCTCCAAAAAGCGTCCCCGCCAGGCCGCGATGCCCGACGGCCCCGTCTCGCTCATTGGCCTGACCCGTGAGGAGCTGGGCGATGCTCTGCGCGCCGCTGGGGTTGCCGAGAAACAGATCCGCATGCGGGTGGGCCAGCTCTGGAACGCCCTCTACCATCATGGGCACCAGGATTTTGCAAACGTCACAACTCTCTCAAAAGACCTGCGCACAAGCTTTGCGGAGCATTTCACACTCACCCGTCCAGAAATCGTCACTGAACAGATTTCGACGGATGGCACCCGCAAATGGTTGATTCGGCTGCCCTCAACAGATCCGCGCGCACCTGCGCCGGAAGTGGAAGCCGTCTACATACCTGAAGAGACCCGGGGCACACTCTGCATCTCAAGCCAGGTAGGCTGCACGCTGAATTGCACCTTCTGCCACACGGGCACGCAGAAGCTCGTGCGCAACCTGACAGCTGGCGAAATCGTCGCTCAAGTGCTGATCGCCCGCGACGCGCTGGAAGAATGGCCGACCCCCCAGGAAGGGCGCAAGATCACAAACGTCGTGCTCATGGGCATGGGCGAGCCGCTTTATAATTTCGACAATGTGAAGCAGGCAATGGATATCGTCTCTGATGGCGAAGGTCTTTCCATCTCCAAACGCCGCATCACCCTGTCCACGTCAGGCATCGTTCCAGAGATCGAACGTGTCGGGAATGAGATGGGTGTCATGCTCGCCATCTCACTCCATGCGGTGAACAATCCCACCCGGGACGAACTCGTACCGATCAATAAGAAATACTCCTTAAACGAGCTGCTGAAGGCATGCCGGGAGTTTCCCGGCGTCTCCAACGCGCGCCGGATCACGTTTGAATATGTGATGTTGAAGGGCGTGAATGACAGTCTGACAGATGCCAAGGAACTTGTGCGCCTGCTCAAAGGCATTCCCGCAAAGATCAACCTTATTCCCTTCAATGCCTGGCCCGGCGCGCCTTATGAGTGCTCCGACTGGGAACAGATTGAGAAGTTCGCAGAGATTGTGAACAAGGCAGGCTATGCGAGTCCCATTCGCACGCCACGCGGGCGCGATATCATGGCCGCCTGCGGCCAGCTGAAATCCGCCAGCGAAAAAATCAAAGCAAGTCAGATTTCCGCCTAAGACATTTCAAGCCAGCGCGGACAACAATCAAGGGTGGTCTGGTGCAAAGTCTCGATTGGCTCTTTCCTCACGTCCCATTCATACAAATTGTATGAAAAATGAGGGTAAGCTAAGCTGCGCCCGCCTGTTCCGAAGAACCAAAGGATGTCACATGTCGAGCCAGCACTTCACTGTCAAAGAAATCTGGCGCTACCCTGTGAAATCCATGCAGGGCGAACGACTCTCCCAGACCGTTCTCACAGCGGGCGGCGTGCCACTGGACCGTGGCTGGGCGGTGCGCGACGAAGCAACACAAACGATTGTCGGGGCAAAAAAGATCGGTGACCTGCTCAACTGCGCAGCCCGCTATATTGAGGGCAGCAATGCAGGCGCCGTGCCCCATGTGGAAATCACGCTGCCCGACGGACACACCGTCCGGTCAGATGATGACAAAGTTCATGCAGCACTGTCAGATGCACTTGGACAGGACGTGACCCTTTGGCCCCTTCAGCCCGCCGACAACAAAGAGCATTACAGAACGAAGCATGCGCCTGAGGACATGGAAGCAGAGATGCGCGCCATCTTCGCCCTGGAGCCAGGCGAGCCGCTACCGGATTTCAGTGCCTTTCCACCCGATGTCCTTGGCGAGCTGATGGAGTTCGCCACACCCGTTGGCACCTATTTTGATGCCTTCCCTCTCGACATTCTGACAGAAGCTTCGCTGCGGCATCTGCAAACACTGACACCCGACTCCAATCTGGACATTCGTCGCTTCCGCCCAAACATCGTAGTTGGCGATAGCGGCGACACAGTTGGGCTGGAGGAGGCAAAATGGGTGGGACGTCCTGTCACTATCGGCAACGCCAAAATCGACGCCGTGATGGAATGCCCGCGCTGCATCATGACCACCCGCGCGCAAGGCGATCTGCCGCGCGACGCTTCCATCATGCGGGCTATGGTCGCCCACACTGCGCAAAACCTCTCCATCTATTGCAATATCTCAAAGCCCGGTCGGGTCACTGAAGGCGACGCCATCACACTTGGCTGAGTTTAGTGATTGGCCGCCCACTCAATCGCGGTTTCCATCCGGTCATTGCCCCAGAAGAGCTCGTCGCCGACGGTGAAACTCGGCGCGCCAAAAAGACCCATGTCCCAGGCACGGTCCGTCTGCGCTTTGAGGCGATCCTTATTGTCCGGTGCATAGGCCTTCTCCGTCACCGCACCAGGGTCCTGACCGAGTGCATCTAGCAGGCCTGCAATGACAGCAGCATCTGAGATGATCAGCCCATCAACAAAATTGGCGCGGTAAACCGAACGCACGAAGTCAGCGCCCCACCCTTCGTCCATACCAAGCAGCGCAACACGCGCCGCTTTCAAACCGTTCTGCGGAAAGAGCTCGGGCTTCTTGAACTCCAGACCGTCTGCCTTGCAAATGCGCGCCATGTCGCGCCACATATAGCGGCCCTTTTGCTCAAACACGTTGAAGGGAGAATCGGTGAGACCTTGTTTACCAAACACCGGCCCCAGCAAAAACGGACGCCAGATCACATCAACACCCGACGCCGCCGCCACTTTCTCCACCCGCATGGAAGCGGGATAGGAATAAGTACTTGCAAACTCGAACCAAAATTCAACAGCAGCCATCTGTTATTCACCCGTTTTCTGTCGCGCTCATGCAAACGCTTGTGTCTTATCGCCCGCCACTCTATCAAATGCGGTTCGTGAAACTAGACCAGGACCCCTATGCCGCCCCTCCGCCAATTTGCCGAGCACCCGCAGCGCCAGAAGCTGAATGATGAAGTCCACTCGCGCCCGCCAGCAGACGTGCCAGGTGCGCTCATCTGTTCGCATCTGGCATTTGTAACAGGCGAAAACGGCCATACAGAGGAGAAGGTATCACTCAAATCTCTGGCGAGCCTGTTTGGCGCCGCCATCCCGGACAGCTTCGGCAACCACCTAACGCTCGACCTGGGTCCCTTCCAGCTCACCTGGGAGCGACACACAGAATTTTCCACCTACACCTTCTTTGAACATTTGCAGAGCGCGGAAAAAATCGGCGATCGGTTTGCCCATGCCCCTGTGTCACGTATCCCCGACAGATGGCGTGAGCAGATCAAGGGTGAGCTGCTGGTTGCCATCAACCTGGTGGTGACCCCACAACCTGTGGATCAAGCCTCTGAACTGCTCGACACTGTGTTTGGCGACAACACCCTCGTCGGCGGGTCCCTCGCAGGCGGCGGCGCCGCAGCCTGGACAGACCTGACACTCGACGCACAAGGCTGCTCGCGCATTCTGGTCGCCAACGACAGCCTCAAGCCCGGACGCACAGGACGGCTCGTCCAACGACTCCTTGAAATCGAAACCTATCGCATGATGGCGCTGATGGCCTTCCCACTCGCCCGCGCAATCGCCCCGGAAATTTCTGACATGGAGCAGGAACTTGCGACCATCGCCGGTGAAACCACCAGCATCACGACCCTGGCAGACGAACAGCACCAACTTAGCCAGCTGACAGCTCTGGCCGCGCGCATCGAAACAATGACCGCACGAACGGATTTTCGCTTCTCTGCCTCTCGCGCCTATCACGCCCTAGTCGAAGAACGCATCGCTGACCTGGACGAAACGAAACTGTCCGGCATTCAGCAGCTTGCAACTTTCATGGACCGCCGCCTGAGCCCCGCCATGCGCACCTGCGCATCTGTTGCAAGTCGCCTGGACAAG
Organism: Parvibaculaceae bacterium Mf 1.05b.01; assembly: GCA_000509225.1. GTDB lineage: Bacteria > Pseudomonadota > Alphaproteobacteria > Parvibaculales > Parvibaculaceae > Mf105b01. The sequence goes on along the minus strand of BAOK01000002.1, from coordinate 365,868 downwards.
CTTTCAGAGCACATTTCCCGTGCATCAGGCTTGCTGCACACCCGCGTGGAAATCGCTGTGCAGGAACAGAACCAGAGCCTGCTCGCCTCTATGGAATCCCGCGTGCGCATGCAAACGCGCCTCCAGGAAACGGTTGAAGGCCTCTCTGCTGTCGCCATTTCCTACTATCTGCTCGGCATCGTGAACTACATGCTGAAGGCGGCGGCCAAAGTGGGAAGTCCTGTCGACCCAACACTTGCCACAGGCATTGCCGCCCCATTTGTCATCGGAGCAGTCTATTACGGCGTGCGCCAGGTAAGAAGACGTCTTACCCGCGCCAAATGAAATAGGTGATTGCCGTCGCGATCAGGGCCAACATGGCGAGCAAGACAAAGGCACTGGCGAACGCAAAAGCCCCCATCAGAAAGCCAACAAGCGGATAGAGAACGAGCCAGGAACTATGCGAGAGCGCATATTGTGCGGCAAAGAGTTCGGCTCTATGGGCGCTTTCGGCGGCCCGCGTAATAACCCGGCCTACGGGTGTCATGGAAAGCGCGGTGCCAAATCCAAGCAAAGCCCAGGTAAGAACAAACCATTCAAACCCGGGGGTGCCGACAGCGACCGTCAATGCAAGCACAACCATCGCGCCGCCCATCAACATGGCGTTCAGGTCACTAAGAGTGCTGAGCAGTTTCGGAAGCAACAAAGCCGCAAGGATTGACCCGGCACCAAACCCCGCCATCGCATATGCGACCTCAACATCTGCCAGACCGAGCCCGTCTTTAACATAGAGAACGGTCGCCACGATCGCAGTCGCGCTCCCTGCCGCAATCGCAAAATAGAGCACGAAGACGCCTGTGAGTTCCCTGCTAGCGAAGTAGAGGCGGAGACCGCGTGTAATTTTGGCAAACGGTCTGGGCTCCTCCTTTCCCGTCCCACGGTCGGGCTGCGGCAGTCGTCCAAGGCACAAGAGCAGCGCTGAGACCAGAAACGCGACCGCATTGAGCTCAAACAGAAGATCAAATGCGGCAAACCCGAGAAAGAACGCAGCCAGCAGAGGACTCACAATATTTTCCAAATCAAATGCGATCCGATTGTAGGAAAGCGCCTTCGTATATTGTGCCTCGTCTGGCAGAACATCCGGGATCGTTGCCTGAAAGATCGGGTTGAATGCTCCCTCCGCCGCTGCGATGACAGCGACAAGAACGTATACCTGCCAGGAGGCGTCGATAAATGGGTAGAGAGCGACGAGGGTGGCTCGAAAAACATCGATGAAAGCCAACAAGGCTCTACGGGAAAACCGGTCCGCATAGGCGCCTGCAATCGGCGCCACAATCATCTTCACAACCATTTTGAGGCCAAGCGCCCCGCCGAGCACGAGACCGGCCGCCGCTGGGTCCAGCTCATAGACCAGAAGCGCGAGCGCCACCGTCGTGAGCCCCATGCCAATCAAGGCAAGTGACTGCGCGGCAAAAAGCCGCCGAAATGTCGGATTGCTGAGAGGCGAGTGATTCATAGCCCATTCTACGCGCTCACGAGCGGCAGACCACCCTACTTTGCGAAACCGAAAAGGCGCAGCCATTGCTCAGCGTGATCGTAAGCGTCAGGCAGCGTGCCCGTTTTTCGCGGTGGATGTGTTCTGCTGAAGAGGTAGAGCGACAGAAACACCTGTGCCTTTGCCGGGAACACTTTTGATCTCAATTGAACCACCATGCAGCTTGACGAAGCTCTGGACCAGAGGCAGTCCAAGGCCAGCACCTTCATATTTTCGCTCAAGGCGTCCATCCACCTGACCAAATGGCGTGAGCGCCATTTCTATGTCTTTGGCTGTCATGCCAATTCCAGTGTCGGCAACAGTGATCTTCGCACTATCTTCGTTGGTCTCGACGTGAAGGCGAACAGCCCCGCCCGGTTCAGTAAACTTGACTGCATTGTCTAGTAGGTTTTCAAAAACGCGTTTCAGCTTGTCTGCATCCCCCTGGACGATGAGCTCCGGCAGCTTTGTAGGCGCCTCAAATGAGAGACCGTGGGAGGAACACCTTTCTTCACCCACATCAGCACATCGAAGCACCAAGTCATCCAGATCAACCGGCCTGCCGACAAACTCTGATCCGCCAGAATCGGACTGCGCGATATCCAGAACATTGTTGACCACGGACAGAAGACGTTTCCCACTCGCTTCGATGTCCGATACATATTCCGCATATTGTTCATTCTCCAGCTTCCCAAACACCTCCGCTGTGATCAGCTCGGAAAACCCGATAATGGCATTGAGAGGCGTTCGAAGCTCATGGCTCATATTCGCAAGAAAGCTTGATTTAGCAGCACTCGCAGACTCAGCATCCAGCTTTGCTTCCCGCAGCTCTTCTTCTCGCTGCTTAATATGCGTGATATCCACAAAGAGCAGTATGACGCCACCTTCCCGCGTCTCATTTGCGACAACGTTGATCCAGCGCCCGTCGTTAAGCGCATGCTCATTGCCCCCGGACCTCAAGGAAGACCATGACAGGGCGGTACTGCCATCGGCACCCGGAGGTTCCTCAAACATGAGAAACATAGCATCCAGCACTTTGTTGAAGGGAGCACCACGAACAAACTCTGCCGACGCGGATGGAAAAAAACCCGACATCTGGCTGTTTGCGAGCAGCACATTGTCCCCCTCATCCAGCAAGACGACCCCTTCATCGGAGCTTTCAAGCGCATCAAACAATCTGTTTTCCGCAGAATGGCGGCGTGTCTTTTCACGCTCCATCATCCGGGCAATTTCGTCCCGCATAAACTGCATGGACTGCAATAGAGCGGCAGTCTCATCGCCTGAATTGGACGAGGGGACCGGCGTTTCAAACTCTCCGCGAGATAGATGGTCAGCAACTCTTGCAGCCTGCCTCAACGGACGAACAATCTTGCGGCGCAGCACCAGCGCCACCACAATTGAAGTCACAAGCGCCAGAAAAGAAATCCAAATGTTTTGTGTAAGAAATCGGTCAATCGCATCTTGGGCTTTACGCCGCTCCACAAAGCTGTTCCCAGCGTTGAATTCCACCAAAAGGTCCAGACCATCACTGATCTCTGCACCCAGACGCTCCAGATCCGTATATGAACCTTCTGCACCCAGCGACACTCGTCGCTCGTTCCATTCAGCGGCTAAGATTCCAAGCGAGCGGATTTGATCTTGCTCGTTGGGTGCAAGAGAACGGTCCGCGGCAACGTCCAAGTCTGACAAGAAGGTTTCGTAGAGCCGATTCAATTCATTATCAAAGCGCGCCCGCATCTGCGCTGGGCTCGTACGACGTTGTAGAAGCAACTTCTCCATTCGCTCAAAATGAAGCCCTGCCGCACGGCCATAATTGATGGCCATCAGCGGACCATCATATGTCTGCACAACGATCTGCCCGGTCCGCTGCAGCAGAAAATAGCTGTAGAGGCCCATAGATCCAATGATGAGGCACATTCCCAGAAATGCCGCGAGGAGCTTGGTGCCTATGGTAAACCGGAAAGACATGGGTGTGTACGTTTTCAGTCTGACTATTGAACAGGGGATGAGGAAGCGAGAGGCGCTGCATCAGGATCGACAACCGTCACTTCCAGCTGCATCTTTGGATGGATATGGCACTGTACTTTGAAGGTACCGGGACCTGGAAAATCGACGAGGGTGATCGAACCAGGTGCGCGCTCATCAGTATCCAAGCTCATGCCAGGTGACCGGCTGAATATCTGATGGAAAAACTCATCCTCATTATGCACTTCCAGAACATCCCCCTTTTGGACCTCAATCGCAGCCGGAACAAACCGGCGGTTCTGCTCCACAACAATCGGAGCCTCATCGGCAAGTACAGCGCCTAAAAAAGGCAGACTTGCAAGAATCGAGAGAATAAGAAGGCGAACCATTTGGAGCTCAGGAATTCGTTTCATATCAATCCGTCACAATCTCTCTGTGCATAGGAGCAAGAATAGCAAGCAGCCTATTTTGAACCGCAAATGGAACCCCATGTGTGTCCATTGCATCCTGCAGGTCTTCAACAAGTGCGGAAAAATCACGCCGTTTTAGATGCAAACCGCGATGCGCGTCATACATGCCAAGGCCGGTATAGTCGCACGGTCCGCCACTTAACTTGCAAAGCTGCTCACCAAGATGTTCCTCGAAACGAGCCATATTTGTTTCAGAGAATGTGTGCCCTATGCGTGGGTCTTTGAGAAAATTCTGCGTGGCCGTAGCGACGATCTTAGAAACCCCATCAGCGCCACCGAGCCCGTCATAGATAGAGCTGTCAGCGAGGGCACGTGGTGACAGCAAAACCAACCCGCCAAAAACGATACACACAATGAGCGCGCCACTAAACACTCCTGCTGCAACATGAGACCGTTCAAACATTTTAGAAACCCGTCTGGATGGAGAAGTAGGCGCCATTTTGTTCGCCCTGCAACGCCACGTCGCCAAGGTCAACATAAGCGGCAGTGAGGGAGAAATGTTTGCTGGGGAAGAGCGCGATAAAGACATCGTAGGCGTCATCTTCCTCGGCAAACGCCAGATTGTCTGGCTTGGTGCGATAATCGAAACCAAGCGCAACGTGCCGGTCAATCAGCCAAACGCCTGACCCCTCAAATTGGATCGTGTGATCATCGTTCCTTGGCCCGCCAAAGCCCAGGAGACCGAATTGATTGGCCCTAGTCGCGCGAACGGTCGCATTAAGCAAAACGCCGTGCTCAAGGATAAGTTTCGAGGCCGCGAGGTAATAATCGACACCATGGTCCGACGCGCCGCCGATCGCCCGAATGATATTCCCGTGGTTGGCGCGCTTATATTGCACACCGGCGGAAATTTGCGGCAGCCAGCGGTCCTGATCATATACCGCATCACCAATCAACCTGGCTTTGGCGCCAAAAACATCCTGTTCAAACGTAAAACCAGCACCAAGGCCAAGCGCGGCACCGGCTTGCTCCGTATCAAATCTCTGCCGCGCATACGACAGCTCAACCCGGTCGAAAATTCCGACCGCAGTGCCATAGCTGGAAAGACGAAAATCATCAAAGTCAGCAATCGTGGCATGTACATTTCCGCCAACTGCATCCCGCGAGCCATATCCCGTGATCAGGGCCCAGGTCGACAATCCACCGCCGCCTGCACCCTCAATTTGGCTGACACCACCCGTCGCGAGCAGCCGGGCGCTGTCTACCAGCTCGCCCAACTCCGCTGTTCGGCCTTCGGTCGCAGAAAACACCGTCAGAATCCCCAAAAGAGATATGTTTGCAGCCCTCACTCTCCAAACCATCACTCGCCCTTAAAACCTAGTTGATAGATCTAGAGGAGTGTGGTCGGTACGGGTTAATTCGTGCTGAAGAGGCCAAAATTGGACCAAACGATCAGCAACCCGCGCCACGGCGGACCTGACCGACAGCGCCCGCCCCGTCCATCAGAGCTCCACCATTCAGAAAGGCGCTGATATCTGCCGATTATTCACCATTTTTAGGGGTGGCGCGGCTTCCCTTGCGATAGGCCTTGAATTGCCTATAGTGCGCGAAAATCACCACCCTTAAGGCTGGAACCCAAAAGCGGGATTAATCATGAGCGACATCAAAAAGGTCGTACTCGCCTATTCAGGCGGCCTCGACACCTCGATCATTCTGAAATGGCTGCAAGACGTCTATCAGTGCGAAGTTGTGACATTCACAGCCGACCTCGGGCAGGGCGAAGAGTTAGAGCCCGCCCGCAAAAAGGCAGAAATGCTGGGCATCAAAGACATCTATATTGAGGACCTGCGCGAAGAATTTGTCCGCGATTATGTCTTTCCCATGTTCCGCGCCAATGCACTCTACGAAGGTGTCTACCTGCTCGGTACCTCCATCGCCCGGCCGCTCATCGCCAAACGTCAGATCGAAATTGCAGCCGAAACAGGCGCCGATGCTGTCTCCCACGGGTCAACCGGCAAGGGTAACGACCAGGTGCGGTACGAACTTGGCTATTATGCGCTCAACCCAGAGATCAAGGTCATCTCGCCATGGCGGGAGTGGGATCTGAACTCCCGGACGAAGCTGATCGACTATGCCGAGAAGCACCAAATCCCTATCGCAAAAGACAAACGCGGCGAAGCACCCTTCTCTGTGGACGCAAACCTCTTGCACATTTCTGCCGAAGGCAAAGTGCTCGAAGACCCAGCTGTAGAAGCACCGGAATATATCTACAGCCGCTCAGTTGCACCTGAGGATGCGCCTGACAAACCGACCTATATCGAAATCGGTTTTGAAAAAGGCGACCCGGTCTCCATCGACGGTGTGACCATGAGCCCTGCAACGCTTCTCACCAAACTCAATGAGTATGGTGGGGCCAACGGCATTGGGCGTCTCGACCTTGTTGAAAACCGCTTTGTCGGCATGAAGTCCCGCGGTGTTTATGAAACACCCGGCGGTACTATCCTGCTCTCTGCCCACCGGGGTATTGAATCGCTCACCCTTGACCGGGGCGCTGCGCATCTCAAAGACGAGCTGATGCCGCGCTATGCAGAGCTCCTTTATAATGGCTTCTGGTGGAGCCCTGAGCGGGAAATGCTGCAGGCACTCATCGACAACAGCCAGGAATGCGTCACCGGCTCTGTTCGCATGAAACTCTACAAAGGATCGGCAACCGTGGTTGGCCGGTCTTCCCCCTATTCCCTGTACTCCGAAGAACATGTGACGTTTGAAGAGGACACGGTCTACGACCAGCGCGACGCGCAAGGCTTTATTAAGCTGAACGCATTACGCCTGCGTCTCCTCCAAGCCCGTAACAACCGGATTAAATAATGCGTATCGACGAAATCCCCATTGGCGCCAACCCCCCTTACGACCTCAATGTCATCATCGAGGTTCCTCACGGTGGCCATCCAGTAAAGTATGAACTCGACAAAGCGTCCGGCACGCTCTTCGTAGATCGCTTCATGCATACCGCCATGAACTATCCGTGCAATTATGGGTTCGTGCCGCATACATTGTCAGACGATGGTGATCCGGTGGACGTGCTCGTGGTGAGCCGCATCCCGGTTGTGCCTGGCGCCGTCATCCGCTCCCGCCCTATCGGTGTTCTGCTAATGGAAGACGAGGCCGGTCAGGATGAAAAAATCCTCGCTGTGCCCGTCGATGCGCTGAACCCTTATTACAAGGAAGTCTCATCTTACCGGGACATGCCAAAAATCCTGCTCGACCGCATCGCTCACTTCTTCGATCACTATAAGGATCTGGAAGAAGGAAAATGGGTGAAGGTCGAACGTTGGGGCTCCGCCGAAGAAGCCATGGATCTCATCCGCAAAGGCATAGACGCCGCGAAGAAATAGGCACGCCTTCACGAAACCTAAAAGCCGGCCTCCTAAGGCCGGCTTTTTTTATGCCTTACCGGAATTCCGAGTGTTTTCAGAAACCCGAACTCGCCCGCGTTTTCATATTCCTCAATGCCATAAGTCACCTCAGCTGCGCGCAGGGGTGATGAATGCGTTCGGAAAAGGCGATCAAAGAAGGAAAAGAGGTTGCCGTAATTTGTATCGGTTTCCGTTTGCCGGATCGAGTGGTGGAGCTTGTGATAATTAGGCGTCACCCAGATAGGAGAGAACCAACGATCGACCCAGCAGGGGGTTCGAAAATTGCCATGCTCAAGCACCGCATTAAAAGCAGAAAGCGCACGATACGCGAGGTAGGCCGCCGGCGTCGCACCGATTGCAAGAGCAAAGCCTGCAATCATCAAAACGCGCCACAAACCCTCGCCGGGGTGCTGACGAAAGCTCGTTGTCACATCTACCAGCACGTCTGAGTGGTGGACCAGATGCAGTCTCCAAAGAAACGGTACCTTGTGCATGCTCCAATGTGCAAGCCAGGTTGCAAAATCGAGCACCAGAACAGTGATCAACACACCGATCCAACCAGCAGGTAGAGACACAAGGCCCCACCCTTGTGAATGTGCATAAACAAGAAGTGCCACCAGCGCTGTTCCAAGAACAAAATAGAGACCGAGCGTAACGGCGACGAGCGCCAGATTGATACGGGCACGACGCCCGCTTGAGTTACGCCTGTGCAGGGGGACCGCAAACTCAACCGCAGAGACAAGCACCATGACGCCTATCAAAGGAAGAGAGCTAGAGACAAAATCAATGAGGAAGGAAGAAGCCGACTGGATCACCACAAATACCTCGTTCGTCGCGCCTGCAATCAGGCGTGATCGAACGGTACTTGGGCGTGATGCCTAAAACTCCGGGGGACCGTATTACCCCGAAGCCCAGACCATAATACCCTCCAATTGGAACAGCCAGACCAATCTGACCAAACCCACAGAACCAATTTAGCCATCCGCAGAGAGCGCCAAGATCCGGCTGATTTCTGTGAGAGACCGGCCACTCTCTTCACGCCATTGGTTGAACGCATCCTGGGTTGCCACTAACGCCTTCTTCGACGTCGGCGCTTTGTCAACAACACCCGCCTGTTTCAAGGCGGCAACGACGGAGGACGACATGATCCAACTATCAACACCTGAAGATCTGAGAAAATATTGAGCAGAACCGCCAGAGAGATAGCTGCCGCGCGTCTTCAGAATGTCCAGCAGATCAACGTAGTTTTCGGGGTTGGAATTGGCAAAGAACGCACCGGCGCTGCCGTGCTCCGCCGCCAACTCTGCCACCAACCGCGCATTTGTAATCGTGGCTTTGATCTTCGCGCCGTTACGCACAATGCGTTTGTCGGAGACGAGGCGCTCCAAATCTTCATCGGCATAAAAGGCAACACGGGGCGCATCAAAGCCTTCAAATGCTTCTTCAAAGCCAGGCCACTTAGCGTCGATCACCTTCCACGAGAACCCGGCCTGAAAGACAGCCCGTGTCATCCCGGCCAGCCAGCGGTCATCGGCTATCTTCTTAAGCGCAGCTTTCGACTTGGGCTTGGATAGCTGCGCCGCGACTTCTTTCTCGCCTCCATGGCGTTTGCATGCCCGCTTGAAAATCACATCGAAAGACTGCATCCCAATCTCCTCCGACCAGGCCTTATCTTAAGGCAGCGACCAGCCTGGCGTTTCTCCCATCACGTGACCAGCAATCTCTTGCACCAGAGGCCCCGCCGTCGACGAATTCGTGAGCACAACAATACCCGCGCCCCGTTCCGGATCAACGACCATAAGCGATTGAAATCCGGGATTTGAGCCCCATTGCCAGCCTGTAAGGCCACTCCTGCCCTCACGTGTTCCAAAGCCCAGCCCCCAGCCTATACCCGCCTCGATCGGGGCATTCTCCACCAACACACGATCGCGAAGCTCAGATCCAATCACCTCACCTCGAAGCACCCCTTCAACAAAGAGACCGAGGTCATGGGCGCTGGCCCGAAACGATGAGGCAGGATTGATCGCGTCCCCCGCCATTGCCGGCACAGGTGTGTTGCGGTCCATGATCAGAAGGCTGACCACGAACACAAGCCCAACAGCAACAGCGATGGCAACCGGGTTGGTCTGCTGCCCGCCACGCGACAGCGTGCCGTCCGCAGGGCCCAAGAGTCCCAGAAAGGCAAATGCAGTGCCGAGCACCAATACACCGAGAAAAAACAGAAGGACGTAGACGACCACACTGCCAAGAACGAAGAGCAAGCCCCAGCCGCCGAGAAGTAGCCAGATGATCCCAAGGGTGCCCACCAGCGACACAAAAATTGCGGGCGCAAAATCCACCGGCTCCAGCTTCAAGCGATTAAGACCAAACCGCACAACGAGGAAAGTGAGCAAAACGGAGACGATCGAGAGTAGAAGAAGCGGCACAAAAAATGAGAGCAGCACCTGATAGAAGGGGACAAAACCGCGGGCGACAGTAGCCACCAGGGGCTCCGCCAAACCATATCCCGATGATGCCATACCAAGCGGTCCCAACACACGGGCCCGCATGACACTTTCGAAAGGCTTCTCGTCAAGCTGAGCCATGACATGGCCCATATACATATAGCCCACGCCGGAATAGGCGAAGGTTTCGCCCGGTGTCGTCCAGCTTTCATCGCTGCAGCACCTGATAAAATTGGTGAGCCCCGATGTATGGGTGAGAACATGGCGCAGAGTAATCAATCGATGATCGTCATCATCGCCGAGCCAGGGCGCCGTCAGTTTAGCACCAAGCGGCTTATCCAGGTCGAGCGTTCCCTCCCGCACCATGGACAGCGCCCCAACAGCAGCGACCGGCTTTCCGAGCGAGGCTGCCTCAAACAGAGTATTGGCCGTGACGGGTTCAGACCCAAAAGTGTCTGCCCTGCCATAGCCTTGCTCAAAGACAATTTGCCCGTCTGCGACAACCACAACAGAAAGAGCGCGCACATCCTCCTCTGCCATGCGTCTAGGTATATAGAGCGAAAGAGCCCGTGCCATTTCTGCGCGCGGCCAGCTTAACATGCCACCTTCCGGCGTGCCCGGAAGCGCCGACTGTGCCGGAGCGACCCATGCCAGGATAAGCAGGGCGACCGTGAGAAGCAGTTTCAGGTGATGCACGGACGCCTCCACTTTTTGCCTCGCCCCAAGGCCAAAGCCCTAGTCCAGGGGCATGCGAGGTATTTGGAAGTTCAGGCGGAGCGCATCAATACGCGCGATAATCTCAGGATCGAGCGGGCCCTTATTGGCGCCCTCAACCAGGTCATTGAGCTCTTGACGGTTCTTCACACCGAGAATGACCGTATCAACACCGGCCATGGCCAATGCATAGCGATGCGCCAAGACGGCAGGGTCTTCACCCAACTCAAGCGCCAATGCCCGGTAGGGTGCCGCCTTGTCATAGTCCGCATGTTCTTCCGGCGCCGCTTCCCGGTCTAACGCCGCAGTCAGAGCCCCAGCCTGAACAGCACGAATGCCTAAAACACCAACACCATTATTTGCCGCCGTACGCGCAATATTGCGCGGCTCCGGCGGCTCCTCATACCGTTTCATGCTGCCAGCGCTGTCCAAAAAGTTGGTCACCACTTGCGCGGCCGCAGGTCGCTTATCTGCCCGCAAAGCATCCATAATTGTCTTTGGTAGGCCTGTGCCGGTGATGCCCCAATCCGCAATGAGGCCTTTTTCTTTCAACTTCTCGAAAGCCGGAATGAGCGTGTTTTCGTAGAGCGACCATTTCGTCGCAAAAACATGCTGCACATCTGCGTTTTGAGCGTAGATGTAATCATCAGGGCAGATGTTCGAATGTAGAAAGAAGAGGTCCACACGATCAATCTTCATGGTCTTCAACGACCGCACGACAGATTTTTCGAGCTTCTCATAGACGTCACCAGCTGGCGGCGATCCGACCTGGCATTTCGTTGTAAACCGCGCACCCTCTGGAGGGGAGCCATCAAAGGCCTCCCCGAAAACCATCTCAGCTTCACCCCGCCCATACATGGGCGCAGCATCGAATAGATTGATCCCCGCATCTGCCGCAGCACGTACCGTTGCGACGGCCTCCTCCCGAGAGGTCTCCCCCCAGATCTGACCAAGGCCACCGCCGCCGAGTGTAAGCAGGCTGACAGGCCAGAGGGATCCAAGAGTGCGGGTTTCCATGGAAAATCCTTTTAAAGATCAACAGGCGGTGCAATGCCGTTTTGCATGAAGGCAGCAACAACAGTATTGCGAATAAGGCAGGCGACGGTCATGAGACCAACCCCACCTGGCACCGGTGTAATCGCCGAAGCTCTGGACAAGGCAGCCTGATAGTCAACATCACCAACAAGACGCGTTTTGCCTTCACCCTTTTCTGGAGCGGGGACACGGTTGATGCCGACGTCGATAACCACTGCTCCTTCTTTAATCCAACTGCCTTCAACCATTTTCGGGCGCCCCACGGCTGCCACAAGAATGTCTGCCTGACCAATAATCTCAGGCAGGTTTTGCGTCCGTGAATGAGCGATGGTTACCGTACAGTTTTCATTGAGCAACAGCTGAGCCACCGGCTTGCCGACCAAGTTGGACCTGCCAAGAACCACAGCGTGCTTGCCCGAAAGCCCACCCTCGACGCTTGCACGCGCCATGATAAGGCACCCAAGCGGCGTGCAGGAAACAAGACCAGGAAGACCGGACGACAAACGCCCCGCGTTCAATGGATGGAGCCCATCAACGTCCTTCGCAGGATCAATCGTATCAATCACTGTCTGTTGGGATATCTGATCGGGCACAGGGAACTGAACGAGCACGCCATGCACATCCTCATCAGCATTAAGAGCGCGTACCCGGTCGAGGACTTCTTCCTCGGTGGCATCAGCCGGCAACCTATACTCGATGGAATGCATGCCCGCTTCCCGGGTGGCAATGCCCTTGTTGCGCACATAAACCTCAGACGCTGGATCGTCCCCGACCAGGACAACCGCGAGCCCTGGCGTGATGCCGTGCTTTTGCTGCAGCCAGGCCACATGCCCCGCCACTTTCTCCCTCAATTGAGAGGAGAAGACCTTGCCTTCTATCCGTGTCGCCTCAGTCATCGTCAACAGCTATCCATGCCTATGTCACCAACAAGTTCACCGAACCAAACCTTGCGCCAGGCCCCGCGCTCCTACGGATCATCAATAGGAGCCAAAGAGGCAGGGTCGTTCAGATGCCAGCTCGAACCGATCCAAACAGCTCGATAATCAAGTTCTGAAGGAATATCAGGCCAAGAATGAGGACGACCGGCGAGATATCCACGCCCCCTAAATCCGGCATAATCCGTCGGATTGGCCGAAGAGCGGGTTCCGTCAGCCGGTAGAGAATGTCGACCACCGTGTAAACAAAGCGATTTTGCGGGTTTATGACATTGAAAGCGACCAGCCAGCTAAAGATGGCGCTGGCGACGACCACATAAATGTAGAGATTGATGACCTGGTAAATCAGGATAAGTAGTGATTGCATGAGATCCGCCGCTTTCAATTTCGCTTGCGCCGATAAGATAACCGCTTTCTACCACGGTTTTCCAGTTCGCATACCCCTTGATACCATCTCATTATTCGCGTCTAACCTTGTCGCTCACCCGCGCATGTAAGAAGATGCGACCAGGGAAATGCTTGCGACTGGCCTGGGGCCAGGGACTGGGGAAACAGGAATGTCCAACTTTGAAATCACCCTTCTGGGGTTGGTGGTGGTGAGCCTCGGATTGGCTGGCTGGGCATTAAAATATGGATTGAAAGAGCGACGCCGCCGTAAAGGACGCCCACTCTTTGACGGTGACGCATTGCCGGAAGTCAATCCGCAGGATGTGGACGAGATTTTTGCTGAAAGCGAGACAGGAACGGCTCTCACCGCAGAAGCCGTCGTCCTCGGCGAACAAGGGTCACAGGCTTCAACCACGATTGACGAAGTCTGGGTCCTGGCAGCTCTGGCAAAAAAGTCCAAGACGATTTTTGAGTTTGGCACCTGTACCGGGCGCACTACCTACCTTCTCGCACGCAACGCACCTGAGGGGGCCCGCGTGGGAACCATCACGCTGACACCCGATACGCTGGACACATATCGCGCCGACAGCGACGATCCTGACAATGCGCGCTGGACCCAGATTGCAAAAGAAGAAAGCACGTTCACGAACTTCCACTATTCAGGAACGCCGGTCGAAGGAAAGGTCGAACAGTTCTTTGGTGACAGCAAAGAGTTCGACGAAACGCCTTGGGCCAATTCATGTGACCTCGTCTTTATTGACGGCAGTCACGCCTATTCCTACGTGAAGAGTGACACCGAAAAAGCGATAAAGATGACCAAGCCAGGCGGCTTGGTTTTCTGGCACGATTATTCGCCCCCCTGCGTTGGTGTCTGGCAATATCTGAACGAACTCGGCAAGGCCCACCCCATCAAGCACATCAAAGGCACGCGTCTCGCTGTCCTGCGTGTTTCCTAAGCCTGGAAGGTCATCAGGCTTAGCGCGAAACAACAGAGAAATTTGTAAATATCCCCTAAGTGCAGAAAAGCAGGTGCAACCTGCGTTGGCCCAATCACGCATTTACCGTGCTATGGTTCTCCCAATTCTAATCAAGCCGCCCCTGCAATAATCAATTCGGCGGCACCTACGCATGGGAGTGAATAATGTCCAAAGGACTGCAAATGCTGTCGAAGATCAGCAAGGCGGGAGAGCTGGAGCTCTACCTCACCGACGTTGATGTCCCGACCCCCGCGAAAGACCAGGTAGTTATCCGCATGGAAGCCGCCCCCATCAACCCGTCAGACATGGGCCCCATGTTTGGACCGGCCGCGATCACCGACGGTAAGGAAACCTCCGTTGGCGGCAAGCCAGCCTTCATGGCGCCCGTGCCAGAAAAGCGCCTGGGCATGGTGCGCTCGCGGTTGGACATGCCCGTTCCCGTGGGCAACGAAGGAGCAGGAACAGTCATCGCCGCTGGCGACGACCCCGCCGCACAGGCACTTATGGGGAAAGTGGTCTCCGCTACGTCGGGCGCCTCTTATGCGCAATATGTCTGCGTGCCGGCCGCAGCTTGTCTGGTCCATAATGACGGCACAACGGCCATCGAAGCCGCGTCCAGCTTCGTCAACCCGCTGACCGCACTAGGCATGGTCGAAACCATGAAGCTTGAGGGACACAAGGCGCTTGTTCACACAGCCGCGGCCTCAAACCTTGGTCAGATGTTGAACAAGATCTGTCTGGCTGATGGCGTCGATCTCGTAAACATCGTGCGCAAACAAGAACAGGTCGACCTTCTAAAATCGCTCGGCGCTAAATATGTCTGTGACTCTTCAAAAGACAGTTTTTTCAATGATCTGACGGATGCGCTCGAAGCGACCGGCGCAACCATCGCGTTTGATGCAACAGGCGGCGGAAAGCTTGCAGACACCATCCTGACCTGCATGGAACGGGCGGCCAGTCGCGACGCAAGTGGTCTTAACACATATGGGTCGTCGACCATGAAGCAGGTCTACCTCTATGGCGGCCTGGATCTCTCGCCAACAGTGCTGAACCGTGGCTATGGCATGTCCTGGAGCGTTGGAGGATGGTTGCTGCCTCTCTTCCTGGGTCGCGTGGGTATGGAAAAAGCAGCCGAGTTGCAAAAACGTGTCGCGGACGAAATCAAGACAACCTTCGCAAGTGCCTATACCAGCGAACTGTCACTGGAAGAAGCTCTGTCTGCGAGCGCAGTACAGGATTATGTCGCAAAAAGAACCGGCGAGAAATACATCATCCTGCCAAACAAAGGGCTCTAGAAGAAGAGCCTAAGACCACACGAAACTTCCCGTCGGCAATGGCTATACAATGCCGGCGGGGCCCTCTACGCCTAAGCGCACAGTAAAATCAAGAAGCGCATTGGCTCTGGCGACCTCATCCTGCTCCTTCATATTTACTGCGATTGCATCCTTAACGGTATGGGGCCAAAGACGGCGCACTTCGTCAACGGCAGCTTGAACTGGTGAATGCCCCTCACACGTAAAGAAGAGAGCGGTCTCGCGTCCAAGCGACTGCGCACCCGCAAAGAAGCTGCGAACCGGTAAGGCCGGATAGCTGGTCCAAATCGGCGCCCCAACAAGCACCAGATCGTAAACCCCAAAGTCGAGGGCTGGCGCATCAATCGGCGGCAGCTTTCCTCGCACGCTATCAAACCCGGCCCGAAAATAGCCAAACGGACCCAAGTGGAACCGGGGACTGGTAATCTCTGCAATTTCGGCATCTAAAGACTGCGCCAACTCTTCAGCGATGCTGCGAGTGGCGCCTGTTCGAGAATAATAAACCACAAGCGTTTTCATGAGCGTCAGCTCGCTGGATCGATAGCCCGGCGATAGAGATGCCAGGTAGTGTGTCCAAGAACCGGCAAAACCACCAACAGCCCCAGGAAGAACGGAACGCAGGCGATCAATACGGTTAGGGTAACAATCACCCCCCAAATCAACATCACCCGGGGGCTGGCCACGACACATCTGACGCTGGTGATCATAGCCGTCACAATATCAAGACTACGGTCCATCAGAAGCGGCATGGAAAAGACAGTGATAGAAAACAAGATCAGCGCAAGGGCGGCACCAACCACGTGACCGACCCCTAGGAAAATCAGGCCCTCCTGGGTCGTCAAAATGACTGTCAAGAACTCCTGCAAGCTGGCAAAGGACACAAGTCCAAGACAAAGCGCGATCAGCAACCGCACCTGGTACATCCAAATCCAAAACACAAACAGCATCACAAACGCCATCCAGCCGAGCTCTCTCCGCCTCTGCGCCCACATAGCCGAAAACACTGACGCAAGGCTTGGCGTTTCATCGCGCTCCAGCATGCGGCTGACTTCGTAGATTCCGGCAGCCGCAAAAGGGCCAACCAACGGAAACCCAATAGCGAACGGATAGGCAAGCCATGGCGCGTCAGAGGCAAACAAGCTCAAAACGATTACAATCCCAATCGCCGCGAAGATGGCACCCAGCACAATGCCGATAAGAGGAGCACGCGCAAAATCTGAAAGCCCGAGCTGCAAACACTCACGAACTTCCTGCGCCGTCAGGGCATTGACCCGTGGCAAGCTAGAGCCTGATTTTTGCGTTGGTGCTTCACTCATATCCACCTCCCCAGTTTATTGAGTGCCGCGTCGTCGCTGTCAAACCATACCGGCCGCTGCACGATCGACTAATTACGATTGTAAGCATCGCAGCCGTGGCCCACAAACTGCATTGTCGGAGATCAATTTGGGAAAGAAACTTGATGGGGCTGGTTCCAGGACTTTTACCTAGATCAAACTAGGTTTCACTCTCTGGCGAAGGCAGATCATTCTCACCTTTAAGGGAGTTGCTGCCTTTTATGGATTGCCTTTAGGTGGGTATTGGGGCTGCAGTTACGCAACCGCCCCAACTTTTTTGTGGGACTAAATGCCGGAGCGTGAGACACCGGCAGGAGCTACACGCTCAAACTACTCAATCGAAACGATTGTGGCGGTACCAGCAGTACCGGTGTTTGTTGTGTAGGGGCCGGACTGACCAACAGTGGGTTCAGCCGAAGGGCCTTCGAACGTCGCGCAGAGTTCTGCACCATCTGGGCCAGCACCACAGATTGTGTTTGATGCTTCATCAAACGTGTATGGGGCTGCGTCGCCGGTTGCCAGGTTTGTTGATGTATTTGCTTCTGTGTCAAAAGCGAATGACACAGCTTCACCACCAGCAGGTTCAAACTTGATCGTGATCACGTTTGCAAATGCGCTAGTCGCGAAGAGAAGAGCAGCGCTAAGCGCTACAATAAGTTTGGGCATTAATTTGCCTCCCAGTTCTTGTCAATTGAACGACCGCGAGCAAGCTTTGCGGTCGCTACGTAGACCGCTTTTATAGCGACTTCATTCGTATAAAGACAGTCACCCAGATGTCCGTCAGAGCAGATATTTTTGCTCCTCGTTCAGGCTCAGTTCATGTTGCACCGCGAGATCAAGGAACCGGCATGCCTGCAGCAGATCGAAATGCAAGCCGACCATCGCTGTACCGCGAAGGTGCGCAAAACAGGACCAGATAGTATCACTGCGGTTTCACATTCGAGAAAGTGGCGAAACAGTCGCGGAAATCCTATCTTGGACCCAACAAACCAACGGGGAGTTCAACAGATGATTGATGTATATTTCTGGCCAACACCAAACGGCCGCAAGATCACCATCATGCTCGAAGAGTGTGACATGCCATACACCATCGTGCCGGTGGATATTGGCGGCGGTGATCAGTTCAAACCGGAATTTCTGCGTATCTGCCCAAACAACCGCATGCCAGCGATCATAGACAATGAGCCCCTGGGCGGCGGAGAACCCATTTCCATTTTCGAATCCGGCGCCATCATGGAATATCTAGCCGAGAAGTCAGGCAAGTTCCTACCCAAAGATCCCGCCGGAAAATATGCCGTGCTGCAATGGGTACACTGGCAGATGGCAAACCTGGGTCCGATGATGGGCAATGCCAACCATTTCAAAAATTACGCAAAAACCATCGTCGATGACGAGAGCAAACTGGAATATGGACAGCGGCGGTTCATCGGAGAAGTCGACCGCTTGGCAGGCGTCATGGACACGCAGCTCTCTATCCATCCCTATCTCGCAGGCACCGACTATTCCATCGCGGACATGATCACCTGGCCCTGGGCCATGTTCCTCAACCGTCTCGCCGCACCAGAAGGAAGCGACAGCGGCTGGGACGCCTATCCAAACGTCAAACGATGGGTGGACGCAGTTGGCTCGCGCGACGCTGTCAAACGCGGCCAAGCTGCCGGTAGCGACCTTGGCAAACAGGAACTTACAAAAGAACAGGAAGAGGCACGACGCAAACTCCTGTTCAACCAAACCAATGAGTCCGTTCGGGCGGCCCGCGAGGCAGCTCTTAAAGGATAGATGCCCAGAACAGCCAGCCCAGAACACCTAACAAAGAGAAACGCCGCGGCAAAAGCTGTGGCGTTTTTTTGGTTCCGCTCAAACTGTCGGCACGCAAGATCGCTTTGAGAGTTAACACGCGCTCCGAACGCCGTCCGCACACCTACGATTAATTGCGCAAAAACAAGAGGTTAGAAGCCAACATGCATGCTTGGTAAAATATATTGTTCATTTAACCATTTTTTCAAAAGACGCATAGACCATAGGGAGTGCATTTCGAGACGGAAAACGACGTCGAAACGACCATGCGGGAAGACATACTGATGTCAGACATAGACAACGCCGCGGATGACACTAGGTTCAAAGACAGCACGAATACGCGCGCTTCTGAACCCCAGAAACTGCCGGGACAGGTTCTCTCCATCGTATTTGATCAGGAGATGCAAAGCTCTGCATCGGATCTGGAGCACATCGTCGCTGCCGATTTGACACCATGGGACCTGATACTGCCCGTTGGGAGCGACCGCTTCCTGATCCTCTTCGATAGAGATGACGTCGATACGGCAGCAAGCAAACACAAAATACTAACGCAGAGAATTGAAGCGGCAGACATTGGACCGTTTCAGTCCCAACTCGTCGACATTCGCCCGCGAGGGGGCAAGCTTGTACGGACGGTCATAGGGGAGAGTGCTGCTACGGCACATGGTCAATCTGCTGAAACAGAAAATGAAATCAGCGTGAAGAGCACCATCTGCGCAGATGGCAATACCGACTATGAGGTTGGGTATGCGCCCATGTGGAACATCCGCAACGAAGTGCTCATGGGCTACGCCGTTCTTCCTGTCATACGAAACACACAGGAAGGCGATCTGTATGGCCGGCAAGTTTTGGGAGCGTCAAACCATCCCGAACAGCTCGACGCGCTGGATACTCAGATGCTCAAAACTCAAATTGAGACAGCAGAAACGTTGTTGCCCAAGAATTTCACGTCGCTCCTGGTATCGCAGATTCATTTCGACACATTGTCCTCTTCAACAAGCCGCAAAACCATTCTGGAGATCGCCAAGAAGATCCCTCCCTATATGAAGGGAAACCTGATGGCGTCAATCGTCGACATACCCTCAAGCACCCCCTCATCAACCCTGGCACAACGGATGTCAGGCCTGTCGGAATATTTCCGAGCAGTCTCAATTTCCATACCCAGCTCAGACTTTCCGATTGCACCCTGCGCAGCAATGGGCGCCACATCTGTGTCCTACCGAATTCCTGCTGACCTCTCCAATGCCGCCATAGTGGCCGAAGCCCGGAAGATTATCGGTGCTGCAAAGTCGGCAAAGCTTCTGACAGTTTTCGAAGAGGTCAGCGACCTCAACCTGGCGGTGGCACTTAAGAAACTGGGTGGGGTCTTCATTACGGGAACTTGTCTGGGCGGTATTGAACAGACCCCAGGAAACATGAAGCAACTTACCGTCAAGGATTTACAGGATCGTTCGCAGGCTGCTTAGTCGGCAGCCGCCTGATCCCCTGCCCAGCTGACACGCCAGATGGTTCCACCTTCATCATCTGCAATGAGCAAATGGCCGTCATGTGTCAGAGCAAGACCCGCTGGGCGCCCCCAGACGCGCGCAGGCGTGTCCCCTTCGGTCCAAAATCCAGCCATAAAAGTTTCATAGGATCCAATGGGGCTGCCATTTTCAAAATGTACGCGGACCACTTTGTATCCTGTGGGTACAGATGCGTTCCAAGACCCGTGAAACGCCACGAAAGCGTCCCCCTCATAGGCTTCCGGGAACTGACCGCCGTCATAGAAAACAAGGTCCAGCGCAGCGGAATGGGCCGCAAGAAGAACGTCAGGCTCTAAAGTTGCCGCAACAAGATCAGGTCGAATATCACCAAATTTGGGATCTGGGTTCTGCCCAAGATAGGCATAGGGCCAACCATAGAAGCCGCTCTCCGTGACCTCAGTCAAAAAATCCGGAACCAGTTTGTCGCCCAACCCGTCGCGTTCATTCACAACAGTAAAAAGGCGATCGGTCCCTGGATAAAAGGCAAGGCCAATCGGATTTCTAAGACCTGACGCATAAACCGTTTGGGCGCCGCTCTCTAGATCAAATCGTTGAATGGTCGCCCGCGGTTTCGGTTCCTCGCTCACATTGCTTTCGCTGCCGACAGAGACAAAGAAACTCTTCCCGTCAGGAGAGAATTTCAGCATGCGTGTCCAATGTCCGCCTGCATCACCAAGCGCACCGGCCCGTGTGATTGGTCGCCTTCCCTCTGCGACCTCCCGCCCCTCGATGGCGCCAAGCCACCAGACAGCCCGTTCATCCGCGATGTAGAGATCACCCTCATGGATTGCAATGCCCGAAGGCAAACGGAAGTCACGAGCAAAAACTGTCTTCGTGTCGACCTGACCATCACCATCCTGGTCAATGAGACGCGTTACTTGCCCCACATTCGCTTCGGTGAGAAAGACTGCGCCATCCGGCGCCACCACCATTCCTCGCGGATGTTGCAGCCCATCTGCAAAAAGAGAAACCTCAAAGCCTTGCGGAACGCGCAATTGAGCGCCTGCAGGACGGTCGATGACGACAGGGCGATTGCCAACGGATTGCGTCGCATAGGGAGCTGGCAGATCATCTACGCTTATGTGGTAGTGCGTACCGATCGCTTCATCCGCCCCGATCGACGTGGCAGGACCCTCCTCCGTCGCCAGAGCAGGAAAAAAAAGGAGCCCGGTTAGCGCAGCGACAATACTCGTGCGCTGAACCCCAAGAGATATTACCCGTCCATGTCGATCAAACTGCAATTGCATCACAGATAGAACCACTCCCATTCCTCAACAACCACGATAGGCCGCAGCTTGCACACAGATGTCGAAGCGACGCAACACCAGCCAGGCTCCACCACATTCCTGGGCGGAAAAAAGCCGGTCGCTGGTCGGCACCTGGTACGCATGACATGCCTCTCTACTCGCCCGTAAAGTGCGGCGCGCGTTTTTCTAAAAAGGCCGCTATCGCTTCAGTTTGATCTTTAGAGGTCGCCGCCAGCGCAAACTGATCGCGATCCATATAGGTCGTGGCGTGATTAAGAGCTTTCGCAGCCATATCGATTGACTGTTTTGACATCCGCACAGCGACGGGAGGCAATGCGCCAAAACGTACCGCAAGATCAATCGCCGCGCCACGCGCTGACCCCGCCTCAACGACTTTTTCAATCAGGCCCCAGTCCAAGGCGTCAGCGGCCGGGAGGCTTTCACCAAGGATGGTGAAGAGTTTCGCTTTGGCCGGACCCATAAGGTTCACCAGCCGAGGGTTGGAGTGCCAACTCATATTCATGCCCAACGGAATTTCAGGCAATCGGAAATTGGCCGATGCGCCTGCAACGCGGATATCACATGCCGCCACCAAGGCTGACCCTCCACCAATGCAGAACCCTTCAACAGCGGCAATCGTGACCTGCTCCAGACGTTCCCATGCAGCACACATGTTTGGGCCGGCCTTGAGTGCGTGCCGACGATGAAGCAGTCCCGACGGGCGCTCGGCTAGTGCAGGATCCTTGAGATCTGCTCCTGCGGAAAATGCCCTGGCAGTGCCAGTAAGAACAATCGCTGAGGTTTCCAGATCATCCTCGAAACTGTCTGCAACTGCCGTCAGCTCCTTCATGGCGGCGACAGAGAGCGCGTTGAGGCCATCGCCCCGATCAAATGTCACGACAGCAACACGCCCCTCTCGGGCAACAGAGGTGAAATCACCAAACGGTTCTGCTTTGTCCAACATTTTCCAACCCTAGAAATTGAAGTGATTACGAGTGTTTACCTCAAGGCTCGAGCCAAGGCGATGAGATCAGAGACAATCCGCCAGGCGCCCGCGCACGAAAAAGGGCCCCGGAAGTCCGGAGCCCTATTCGTAAGGTACGCAGCACACCTTTAGCTGCTGCTGCCACCGGCGGCAAGTGCTGCTGCTGCAGTGTTTGGCATGATTTTCACGCCAGACTCACCGAAGATAGCAATTTGGTCTCCAGAAGCGCCAATAACCGCATTGTAACCTTCACGGTCAGCACGGCTGATAGTGGTGAAGGACTTACCCATGTCATCCGAATAGGCAATAGCCCCATTCAGACCCGCAAGCACCACGGTACCGTTGGCAAGCTCAACACTGCCACCAAAAGACTTGGTCACCCCAGTCTCAATTTTTGTCCAGGTCGCACCAGCATCGGTTGTGCGGAACACGTTGCCGCGCATACCAAAAATCAGGACAGACCCATCACTCAGGCCAATACCACCCCAGAAAGAGCCTTCATAAGGGGTTTGTAGGCGCTCGAATGTAGCGCCCTCATCGCCAGACCGGTAAACGGTACCAAATTCTGCGGCAACCCAGAGCGCGCCATCTTTTGCACGGAAGGAATCGTTCAGATGAAAGTCGTCTTCGCCGCCTTCAACAATAGGACGCTGTGCCCAAGAAGCACCGCCATCCTTGGTCTCCAGGACAAAGCCGAACGCACCCATAGCCAACCCATAAGACGGTGTATTGAAGAAAACATTCATCAGTGGTGTTTCGGCGTCAAAATCCTCGTAGATCTGAGCCCAGTTCTCACCGCCATCTTCTGTTTTCAGAATGACTGCATCATGACCAACCGCGTAGCCAACCTCCTCCGAGGGGAAATAGACAGATGTCAACGTAACCTGAGTCGCGACACAATTGGCTTGGGTCCAGGTACTGCCATCATCATCTGAATAGACGATATGACCAAATTCACCGACAGCCACCATACGACCATTTGCTTTGGCGACATCAAGAAGCAATTTCTTGGCAGCAAGGCCTGATGGTGTTGCCTGAATCTCAGACGCTTCACATGCTGCGGCACCTCCGTCAGCCTGCGCGACCCCCACGGTTCCAACAACCATTGAAAGGCCCAACAGCGTTGCTGACGCGGACCGAAATGCCCGCGGCCCAATTTGGCGCACGGTTGAAGTGATCTTATTTACGTTCATGACCTGTTACTCGCGTTTCCCCGCTAGAAGCCGGTTTTTCGGACCTTCGGGACTGGTGCCCCTTGTTATGTCTGACCATACCCTTTTTGACCCGGGATAGGACCTTTTATGCCCGAAAATCGGCAAAAAATATGGGCCGGCCCCACGAGGGAGCCAGCCCAACTATTCTATATGCTATCTCAGCGAACGCCAAGCTGGCGGATTGAGGAGGGCGTATATCGGTTAACGTCCAGTTCATCGGCGAAATAGTTCACCGGTGGTTCCTCATTCTGCATGGCCAGAGCCAGATAGCGACCGGCCTGAAGGTCGTAAACGATCTCAGCAGCAGATCCACACAGAGGCACATTGTAGCGCTGGAGCGAATGCAGCTCCTGATAGCGCCAGAGCTCGCCGCGGCCGTCATACATTTCAGATCCGGCAATCTGCCAATTGTCCTCATTCAGCATTTTGACCCGGCGGGCATACACATGTCGCGTGTCCGGGCGCAGATTGGCCTCGATCCGCCAGACCCGCTGCAACTCGTAGCGGATTTTGTCCTGATTCAGGTGGAGCGGGTTAATGAACTCATCGTAAGGCGATGCTTCCGCGTCATAGGCGTTATAGGCAATAAACTGCTCAGCCTTGCCCAACACAGTCCAGTCATAGCGATCTGGAGCCCCATTATAGCCATCGAAGGAGTCTGACGTGCTCAAACCATCCGAGTTCGTTCCCGGATTGTCATACGCAATATTTGGCGCACGACGAACCCGTCGCGTACCTGGGCTGTACTGCCAGGCCTTGCGTGGGTCCAGCGCCCGGTTAAGTGTTTCATGCACCAGGATCACGCTACCGGCAGCACGGGCTGGCGCCACGGTGTTCGCAATATAGTAGATTGAAATATTATCCAGCTCTTCAGCCGACCCTTTGGTTGGGTCCGACCATTGCAGGATCGCTTCATCCTGGACGGTCTGCAATGTATACTCACCAGACCGCGTTACC
This sequence comes from Parvibaculaceae bacterium Mf 1.05b.01, assembly GCA_000509225.1. Lineage (GTDB taxonomy): Bacteria > Pseudomonadota > Alphaproteobacteria > Parvibaculales > Parvibaculaceae > Mf105b01. The sequence goes on along the minus strand of BAOK01000002.1, from coordinate 341,699 downwards.
GCTGCCGCAGTAAACTGGCGCGTCGCCTTAAATGACCTGAACCGCAATGTATGGTTCCAGATGATCTCGATCGCATTGTTTGGGATCGGGAACGGGAAACCCATAATCGCCTGACTGACCCCGGTTCCTGATTCAGCGAGCTCACCAACTTCAGCGTTTCGACGCGTGGCCTGATAGACAGAGTCTGGATAAGCGCAAGATCTGCGCGATTGGTACACATTCATCTTGTAGGACGGATAGGAGGACAGCAACGCCTTGTAACCGTCCGACAGTTGGTCGGCATATTGACCCATATTTGCAGCGGTAATTGTAAATTTGATTCCATCACTGGCAAACGGGTTTTGTAATTTGTCACCCGGCGTATAGGTCACATTGCTTGGCACCGTAGGCAAGCCGCCAGTCCAAGCTGGGATATCACCGCTACCGGCTTTCTCCGCGCCCACCGGCGTCAGGTCAGCACCCAGTCGGTTCACCTGAGACGCCGGCACACTTGCAAATGCGCTCGTCGCCAAGGCACTTGCGGCAACAAGCGTCACTATTCCTGTTGTCTTTTTCATGGTTCCCTCCACGAGGTTTCAGTCTCGTTGTTGCAGGCAGGGAAGACATCCGTTCAGCGTCAGGATACGCAACACGCCTGTCTAAACCAGGACACGCCCTACCCAATAGGAAAAGGATACCGATTGAAACCGGACACGGCGATTCAAAGCTCTGCATACGAACAGTCATGTCAGTAAAAAAGCGGCGGAAAAGTGCGAAAAAAACGCGTCCAAAATATTAATATTTGGTAATCTCAAAAAGAAACGGCCAGTTCCAAAGGAACTGGCCGCCTGACATACAAGAGTATGTTTTGCTAGATCAGCGAACGCCGAGCTGACGGATCGATGCAGGTGTAAAGTGGTTTGCATCCAGCTCATCAGCTGTGTAGTTCGTTGGTGGCTCTTCGTTTTCCATGGTCAGGGCCAGGTAACGTCCGGCCTGCAAGTCATAGACAATTTCAGCAGCCTTGTTGCAGAGCGGCACATGATAGCGCTGCACGCCGTGCTCTTCCTGAACACGCCACAATTCACCACGACCGTCATAGTTTTCAGAAGCCGCAAGGGTCCAGCTGTCTTCGTTCATATGCATCACGCGACGCGCATACACATGCCGATTGCCGGGCTTGAGGTTTGCTTCGATCGTCCAAACACGACGTAGCTCATAGCGAAGCACATCCTGGTTGAGGTGAAGCGGATTGATAAACTCTGAGTACGGAACATTGAAAGAATCATATGAATTCTCTGCAATGTATTTCGCAGTCTTACCAACAACAGTCCAGTCATAACGGTCCGGCGCGCCATTATAGCCATCGAATGAATCCGATGTGCTCAAGCCGTCAGAGTTTGTGCCTGGGTTGTCATAGGAGATGTTTGGCGCACGACGCACACGACGTGTACCAGGGCTATACTGCCATGCTTTCCGTGGATCGATTGATCGGTCCAGGGTTTCATGCACGAGGATAACTGAACCAGCAGAACGTGCTGGCGCAACCGTGTTCGCGATGAAGTAGATCGAAATATTGTCGAGCTCTTCCGCAGCGGACTTGCTTGGGTCAGACCAGCGAAGGATCACATCCTGCTGCGAGATCACATTGGTATAGTCACCAGAGCGTGTGACAGCAGCATTCGCTGTTTGACGCGTGATCTTAAAGTCGCGATAGCGCAGTGTGTGGTTCCAAATGATCTCAAGTGCATTGTTTGGGATCGGGAACGGGAAACCATTAATGGCTTTTCCGACACCGTTACCACCGCCAACAAGCTCACCGACTTCGGCATTGTTGCGTGTTGCTGCGTAAACAGAATCTGGATACGCGCACGTACGACGGCCTTGATACACATTCATCTTGTAAGATGGGTATGTAGAAAGCAGCAGCTTGTAACCATCAGTCAGCTGATCTGCATACTGGCCCATATTGGCGCCAGTGATGCTGAATTTAACAGAATCGCCTGAGAATGGGTTCGGAATATGCTCTCCGGCCTGAACGCTCACGCCAGATGGGATGCTCGACAATCCGCCGGACCATGCCGGAATATCGCCGCTCCCTGCTTTCTCTGAACCCATCGGTGTCAGATCTTGTCCAAGCCGGTTGGCCTGGGATGCTGGAACCGCCGCCATGACGCTGGTCGCAAGGACGCCAGCGGTCAGGCACGATGCCAACCCTAGTGTTAGGTTTTTCATTAGTTCCCTCCTCAAAATGCCCCCGCATTCTTTTTGACACCGATCGATCCATTTGTGGGATTTGACCCGTCTGGTGGGGCTACGCCTGGCGCCAACCAGAGGACGGTAGCATAGTCCGCCGACGAATAGTTCCTACGGATTGGTCACAATTGGTGCAGAAAATCCCAGAAAACTGGGCATTCCGTGAGAGGGTTTATTAAATCTTCGTAACAAAAAACCCCGAAGCAAATTTGCTCCGGGGTTAATTCTTGTAAGAGACCCGAAAGCCTCAAGACCGGTGCGCTTTACCGCGTACCCATCTGACGAATAGAGGCCGGTGTGTAACGATCCTCATTTAGTTCGTCCGCAAAATAATTGTTCTGCGGTTCTTCATTCGTCATTGCCAGTGCGAGATACCGACCCGCCTGAAGGTCATAAACGACTTCAGCAGCCGTTCCGCAAAGTGGAACCTGGTAGCGCTGCAACTGTTGCAGCTCCTGCACACGCCACAACTCACCACGTGCATCATACATGTCAGATGATGAGATCGACCAATTGTCTTCATTGATCGTTTTCACACGGCGGCCATAAACATGGCGATTGCCAGCTTTCAGCGTTGCTTCAACCCGCCATGTCCGGGCAAGTTCGTAGCGAACGACGTCCTGATTGATGTGCAACGGCGTAATGAAATTAGCGTAAGACGTTGATTCAGCGTCATAATTATTAAAAGCAATGGCCTTTACTTCTTTACCGATCACGGTCCAGTTATAACGGTCAGGCGCACCATTATATCCATCAAAGGAGTCGGACGTGCTCAAACCATCTGAGTTGGTACCTGGATTATCATAAGCAATGTTTGGCGCACGACGAACCCGACGTGTACCAGGGCTGTAGGACCAGGCTTTGCGCGGATCAATCGAACGGTCCAGAGTTTCATGAACAAGGATCACGTTACCCGCAGACCGCGCCGGAGCAACAGTATTCGCGATATAGTAAAGCGAGATATTGTTGAGTTCCTCAGCGGCGGTTTTTGATGGGTCCGACCACCGCAGAATAGCTTCGTCTTGCACCGTCTGAATCGTGTAGTCGCCCGAACGCGTTACAGCAGCCGCTGCAAACTGTCGAGTGAGCTTGAAGGAGCGAAAACGCAGCGTGTGGTTCCAGATAATCTCGAGCGCGTTATTCGGAATTGGGAACGGGAAGCCCATGATCGCTTTTCCCACACCGTTACCACCACCCACAAGCGTACCAATACCTGCGTTTGAGCGCGTTGCTGCGTAAACACTGTCAGGAAAAGCACAAGAGCGACGCGTTGGATATACATCCATCTTGTAGGAAGGGTAGGTGCTCAAGAGCGAACGATAACCGTCTGTCAGATACTGGTCGTACTGAGCCATGTTCGCGCCAGTGATGGTGAACTTAACACTGTCACTCGCAAACGGGTTTGGCAGCTTGTCGCCTGGCGTATAAGAAACGCTGCTTGGCACAGCTGGCAATCCACCTGTCCAGGCTGGAATATCACCACTACCGGCTTTCTCAGCGCCAACAGGCGTTAGGTCAGCACCCAGTCGGCTTATTTGTGCGTCTGGTACTGCTGCCATTGCACCCGTCGCAATTGCGCTGGCTGCAAAAAGCGAGACCATTGCGGTCGTCTTTTTCATAAAAAATCCCTCTCTAGTTACATGGAGGCTTCGCTCTTCCGGCGCTCACCTCAGCTGACATACTTGTAGAATGTCATGTCGCATGACGCAAAGAAAAGAGCCCGACATTTGACTGTCGGACCCTTAATTTTTCGTAATGTCCGGAGCAATGTTGCTCCGACTTTGTTCTTAGAACGAGTAGCTCAGATTGATGGAAACAAAGTCTTTGTCGCCATCTTTCGTGTACTTCTCATTGCCAAAGATGTTGGTGTAGGAGATGCCACCGCGCCATGTGTTCTGGTAAGAACCGTCAATCGCAAGGCTGACAGACTTCGTACCCTCACGATAGTTTGAGAGTGGTGCAGGAGAATTACCCTTCACATCATGCTGCCACGCGATGCGTGGGCTCACTGTGATCGGCGTACCGAACGCATTGTTGTACTGCAGAACACCCACGAGAACATAACCGTAGGCGAATTCTGTAGGACGACAGCCAGTACGTGGGCTGAGGCCCAGGAAGGAACCCAGCGGCAGGTCCGTACCAGAAGTACAAACATTCTGCAGCACTGATTGGCTGAAGTCACCTTCACTTGCTGCATCCGGCACATACATTGCACCCAGTTCTGTGAGAAGGATACCAATGTCGGCACCCAGAGCTCCAACCAACGGATTGGAGTTTGTGTAGGTCGCCGTTGTCCCAATGTCGAAGGTCACAACCTCTTCACGGGTAAACCCGTTAAACTCTGTAGAGGAGTTAGCCCCTGCATCCGTACATGAACTAGACGTTTGCGAGAAAGTCTGCCGACCCTGAAGAGCGGTCATCGCATCCGGACCCAAAAGGAAGTCCAGCGTACACGATGCACCCAATGTGGCGATCGTAATTTGGTCTGTATCGAGTTGCAGAGGCTGGTCATGACGGAAAGCCACTTCGCCCTGAACACCCCAATCGCCAAGAGTTGTATTAAACGATACACCGAACAGCTTGATATCCTCTGGATACTCAAAGAAGAGATTTAACGATTCAGTACTACCGTTTGGATTGGTGGGGATCAGAAGCTCGGCACCATCAACCAACAGGCCCGTTGCCGCGTTGGTTTGCGCGCCCACGAGAAGACAATTGGTAATTGCAAGTTCCAACAGGCTCCCATCAGCAACAGTAAAGCCGCCACCCACAAGAGCGTTAAGCCCCAAAGCAGCAGCAGACGCGTGCGTACTGCCACCACCATTCGCAACGGCTTCACCAACCGCGTTCAGGCCCAACGTATCGTTGTAGGTCCGGCTATTAAGAGTCACGAGTTTGGTTGGATCAAGGGCCGCCGTGATGGCACCTGGCTGACCGGCAGGAATCGCAGCCAATGCAGGGCTTAAAGTACCCGGCGCAAAACAACCCGCAGCGTTCGTGCCACGACCGGTTCCAGAGTTGTTGTCTTCCGACGCCAGATAAGACCGCACTTCAGAGTTGGCTGCACCAGATCCAAGTATAAGACGCTGGCTCGCAAACGGAAGACGCGAATGGTAGTTCATGAAGTAGAAGCCGAATTCAGTGGAGTTCAGGTCTTCGGCATACCACCGAAGCGCCACACCATACTGGCCACTATCCTTCGCGTCCCTGTCTTCCAGGCGACCAACATCTGCGGTTCCGCCACGTAGAAGCAGGCGGTTGAACTCAGACTGGCCGACAGGAAGGTCTATCGCATAGTCGATTTGAGCATAGGTCCCACCAGCACCACAAACATAGTTTGTCTGACCTGCAGCCAGATAAGCCGCATCAAATCCTGTAGACAACGCATTTGGTGTTGAACAGTTCCGGTTGAGGAAACCACCACCGGACCGCCCACCGGTTACCCACGCACGTCCGCCCAGATTACCATTACCATCAGACCCTGTTGGGATAGTATCTGCGCCTGAGAAAGGTGTTCCCGGCCGGTCAAGCTGCACATGGTCCCACTCAAGCTGGTAGAAAGCTTCGAGTGACAGGTCGTAGGGCAGACCAAGAGACGCGTATGCACCCCAGATCGGCACCAGACCTTCTTTGACTTCTGAGCCTGGACGCCGAAATGCACTCACGTCAAACGGGTTCCAGGAGCTGATGCCATTGAGGATGAAAGTTGCTTCTCCCCAGTTCACCACCTGTTTACCCAAACGCACGTTCAACGGCAGGTCGCCGACATTGAAGTCACCGGACACATAAAAGTCGAGAAGATCAATGTCACGTGCGGCATCAACCTTGCCGCCGTCAATAAGGTTTGATCGTTCATATGAACTGTCATCGTCGAGCACAGCGTCGTAGAACGAACTCACACGGGCAAAGAACTTATAATTCTCATAATTCGCCTGAATGTCGTTGGTCATCTTGACCACACCCGATGTCAAATCTCCACGGTCAAAGTTCAGACGACTATCATCTGCATTGATCGACCCAGCGTAGCTAAACCTGGAACTTCCTGGTGCTGCGCCTGCGTCCCCTGCATCCGCGCCAACACCCAACGTGAGATTATTCGTGGCACTCAATGGTGTCACAACTGTCCCATCGGGACCAGCCACCCGCAGGATGGTTGGATTGGACGTTGGACCTCCGTTCCCAGAGGCCACAAAACTCATGTTGCGTTCCGCAACACGCATGGACACACCAGCCGAAACTGTCGTGTCTAAAAAGACTTGAACGCCGCCGAAATTATACTCCAGCGCGTTCGCAGTAGTCGTTGCAGCTATCAGGCCAACGCCAACGGCGCTACCAAATAGTGCAGAGCGTACTCTGCTAGTTATCATGGAACGATCCTCCTCGATCCTCGATGCGTTTACACATTGCAGCTGGATCGGGAGGCGGTTGTTTGTCCCCTCATAGGCAAACTAGTCCCCCCTGGCCAGTCAGCATCCCTCCCCTACATCCCGCAGCGAAAGGCCAAGTGAGTCAAGGCATTTGGACAAAATTGTCGCACGCCAAGTAACGGTTGCGTGACGGGTATGGCAATTATGCCACGCAATTGAGCACCAAAGCGCCTTTTGAGAAACATTCGCAGCTCGACAGGACCCTAAAAGCATCATCGCCGCGAGCCGACAGAATCACCGTTAACACATTGTTAATATGAGAGATTTTGGGTCGATTTTGTGGTTCTCAATGGTCGGATTGGGCATCTGAAAACCACAAAATGACGCCCAGCCAGGCAGCTGAAATGTTGGACGCACTGCCTATCCTGGACGCAGAAGAGGGCCTCCAAAAGGCGCTCAACCATCCCGACAAATGTCGGAGGATCACGCCAGATGACGGTCCCGACACAGAGTCAATCCGGATCCGTAACGGTCAACAGAATGCAATTATGCAGCGGCTTGAGGGGCCCCGAGGGCAGCAATGGCATCCTCAGGTTCTCCCCGGGTCCGATAGTCCCGCGCAACATGGGCATAAAGGATCACCCCGTCCTTGCCCACCACATAGGTGGCGGGAATGGGTAACCGCCACCCGGCCTCACCATGGGCTTCCGGCAGGTTGTTGCCAAACATCTCATAAAGCTTTTCGAGCTCAGGCGGCAGGGTGAAGACAATGCCCAAAGCTTCAGCGAGCCTGTTTTGCGGGTCGGTCAGAACCGGATAGGAAATCTCATTCTTGGCCGCGGTCGCCTCCGCCCGATCAGGGGTTTCCGGCGAAATCGCCACCAACTCAGCTCCAAGAGACCGAATTGTCTCTAATTCATCTTGATAGGCTTTGAGCTCCAAATTGCAATAGGGACACCAGCCGCCCCGATAGAAATTGATCAGCATCGGTCCTTTTGACAGCAGTGATGAAAGATCGACATCCCCACCATCTGGCCCTTGAAGCCCAACCTCCGGGAACAGATCACCAACAGAGAGCGCCTTATCTCCGATGCCCTGGGCATCAAGCTCCTGAGCGGCCTTCAGCATCACGGCCCGCGCTTCTTCTGGGATCCGCTTCGCAGATCCAGCGCTCATCGCCTCAAGTTGTTCTGCAAGTGACATAATAATCTCCCCTTTGGTCACGCTAATGTCTGCTGAACCATATCTAGGCGGCCCCCAAGCAATCACCAATCACAAAACAGTGACGGTTGGTTCTCAGTCACCTTCACCAACTGTCAGCAGGGTCTGCACAAGCTGGCTGGCAAGACCCGCCGCTACCTGATCGCAATAATGAACCTCGCCCAGCACCCCGCCGCGCGTGCCGGCGAGCCCGCCGACCATAAGGGCCTGCGGCCCAGGCAGCGGGCCATAAGCGCGGCGGTCTGCGCCAATCCGCACACCCGTCCGCCGACAGGTCAACGCTTCGGGATTACTGACATAGGCGGCGGCGACAAGGTCAAACGGATAGAAGCCATCAATGCCGGCCATGTCCCGCCAGAAGGCCAGCCAACCCTCCGACAAGAAAGCAAGCTCACCAGCAATGCCGCCCCTCTGAGCCAGAGCCCGCATATCTTCTCCCGTGAGCGTCACCTGGCGCGCCGCCTCGTAGGGTACAAGTGTCACCGACAGAGGCAAGGCCATCACAGCTCGCGCGGCATCCGGGTCCTGCACGAAATTGAAATCTGTGAAGATCGGACCGTGGCCAAAGAAAGCAGCCCCCGCAGAACCTTCCGAGGGGTGAAAGAGATGCCCTTCACGCTTTCCCATAACGGCAATGAGTTCCTCTACCCTGCCGACAAGAGCCGGGTGCAAGGCAAACGCGGCATCAAGATTCGTCAAAGGACCCAGAGCAAGAAGGGTGAGCGGCCCATCTTCTAAGGCTTGGGCCAACGCTTTACTGGCAGGCGTCCGCGCAACCGCGCCAGGTGACGCTGCGCCGCGATAGACCGGCACTACACCAGCGACAATCTCGCGAGCAACCCTATCAGTCTGTTCCAGCGGCGCGTTCCCAAACACCGTTGAGACCCCCACAATCTCCATCTCCGGGCGCGACTGGAGATAGACCAGCGCAAAGCAATCATCGGGATCAACACGACCCGAAACGCCACAGGCCGCATCTGCATCAATCCAGACGCGCTTTGGCAGCACCTCCTGCTCTTCGCCGACACCTGGGGGCTCAGCTACTGCGGACCCCGCAAACCCAGGAGCGCCAAGCAGACACAACAGCAACAGGTGAAAGCATTTAATGGGCGAGATTTTGCACATCATCATTTGGCTCCGGACCAATGCCGCGAAACGCAGGTCAATCAATGCCCACATCTGAAGTCATGTTTGTAACCACAGTGTTTCAGACGTCGACCCCGTGCGGACGCTTGCATGATATGGAAACTAGGCGTAGCAGGGGCGCATGTTCGCGCCGCTCCTGTCCTATCTGCGTTTCATACGTGGCCATAAATCCCTGCTGACCTTTGGGCTACTCATGACCTTCGGGTCGAGCTTCGGTCAGTCCTTCTTTGTCGGTCTTTACCAAATGCCGCTGCGCGAAATGTATGACCTGTCAGCCTCTGCCTTTGGTGGTGCCTTTTCATTCGTCACCCTCTTAAGTGCAGCAGCCCTGCCTTGGACCGGACGCGTGATTGACCAGGTGAAACTCAGAACCTTTTCGACCACCGTCATCCTTGTGCTCAGCACTGCCACGCTTGCGATTGCATTGGCCCCGTCTTTCTGGATGTTTGTTGTTGCTCTCTTCTTCCTGCGCCATTTCGGGCAGGGGCTTATGTCCCATACATCGTCCACCGCCATGGGACGCTACTTCTCCTTCAATCGCGGCAAGGCCGTCACCATCTCCGCGGCGGGCTATAGTTTTGGCGAAGCCATCTTCCCCGCCATCGCAGTCGCCCTGATCGCACTCGTCGGTTGGCGCGAAAGCTGGGCCATCTACGCCGCCGTTCTCTTGCTGGTTTTACTGCCGCTCACCTATGGCCTGGTGCGCAATGACCCAACACCAGAAACCGTTGCAAACACCGACAACACGACCGGACCCATGGACCGCACCGCCAAGCGTGACTGGACGCGGGCGGAGGTTATGCGTGATCCCCGCTTTTACATTCTGATCCCCGCCATGATGGCCCCTGCTTTTATTCTGACGGGCTTCTTTGTGCATCAAGGCTATCTCGCCCAGTCAAAAGGCTGGCCCATTGAGCTTGTGGCCGCCGGCTTCTCCGTCTTTGCGATCGTGAAGCTGGTGGCCTCACTTCTCGCTGGCCCCATTGCCGATCGGTTTGGCTTTCGACCGCTCATCGCCCTCTATATGGTGCCGCTTGCCTTCTCCATGGTGGCTCTGGGCACAGTGGAGGCGACCTACGGCATCTTTCTCTATTTCACGCTGGCGGGCATTTCCACCGGCGGCGCCATGGCAGTCGGTGGCCTCCTGTGGCCGGAGCTCTATGGCACGAAACATCTCGGTGCCATTCGCTCGCTCAGCGTGTCGCTCATGGTTTTCGCAACGGCGCTGGCCCCGGTCACCTTTGGTTGGCTGATAGATGCCGGTCTCGGCGCCAACATGATCGCCCATATTTCACTCGGCTATAGCGTGCTGGCGGTGGCGCTCGTGATTTTCTTCCTTTGGCGGGAAAAATATCAGAACCAGACAGCAACAGGATCAGGCCCTTGATAGGCGGACCCGCCACGCTAAGTCTGGTTGAATGGCTATATGTGAAGATACTACTCAGACAAATCCCGACGTCGCCCAAACAGCCCGAACGCTGATCGGTCAGTATGGCGACGATGCCGCCGTGATCGCCACCCTGCGCGCCGCAGAACTTGCTGCCACCGGAAATGTGGATGGCTTGTTCTTTTGGGACTCCGTCATCGAGCTGATCGAGGACATGGCCGAAGGCAAAGCGCCGCAAGACGCTTAAAGCAGAGCCAACTATTCTCCTGAACCACTCTGCTCAATCTCAATGCCCGGCGGCATCAGCGTCCCGCCAACTGTATGCCCGAGCAATGTCGGCACGAACGGAAGTTTGGTTGCGGGGACGAAAAACCGATCTCTCAGCCACGGCAAAACCCGACTGTCTGATTGATAGACCGGTGTAAAGACATGACTGGCGGCCTGATAGAAACGCAGATGAAACCGTCGCGCCCGTGCATAAGCCTTAAACGCTTGCTCAGGATTTTCTGCCCCCGCAAACGCTTGAGCCAGCGCATAGGCATCGAGCAGGGCCATATTCACCCCCTGCCCCAATTGCGGGCTGGTGGCGTGCGCAGCATCGCCGATAGAGACCACCCGCCCCTTATGCGGGACCATCAGCGTGTGATGCCCATAGCGCGCAAAAGTAAGATCACGCCCGTCGGTGATGAGGGAAAGCAGCCCCTCTGTCTCCGGCCACAAGGCGCACACCTGGTCCTTCCAGGCATCAAGACCGCCTGCCTTCCAGGCAGCAAACCCGTCCTGTTTCAAACTCCAGAAGAACGCCGTGTAGCTGCTGCCTGAAGAAGTGATGCGTCCAATCGGCAGGACGCCCACCATTTTGCTCGACCGGGAGTAAACCTGTTCCAGGGTCGACGACGAAAAAGCCGACACAGACGACCCCCCATTTGTTTCAAGGCTCGCCCAGAGCGCGCCAAACGGCAGTTCCCGTATGTGGTGGCGCGGCCAGATCTGCTGCCGGAGGGACGAACGCGAGCCCAGCGCATCAATCACAAAATCAAACGGACCGAGAAGACGGCCAGCCTCAGTGTCAAAGGAAGGGCGCAGGTCAGCCCCTTCTTGCACGCCTGTCACCGTCGCGCCGGTCTCAACATCAATCCCCGAGCGCACGACGGCATCAAACAGAACATTGAAAATGGCTGCGCGATGTACCGCGAGCCCGTGGCGCCCGGGCCGCGCCCAGTCGTACCGCACATCCAACACCCGCCGCCCGGACGGGTGCGCATGTCCAAGCATGCGGTCGATCTGAACGCCAAGCGTGCGAATGTCCCCCTCAAGTCCAAGGGACGCCAGAACCGCTACGCCGGTGGGCTGCAACACAAGGCCGGACCCAATGGGCTGCGGTTCTTCCAGCTGATCAACCAGGGTGACGCGGTGGCCTTGCGCACTGAGAAAGAGCGCAACCGACAGTCCCGCCGGGCCGCATCCTGCAATTCCGATATGAAATTTTTTCATGCACCCCAAACCGACTTCACGTGCCTTCGACCTATGCACCTATAAAGCACAGAAATCAGGCATTGAGCAGTGCGGCCCGCCGTCACGATACAAAAAAAGCGTTCACCCGAGGGAGATTGCGGTCCTAAGGTCCCGTGCCCATATGGAAGAAAAATTATTCTGTGCCAGGAGTGGCTCCATGAGGGTTGAACATACAATCGAGATCAACGCGCCGGCTGAAACTGTTTGGGCTGTGACAGCCGACATCAACAATTGGCCGGACTGGACTCCAACCGTGGAAAAGGCAACCCGCCAGGACGATGGGCCCTTTCGCATCGGCAGTCATGCCCGCATGCAACAGCCCGGCATGCCCGAAGCGATCTGGACCGTCATCGAAATGGAAGAAGGAAAGAGCTTCGTCTGGGAAACGCATATGCGCGGCATCCACTTCACCGCCACCCATCACACCGTGCCAACAGAGACCGGCTGCACCAACACGCTGGGCCTGGAACTGAAAAGCGTGCTTGCCTTCCTGCTCTGGCCCATCGCCAAACGCCAGGCCCTCAAGACGCTTGAGACTGAAAACAAAGGCCTCAAGGAATTTTGTGAGGCGAAATGAGAGGCAGCTCAAAAAAGTCACCAAGCTGCCAAACGTCCTAGTTTCCCATAGCTGCAGATAACAACTTATTTAGCGAACCAAGCGAAGACCATTGTGCCTTTGCATTGTTCTTCTCAACGCCAGGCCAACTCTTGGATGAATAGTAGACAGCCGCTTGGATGTATTCCGTGAGAGATGGATAGAGAAGTCGCAGAGTCATCCTCCTGGAGTGGTCACCGAACAGTCCAACATATGTCGCCGCCACAGCCCTCAGCGCTTCGTGTTTGTTTGCATCCTTCAACAAACTAAGTGCCACTTTAACACCTAAGTCATTTGGTTTTCCTGCTTGCGAGATAGCTGCAAGAAGCCAAACCTTCTGCCAATCGGCGATTAAGGGCTTCTCCAACAACTTGACCAAAACACTCATAACTTCATTGCTGTCCAGAAACCTTGCCAAATATGCTGCATAAATCTGAGACATTGCGGGCCTTTTCGAAAAAGCCTCTAGCACATAGTCAACAGCATAGTCCGAGTTTGCCTTTGCAAAGAGAGGCAAGCAGAAACGTTCAATGCTCTCCTCGTGTCCTGGGTAGTCTGATGCTGAATCGAAGAGGATTGTTGTAGCAATTAGTTCAAGCTCGTTCTCATCGTCATCGCCTGCGCCCGACTCTCCGTCATCCCAATCTGATTGGAACCCATAATCTGCATCAAAATCTGCTTCATCAATCTGGGTAGAAATTTCACTGACGGCATTCTTGAACAACGCCTCCAAATCCGGTTCCTCAGAAACCAATGAGGACTTGGGCATAATTACAGACTTCGCTTCGTTTAGTCCGAGGTCATAGCTTCTCAGCGTAGGAATGAGTTCTCGGAGTAGTTTTTCAGCTGCATCAACGCTCTCTACGAAAATGTAGATGTCATCAACGTAACGTGCCGATGGTACCTCATGATCACCGAAAAATTGGTCAATAGGTGCCATGTAGTAGTTGCCCAGCAAATCAGACGGGTACATTCCCTGCAAAATGCCTCGCGAACTACGTTCGCCTGTGTAGCTCGTGAGTATCGCTTCTAATCGAGACGCAAGTGATTGGGGGTAACCCGCATCCGATAAAACGTTTATCAGTTTGTGTTGATTCAGAGATCCAAAGAAATTTGCGATGTCTAGTTTCAATATGTATGACGTGCCGTTGCTCTCAGCGTGGCTCGCAAGAGCCGATTGAAGCTCGTTCCAACAAATCCTGGTCGGCACGAACATTGACGCGCTTTTGCTGTCTTCCAGTTTGTGGCTGAACGAACGTGTCAGATCTGACTTTTTAGAAATAAACGGTGCCGCCTGGTCGGCCAGAGCTTGATAGAGCAACCTATCACGCGGCATCAGTATGCTGCCTGGTCGGGAGTAGCTCGGTCCAAGCCTAGACGACTGTCCGGCAGCAACTCGAATCCGAAACGACTTTGGCACTTCAATAGTCAAAGGCACGCCGGGACTAAACTTTCCTGACTTCAACTCGCTTTTAAGCAATTCAACTAGCTGCTGGCCAGCCTTTTCGTACACAAATGCAAGATGAGGGGCGAAGATGAAATCTGATCGCAGGTCATGCAGTATCCGCTTAAGCGCAATGTCCCAATCAATTTCTTCCACGAAATCGTTGTCGAGTCCAAATGGCTCTCCTGCCTTCAATGTGGCCATGAACTCGCCTCAAAATGCCAATTTTAATACACTATAGGCCTGTCGAATAAAAGGTTCAGCGGCTAAGCTGTATCCGAAAGGCACTAACTAATTTCGGTGAGAACAATGATTAGGTTAGCTAGCAAGCCTGAGGAAAGGGAGGAGACACCATGCGTGATTTTGACCCGGACGGCACGCGACTGCCCGTAAAAATCGATACCACCTCAAACGGTGAGTACCTGCCTCAACCTCTGACCCAAGCCGAAAAACACGCGAAAGCCCTTGCCTTTGATAAGGTGGCGGACGCCGTAAAGCGTCTGGGCACAGACCGACGCACCTTTCTGAAAAGCACCATGGGCACCGCTGCCACTCTGCTGGCTCTCAATGAAACCGCGACAGCCACCGGCGCGAAAGGCGGCACCTTCAACGTCGCTCTTGATGCGGCAGAGGATGAAGCCCTCGCCAATGCGAACGTCAAAGGCGATGAATTTATTTTCGATATTCAGACCCATTGCGTGGACCCGTCCGGCGCATGGCGCTCCGGCATGGACGGGATCCTGTGGACCATCGCCATCAACTTTGTCTTTGAGGAAGGAGCCCGCCAATGCGGCTGGTTCGACTTTGATTGTTTTGACGCCCAGAACATGATCAAGGAAGTTTTCCTTGATAGCGACACAGACGTCGCTGTGCTCTCAGCGCTGTGGGGCGGACGCGAAAACAACCCGACCCCCATCGACTATGCCGCCGAGACCCGCACCCTTGTCAATGAAGTAGACAATCGGGAACGCGGCCTCATTCATGGAGGTGTTTTTCCCAACGAACCCGGCTGGGAAGACTTTATGGACGAACTTGCTGAAGAGCATAAAGTTGCGGCCTGGAAACTCTATCCGCAATGGGGACCGGATGGTGTGGGCTATCACATGGATGATCCCGATCAGGCAGCACCTTTTTATGAGAAGGCACGGCAGCTCAACATCACCACCATCTGCTCCCATCGCGGCCTGCCACTACCCATGCTCGACCCTGCCTATTCGCACCCAAGCGACATTGCCCGCGCCGCCGCCGCCAATCCGGACCTTACCTTCATCTGCTATCACTCGGGCTTTGAACCTGACTACCCGGAAGGCGCCTACAACCCGGACAATAGTCAAGGCATTGATCGGCTGATACGCGCGCATGAGGAAAACGGGTTCCGGCCAAATGAAGGAAACCTCTATGCGGAAATGGGCGGCCTTTGGCGTGAACATATGACCCAGCCCGAAGCCGCGGCGCACGCCATGGGCAAGCTCCTAAAAACCTTCGGACCGGAACGCATCTGCTGGGGCACAGACAGCATCTGGTGGGGCAGCCCCCAAGACCAGATCGAAACCTTCCGCACCTTTGAGATTACAGAGGAGTTCCAGGAACGCTTTGGCTATCCAGCCCTGACGAAAGACGTCAAGGCCCGCATCTTCGGCCTCAACTCTGCAGAAGTTTATGGCGTCGATCCCGAGCCCTTCCTGAAAGAAGCGGCGAACGACCGCGTAGAGGAGCTGCGCCGCGACTATGCCGCGTGCACAAACCCCAGCTTCCAGACTTACGGACCGAAAACACGCCGCGATTTCTGGCGGGTTTCAGGGCCCGCCGGTGGCCGGCCGAGTTGAGACGAAAAGTCCGCCCTCCTTTTTTAGGAAGGAAGGAATTGGTGTGAAAGCACACCAAATGGTTGCCCCTACGGCGTTTTCATTGACTTACCGGTCAAAACCCCTATATGTGCACCTACTGATTACATTCGATGTGCGCTACGTGACCGACCGGCTTGCCGATCAGCTTATTTATCCCCTGAAAATGTGACCAATTGCGACCCATACGTGCACAAGGCCCGTGTGGACTTAATCACTTACGTCAGAGGAAAAATCCATGACAACCGGAACAGTTAAATTCTTCAACGCTTCTAAAGGCTTCGGCTTCATTGAGCCAGAAGATGGCGGCAAAGACGCATTCGTGCACATTTCTGCTGTTGAACGCGCAGGTCTCTCAACACTCAACGAAGGCCAGAAGGTCTCTTATGAGCTTGAGCCAGGCCGCGACGGCAAGTCTTCTGCTGAGAACATCTCAGTCGTCGACTAATAGCGACGTGCATTCGGTCGGAAACGACCGGTGACGAAACCGCCTCCAGCTATTGTTGGGGGCGGTTTTTTTGTGCGCGCTGCCTGACACGGTGAAATGTCCGTTCCCCTTTTATTGACTTGCACGCAAAAATCGGCGTAAATCCTCAAATACGTTCTACATTCGATGCGCGCTAAATGAATTTCCGGTTCGCCGGCGAGCTTATCTATCCCCTGACAATGTGATCGTTGAAGACCCGTTCTTGCGCGCGGTGCGTGAGAGCGGACTAAATACGTGTTAGAGGAACTACCAATATGCCTACAGGCACAGTCAAATTTTTCAACGCAACCAAAGGCTACGGCTTCATCGAGCCGGAAGATGGCAGCAAAGATGCATTCGTGCACATTTCTGCTGTTGAGCGTGCGGGTCTCTCCACGCTGAACGAAGGCCAGAAGGTTTCTTTCGAGCTGGAAACCGGCCGCAATGGCAAAGAGTCTGCTGAGAACCTCTCGGTTGTTGAGTAACTCATTCGAGTTACCAAGTTTAAGCCGCTTTCGGGATATCTCGAGAGCGGCTTTTTTGTGCCGACGCTCATGGCCAATCAGGAGTCTTGGTTCAGTCCCAACTCTTTCTGCTTCTTCTTTGAAAGGCCGAGCGACACGATCCGGTGCGATTCTTTGATATAGGCCTTGAGATCCCTGTCGGAGAGGCCGGGCTTGTCATAGTTCTGGATCCAGCTCATACCCCGCGACGCAAGATAGGGCGCGGGCCGCAAGCCCGGCTCTTCTTTCAACATCTCAAAGGCTATTTTGGAGACCTTGAACGTCACTGCAGCCCTGGGCTTGCCTGACGAGGCATCGTCCCAGCCGCCAATGGCAAAGACCTTGCCGCCCACCTTCCAGACATGAGACCCACCCCACTGCACCACATGAGTCGTCGCCGGAAGGCTGCCGCAGAACTTGTTATATTGCTCATAGGTCATGGGAAAGCCTCAAGCGCCCGCACCATCCTGACCAGTCGTGTCTCTGGCGATCATGGCGCGCTCCGCATCCACAATAAAGTTCCGGTTGAGCGGCACCGCGTCGCGCTCAGGCGAGAGCAGAAGCTGGAACACCATGTTGGAGCCGTGGAGGAAGCCAAGCTCCGCAGCGCCCAGATAAAACTCCCACATGCGGCAGAAGCGTTCGTCATAAAGCTCGGCCGCCTTGGCGCGGTTTGCTGTGAAACGCGTCCGCCAGTCCCGGAGCGTGTAGTAATAATGGAGACGCAGCACTTCCATATCATCGACCCAGAGACCCTGACGCTCCAGCGCTTCAAACGTCTCTGACAAGGCAGGCACATAGCCACCCGGAAAAATATATTTCCGGAAGAAGGGCCCGGTCGTGCCGGGCTGGGTGCTGCGCCCAATGGAATGGATGAAAGCATAGCCGTCCGGTTTCAGAAGATCGCGCACCGTGCCGAAATAGTCGTCAAAATGCCCGATGCCCACATGTTCCATCATGCCGACGGAAACGACGCGATCGAACTGGCCTTCATATTCCCGGTAGTCCTTCAGCACAAAATCAACCCGGTCGGAAACACCGGCCTCTTCTGCTTTCTGCTCGGCAATGGCGATTTGCTCCGGCGAGACATTAAGCGAAGTCACATGCGCGCCCTCTTTTGCCATGCGAATGGCAAAGGCACCCCAGCCGCCGCCAATCTCCAGCACGGTCATGCCAGGCTTCAGGCCGAGCTTCGCCGTGGCGCGGGTGAGCTTCGCGGCCTGCGCATCTTCAAGCGACGTCTCCGGCGTCTCATAAAAGGCGCAGGTATAGTTCAGCTCTTCATCCAGGAAGAGCTGATACATTTCTGTTGAAAGGTCGTAGTGAGAGCGGGCCTGTTTCTTCGCATTGTCCACATCATTCGCCTGCTGGCGCCGCCGCATGGAGCGCCAGAAACGACGCAAGCCGCCCTGCACCTTGTGGCTCGCAAGCGGCCCGCGATTGATGGAAAAGAGAAAGAGCAGATCGTAACAGCCCGACCCGTTTTCAAAAGTCAGGTCCCCATCCATGTACGCTTCAGCGGCGATGAGTTCCGGATTGAGGAAGAGCTTCCATTTGAGCGCATTGCTGTGAAGCCGCATGGTGACATGCACCGCCTCCTCGCCCTCACCGGCCCCTTCTTGATTCTGGCCGAACTCATGTTGTGACCCATCCACATCATAAACGGTGAGCCGCCCCTTCTGAACAAACGTGTTCAGCAGATTATTTAGTGGCCACAGACTCATAACGCCTCCCCCAAGCATCATCCGACCGGAGTGAAACGAGGATCGATAAGATGATGCATCAATAAAATGTCTTTAGTTTCTTGGAAGAGAGCATAGAACATTCAGGGCGCCTGCAAGACATCAAATTGTGGGGCCCCACCTGAAATGTATCCACACCTTGTTTAATTCTTTTTCGTCTTTCGTCTAAAACCCCTACACTTTAGACAACAAAATTCGCCGCTAACAATTCGCTGGTTCGCCCGCGAAAACTGCTTTGTGCAGCGATAACATTGTTCCGAGGAACCGAACTCAGATAGAATGCATCTTCGTAGAGGGACCGCACGTCCACATGGTCAGCGTTCGACACCAAGATTTTCACGCCCCGGCCTGACGCGCGCAACAAGGCTTCTGCAAGTCGCACCTGGTCGTCCCATGAAAAGATCTTCTGATTGTATTTGATGAATCCGTTTAGATTGTGTTTTGTCGTATAAGGAGGATCAATGTAGAGGAAGTCATTGCGACCAGCCAGATCGACAGCAGCCTCGAAGTCTCCCGTCATGAGTTGAGCGCCCGACAGCAGCTCTGAAACTGCTGGAAAGTTGTCGGTTTCCAAGAGGGCTGAGGTCTTTGAACCAATCGGTACATTGAATTCGCCCTTCAGATTCTCTCTGTATATGCCGTTGAAGCAGACGCGGTTCAAATAGACAAACTGCGCAGCTCTCTTGACTGCACTACGAAACTTCTTCTTCCGAAGTTCGTAGTAAAACTCGGGGCTGTGTTGAGCTGCAAACCCACGAAAATACCGCTCAAACAATCCCACATCTTCTTTTACCACTAAGTAGGTTTCCATAAGTCGATGATTCAAATCTGACAGAATCGCGCGACGAGGCTCGAGGGCAAAGAATGCCGCTCCTGATCCAACAAACGGTTCGATATGTGCGCCATCAACTTTGGGAAAAGCACTACGCTTCGAGGCGACCAGCCATCGTTTACCGCCCGCCCATTTCAGCATCGGTTCAATTTGGCTCATGCGGATCCCGGCAGTTTTGGAGAGACATCAGTCCGCAGCCACTCGACAAACTCAAGGTCTTCATCTGTATACGTCTTCATCTGGTTTTTGTGGGCAGCAATGTTACGCAGCTCGTTAAAAGAGTGTATCCAACCAAGGTAATATTTTTGCCCCTTTCTTTCTTGGGCTTGCGGATTCTTGAAGACATGTTCAAAGTGATCCCAATTGTTTGACTGTTTAACTATTTCAGCCAGGTCGACAATGTCGAGATACGCCTCTTTCGGTTTTCTGCGCGCTTTGTCTTTTTGCTGTTTTTCGAATGCGTTTCGTCGAATGCGTTCACTCTCCACGCCTAACTCCCAAAACGCCTGCTCATCCGAAGCAAGCCTATGTGTGCCATGAATTTTCTTGAGAGTGTCTATTACATAGTCTGTTAAGCGCTCAGCTAGCTTCATAAGAAACTGATTTATTTGATCAATTTTTTGAGATTTACTCTGGTCAATCCAACGTCGAAACTCCTCAGTACCAAATTCCTCATGCGTTTCAGCAAGTATGTTCATTAGGTTGTATGCATATTCCCGGACGCCGCCTTCCCCGAATTTTCTCGAGAACAGCTGTTCTACTTCTTCGTCGCTGGCCTTACGGATAAAGGAAGTAACTGGTCGACAAAAACCCGTGATGTGATTTGCAAACTCGGTAGGCTTTAAGAGTGCAAAGTCCAGTAACTTCTTATGCGACAAATAGGCAACCACTTCGGATATGAGTAAGAGGTGGGCGCGGATCCCGGGGTTTGTAGCAATGTATGCACTCTTGCCGAGTTCCCATCTCTCAGGATGAGCCCTTCTTATAGTTTCAAAATATATGGCGAGCACTTCGGAAGCTCTGCGAATTGTGTGCTCATCTGTGGGACCGCACAATGGCCCAGGGATCAACGCTTTCTTTGACAAACGACCGATCAAACCAGAGCGCCGCAGCCCATTCACGACTTCCGAAATCGTGAGATTCTGCGTTGGCTCCGGCGGCACTCCGTGGATCGAAAAACGGCGCAACAATGGGCTACTTTTGTCCGTATTGAGCGACCGGACAACTCCAGAGGCCAACGCTGTAAGGGCTGTAGACAGATCAGCGTCGCCCATACGAATGTCAGCAAGCAGGCTCACAAGAAGGCTTTTAGGAACGCTCTTCTGTTTGTGATTGATCGTAATGAAAAGATCGGCTTCTTTTTGCACCGCCATCTTTTCAAACGCAAGTACGAAGATACTTTGGTCCAAGAGTTTATCTTCTAGGTGGGAAAACCCAAACAAACGATGTTGGCCATCGATAACCCACGCTGAACGGTATTTGGACGGAAGGGTGATCCATCCAAACTTCACATTTGGATCAGTGTTCTCCTTATTTGAAAGCAGGTCCCATCGAGGACTGTCGGAGAAGTTAATCAGAATATTGGTAGGAAAGAACCCACCCTTTTCTATAAACGAGCCAATGTCTTTTACTCTGTTTGCAGAAACCATTCTTTGATAAGCGGGGCGCCCGTCAGGATGATTGAGAGCCTGATGGTTTATAAATGCAATCTTTAGAAGGTCACGTGGGGTCGTAACAAAACTATAGTATGTTTCCCCGCCGATTTTTCCCTTTATGGCCGGCAGCTTCACATCCTCAAGACCGGATACTTTTTGACCCTTCAGAAACTCGCCAAGTACCTGGTATCTGCCTGCGGGACCCATATGCCGAATGAATGTTTCAAAGTACTGAAGTTCATTCTCAGTGATGATCTGTATGTTGCCTTCTTCAGCACGCTGAATATCATTCTCAGACCAAAGAATGTTCTCGGTAACATAAATCCAAATTATCTTAGGGCGTTTAGTTCCCCTATTAAGACGGCTGTATATCGACCTACGAATATGTTTTTGCAGAGAAATTGTTTCTTGTAAGTCTTTCTGAAGGGAGCGTCTGCCGCGTGATTTTTTTGCCTTACACTCTACGACCAAAACTGTCTCGCTATCTTCAGCGTATACATCAATTTGTTTCTTACTTACTGTTCCAGTAACTCTCTCATAGGCAATCTTAAAATGATCGTCATTGAGAACTGGGTAGCCCATATTCTTTAGCAAGCACCAAACACGGTCTTCAAGCATTCGGTCATGGCGCTTTGCTTTCTTGAGTCTAGTACTCCTTTTTCCTTCCCGCTGGATCTCCCATCCTTCGCTTTCATTTTCTGAAACGTCGGCAGGATGAACACTCTGGTATTCAAAATGGCTCTTGCGTTTCCTAAACTCCTTCGCGATGTCCTCCCGAGTTACCAACAGGGAAGATAAAAAATTCTTACTCTTTTCCTGGAGCCTTACCTCCTCCTTGTTCGCAGTCATCCCATCCCCTATTTTTCTTACTAGTCCATAGTAATAGACATAGTTCAACTAGCTAGGCAAAATGATAATTGCAGAAAACATCAGTAAAGGGGTAGGTTTGTCAGACAACGTGGCCTCCCATGTCATAGCTTCACACGGATAGCGCACCGACATGCAGGGTTGCGAATCGAAACAGGCAATAACTCCCCAACATTCAAACAGCGATTGCTGGCTCGAACCACACAGCTTTGGAAGGTCGTCGTAGGTAGTTATGCTATGCGTTCACTTCGCTCATCCCCGCGCCTACCAGACCGCACTTTCCACACACGATACGCCTCCAGCACCGCGAGCGGCAGAAAGTGGGCAAGCGCGCCGCCAAATGTGTTGTGGATGGTGATCCAGTGCAGCAGTGTCATGATCGCCGCGAGATAGACGAGCCGCTGAAGCGTCTGCCATCCCGGCCCCATCGCCCGGACCGAGGCTGCGTTTGAGGTCAGCACCAAGGGCACGAAAATCAGAAACGCGACCCAGCCCGTCCAGATGCCGAGCTTCACCACATCCACCATCACCGCATCGAGCGTGCCAAGATCAATCACATAATAAAGCGTGTGAAGCGCCGCATAGCCGAACGCCGCCACACCGAGATAGCGCCGCCGTGCCAGGAGCCAGCGGATCGGACGCGCACTCGGAAACATCATCCGCAAAGGTGTCAGCATCATCGCGATGATCATGAAACGCGCGGCAAACTCCCCCGTCGGGTGCAACAGGCTTTCAAGGTCACGCCCGCTCAACGCCCCATTGATCATGCCCACAGACGGCAGGGCGATGAGCGCCCAGAAAAAAATGGGAGAGTTGAGGAAGGCTTTGAGAGAGGTCATGGGCAGGGCTTAATCCTTGAGGCAAAACACAGCAGGCGGTGCCAAGCCTGCTTACCCTCAAGGATAAGAACGCCCGCGCGTCTCTTCCAGCAAAACTCTGTTACAAATTGTAATAGAGGAGCGTCAGTCCGCCTCGATCACACCGCAGGCAACCCGCGCGCCCGCACCGCCAATCGGTTGCGTCAGATGATCGTCGGCATCTTCGTGAAGGATGAAAGTGGAGCCGTCTTCATCCAGCAGATTGTTCGGTCCCTCCACAAGCGATACGAGAGAGGTAAAGGCCTCCATCTCGCCCACGCCGTCCGCACCCACAAAAATATTTGGAATATCGCCGGGCTCCGGTCCTTCAGGGTTCAACAGCCCATGACCACCAGGAACCTTGCCCACATGGCCCTTGGCTGTTTTGAAGCCTTCATGGGGCTCGCACACACCATGGGCATGGAGATGCAGCCCATGCTTGCCCGGCGTGAGGCCTTCCACCTTCACATGAATAAGCACACCGCTCGGGCCCTGGGTGAGCGTGGCCATGCCTGCTTCCTCACCGTCCGTATTGATCAGCGTGGCTTTGGCCATCTCGGGCGGGGCCGCCTCCTCAGCCAATGTTGGTGTCGCAGAGAGCAAAGCAACAGTCAGGGCGGTAGCAAGGACAGAACGGGGCATGAGCATACTCTACGTTAGGGAAGACACACTATTTGACGACCGAGCTTATGCGCCCGTGACAGCATAGGCAAACTGAGGAGCTGAGCAGCCGTCTGGCGCTTTTGATCCTCACATGTTCAGCAAGACAATCGCCCCATTGAGCATTGTCGCAAACCCGACCCACGCCGCATAGGGAACAAACAGCACGGCCGACAGGCGGTCCGTGCGCCAGGCCAGCCTCATGAACAGAAGAAGGGTGAAGAACAGGAACACGATCACGCCAAGGGCCCAGAGGGGTTCCTGAGCGCCAAAGAAAATGGGCGACCACAGGAAGTTCAAACCCATCTGCAAAATCCAAAACCCCATCAAGGCACCTGTGTCTTCCCGGTGCCAGATCCGCCATCCCACAAAGGCAATCATGAGGTACAGGACGGTCCACACCGGCCCGAACACCCAGCTTGGTGGATTGAAGAACGGCTTCTCGAGCGCCCCATACCACTCACCTGGAACGGTGAGCGTACCAATCGCAATGCCGCCGCCCATAACCACAAGCAGGAACAATGCAAAAGAAACGGCTTTATTCATAGTGAGAGACCTCCTGTGGCGGCAAACCGGGACCATCATACGGCGCCCAGTTAAGCGATATAGATCGCATCGCACAGGTTCAAAGTCATTGGGAGGGGAGGGGCGAAATGGAAATACGGTTCTCGGCGCTTTTCTCACGAAAAGACGCCTGTCACCTGAACAGCGGCGGCAACGAGGGTGCCCGGGCGGAAGCCCGCCCCGTTGGAGGTCTGTAGCGAAGCGAAATGACCGTGAAACAAAAAAGGGTGATGAGGACCAGTCTGAAGGAGTTTGCTTAGACATCGGACCCCAAGCGTCCGACTGGAGGCCGGGCGGAAGCCCGCCCCGTTGGAGGTCTGTAGCGAAGCGAAATGACCGTGAAACAAAAAAATGGTGCCGCTTGGGTGATTTGAACACCCGACCCCATCATTACGAATGATGTGCTCTACCAACTGAGCTAAAGCGGCCCAAAAAGCATTTCCAGGTGACGTCCTACCGGAACTCACCGGGTAAGTCACCGTCCAAAAACGCGTCAAAACAAGTCGGCAATTCCTTAAACCGATCCGCTACTTATGTCTAGCGCGCAAAGCCTGACAAATGCTGAACGGGGTCTAGCCGCCACAACTGAAGGGTTCTGGAATCACAGCGCCTTCTGCAATGGCTGCAACCTCGCCGCAGAGGACCATGGGCGGCACCGCCGCCTGAGGCACGGCCGTCACCTGCGCCATAAAGGCGTGGACTTCGGCAGCACTTTCTTCCGGCACCTCTTCCATGGCGATGTGCCCCACATTTTCATAAATCACGAGCTTCGCCTGAGGCAGCGCCTCTTTCATCTTGTGCGCACTCTCAACAGGAATAAGAGGATCATTCTCTCCCCAGATAATGAGCGCAGGCAGCTCGATTGACGGGATTTGCTCCGCGAGTGCCGCATCCGCGACGCCGCGATTGGCATAACCCTGGAACCGCGCCCGCGTCGCCCCGCGATTGCCGTCATGAAGCGTCATATCAAAATAGCGATCAATCATCGCTTCGGTGACCAACCCGTCATCCTCAATCGAATGTTTGAGCCCATTTTCCACAATAGAGCGTGGCGTGATGACAAGCATCAGCTGATTGACCACAGGTGTCGCCGCCAATCGAAACGCCAGCGGAGGAGAGGCGTTTTCCACATTGCGCGGCATGCCGGACGAAGACACGGGGATAATGCCGAGGAGGTCGTCGCCATGGGTCACCGCATATTGCAGTGTCACACCACCGCCCATGGAATTGCCGCCCATAACAAACGTGTCGAGCTCAAGAGCAGCCACAAGTTCCTTCACAAAGGCGACCTGACCCGCACGGCTATAATCATCACTCTCATGCGTTCCCGTCAGCCCATGGCCCGGCAGATCGAGTGTGATCACCCGGTAGTCGTCGCCAAGAAGTTTGACCCAGGGCTCCCACGTATGAAGGGAGGCGTTGGACCCGTGCACCAGAAGAAGCACAGGACCGTCTTTGTTGCCTTCATCGCGATAGTGGACCGTGGCGCCAGAGGGAAGCGTCAAAAATGTCGACGCCTCGTTCGCATATTTCGGCAGCAACTCTTCGGTGGATTTATCAAGCGCGCCCCACATCGCGAACAGCGCAACAAACGCCACCACCACAAGCGCGACAAGTCCGCCCAGAATTTTGCCTACCATTTTGCCGACTCCCCTTTTGCGCCATTTTCCTCAATCCCCGAACCTTCCGGCCCCGGATCATCTGGCGCGATTACCACATGCTCTGGAAGCCTATCACGGGGTTCTGTCTCGTCCACTTCAGGGGCATTTCTCGGCGCCTCGGCAGAGGTTTCTTCTTCCCCCTTAGCCTGATCAGACAGGATTTGTTGCCGGTCTTCATCCCCATGCGGTTCCGACATGGTCGGGGCCGGGGGCACCAGGGCCGCCCGCGCCCCGTCCCGTTTGGCAGGCACCTGCCAGTTGAGCACATCGAACGCGCCTGTTTCAGGCACCACTGGAACCCAGATATGAGACTGATAGCCTTCAGCCACCCAACAGGCATCGGCAGGAGCATGAATGGCACGGGTGAGCCAGACCTGAGCCGCCGCGGCATGATCTTCTGCTCCCTCCAGCGCGCCCATCAGCTCGCACACACGTTGAGTGGGATCGCCCACCAGAAGAGGTTCCAGCGCCTCTCGGGCCGTTTCAAAATCTCGCGCAGCAAGAGCGGCACGCGCCAACACCATCTGACTTTCCCCCGCTTGCGGGTTCCGTGCCGCCAGCCCCTTGACCCGGCGCAACCGGTCAAAAGGTTTTTCGTCCTCAACCAGTGTCAGGTAGACGTCTGCCAGATCCGGATGGGGATGTGTTGCCCAGGCCCGCTCAACGAGACGCCCGGCTTTGCGTGTCTGCCCGGCCTCACCCAGAAGACGCGCAGCAAGCGCAACCGGCGGCGCAAAAGTCGGCTCCATTTCCACTGCGTCGCTCGCAAGCTGAAGCGCTTTGTCGCTCGCCGCACCATCGGCAAGGCTCATCGCTTGAGCCGTCAGGAGGACGGCGCGCCGGCGCCTCGCCACATCACGCGTGAGAAGTTTCACCTGCAATATTCTGTCCAGCGTTGTCGCCGCAATGTCAAACTCGCCTGCAGCTACCTGTGCAGTGAATGCCGCCTCTGCCGCCCAGGGTGTATGAGGACGGAGCGCGAAGGCTTTTTCCGCATAGGTTCGTTCCGCCACTTTGTTGCCGACGCGCCCAGCCTGAACATAAAGACCGCGCAGACCCAGAAATTCTGTTTCTGAATGTCCCCGCATCTCTTCAAAAAAACGGGTGGCGCCTGCACTGTCGCCTTTCATCTGCGCCGCCTGGGCTGCAAGCAGGAGAGTCATCGCGGGTTCATCGAGCAGCTTGTGCGCCTGCCCTGCATAATGGTCCGCCTCGCGGCTGTCACCCGCCGCAATTGCAACCATGCCTTTGGAAAGTGCGTCATATCCCTTCTTGCGTTTTCGCGTCGCAAGGAAGGAGGTGAAGCCCGCAGGGCTTTTCATAAACGTCGCAAACAAACGATAGCCAAGCACGCCAATGATCGTCGACAAGGAAATGACAAGCAGACCCATCACAAAACTGGTGCGGATTTCATAACCTTGCCACGTGACCGTTACGACACCAGGATGATCCGCCAGCCAGACAGCGGCAGCACACAAAACGGCAATGATCGAGAATGGAACGAGGACACGCCACATGGGGGCTTACTCCTCGCCTGCGGCGACATGCGCCAAGACACGAGCCGACAAGTCGCGGACAAGGAGGTCGGTGCGCTGCCGGGTGTCAACATCTGCAACCCATGCCGCCGCCACGTCAGCTGCAGGCCCGGTTAGAAGTTTCGCTTCGCTCAGCGCACCGGACAAATCCTCCTGCGCCAACCGCGTTTCAATGCGGGCAACAATCGCTTCAACCGTGTCCCCCTCCACATCGCCAACACGGCGCACGGTGATAATCGAAAGCGCACTGCCAACAATACGTTCATAGAATGTTTCTCGGCCCGCGCGACGTTCCGCCGTCAGAAGCGGATCAACAAGACCCGAAAACTCTTGGGTAAGAGAAGCAAATGACCGAACGCCGTTTGGCGCCACGTCTGCAAGGGCTGCAACCGCTGGGTCATCAGGAGCAAGTGCTGCAATCGCACCAAGCTCAACGTCAAAGGCCGTTCCTGCATCAATCGCACGGGTAAGGTTCGCTAACGCAATCCCCAACGCTGCCTCCGCCGTCGGGTCAGGACGTGACACCTCTTCCTCTAAGGCGGCAACCTGCAGCGTGAGGACATTGATCTGCTCAGCCGCGGCATTCACCCCTTGGGCAATCTGACCGACCCGCTCTGGAATGTCGGCAGGCAGCTGCGCTTCTTTCAGGGCACGCACATCTTCAGAGACCGTTCGCAATGTATCTGCCAGAAGAGCGAGCTCTGATGTCAGCCGCTCCGCGTCCACTGCAGCCAGCTGATCTTCAAACTTGGCCGCATCATCCTGCATCTGAGCAGCGAGACCCTCAAGCGCCTGCAACCGCTCGGCAATTGGGGCCGCACCAATCTGGTTTGAATGTTTTTCCGTAATGTCTTCAAGATTTGAAAGCCGGGTAAAGAGCCCATCGGTCCGCGTCTGGAACAAGTCGCCCAGTTCACTCACCCGTGTATCCACGGCTGCAATTTGACCGTCATCAGCACCGCCGGTTTGAGGCATCACATAGAGGATACCGAAGCCGACAACCGCCGCACCAATCAACCCGCCGGCAAGCCCCGCCCCAAGCGCAACAGATCGGTTCTTCCCCGTCACATCTACTGCAGTGGCATCAATGGTCTTGGGCGCATCTGAGGATTTATCTCCAGCGCTCCCCTCCTCCTGTGGTGCAGCCCGCGTCGATGTGCGGCCACCGGTTGTGCTGGAAGAGGAACCGTCTTTATCTGTCATTACCCAACTACCTTATTGCATCACAGGCGCGAGAGCCCCAGAGAACAAACTATCCCTCTTTATACCCCCCGATAGATCAGGCGAGTATACGCGAAATCAAGAAGGGAGAGCGAAACTCACTCCCTAGTTTTTGCCTATTTCTCAGGCCCCGATGCCGGGCCAAGCAAGGACAGCAGATCTGCTTCATTTGGCGCGGACGCCACATGGATCCCCTGCAACCCGATATCTTGCAATGGCAGCGCGGCATTCGCCGAGAGACAATAGGCGTTCAATCCGGACAAATGATCTGCAAGGCCTGCCAACCGGCATAGATCGACAAATGTCTCCGCAGACCGTTTTGAATAGAGAAGCACCCCGTCAATGGCGCCCGAATGCAGACCCTCAATGGTTTTCTCTGAAAGGCTCGCCGCAGTTTTCGCTTCATAAAGAACCGCGCGCTCGATCCAGAAACCATCCGCCTCCAACGCACCCTTTAGATCTCCCGCAACTATGGTACCCGCAAGGTGCAAGAGAGGCCCGCCGTCTGGTTCCAGCTTCTGTCGAACCAGCTGAACGAGCGACACCACATCGCCTTCGGCCTCAAAAACACTTGGAAAACCAGCGTCCCGGGCCAGGGCCGCCGTCGTCGGCCCCACCGCCACGAGGGGGAGTTTGAGCCATTCAGAGAAGTCAGTGCGGGTCCTCATCGCCCGAAGACCATTCGCGCTTGTGATCAGCAGCGCTTGAACGCCGGTTCGCGTAAGCGGTGTCTCCGGGTGGAATTCAATCGACATAAGAGGATCTACGGTGACGCCATGGCCACGGGCTTGAAGCACCTGCGCCAGAGCTTCAGCATCCTGTCGGGGGCGGGTCACCAGCAGATGCATGAAAACAACCTCTCGGAGTTACCAGGTTGCGAAGAATTCCGGACCGCCTTTGGCCTTAAGTTCGCTCGCAGCATCAGCGCCAAGGGCGGCCGATAAAGCAGGCGAGCCATCGCGCTCAGCCGTGTGAACAATCTTACCATCTGGCGTCAGAATTTGCCCGCGAAACCGGATCCGGCCTTTTTCATAAACCGCGTGCGCCGCAAGCGGCGTCCGGCAAGATCCATCTAACGCGGCCAGGAACGTGCGTTCGGCTGCCATCACAATGGCTGTCTCCACATGATGGATCGGCGACAGGATATGGGCAATCTCTTCATCCTCCACCCGCCGTTCAATCCCGACAATGCCTTGGGCCACAGCGGGGATCATCTTCTCAACAGGAACTGGGTCGGTTGCCACCTCCGGCATGCCGAGCCGGTTGAGGCCCGCCATTGCAAGAAGGGTTGCCGAGGCAACACCATCTTCCAGCTTTTTAAGGCGCGTGCCGACATTCCCGCGAAACTGGACGATTTCAAGGTCTGGACGTTGAGCCAGAATCTGAGCCGCACGGCGAAGCGAGGAAGTGCCAAATTTCGCGCCCTGAGGCAGGGTCTCAATCGAGCGTGCCGCCGGGCTTATGAAGGCATCCCGTGGGTCTTCACGCTCCAAGACACAATCAATGATGAGGCCAGGGGGCAATTCGGTGGGCATATCCTTCATGGAATGAACAGCCATATCGATACGCTTATCGTAGAGTGCTTCTTCTATCTCTTTGGTAAAGAGCCCTTTGCCACCCACTTCCGACAGGCGTTGCTCCTGAAGCAGATCCCCTGAGGTCTTGATCGGGACGATTTCAAGCGCCCCCTCTTCAAGGTGATGCGCCTTGGTGATCAGAGAGGCGACGGTGTTCGCCTGCGCGAGGGCAAGGTCAGATCCCCGGGTGCCGATACGAATGGGTCGTTGCATGGAAATGGAACCAGATGGTAAGCGTGCGTGGTCTTCTTATACCGGGTTTCGTGCAGCGCGCGAGCCCTGATTGCTGGATCAGCAGGGCGAATGGCCGCACGGCGTGCACCCGATTGGAACGGAACGGAAAACTGAAATCGTGACCTCGCTCACTGTTATGGGTATTGAGACCAGCTGCGACGAGACAGCCGTGGCGATCGTGCGCCAGATTGACGGAGCGGGCCCGGAGCTCCTTGCCAACGAAGTTCTAAGCCAGATTGAGGACCACGCGCCCTATGGGGGCGTTGTTCCGGAGATCGCGGCACGCTCTCACCTGGTCCACCTGGATGGCCTGGTGAAACGGGCTCTCAAATCAGCAGATCTCACTTTCAACGACCTGGACGGCGTGGCGGCAACGGCGGGACCGGGGCTCATTGGCGGGGTGATTGTCGGCCTGATGACCGCCAAAGCCATTGCCCTGGTGCACAGACTGCCCTTTATCGGCGTGAACCACCTGGAAGGCCATGCGCTCACAACCAGGCTCACCAACGAGACCCCCTTCCCCTATCTGCTGTTGCTTGTTTCCGGCGGGCACTGTCAGCTGCTGCACGTGAAGGACCTTGGAGACTATGTCCGTCTCGGCTCTACCATCGACGATGCAGTGGGGGAGGCATACGACAAAACCGCCAAGATGATGGGGCTCCCCTATCCCGGTGGCCCCGCTCTTGAAATGATTGCCAGAGACGGTGATCCAACCCGCTTTGACCTGCCCCGTCCGCTCCTCAACCGAAAGGACTGCGACTTTTCCTTTTCCGGCCTGAAGACCGCTGTGCGCAAACATGTACTGGCACTGGCAGAACGGGATGAGTTGGGTGATCAGGACCGTGCAGACATAGCAGCATCATTCCAGGCCGCTGTCGCAGACGTGCTCGACAATCGGGTAAGCCGCGCCATGGCCAAGACCAAAGATCAGCTGGGAGAAAAGCCACGCCTCGTGGTCGCAGGTGGCGTCGCCGCCAACCAGGCACTCCGCGCTCGGCTGACAGAAACCTGCGAGACAAATGGCTTCACCCTGGAAGTACCACCAGTGAGCCTCTGTACCGACAATGGCGCCATGATCGCCTGGGCTGGCCTGGAACATCTGGCGGCAGGCCATACGTCTCCCATGGATCTGGAACCTCGTGCCCGCTGGCCGCTCGACAAGTCGACCACGCGGTAAGCCAAACACACTCTCATCACAAAAAAAGAGACGCCGGAGGGGGGTCCGGCGTCTCAGGTTGCCTTGAGCGGGGGGACGCTTGGGGCAATGTCCGGGTCCCCTAGGGAGGGGAAAGGGAACCTGGAGTATTTTCAGCGAAAGTAACTACTTTCGCGGTTCGGAAATGCGACCAATCTACAAGCTAGAGCGCTGTGAAAGCGCTCTAGACGAAGGATCGTTAGATAAGGTTGCTTGCCTGCGCGAACAGCACAGCGCCGTAACCTGTGAGAACAACTGTCACAGCTGTTGTGCTGAAACGGTCGAGGAAGTTTGAAAATCCGTTGCCAAACATGGGAGCACCTATTGCTTTAATGAGGGAACTAAGGTGAGGGATCAGAAGGAGTATTGACCAGCGACCTGGATGACGAGCCCAACGCTATAGAGCGCCAGTGCGAGGGTGCTGACGCCCAGAGGACCCAATACTGGAGGAAGGGGGGTCTGTCTTTGTGCAGCTTCATTCATGGGCTCGTTCCAGTTCACTTAAGTCTCGCGCTCCTTGCTCTGGGCCGGTTGAGGGTTCCGGCCCCCCACCTTCTGCAGTGGAGGAGCGCGTCGATGACAACCATGTAAGGAGTCCTAAATGAAAAACAATGAATGATTTCAAAAATATTCATTATTCACAGAATGGTCACAATTCGCCACTTTCGCCACAATCTATGCGCGCTGCGAAATCGGCAGCAGGTGACGACTCGCAATCAGCAAAAACTTAGGTGATTCAGATACTTAGTCGAGAGCGTGAGTGCTCAGGCTACCTTCGCCGGTGCCAATCCGCGCACGATCAGCTGATAAACCCCGTCCAGTTCCAGCTCAAGTTTTTCGAGACTGAGGCGGGAAAAAAGCTGCGGATAGGAGAATTTGAGGGTTGCCGCCTGAATCATCTCAGCGGTGAAATCAGGGTCTGCAACCTCAAACTCGCCCGCCTCACGGCCCATGCTGAGTATGCCTGACAACACGTCCCGCTCCCGCTTCAGCCCTTCATTGTGGAATTCAGGCCTTTCAGCGGTAATCAGCTGCGCCATCTCCACAATTCTGTGGTTCTTCTCCAAAGCGTGAAAAGTAGTACGAAGGTCCTGGAACAGGAATTCCTTCAACCGTTCTGCGGCGCTCATGCCCGGACTATCCAGAATAGCGGTCAGCGCGTCCGCCGTTTGAATGGAGGCACGGCGGCAGATTTCTTCAGCAATATCCAGTTTGCTGGGAAAAAATCGGTAGAGATTGCCCGATGACATGTCACAGTCCCGGGCAAGCTCTGCCATTGTCGTCTTCCCATAGCCATAATGGGTAAAACGCTCTTCAGCAGCTTCTATGATTCTTTCGCAGACCTCATCACTCATGGGAAGTAAGTGTAGAGCGATGGCCTGAACAATCAACAGATCGTTCAATATTTCGCATTTGCGAGATACACAGCGAAACGCAGCAAAAATGACCGAACCTGAGGCACCATGACGACAATCAGAACTCTCGCAATAGTCGGCGGCGGCGCCTGGGGCACAGCACTGGCGACCGCGGCGGCGCGCGCCGGTCGCGACGTTCAGCTCTGGGTGCATGAGGCGGAAGTTGCTGAGGAGATCAACGAGACCCACGAGAATAAGACCTATCTCTCAGGCATTCCCCTCGATGCGACCATCAAAGCCACAAGCGATATGGCAGACCTGATCGGCACGGACGCTTTTCTTCTTGTACCCCCGGCGCAACATTTGCGCGCGGTGACAAGCAAGCTCCACGACGTGCTGCAAAGGGGATCCCTCGTTGCCGTTTGCGCAAAAGGCATCGAGCAGAACTCCGGGAAACTCATGAGCGAGGTTCTGAAAGAGACCTTGCCAGACGCCGTGCCGGCAATTCTGTCCGGGCCGAGTTTTGCCGCAGATGTTGCGCGAGGCCTGCCAACTGCGGTCACCCTCGCCTGCGCAGAAGAAGAAGCCGCCATCGCACTGGTGGATGCCATTGGCTCGCCCACCTTCCGGCCCTATTGGACGTCCGATGTGATCGGCACCCAGATTGGCGGGGCGATCAAAAATGTGCTGGCCATTGCCTGCGGCATTGTTGACGGGAAAAAGCTCGGCGAAAGTGCGCGTGCTGCGCTGACCGCCCGCGGGTTTGCAGAAATGGTCCGGCTGGGCAAACGTTTGGGCGCACGACCTGAAACCCTGTCAGGCCTGTCAGGTCTGGGCGATCTCATTCTTACCTGTTCAAGCAGGCAGAGCCGCAACATGTCACTCGGCATGGCTCTTGGCGAAGGCAAAACACTGAAAGAGATTATGGGCGACCGCAACTCCGTCGCTGAAGGCGTGCATACCGCAGCGGCAGTAAAGGCGATGGGGGAGAAGCGCCACCTGGACCTGCCGATCTGTGACGCTGTCGCAGATATCGTCTCGGGAACCAAAACGGTGGATGAGGCCATTGCCTCCCTTCTAGCCCGCCCCTTCACGGCTGAGATTTGAGCCTGTTCAAGACCGGCGCCGCCTCTTAAGCTCGCGCAAAAGCACAACCAACACAGGGAAGAACACATGCTCTTTTGTATTGTCGGCATTGATAAACCAGATTCACTCGACCTGCGCATGGCCAACCGCGACAACCACCTGAAACACTGGGCAGACACCGGTGCGGTGAAACTCGGCGGACCTTTCACATCTGATGATGGGGAGCGGCTGGAAGGTTCTATGCTGGTGATTGACGTTGCGGATCGAGCAACAGCACAAAAGCTTGCTGACGAAGACCCATACGTCAAAGCGGGTCTCTTTGGCACCCGCGAACTGCGCGCCTGGAAATGGCTGCTTAAGGAATAGAGACAGGAGTGTGGGATGGCTTATTGGCTTTTCAAATCAGAACCAAACACCTGGGGCTGGCAAGACCAGGTGAACCGGGGCACCAAAGGCGAGCACTGGGATGGTGTGCGCAACTATCAAGCCAATAATAATATGAAGGCCATGAAGATCGGCGACCTGGGCTTCTTCTATCACTCCGTGGACGAGAAATCTGTCGTTGGTATCGTACGCGTCATCAAGGAACATTATCCCGATCATACCGATCCCAAAGAACGCTTTGGCATGGTTGACATTGAAGCCGTGGAAGCATTGCCAAACCCGGTCACCCTGCAGGACGTAAAAGACACACCGGACCTGAAAGACATGGTGCTCGTCAATAATTCGCGTCTGTCCGTGCAACCTGTGACGGCAGAGGAATGGAAGCGGGTCTGCAAAATGGGCGGCCTTAAAAAAATTCCAACGGCGAAAAAATAGCCACCCCCGTGAACAGTCCTTCCAAGAGCTTTGGCGATGAACAACGCCGCGAAAAGTGGCTGGCGAAAGTACCGCCCGCTGGCACGCACCTTTGTGCGTTGAACGATATCGAGGTCCCGGGCGCAAAAGGCTTTACATTCGGCGAAGGGCGCGAGCGCTTCGACATGTTTGTCGTGCGGACAGATAAAGAATGTCTGGCCTATGTGAACGCCTGCCCTCACGCCTTTACCCCCCTCGAAACCTTCACCGACAGGTTTCTGACCCGCAACAAGGATCAGATCCTCTGCACAACACACGGCGCCTTATTCAATCTCGATGATGGATTTTGCACGAGCGGTCCCTGTGCAGGAAAGAGCCTGGTGGCGATCCCAATTGAAATCACAGACGGCTCTGTTGTTATTTCCAGCACCTAACACGTAGTGTGTCTGCCTTAAACCAGATCGCTATTCTGAAATCTCTACACCAAGGCGATGCTTATGAGTTTATGGATTGTAAGTACCGTTGGACTTTTAGTGGCCTATCTTTTGGGATCCATTCCCACAGCTTTTCTAGCCGGGAAGCTGCTCAAGAACATTGATATCCGAGAGCATGGATCGAAATCCGTGGGCGCGACAAACGCTTTGCGAGTACTGGGAAAGTGGCCTGGGCTGGCTGTACTTCTGATAGATCTATTGAAAGGCGCGGTGGCAATCATCTTTGTTCGCTGGCTATTTGCGTGGAGCGGCGCTTTACCTTCAACTGAAACCTCCACAGAGATGGCGTCAGAAGTTTGGCTGCCTTGGATAGTTTGTCTGGCAGGCTTGGCCGCTTTGCTGGGGCATAGTCGGTCAATTTGGCTGAAGTTTGCAGGCGGCAAATCTGCTGCAACCGGTCTAGGTATCCTACTTGCGATATCCTGGCCCGTGGGACTAAGCGCCGCAGCGGTCTTTGGCCTGGTGCTCGCCGTTTCTCGAATTGTTTCCCTCAGTTCAATCCTCGCAGCACTGACTGCAGGCACCCTCGTCTTTGGCTTAGAGCATTCACTGCCCTATCAGCTGCTTGTTGGTGCAGGGTGCCTCTATGTGATCGTGCGTCACCGTTCGAACATTCAAAGGTTAGCGTCTGGAACCGAACCACGCATTGGCCAGAGCGCCCAATAAACATCGACCCGCTGACAGGCCGGACCGGCAACCTAACTAACTCGCGACAAAGGCAGCGAAGTCTTCGATCAACCCTTTGGACGAAAGCTCCACAAGCTTCTTGCCATCAGTGGGATTGGCAAGCGACGGGTCGGACCCGATCCGACCGTCAGGGAATTTCTCCCGATAATCTTCGGCATCCGTATAGCGCGCCGATGGGGCGATCTTCGGTGTCATCTCTGCGGTCTTGATCGCATCGGGATAGGCATATTGGGTGACCGCCACTTCAGACGGCGTCGCATGAGCACCATGTGATTTGCCATAGGTATCCATGCAGTATTTATAAACCGGCTTATAGTCCCACCAATTGGCAAGCTTGCACTTCACCGGTCCGCGATTGCTGCCGTCCCGCGCCAGGGAACGGTCCGCATATATTTCTGCGAAAGCTGCCTGGATGGTTGAAATATTCCCGCCATGCCCGTTGAAAAAATAGATCCGATCAAAGCCGTGACGCCCAAGCGACAGAACCCAATCATAGATCACAGCGATCATGGTGGACGGCCTGAGCGTCATAGATCCCGGAAAGGCCATATGATGCTGCGCGCAGCCCACATTGAAGGTTGGCGCCACCAGCATGTCAGATTGCGCACCGGCATGGGCGGCAATTACTTCCGGACAAATAGCGTCCGTCCCGATAAGCCCATTGGGACCGTGCTGTTCCGTCGACCCGATGGGAATAACGATGCCCTTTGAGCGCGTGAGATAGGCCTCAACTTCCGGCCAGCTGGACGTGTGCAATTGCATGGAACTTCCTTTCGAGAGACCAGTGTCGCGGACAGCGCGTCACAAAGCCAGTCGGAATTCTATTTCGTGATCAATCCGCACCCCATCAAGGCCGTGAGTTGGGATTTCCGGCTTCAGCTGCCGAGACCTCGCAAGCGCCCCATGATGGAGCGCGACCATGTCCCAACCGCGGCGCTGATAAAACCGGATCGCCGGGATATTATCGTTGGTGGTGATGAGCCAAAGATGTGTTTTGCCCAGCTCTCGGGCGCGGTCCGCGACAGCTTCCAGAAGCGCAGAACCGATCCCCTCACCTTCTGCAAAACTATCAAGCGTCACAACTTCCGTGGTGTCAGCTTCATGTCGATAGGTAACCAGACCCACAAGATCTCCCCCACGTTCGGCGACAAAGCCTGGAAGCTCAAGTGGGTCCCACAGCTTGCCACGGGAGACAACACGCACCGCGCCCCAAGCTGATTTGAGGGCGGCTTCGACCAGCGCTCTGTCTTCTGTCTCTATCGCCCGAACGCGAAAGCTCATGACTTTTCTCCTCTGTTCTAGTATCGAACGGAGCATTAAGAGGAGTCCAGATGAGCAAGGCCGACATAGTTCGCGCACATAGCGCCCAGGGTGCAGGCATCGCGACGGTCTACCTTACCGCCACAGCAAAGCTCGGCTTCCTGCCAAGGCGCCATGATGCCGCCGACATGTGGCATCATTTTTCCACCATGCCGACCAAACAGGAAACCTGGGTCGCAAAACACAACGGGCGCATCGCCGCTTTCCTGGCCATGTCGCCCGGCTGGATTGACCATCTCTATGTTCACCCCTTGGCACAAAACAGGGGCCTAGGCGCCGCTCTTCTTACCCTAGCAAAACGCGCGGCACCCAAAGGGCTTCAACTCTGGACGTTTCGTCAAAACAGAGGCGCTCAAAGATTTTATGAGCGCAATGGATTGACGATTGCGGAGCGGACAGAAGGACGGCGCAATGAAGAACATCTGCCAGATTTGAGATATGTATGGCGGCCAACCGAGGGCCTTTGAAGGAAACAATGTGAGCACTAAAAGTAACGGTACACCCAAAGGCGCCTCCCCTAAAGGCGCTCTTGACGGCATACGCGTCATTGATCTCACCAGTGTTGTGCTCGGCGCCTATGCCACAGCCATGTTGGGAGACATGGGCGCAGACGTGATCAAGGTGGAAAGCCCAAGCCCCAAGAACGGGCAGGGCGGAGACATTATGCGTTGGGCGGGTGACACACCGTCCGGCGACGCTTCCGGCCTCGGCCCCATGTTTCTCTCCATCAACCGAAACAAGCGGTCAGTCCTGCTTGATCTCAAAAAGGAAGAAGCCCGTGAAGCGCTCCTGAAGCTCATTGCGACCGCAGATATATTCGCCGCCAATGTTCGCTATGACGGACTGAAACGTCTCGGCCTCTCCTATGAAGACGTGAAAGCCGTGAAGCCCGACATCGTCTATGTCATCGGCACAGGCTATGGCGAAGAGGGCCCCTATGGCGGGCGCCCTGCCTATGACGACATGATCCAGGCCGCATCTGGCATTGCCTCCATGATGTCGGAAGTGGATGGCGACCCCCGCCCCCGCTTTTTCCCAACCCTCATCGCAGACAAAACCACTGGCCTCTTTATGACCAACGCCATCCTCTCTGCCCTCTTCCATCGCGAACGCACCGGCAAAGGCCAGTATGTGGAAGTTCCCATGATGGAAAGCATGGTGTCATTCCTGCTCGCAGAACATCTCTATGGCGAAGTCTACGATCCGCCGACCGGGCCCATCGGCTATGTCCGCGTAACGGCACCAGACCGCAAACCCTACAAAACCGCCGACGGCTATATCGCCATCCTCCCCTACTCAGATCAGCAATGGCGCGACTTCTTTACCCTTGGTGGCAAACCGGACCTCTTTGAAACAGATGAGCGCTTTGCCACCTACGAGAACCGCACCCGTAACATTCGCGCGCTCTATGCCATGGTGGAGGACGTCTCCGTTCAAAAGACGACAGAGGAATGGGAGAAACTTCTTTTCGCCAACGACATTCCCCATGCCCGGGTGAACAGACTGGGCGACCTGCGCACCGACCCTCATCTTGAGGCAGTGGGGCTTTTCGAACAGAGAAAGCATCCGCATGAAGGCGCTTATTGGAGCCTCAGACATCCAGTTAAATATGAGGGAAGTCCCGCAAGCGTGCGTCGTGACGCACCACTCCTCGGAGAGCACACGGAAGAGATATTAAGGGAAGCGGGCCTTTCCGACGAAGAGATCGGAAGCTTGACTGATTAAGCTTTTGCAACCGCTGCGACGCGTTCTGCTTTGCTGCGCATCAATTCTTCAAATGCAGGCCGTTCAATTGGCTTGGAAAGAAGGAAACCCTGCAGCTCATCACAGCCGATAGCTGTCATGAAGTCAGCTTGAGCGTCTGTCTCCACACCTTCAGCCACAATTTTCAGATCAAGTGATTTCCCGATCGACACAATCTGTCGCGCCAGAATAGCGCTGGTAGCCTCAGCCACATTGGATACAAAGCTTCGGTCAATCTTCAGCTCATGCGCGTGGAAGCGATGAAGGTAAGACAGCGATGAATATCCCGTACCAAAATCATCAATCAGAATATGAATACCCGCATCGGCAAGCGCCTTGATCTGCGAACTTGCGGACTCTTCATCTGTGATCATGGTGGATTCTGTCACCTCCACCTGCAGACATTTCGCAGGCACATTGTACTTTTTGAGCGCCCCGAAAACATCCTCAAGCACACAACCAGCTGCCAGATGGACCGGTGAGATATTGACCGACATCGGGCCAACATCGAGCCCAAGCTCCCGCCAGCGCGCAATATCTGAAACGACCTGATCAAGCACAACACGCCCAAGATCGATGACCAGACCGGTTTCCTCAGCAATGGGAATGAAGATGCCTGGGGAAACGAGACCCTTTTCAGGATGTTTCCAGCGGGCAAGCGCCTCTCCAGCAACGGGTTCGCGTGTCTCTGCGTCAAACCGCGGCTGATACATCACGAAGAGCTGGTCCGTCTCAACAGCGACGCGCAGGTCGCGTTCCAAATCCATACGTTCATGCACCGCATGCGAGAGCTCTTCATCAAACATATGAAAACAACCGCGCCCCTCGTCCTTTGCCCGGTAGAGCGCAAGGTCAGCATGCTGCATCAAGAGCTCCGGATCACCCTTGTCCCAGGGATAGTGAGCAATCCCGATGGAACAGCCGACATTCGCAGTCAAACCGTCAATCTCGAAAGGGGCAGCCAACGAGTCGATGATTTTTTGAGCCAGGACTGTCACACCCCGTGTCTTGTCGAGGTGACGGGCAATAATGGCAAACTCATCGCCACCAATGCGTGCCACTGTGTCTGTCGTGCGGAGAAGTGAGTTCAGTCGGTTCGACGTCTCAACCAGAAGTTTGTCCCCAACACTGTGACCGCGCGTGTCGTTGACCATCTTGAAATTGTCGAGGTCGAGAAGCAGAAGCGCAAACCCTTCATCTGTTCGGTTTGAAACTGAGATCGCAAACTCCAGCTGAGACAAAAGCTCCGTGCGATTAGCAACACCCGTCAACGGGTCGGACGTAGCCTGGGTACGCAGCTGTTGCTCTAACTCACGACGCTCAGTCACATCCAACAGGATCAGGTATGCGCAGGGTTCGCCTTCATAGTCGATAATCAGGCCCTTGATCAGAAGCCATAGGGGCGTGCCATCTGAGCGCCGGAGCGCAAGTTCAAAATTGTCACTGGTACCTTTTGTAAGGAGTTGCTCACGGAGTTTTTCATAGGTCGCCTTGTCAGCCATAAGGTCCGGCACGCTCAGCGTGTCAGCAGGCTTTCCAAGTTCGTCCAGAAGCTCTACAGCCCGTTGATTGACATAGCGGAGCGTCTTGTCACTCGGCCGTGTGATCACTACCGGAAAGGGAGCACTATCGATCAGTGACCGAAACCGCATCTCAGAACGTTGCAGCTCATTCAATGTCTCAACCTGATAGGTCGTATCTTCAATCGATCCGGCAAACATGACGGGCTCACCCGCAGCATCAGTCGAAACATGGCCGCGCGCACGTATCCACCGCACCTCACCATCGGGGCGCCGGATACGGCAGGCAAGATCGTAGTTTTCTCGCGAGTCCAGATGCAGACGGACCTTGTTGGTTACTTCTTCACGATCATCTTCGTGAATGGCCGCCATGATGCTATCAAATTCGCTGATGCCCTCTTCTACGCCCAGCACGGCGCAGGCATTCGGCGTCATATAGAAGGAATTGGTCGGCAGGCTCCAGAACCAGGCACCATATCCTGCTTGACGCTCAGCGAGTTCAAGACCTGCTTTGGCAAACGCAACGTCATCAAAGATGCTCTCATCTACCGTCTGGTCATGCGTGACCGTCCTCGCACGGGCGCGCAGCGCGGCGGTCTTGATCAGCTTTTTTCGGCGCGGCAAGCGGCGTCCCATAACATTCCCTCACAATTGCTGAGAGAATGCGCGCTGAACCCGTA
Organism: Parvibaculaceae bacterium Mf 1.05b.01; assembly: GCA_000509225.1. Classification (GTDB taxonomy): domain Bacteria; phylum Pseudomonadota; class Alphaproteobacteria; order Parvibaculales; family Parvibaculaceae; genus Mf105b01. The sequence goes on along the minus strand of BAOK01000002.1, from coordinate 300,693 downwards.
AAAAAGCTTGAATCGGGAGAAGGCCGCTAACCAGATCGAAATTTAGGGTTAATTTGAGGTTACGCCGTCCCACCCAAGAAAACAGCCCCTTCAAAAAACAACGTAGAAAAAGGCACAAACAAGCCAATTTCCGCCTATAGTGCCCAAAACGAGAGCGCGGCAGAAACCAGAAGCCGCCGCACGGGAGGCCACCATGACAGACACCTCAATTTTCCCTGTGAGCAAAGAATGGGCAAGCAGAGCCCATGTTGACGCCGACGGTTACCAGAAGATGTACGATGCCAGCATTGCCGACCCGGACGGGTTTTGGCGCGAACAAGGCCAGCGCATCGACTGGATCAAGCCCTACACGAAAATCAAAGATACGTCCTACGACAAAGACAATCTCCACGTGAGATGGTTTGAAGATGGAACCCTGAATGCCAGTGTGAATTGTATCGACCGTCATCTGGCGACCAAGGCTGATCAGACCGCCATCATCTGGGAAGGCGACGAGCCGACGGACGACAAGAAGGTCACCTACCAGGAACTGCACGAAGAAGTCTGTAAGTTTGCGAATGTCTTGAAAGCTCAAGGCATTAAAAAGGGTGACCGCGTCACCATTTACATGCCAATGATCGTCGAGGCCGCCTATGCCATGCTTGCCTGCACCCGCATTGGTGCCGTCCACTCAGTTGTCTTTGGTGGCTTTTCACCCGACGCCCTTGCAGGCCGTATTATTGACTGCGACTCCAACTGCGTCATCACCGCCGATGAAGGCGTACGTGGCGGTCGAAAGATTCCGCTAAAGGCAAACACTGACGAAGCTGTCGCCCAATGCCCTGGAGTTAAATCTGTCATTGTTGTGGAGCGCACAGCGTCAGGCGTCCCGATGAAGGACGGCAGAGATATCTGGTATCACGAGGCCGCCGCCTCCGTCAGCACCGACTGCCCGCCAGAAGAGATGAATGCAGAAGACCCGCTCTTCATTCTCTATACATCGGGCTCAACGGGGAAACCCAAAGGCGTGATGCACACAACCGGCGGCTATATGGTCTACGCCTCCATCACCCACCAATATGTATTCGACTATCATGACGGGGACATCTACTGGTGCACAGCCGACGTTGGATGGGTGACCGGACACAGCTACATCCTCTATGGCCCACTTGCGAATGGCGCGACCACGCTCATGTTTGAAGGCGTACCCAACTATCCAGATGCCTCACGCTTCTGGCAGGTCTGCGACAAACACCAGGTGAACATTTTTTACACAGCCCCCACCGCCATTCGCGCCCTGATGGCCGAAGGCGAAGGACCGGTAAAAGCAACCAGCCGGTCCTCGCTCAGGCTCCTGGGTTCTGTCGGCGAACCCATCAACCCTGAAGCCTGGCTTTGGTATCATGATATCGTCGGTGACGGGCGTTCACCCATTGTGGATACATGGTGGCAGACAGAGACAGGCGGCATTCTCATCACCCCATTGCCAGGAGCCATCGACCAGAAGCCAGGGTCAGCAACCAAACCTTTCTTCGGCATACGTCCAGTCATTGTTGATAATGACGGCAATGAACTCGAGGGCGCCACAGAGGGCAATCTCTGCATCGCTGACAGCTGGCCAGGCCAGATGCGCACGGTTTATGGAGACCATGAACGTTTCGCCAGCACCTATTTCGTTCAGTTCCCAGGCATGTACTTTACTGGCGACGGCTGTCGGCGCGACGAGGATGGCTATTATTGGATCACCGGCCGAGTCGACGATGTACTGAACGTCTCTGGTCACCGGATGGGAACAGCGGAAGTCGAAAGCGCCCTGGTCGCCCACGCACTGGTGGCTGAGGCCGCGGTCGTCGGCTACCCACACGACATTAAAGGTCAGGGCATCTATGCCTATGTCACCTTGAACGCCGGCGAAGACCCGTCCGACGAGCTGCGCAAGGAACTGGTAAAATGGGTGCGCAAAGAAATCGGACCAATCGCCAGTCCAGATCTCATTCAGTGGGCACCGGGTCTCCCAAAAACACGGTCGGGTAAAATCATGCGGCGTATTCTTCGCAAAATTGCCGAGAACGAATTCTCAAATCTCGGAGACACATCCACCCTGGCAGACCCAGGCGTGGTCGATGATCTGATTGAGAACAGACAAAACCGGTAAAATTCACATCGCGCCAATCACTTATCTGTTGAACACCCTTGCAGCAAACAGCGCTACAGGTGGCGGTCGCCGACGCGTGCACAACAATTCCCAATACTGGTGAAAAAGCTATAGTTTGCCCCAAAAATGGGGCATTCAGACGTTCTGTTTTATCAATACTCTAATTCAAACCCATGATCCGAAACGATCGGGCTGCAACAGCTTACATTCCTGTATAGAGGGCCAATTTTACTTTATTCACAGACTAACACAGAGTTTTTACTGTTTTGATTCTAGGTTTCTGTCATCTTCGCTTCCGAGCGAGATGGCATTCCTGCGGGGACCAGGTATGGATTTGAAAACAGAGGGCGCGCGAACACTCCTGGCATACTGGGAGAGCCAAAAGGGTAACAGTCGTTTGCCGTCAACCACTGATCTTGATCTGGTCGATCTCGCGCCCATCCTGTCGAACATGGTCATCTATGAGCTCGGAGAAAACGACTTCACGGTGCGTTTCTTCGGAACCGAGATGGTCCGGAGGTTGGGCGTCGATCTAACAGGTACAAAGACATCCGCCTTCATAGATCAGCCGTTTGGCAAACTGATCATCGACCATCTAACCCAGGTCATCGACGGTCCAACAATGCGGTCATTGGAATATCATTCCCAAACAAACGAAGGGCCGGCGTTGGAAATCGAACATATCATGTTGCCCTGGGCCAACGAGCAGGGGGAGCCTCAATGTGTGCTGTCACATGTCATCCGCACCTCCGGTGAAGATGCAACCCTCACCCTGAAGCTGGAGGAAAGCTTCATCGGCCTCGTTAATCTGCAGACAGTCAGCCTCTAACAGCGAGCTCGGCACACCAGCTGCCCCGACGCCCGCCCAGATAGGGTCGTGCCAACCCCGCCTCCATAAGTGATGCGCCCAGAGCGCCCATCTCGCCGTGATACACCTCAGCCTGAACACGTCCGCCAAACTTGTCGCTCCGAACATTCCTGAGCGAGATCTCCGTCCCTTCAAGGGGCACAAGATGAGCAGCCGCGGCTTCAGCTTGAATACGTTCTTGCACACACCTGCTTCTAAGCTCTGGCGCATCGATCCCCGTCAGCCGGACTGCAACCTCAATATCCTGACCAAGCCAAATCCGGGCCCGAACAACGACCGTGTCTCCATCAATCACACGGATGAGCTGGGCAGCAATCGGCCCGGCAAGAACCTCCGCTCCCATCGCCGTTGGGGCGGCTGCAAATGTCCCTGTAGCCCCCCACACGCATAGGGAGAATATTTTCAGAAAATCCCTCATAGCGTGTGTATTAATACTTCGATACACGCATACCGGGCAAGACCTTTTCGGAGCTAAAAGTCGCTGATTAGACCCTTATGTTCCCAATCCCCATATCGGGTGGGCTCTGGGCCTTCGCGGCCGAGCAATTCGCGCGGCTGCTCTGCTGCCGGTTTTGCTTTCGCTCGGCGGGCAGCGGCTTCGGCAAGAGCGCGTTCGGCGGCGTCGCTTAAGGTTTTTTGATGTTTTTCGTCTGACATTGGCTCACACCTCAAAATGCCCACGACAACGGGCGTCAACCGGCATTGAAGGGTCCTTCTGCACACTACATATATGACCGAAGCGCTCAATGCCAATAAGCCGCAAAAGGGACCCTGACGAATGAACATGACCAAGACCGCGATCCTTCTCGCCGCAATGACGGCGCTTTTTATGGGGATTGGGTTCATGATCGGCGGGGAAGCAGGCGCTGCCATCGCATTTCTGATCGCAGCTGGCATGAATGTGTTCGCTTACTGGAACTCGGACAAAATGGTATTGCGCATGCATGGCGCGCGCGAAGTAACCGAAAGAGACGCACCAAACTTTGTGCGCCTCGTCCAACGGCTCGCCGAAAATGCGAACCTTCCTATGCCGCGCACCTATATTATTGAAACAGCGCAACCAAACGCTTTTGCAACCGGCCGCAATCCGGAAAACGCCGCCGTCGCGGCAACAACCGGCTTGCTCAACATGCTGACGCCGGAGGAGCTTGCCGGTGTTATGGCCCACGAACTGGCACATATTAAAAACCGTGACACGCTCACCATGACGGTCACCGCCACCCTCGCCGGCGCCATTTCCATGTTGGCGAACTTTGCGTTCTTCTTTGGCAATAATCGGAACAATGCAGGCGGGCTCATCGGCACGCTCGCCATTATGATTTTGGCACCCATGGCCGCAGCGCTTGTGCAAATGGCCATCAGCCGTACACGGGAATACAGCGCCGATCAATTAGGCGCCGAAATATGCGGACGTCCCATGTGGCTCGCCTCCGCTCTTCAGCGCATTGAGAACGGCGCCAGTCGCATCGACAATGATGCAGCTGAACGGAACCCGGCAACGGCGCACATGTTCATCATCAACCCACTCCATGCCCACAAGCGCGACAGCCTGTTCTCAACACACCCGGCGACAATCAACCGTGTTGCAAAGCTGAAAGCAATGGCGGGCATGTCCTCTAAAGAAGGGCCCTGGGGTTAAGCCCTCACAGGAGTGGCGGCGATCTCGGGCACCCACATTTCAACGCGCGCGCGCCCCGTCTTCTTCGCTTGATACATAGCCGCATCTGCATGCTCGAGGAGTATGTCCGCAGCGGCATCAGTCTCGATCGCCGCAATCCCTGCGCTAAAGCTTATGGAGATGGCACGGCCATCATCCAGGTCAAAACGATCCGTTGCCACCCGCTGCAGCGCCCGCTCAATGACGATAACAGCTGACTCCGGATCACAAGCAGGCATCAAAATACCAAACTCCTCACCGCCAAGGCGTGCGCACATATCTTCTTTTCGCACAATCTCCTTTAGATGCGACGCCAGCTGTTGCAACACTCTGTCGCCAGCTGCATGTCCATAGGTGTCATTGACCTGCTTAAAATGGTCGATGTCGATCATTGCCAGCGCTGCAGCACTGTGATGGCGAGAAACCAACGCACATTGTCGATCAAGCGCATCATCAAATGCCCGGCGGTTCCATAGCTCCGTTAACGGATCAATGAGAGCAAGTCGCTTGAGCTGTGCCATCGTATGAAGCTGTTCTTTTTCGAGAAGCACCTGCGCACGCAAATCGACCATGGTCGCGCCAAACCTGCGCTCATCATCCCCCCTGCCAAGGCGAAACGCCTTCAGTTGAATTGGGATGAGTGATCCATCGCGCGCCAGAACTTCAAACCGACGGGGTTGGCCCAACACCCCTTGCGTCTCTCCATGCTTATTGTAATGCGCGACATAGGTGTCATGCGCCTTGGCAATCTTTGGCGGTAATAAGAGAGACAATGGCTGGCCCACGAGCTCCTCTATCCCATAGCCTGTGAGCGAAACCGCAGCTGCGTTTGCATGTTCAATATGCATATCAGCACTGAGTATCCACTGCGCGTCAAACGAGTGGTTGAACATATCGCGAAAGACGGTTGTGTCGTGATCAGACATAGCTGGCACCTGATGCTCTTACTTGTTCAGGTCAGCCTAAGGCATTTGTTTTAATTACACCTTGAGTCGATAGATCGTAAATCCATACTAAAAATTTGGGTTCTGGCAATGTTTCGTGCCAAATCAGTCGACCCGCGCCCCTGTTTGGCCGCCGACCACATCACAGAAGACGCTGGTTTCCCATGCGCGTCTATGCTCTAAGCACGAGCAGAAAACGGGACCCAGCATGGCATCCAAGACACCAACGAGATCCAAACAGAACAGCCCATCAAAACAAGATGGAACGGGCGCACGGCGTGCGGCTGCGGCGGTACTTCAATCTGTATTGGATAAGGGTGAAACGCTGGAAACGGCCCTTAATAGGGAACTTGGCGCCAAAGATCTGGCCAACCATCCAAGTGACCGCGCATTTGCCCGTGCGATTGCCACCACGGCCCTCAGACGCCTAGGCCAAATCGATGCTGTCCTTGACGCCATGCTCGATAAATCACTGCCAGAGCGTGCCGCCTTTGCCATGGCGCTCCTTCGTGGCGGCGCTGCGGAGCTCCTCTTCCTGGGCTCTGCCGCCCATGCGGCTGTGAACTGTGCTGTTGAGCTCACCAATTCCAATCGACACACCCGGCCCTATCGCGGGTTGGTGAATGCCATCCTGCGCCGGATCACCCGAGAGGGCGCGGATATCATCAAAGCCCAAGAAGACGCTGGCGAAGCCGGTATGGCCAATACACCCTACTGGGCCTGGGCGTCCTGGGAGACGGCCTATGGGGCCGAGACCGCCGGAGTCATCGCCGATGCACACCTCGCCGAACCCCCGCTCGATCTATCGGTGAAATCCGACCCTGAAGGCTGGGCGAAGACTTTGGGCGGGGAACTTCTGCCAACAGGAAGCGTCCGCCTTTCCCACCCAGGCCGAATTGAGGAGCTGCCGGGCTATTCAGGCGGCGACTGGTGGGTGCAGGACGCCGCTGCAGCCCTTCCCCACAAGCTTCTTGGCGATGTGACGGGCCAAGAGGTGCTTGATCTCTGCGCGGCACCTGGCGGCAAAACGCTGGCGCTGGCTGCTGCTGGTGCAAAGGTCACTGCAGTTGATCGCGCCGGAGGACGGTTGGAGCGTCTGAAAGAAAATCTCAGCCGCACAAAACTCAGCGCCGATATCGTGAAAGCAGATCTGACAGGCTGGGTCCCCGGCCGAAAGTGGAAAAAAATCCTGCTTGATGCGCCCTGCTCAGCCACCGGCACGGCAAGACGTCATCCAGATGTTCTGCGCTCGAAGAAAGGCGAGGACATAGCAAGCCTTGCCCCTGTCCAGGCGGCCCTACTTGCAAAATCAGCGGCGTGGCTGGAGCCAGGCGGCACGCTGATCTACTGCACCTGCTCCCTTGAGCTGCTGGAGGGCCCGGCGCAGGCTGCTCTCTTCCTCAAGAACAATCCGGCTTTCAAGCGGCTGCCCATTACACCAGACGAGATTGGTGGCCTGTCAGAATGCATCACCCCTGCAGGCGATTTGCGCACCCTTCCCTGCCACCTCGGCGATCAGGGGGGCATGGACGGTTTCTACGCGGTCCGCCTTACTTTAGCCGGGTAGGCAATCTACGCTCGTTGAGCGCGCTCCCATCGTTGCACCACCCAAACTGACCTGATAAGCATCCTCCTATGGCAAATCCTGTAAAAATTTCCCCGTCAATCCTGGCAGCAGATTTCGCGCGTCTCGGCGAAGAGGTGAGCGCCATCTCAACAGCGGGCGCTGACTACATCCATATCGACGTGATGGACGGTCACTTCGTGCCCAACATCACCATCGGACCCGATGTGGTGAAGGCGCTGAAGCCGCACTCCGACAAACCGTTTGATGTGCATCTGATGATCGCGCCGGTTGATCCTTATGTCGATGCTTTCGCGGACGCGGGCGCAGATATTATTACGTTCCACCCGGAAGCCGGTGCGCACGTTCACCGGACCGTGCAGATGATCAAAGCTCGGGGACTAAAAGCCGGACTGTCGCTTAATCCTGCAACCCCGATCTCCGCCCTGGACGAAATTCTCGAAGATCTCGATCTGGTTCTGGTGATGAGTGTGAATCCGGGCTTTGGTGGTCAATCCTTCATTGAGAGCCAGCTCCGCAAGATCGAAACGATCCGCAAGCGGATTGAAGAGACCGGCAAACAGATTGAGCTGGAAGTGGACGGCGGTGTGAATTTTGACACGGCCCCCAAAGTCATCTCTGCCGGCGCCGACGTTCTTGTCGCTGGCACTGCAACATTCAAGGGTGGTCCTTCCGCCTATGCTGAAAACATTGCGACACTGCGCAAGCGGCCGTAAGCGGCACGCCTCCCCTGACCAACGGGACAGCGTCCCGACACAAGGCACGCGCTCATGACAGAGGCTGTGGGCGAAAAACCTCAAGGGTCACACCCGGTTCCCCGCAGGCAGGAACGCCACATCCTCAATCCGGGCAACCGAATAAGCGACCTCACCCTCGCAGCCCTCCGCCGCTCAGCAGACTTGAGCCTGACAGCAATTTACAGCACCTGGCCCTATCGCCAGACACTGCACGGGCCAATGCCCGACACCATTACATATTATCCCAAGGACCTGCGGCCAGGGCGCGTCGACAAAGCAGACGCCCTTTTTCAAGGTCGCTATGATCTGCCAGGCGGGCAGGTAAGAACAAACGGCCTGTCACCGTTTGACGTTGAAGCACCTAGCGAAACATGGACAGAAGAACTCCATGGATTTTCCTGGGTGCGGCACTTTTCTGCAGCCGGCGGCAATGCCGCCCGTGCCCACGCTCGCGGGCTGGTACAAAGCTGGATCGCAACATCCGGGCAATGGCACGATATTGGCTGGCGTCCCCATGTCATTGGCAGACGCCTGACATCCTGGGCATCAAACGGTGCTCTGCTGATGGAAGAGTCCGACCTCATCTATCGCTCAACCCTGCTCCGCAATATGGCAAAGCAGGCGCGCCATCTGGCACGGACGGTCATGTGGGCCCCCGCCGGTGAGCAACGCCTGACCGCCGCGATTGGTCTGGCTTTCTCAGGGCTCTGCCTGTCAGAAGGTGGCAAGCGTCTGCGCAAAGGCCTCGACCTGGTGGGCCAGGAACTCACCCAACAGATCTTGCCCGATGGGGGCCATATCAGCCGGAACCCTGCAGCTCAGCTCTCCATCCTGCTCGATCTGGTCTCGCTCCGCGACGCCCTTATCGCCCAGGGCCATGGTGTACCTCAGCCCATTCGCAATGCTGTTGATCGCATGATGCCCATGCTGCGCTTTTTCAAACATGGCGATGGCAAACTCGCACTCTTTAACGGCGCCGACGAAGGACCGGACGGTGCAGTGGAAGCGGCACTCGCGGAGGATGACGCAAAAGGCAAACCCTTTGGCTTTGCGCCACACTCCGGCTATCAGCGCATGTCAGCCGGTCCCACCTATGTAACCGTGGATACAGGCCCGCCACCCCCTGGGGCCTATTCCCATTCCGCCCATGCAGGCTGCCTTTCTTTTGAGATGAGCGTCGGCCGCTGCAGACTCGTCACCAATTGCGGCGCCACACGTATTCTGGGCGCTGACTGGCACGCGGCAAGCCGCGCAACAGCGGCGCATTCAACTCTCGTCCTTAACGACACCTCATCTGCCCGCTTCACACAAGGCGCCCTGTCGCGCATCCTTCTAGGATCGCGCCTCATGGAAGGACCGGCCCGGGTTGAAAGCAGACGGAATGAGAGCGAAGATGGGATCTGGCTCGATGCCGCCCATGATGGCTACAGGAAACTCTTCGGCTTTGTTCATCGTCGCCGGCTTTTTCTAAGCGCAAGCGGAGAAGATCTTCGCGGCGAAGACAGCTTGACCCGCGCACCAGACGAACCGTCCAAGCTCATGGTGCCTTTCAAACAGGCGGCAGACGATGGCGATCCCGCCGCCATTGCCATCCGCTTCCACCTGCACCCGGACGCCCGCGCCTCGCTCGCCCATGACAAGTCAAACGTGCTCGTTCTGCTCCCGAACGGAGACGGATGGCAATTCCGCGCCCGGGTTGAAAATGGAAAAAGCAGTATTGCCCTCGAAGAAAGCGTCTATTTGGGCGCCGCCGACCGAACGAGGCGCAGCGAACAGATCGTCGTCACCGGGGAAGCCTTCCGCGACGAAGCAACCGTACATTGGGCCTGGCGCCGCCTGTCGACCACCGGAAGTGCCGGCAAAACCGAGGTTGAAGAACCGGAGCTGCCGACCCTGCCAACAGAGCTGCCCGGCATTCCAGACGAGACCCCAGGTGCCCCCGCTGACAGCGAAAAGGACACACCTGAGCAATCTGGGCAACAGGACCCGGAATAAGGGACATATGCCCCTCAGATCCCTTTCAGAGGCTGGAGTTTCGTGCTATCCGGCGCGGACATTCCCATTGTGCGTAGATAACCATCTCAGGATCCACCGATGCCCGCCGATATCCAACCCGTCCGCCGCGCCCTTCTTTCCGTTTCCGACAAAACAGGTCTTGTTGATTTCGCCCGTGCGCTGCACGAGGCCGGCGTCGACCTGGTTTCTACCGGGGGAACATCAAAGGCCATTGCTGAGGCAGGCATTCCGGTGAAAGACGTGTCCGACATCACCAACTTCCCCGAAATGATGGATGGTCGGGTCAAAACACTCCACCCCATGGTTCACGGCGGCCTGCTCGCGGTCCGCGACGACAAAGGCCATGTAGCCTCCATGGAAGACCATGGCATCGGGCCCATCGATCTGCTGGCAGTCAATCTCTACCCGTTTGAAGAAACCGTCGCCAAGGGTGCCGACTATGACACCTGCGTGGAAAATATTGATATTGGCGGCCCTGCCATGATCCGGGCGGCGTCCAAAAACCACGCCTATGTGAACGTCATTGTCGACGTTGCCGACTATGACCAGGTGATCTCGGAGATCCAGGAGAAGAAAGGCACAAGCCTCAAGACGCGGAAAGCACTCGCACAAAAGGCCTATGCCCGCACCGCTGCCTATGACGCAGCCATCTCGAACTGGTTTGCGACAGAGATTGAGGAAGGTGCACCCGCCTATCGCGCAATCGGCGGCACGCTGAAGCAGACACTGCGCTATGGCGAGAACCCACATCAGGCCGCAAGCTTCTATGTGACGGGCGAAAACCGTCCGGGAGTCGCAACCGCCACCCAGCTGCAGGGGAAAGAGCTTTCCTACAACAATATCAATGACACAGACGCCGCCTTTGAGCTGGTCGGTGAATTTGATCCAGAACTCGCGCCAGCCGTTGCCATCATCAAACACGCAAATCCGTGTGGTGTTGCAACGTCAGGCAGTCTCGCGGAAGCCTATCGCAAGGCACTCGCCTGTGATCCGGTCTCTGCCTTTGGTGGCATCATTGCGCTGAACCAGACGCTTGATGGCGAAACAGCTGAAGAGATTGCGAAGATCTTCACCGAGGTCATCATCGCGCCGGACGCCGATGAAGATGCTCGGAAAATCATCGGCGGCAAAAAGAACCTGCGCCTCCTCACCACTGGAGGTTTGCCAGACGCCCGCACACCTGGTCTGTTTGTGAAAACCGTCGCGGGCGGCTTCCTCGCTCAAACCCGCGACAATGGTGTCATTGACGATCTGGAACTCAAAGTCGTTACAAAGCGCGCGCCAAGCGATCAAGAGCTTGCTGATCTCAAATTCGCCTTCCGTGTCTGTAAACATGTGAAGTCAAACGCCATCATCTATGTGAAAGACGGCGCAACAGTCGGCATCGGCGCAGGCCAGATGAGCCGCGTAGACAGTGCCCGCATCGCAGCCCGCAAAGCTGAAGATGCCGCCGAAGCTGCCGGTCTTGCAGAACCACTCACCAAAGGCTCTGCGGTGGCGTCAGACGCCTTCTTCCCCTTCGCAGACGGGCTCTTGTCAGCGGCAGAAGCAGGCGCGACCTGTGTCATCCAGCCGGGAGGTTCCATGCGCGATGATGAAGTGATCGCCGCTGCTGACGAAAAAGGCCTCGCCATGGTCATGACCGGCATGCGCCACTTCCGTCACTAGAACTCAGGGGGGGGTGAGCGACATGGAGACGCCGGAGCTCACCCATGCCATTGCCGTCAAAGTGCAGATCTGGCGGGATGGAAAAATTCTCATCATCAGGCGTGCAGCCGACGACGCCTATTACGCGGGCTATTGGGATGTGCCCGGCGGGAGCCTGCATAACGGTGAAACCATTGATGACGGACTGAGACGCGAAACCCGGGAAGAAACCGGCCTTGAAGTCTCGCGCATTCGGCCCCTGACCACTTGGTCGCATGGCGAGGGAGATGGCTTCGAGCTTGGGCTCTCTTTTCTGGCCACATCCGAAACAGACGCAGTCACGCTTTCAGAAGAACACACTGACTTTGCCTGGATCGAGCCTGCGAGCGTTACCGCCTATGACTTCCCCGCCAATCTCGCCAAAGAGATCAATTGGGTCATCGCAAAAGGCTGGCATCTTTTCTGACGGCCTAGTCCCGTCTGTCTTCGGCAGCAAGTTCTGCCCGCTCTTCTTTGACGAAGAGCATCAGCGCCATCCCGCCCACCAGCAAAATAAGAACCGACCCAAAGCCAACCCGCTGACTTTCTGAGAGCGCCGTCGCAACCCCAACAAGAAGCGGGCCTAAAAATGCCGTCGCGGTTCCGGACAAAGCATAAAGCCCGAAAAATTCAGACATCTTTTCCGGCGGGGCAATCCGCGCCAGCATCGTGCGAGAATTGGCATAAGCAGCGGTGATAAAAACCGCGATCAGGATCACCACACTCACATAGGCCATCTCAGGCACGGTAGCGAAGAAAGGCAGCGACCAGATCGGTTCAGCCCCAACGGTGTCATACGGCACAAAGAAAATTTCATTGGGCGTCATCGAAACAGCCAAGAGGAGGCCGAGCGACGTGCCGCCAATGGAGATCAGGATTGCATTGCGTGAGCCAAATGTATTGTCGAGCCAACCGCCCAGGAAACCGCCCGCGACCGCAAAGATCGAGAGAACCACACCATAAATGGTGAGTGTCAGTGGACCCCACTGAAAAACACCGGCGGCATAGACACCACCAAACACAAGGACCGCTGTCTTGCCATCATTGTAAAACATGCGGGCAAAAAGATAGAGCGCGACGTTTCGGTAGTGCTTCAATCCTTTGACCGTACGTACAACCGACTTCAGCCCATTGCGCACCGCATCTTTCGCGTTCGCCCCACTCGGCGCAGAATCCGGTGTGAAGAGGATCAGCGGCAGAGAAAACAAAACCATCCAAAGCGCAGCAATCGGCCCCGAGATGCGACTGTTCTCAAAGGCCGAAACATCCAGGCCAAACATCGCAATCTCAGGCACAAAACTCCAATCCACAACACCCGGCAGCATGAAGGCAATCAACATGAATATGAGGATGAGGAGGGAGCTCAAATTTCCGAGCGCCAAGCCAAGGCCCGACAGACCAGCGACCCTGTTGTGTGGCGCCACATAGGGAAGCATCGAGTTATGGAAGACAGCTGAAAACTCAAACGCCACATTCGCGATGATGACAAGCAGCGCCGCGCCCAGAATACCGATGCCGCCATCCATCGGCAGCGCGAACCACATGGAAAATGTGGCGAAGGCCATGATCGCAACAAAAGAGACGATCCACGGTTTCCGGCGCCCACCACTATCGGCGATGGCACCGAGCAAAGGCCCGAGCAATGCAATGACAAATCCACCAATGGCATTGATGTTTCCCCAGATCGCCTGACCGCGCACAGGATCGCCAACCACGTGGGACGAGAAATAGGGGGCAAAAATATAGATCGTAATGAGGATCACATAAGGGTTGCGCGCCCACTCAAACGTTGCCCAGGAAATCTGGCCTCTCGTGTCAGCCGGTTCTCCACCGACAGCAGAGAGAAGTTGTGCACTCGCTTCGCCCGGCACCTGAACACGCACCGGTTCATCCTGTCTGTCGCTCAATAGCCGCTCCCCCATTTGAGATGGAGCATGGGCGAGGAGAGCGTGAGATGCAAACCCCGTCTTAGGCAGGCGTGCGTTCTTCACGCACCGGCAGGAGCAGGAGGAAGCCGACCAGCAGAAAAGCCACAACAACAAAGAGACCTGCGCGCTGACTATTTGCAGCCGCGGTTGCCAGTGCAATCACGAAAGGCGCAACAAAACTCGTCGCCTTGCCTGAGAGTGCATAAAGACCAAAAAACTCAGTCATCATCTCTTTGGGAGCCAGGCGCGCCATAAAGGTCCGGCTGGCAGCCTGTGCCGGACCGCCACTGATCCCGATCAGAACCCCGGCGGCCATATAGACCTGCTCTCCGACGCTCATGAAGGGCCCAGCACCTGGCACAGGGGGCGAGACCGAGAAAAAGAAAAAGATCGTGTCAGCAGTAATTGACACTGACGCAAGCGTTCCCAATACGAGCCCAGCGACAGCAACAAGGATGGTTCGCTTTGACCCAAAACGGTCATCCATCCACCCCCCAAGAAACGCCCCAAGTGCCGCAAAAATGGAGAGGACGATACCGAAAACGCCCAGCGCCTGTATCCCCCAGCCGAAAGTACCGGCAGCATAAATCCCGCCAAAAGCAAAAATCGCGGATAGGCCGTCATAATAGGTCATCCGCGCGACGAGAAAGAGGCCGATATTCCTGTAAGACCGAAGCTTCAGGAAGGTTGCTTTAAGTTGTATGAGGCCTGCTCTGATGGCTGCGCGCGCCTTAACCGGCGTCCGCGGACTATCCGGTGTCAGCAAAAAGATTGGCAGAGAAAAGACCGTATACCAGAGTGCAGCAAGCGGCCCCGTAAAGCGTTCAGCCTCCCGCATCACGGGATCAAGCCCGAAAAGCGGTTCAATACCAATCATGGTGACGCCACTTTCAACGTCCGCCACCAAGAACATGAGCACAAAGAACAGGGCGGCGAGGCCGCCGACATACCCGATGCCCCAGCCAAAGCCAGAAAGTGCGCCCATGCGCTTTTCCGGGACGAGCGTCGGCAACATTGCATTGTAAAAGACGAGCGCGAATTCCATGCCAAGCGCCGCGCACACAACTGCCGCCATCACAAAGGCGGGGCCGTCCGGGGCACCGGGAAGCGCCGTCCACAAAAGCACGGAGCCAACAACAAATATGACCGAAAAGAAACCGAGCCAGGGTTTACGCGATCCAGTCTGGTCAGCCACTGCGCCAAGGAGGGGGGACCCGATGGCGATCGCCAAACCTGCAATTGACTGTGTGTAGCCCCATAGCACCTGCCCCTGCACAGGATCACCGACAAACCCCGCTGCAAAATAGGGGGCAAAAATAAAGGTGGTGATTAGCGTGAAGTAGGGCTGATTAGCCCAGTCAAAAAAGGCCCAACTGAACTGTCCCGCCCTCGATGCCACTGGGCCCCCAACGGCATTACGCTCGCTGCTCCGCTCCCCGACCAAATCTGTCCCCAAAACGATCACCGCCCCTCACACACATATTTGTTGCGGGGACTCTACTTAAGACACGTGACAAACGATATGCTTATGCAAACAAATTCGAACAAACATCGGGGTGGGAATGGAAATTCTACTATCTGCAGATGGTGCTGAGGCACTGGGGACACGGTTTTCATCGATTGAGGGCATAACTCCTGTGCTGTTCCAGCGCGATGGGTCTCTTACCCGCAACGGCAGACCTGTAACGCGGGACGAGGTCAGCCCAAAAGCAGCTTGGCTGAGCCTCGATGTTCTCATCACCAAACGCGTCTTCGACTATGTTGATCATCTCTTGAACATGCCCTCCCTTGAATGGGTCCAATCCACAGCAGCCGGTTTCGACAATCCGCTTTTTGTCGAAATGGCGAAGAAGGGCATTCGTCTCACCAACTCAGATGCGCAGTCTGTTGCCATCGCAGAATTCGTTCTGGGCTCAGTCTTGGTCGAGTTCCAAAACCCCACGGCCCGCCATCAAAATCAATCAGAGAAAAAATGGAAAGGCGTTGATTTTCGCGAAATTGCCGGTACCACCTGGATGATTGTCGGCATAGGCAATATCGGGAATGAAACAGCAAAGCGGGCGCGTGCTTTTGATGCCCATATCATAGGTGTCAAACGAACCGGCGAAAGCCTTGAGGCTCACGAGACCATCCGACCGGCTGATATGAAAGCGCGGCTGCCCGAATGCGACGTCGTGGTTTTCACAAGCCCACTGAACAACGAAACACACCATATGGGGAATGCCGCCTTCTTTGCCTCCATGAAAGAAGGCGCAACCTTCGTCAATATTGGGCGCGGCGGACTGGTGAACGAGACTGACCTGCTCGCCGCACTCGACAAAGGAACACCGGGAGTGGCGATCCTGGATGTCTTTGAAACTGAACCCCTGCCGGAGACAAGTCCCCTTTGGGACCACGCCAATGTGCGCGTGACGCCCCACTCTTCACCAAAGTCAAATGGCACACCGGTGAGAGCACAGGAGCTCTTCCTGGAAAACCTTCGTGCTTTCCTGAAAGAAGAACCGCTTCGCAATGAAGTGCCTGCTGCAACGATTATTGGATCGGCGGCTTAAGCATCCCCTCGAGCCTCGCTTTGAGGTAGCCGCGACGCTCAATGACAAATTGCCGAAAGGCGCTTACCCGGGCGGTCGCACGCAGGTCTCTGTGTGACAGCAACCAGACATCCATGCGTGGCGACGGGTCTGTCAGACGAACAAACTCAGGAACCGCGTCACCTACAAAGCAGGGAATGAGGCCGATGCCGAAACCGGCCTTCACTGCTTCAACCTGCATGGGCACATGATCGAACCGCCCGACCGTGGAGAGATGTGGGAAGGCACTGGACGCGACCCAACGTGTCCGGTGGGCAGCTTCCCCAAACCCGACCCAGCGAGCTGTTTGGCTCGCCTCCAAGGGCCCGTGTTCTTCCAGATAGGCTTCGGTGCCATAGGCTGCTTCGTGAAAGGTGCCCAGTTGACGCCCAATGAGATGTTCCGGCGGATTGTTGGTAAACCGAATAGCAACATCAGCTTCCCGTTTGGAAAGATCAAAGATGCTCCAGCTTTCATTCACTTCCAGATCAATGGATGGATAGGCTTCCATGAACTCAAACAGGATCGGTCCCATCAGGTACATGGCGAACATGTCCGGCAGCGTGACCATAAGAGGTCCTGCCAACTCCTTGTCGGCGCCGCGCACCTGGCGCTCGACACCGAGAAGATTGTTTTCCATCGACTGCGCCACGGGTAGAAGCGCAACGCCAGCTGGCGTTAGGTCAAAGCCGTCGCTGCGACGCTCAAACAAACGGGTATCGAAATCAGATTCCAGAGATTCAATGCGCCGTGAAATGGTCGTGTGGCTCACCCGAAGGACTTTTGCTGCAGCGCGCATGGACCCAGCGTCAGCAGCCGCCAGGAATAGTCGTAAATCGTCCCAGTTCATATGGCCCGCTTCTCTTCCCTGGCTGGACACGAGGTCCGCGTTCGAACACACGCTTTTGGACATAGGCACCACGACAGACCATGCAAGAGGCTTGCAAACAAAAAGCGACCGGAAATTGGTTGGGTGACAGCTTCTCAAGTGGCCCTTTGCGTAGAATAAGTACGCACTCAAGCTCAAACAATATCAGCCGCTCTGTCACAAGAGCCCTGCCCGCCTCGTCATAAAAGCAAGGCGGCTTAACCCGCTGCAATAAGGAGCTTAAAAATGGCCAAAATCGTGCTGGGCGTTATCGCCGTAATCTATGGAGTGAATGCCCTCCTCATGTGGTTCGCACCCATGTACTGGTACGAGACCACGCCGGGTGTGGCCATGATGGGTCCATTCAACCTGCACTTTGTCCGCGACATCGCCCTTATCTATCTCATTGCGGCTGGCACCTTCGCCTGGTCTGTTAAAAACAATACGCCTCAGGTCGCCATCACAGGCGCGATATGGCCCTGCCTCCACGGCCTCTTTCACCTTCAGATCTGGATGGCCCGCGGCGTGCCGTTGGATGAAATCGCCTTCGTCAATCTTGTCGGCATTCAGGTCCCTGCTTGGGCTGGCCTCTATTTCGCCACGCAGCTTTCATCCACAAAGGAGTAACCCATGATCCGCTGGCTTCTGCATCTCGGCACCCGCTCTATGGAACGTAAGACCAACTATGACGCAGGCTATATGCATGATGTGATCGACACATCCACATCTGCAGGGCTGAAACTTGCACTCCTTCCGATGCTCTCTCAACACCGTGAAGATGCACCCAAGCCTCTTTGGTTTGGTGCAGGTCTCGCCTCCGTTCTGGAAGGCGATTGCGGGCCTTGCGTCCAACTGATGGTGGACCAGGGCGTGTCCGAAGGTGTCGACCCGGACCTGCTGCGCGCGATACTTGCCCGCGACTTCGATGCAATGGGCGAAGAAGCCGCTCTGGGATTCCGTTTTGCAGAAGCAGTGATCGCCGGCGACATGGACAGCGAAACCTATCGCATTGAAATTGAACACCGCTTCGGCAAACGCGCCATGATAGCGCTTGCATACGCCACAGCCTTTTGCCGCACCTACCCTGTTCTAAAACGCGGTCTGGGGCATGGATTGGCCTGCCAGAAAATCAAAGTCGGCGATCAACTGGAGACCGTGATAAAAAAGGCTGCATGAACGATACAGCAACCGCCACGTTTGAACAGGAACGCGGTCGACTGACATCCCTGGCATACCGGATGCTGGGGGAGCGGGCGGCCGCCGAAGATGTTGTGCAAAACGCCTGGTTACGCTGGGCAGGCACCGACGAAACAGAAATCAAAATCCCTGCCGCCTGGCTTACCACCGTTACAACCCGGCTCGCGATTGATGCGCTCAAAAGCGCCCGCCATAAGCGGGAAATCTATGCGGGTATCTGGTTGCCCGAACCCATCCTGTCAGAAGCCGAAAACCCACAAGCCACGCCGGAAGATGCGCTTGGACAAGCGCAAGACGTACAACTAGCACTTCTATGGGCCATGGAACGGTTAGCGCCGGAAGAAAGGGCAGCCTTCATTCTGAGGGAAGCTTTTGATAGCGATTATGCCGACATCGCCGCCACACTTGGTAAGACCGAAGCCGCCTGTAGGCAGTTGGTCGCCAGGGCAAAAAAACGGGTGAGCGAAGAAAGTCCGCGCTTTGACGCTTCGGTTGCAGAAGTCGGCGACCTGCTTTCCCGTTTCATGGAGGCCGCCCAAACGCACAATAAGGAGCAAATTCTCTCGCTCTTATCGCCTGACGCCCTGGCCCTCTCAGACGGCGGTGGCAAAGTACGCGCGGCCTACCGTCCCCTTGTCGGTCCTGACGACATTGCGCTGGTCTTCACAAGCTTGCTCCAGAAAAATGCGGACAATGTCAAACCACGGCTGGTTTATGCAAACGGCCGCCCCGCCATCGTGTCGCTTCAGCAGGATGAGAAAACAGACATTGTCATCAGCCTCGTGCCCGACCACGAGGGGTTGGTGCGCTGGATTTATGTGATGCGCAATCCGGACAAGCTCACTCGGCCTGCCCAGGACTTACAGCCTATCGCCTGACGAGCACATTCGTGCGGGCTTCAGCCATAAAGATAAAATTGGCATGCAGGAAGAGGGTGAGACCTAACATCTCCAACGCTTCCTCAATGCTTGTCGCAATCACTTGAAAAAGATGTCCCTCTCCATAGCTATGCTCGAAAAAGGCGTCGAGCGGTTCCATTCCCAACGCGCCACCAACATAGATTGCGCCCGAGATCACAAAGAGCGTTGCAATATGTCTTGGCAGCTCGAACAGGAACGGCACGAGTAGTGCGGCAAAACCGGCGACAAAAGCTGCCCCAAAAAACACCCACGGATTATAGAAAATGCCGGTCAATTCAAAGTGATTGCGCAGTGGCACATCAACGGTCTCGTGAAAACCTACCGTCTCATCAATTGAAAGGAGAAAGAACACAACTGAAATGAAAACCCAGCTGTAGGACACAAGCCCATCACGAACACGATCTTTATGCCAGTTCACCATTGCGCACGCTGCAATAAGAACCATCAAAGCACTGGAATACCAGGCCCCCAAATTGCGTTCAGCATCAAGCGCGAAATGTCGAAGATCCTGAAGAACCGTTTCCGTGCCCATCTGAAAGACAAATGCTTCCCGCAAAAGACCCAACACGACCACTGCGGCGGTTGCAAAATAGACATAGCGAACAATATCGCTGGGGATCACAACGGAAACCCCGCGCCACCGCGAATAGGCCTGTACAAAACTCATACCCAAACTCCCCGTGGACCAGCCACCCTATGCCGGTCTCATCGAAATAAATCACCCCTTAGTCGGTTCCCTGCATCCGCCGTGCCAGCATCACGGCGGTCCAAAAACCACCACCTAAGGAAGTTTGGAACGCCAATGTCTCAAAATGGGACAGGCGTCTGAATTCTTCTGATCCATCTCGGGATTAACGCGACCTTGACCTCCGGTCTCTAAGAAGAACGAGCGGCACAAAACTTGCGAAAACCAAGGAAACTTTCGCCGATAGAGAATGTGCTGATCAAGGATGCGCGGTCATGAAACAAAAGATTATCGAAAACCTGAGCCAGGAAATCGCAGATAGGTGGGGGCAGGAAACAGCGCATTTGCGCCATACGCTGCCACAGAACAGCTTGTTCTCAGATGATGTCCTTGCAAGTCTCATTGAGCGCATGCCTCAGGCAATCAGTCCGATCAACACCATGGCAGGGTCCGGCCATGACGTATCCAGCTGGGCCTATTGCGACCGCAGCGGTCTGTCCGGCCACGAGGTACTTGAAGCCATCAAACGCGGCCGCCTTTGGATCAACATGCAAAAACTTGAAGACCATGACAGTCGCTTCGAGTCATTGCTTGATGAGATGTATGCGGAGCTGCAGGCAGCCGTTCCAGGCTTCAAACCGCACCGAAAGTCACTCGGGATTTTGATCTCGTCCCCTGGCGCGCAGGTTTTCTATCACGCCGACGTCCCCGGTCAGTCACTCTGGCAGGTGCGCGGCGAAAAACAGATTCACATCTACCCGCCTAATGAACCGTTCCTCCGCCCCGCAGATCTTGAAAATGTCATTCGCGGTGTCACCGAGGAAGAAATCCGCTACGACCCGACCTATGACGCCCATGCGGAAATCTACGACCTGAAAGCCGGTGACATGTTGCACTGGCCGCTCAACGGTCCTCATCGCGTCACCAACGGAAACTGCCTGAACGTGTCCGTCACAACCGAGCACTGGACTGCGCCCATCCGCCGCTCCTACGCCATGAACTATGGCAATGGCGTTTTGCGCAGTGAACTTGGCTGGACACCTAGGTCGCGCGCCATCAGCGGGCCCGCCTTTTGGGCAAAAGTCGGCCTCACAGCATTCTGGCGCAAGTCGGGCATGCAGAAGAAGCAGTCCTTCAAGCGGATCATGCAATACCGGGTAAACCCGAATGCTCCTGAAGGCATTAGTCCGTTATCCATGGGCGCAGCGGAGTAAAGCTCAAAATGAGCGAAGCGGTTGAGACCAACGAAGTGCCTGAAAGGCTGCTGAGCATCGCTTGGCTCTGCAGCACTCTGCGCGCGCGCATTGGCTCAGACGAGGAGTCGCAACAATCCGCTTTTGCCGCCCTAAAAGTTCTGATCATTCGCTGCGTCGGGGCAGCGCTGGCCTATGCAAGTCAGGTTCTGCTGGCCCGTGTTCTAGGACAAACCGACTACGGCATCTTTGCACTCGTTTGGGTGTGGATCCTCGTCCTTGGCCATTTGTCACCGCTTGGCTTCGCACAGGCCGTGTGTCGGTTTGCGCCCCACTATGAAGCCCGCAAGGAACAGGACCTCCTGAGAGGATTCCTCCAGACCGGCGCTCTGTTTGTCGCTGGCGCGTCTTTGGCGATCGCTGCTATAGGCGGCGCCGTCTTATGGTTCGCTGGCCCGCTGATCGAGGCTGTCTACGTCTTGTCATTCGCAATCGCTCTCATCGTGTTCCCGTTATTTGCGCTACAGGATTATGTTGAGAACATCGCGCGCGCCTTTAACTGGACGATCATCGCCATCACGCCACCATTCATCATTCGCCATGGCCTGATCGGGGCCGGCGTACTGGGTGCCTACCTATTGGGATGGCCTGTCTCCGCCAGTTTCGCAATCGCGGTCGTCCTCGTCGCGACACTCGTCAGCCTGTTGGTTCAAACCAGTTTCGTCTGGATGCGCTTGCGGAAAATCGTTTCTTCGGGTCCGCGCAAACAGCGCCTGGGCGAGTGGTTTAAAACGTCCATGCCTCTGGTTTTTGTGGACGGCACACTCATCCTCTTTTCAAATGCGGATATCCTGATCCTCAGCCTCTTTGTAGAGCCCGCGACCATCGCCATCTATTTTGCTGCGTCCCGCATTTTGCAGCTCGTGGCCTTTGTTCAATATGCCGCCACGGCAGCAACAGCACAGCGGTTCACGGCGCTCAACGCGCTAGGCGATGCGAACGCCCTAAACTTGCTGGCGCGGACCACAACGCGCCTCACCTTAATCGCATCCGTCGGTGCGGCCTTGGTGATCTACCTTGCGGCCCCTTTCCTGCTGGATCTGTTTGGCGAAGGGTTTGACGGCGCGATGCCGGTTCTGGCAATCTTAATGGCCGGCCTCATTGCGCAGGCCTTTGCTGGTCCAGGAGAGGACCTGCTCAACATGTTGGGCGAAGAGCGCGCCTGTGCCACGACTTGTGTCGCTGCGCTGATCCTCAACATTGTCCTGAACTTCACACTCATTCCAACACTTGGTATTGCAGGTGCCGCAATCGCAACAGCGGCATCCGTCGCAGCCCGCAGCCTCATTCTGACCTATCTGGTGAAGCGAAGACTTGGCCTTAACATCGCCTTCTGGCTTCCAACCCGCAAACCCGTTTTCGAGGCCACCTCATGAATATGGCGCTGACCCCAAAAGCGTTCACGCAAGATGCAGTGTCGACAGCTGACGTCACGCAGACGCACATCCTGGACAGGGCCGGCCTACTCGCCCTCGGACCAGAGTGGGAGGAGCTGGTCGAAAACGCGCTTGAAGAAAATGCCTACTACAGCAGGCAATATTGCACCGCTCTTCTCAACCACATTGAGAAACGGCCGCTCAAGGCAATCGCAGTCCGGAGGGGCAGCAACCTGGTCGCACTCTGGCCGTTCGTAAGTGACCGACTGCATTGGGGCGGGCTCGTCTCTCTCAACAAAGCCTGGACGACCGACTATACCACCACATCCATCCCGCTCATTGACAAGCGATGGGTGCATGAAGCTGTATGCGCCGTGCTCGACACCATGGCGGCAACGGTCACCGGCGGCGATGTCTGGCTTCTTCCAAACATAAGCCTGGAGGGAGCAGTCAACTCGTCGCTAAAAGCCGAGATGTCTAAACGCGGCGTTCCCTCAAAAACCTTCGATCCTTTCGAACGTGCGATCCTGACCAAACGAGGCACCTTCGACGATCACATGAAAGAGCATGTGTCGAAGAAGCGTCGAAAAGACCTGAGACGAAACCGCAAACGGTTGGACGATTTAGGCGAGGTAACCTGGACAGCTCATGAGAACGGACCGGAACTCGACACCGCCATCGATGCCTTTTTGAAAATCGAAGCGTCCGGATGGAAGGGAGACAGAGGCACGGCCCTCGATTGCACCGACGCCACACGCGCTTTCGCGAAAGAGGCTTTCGGGCTCACGAACGGCACAAGCATCACGCGTGCAGATGTGTTGCGCCTTGATGGAAATCCGGTCGCAATCAATTTGACCCTGATCACTGGCAACACCGGCTTTACAATCAAATGTGCCTATGACGATGCCTATAAAGGGCAGAGCGTTGGCTTGTTGCTGGAAGAAGAAATGATCCGCAGTGTGCTGGAGGACGATTGGATCGAGCGTCTGGATTCTTCCGCAGTGTCCGGCCACCTGATCACCTCATTCTGGAACGACACCATCAAGATTGGGGACATTCTGATCGATGCGAGAACAGACGCAGCGCCAACACGCTTCAAAATCCTGTCATGGATGGAGACGATCCGCCGGGCATTGAGGGCGACAGCAAAAGACCTGGTCAACCGGTTGCGTGGCTAGCCTGGCCTCTACCTCGAGCGCCGAAAGTTCAGTGCCTCTTCCTCTAGCCAGGTAATAAATTGTGTTACTGCTGGATCTTCCGTCTCTGAAGACCGCACCGCCCAACAATAGGGCACCGCTGACAGCTTCGGCCCGGAGAGTGGCGCCACCAGACGGCCTTGGGCGAGATCTTCTTCGATTAAAGGCAGAGGGCCCAGAGCAAAGCCGAGTCCATCAATGGCCGCTTGCAGAGCCAGGTAGAAGTGATCGAACCGTCGAAACGCCGCATCATTGCTGACGCTGCTTTCGCCCGCCGCCGCAAACCAACGGTCCCAGGACCCCGCCCGCGTGTCTGCAACCAGGAGCGGGAGAGATTTTATTTCAGCAGCCTGCCGGACCGGGTGTGCTTCGGCAAAGGCTGGACTGCACACCGGCAACTCATCCTCAGTGAAGATAATCCCGGTGCGAAACTCTCCGGGCTCCAGAGCGCTTTGCCGGCGCACCGCCACATCGAACAGACCTGGCGCGATACGTTCCAATGGTTGATCGGAGGTCACGAGCCGCAATTCAATCTGCGGATGGGCAAACTGGAACTTTGAAAGGCGGGGTAACAACCACCGCATCGCAAAAGTTGGCAGAATGTTGAGTGTCAGAACCCGAGTTGAATTTGTGTCCGCCCGCAAGGTCCGCGCAGCCGCTGCAATGTCACCGAACGCACTGCTCACCTTATCTGAGAAGCGACGCCCTACATTTGTGAGCACCACCCTCTTCCCCACTCTGTCAAAGAGAGCCACACCCGCCCAATCTTCCAATACCCTCACCTGTCGACTAACCGCACCATGGGTGACGCATAACTCGTCTGCGGCGCGAGAAAACGAGCCATGACGGGCAGCTGCTTCGAAACTGCGAAGAGCTGTGAGGGGTGGGAGGACTTGGAGCGGCATCTCAGACATATGTGAGTTTAACTCACAAGAAGGAAGAGGAGAAGTGGTTTTGAATGGCTGAAAAAAAGGCCCATAAGGAAATCACGAGAAACAGAGTAATCCAAGTAGCTCACAAGGACAGCCCATGGTCAGCGCCGGACTAACAGCCCTTATCGCCCTCACTGTTATCGCAACAGCCACTTTATCCGGCATTTTTGGGATGGCCGGCGGCATTGTTTTGATGGGCATGTTCCTGGTCGTCCTGCCCGTCAGTTCCGCGATGATGCTCCATGGGACCACACAGGCGGTCTCCAATGGCTACCGCGCTTTTCTCACCCGCGATCACATCGTCTGGCCGGTTTTGGGTCTCTATGTTGTCGGGGCGGTTCTGTCGCTGGCCGCCTTGAGCGCAATTTCCTTTGTTCCCGACAAAGCCTTGGTCTTTATCTGCGTAGGCAGCGTGCCCTTCGCCGCAGCAGCCCTTCCTGCACGTTTCGCGCTCGACATCACCAAACCGGGCATGCCGATGATCTGTGGATTTATCATTACACTGATTAATCTTATCGCAGGTGTAGCCGGGCCCCTGCTCGATGCCTTTTTTGTGAAGTCAGACCTCACCCGTCATCAGGTCGTTGCCACCAAAGCCGTCACACAAACACTCAGTCACTTGTTGAAATTGGTATATTTCGGCGTTCTGGTGAGGCAGGTCGTGATCGAAGCGAATGGAGACCTGACCACCCTTCCCTGGTGGCTTTATCTGATGGTCATCCCCTGCGCCATGATCGGAACCACAGTCGGCACAAAAGTCCTGGACAAGATCTCTGACACGAACTTCCGCAAATGGAGCCAATGGATCATATTGACCCTTGGGGCCATCTGCATCACGCGCGGCATAACCTTGTGGGTGTCATGAACGGCGTCGATGGCCGCCCAATATTTCTGCGATGAGCGTCAATACCTGCTCAGAAAACCCAAATCCAAAATGGGTCGTGTCGACCTCAATATTCTCAACATCCGGACTCCAGTGATCGACAGAGGCTTGCCAGGCAACAATACCGTCTTTCTTGGAGTAGATTGAGGTGACCGGCAGATCCAGGGGCACCGCATACCGATCAGATACTTTCGCCTCAATCTCTTCTCTCTCAGCCCGCGAATAGAGGAACGGACCAGGGGCTGTATATTGCGGCCCACCAATCAGAGGTGTGCCAAGTGTCACTACCTGTGAAACCGCATCTGGATTATCCCGTGCCGCCTCACGCGCCACGACCCCACCAAGACTCCAGCCAACAAGCGCAACCGGTTCGCCCACCTCGTCATGACGAGCTGCAAGGATCTCGGAGAAATTCTCGAGCATGTCTTCGACCTCGCCGCCATTTCGCCCAAGGCCCCAGTCGAACGGCTTGTAACCGAGGAACCGGAGATATTCCCGTATGACGATCATCGACTGTTCGCCTGCACCAAAGCCCGGCAGCAGGATCACTGGCTTGCCAAAGCCCCTATGACGGGTCGGCAGACGCCACCAGAAGATCGAAAGTTTCGCAAGCTCAAGCGGTGTCAGGATTTCCCGCAACGAGTGGGAGATGCGCGGCCCCTTAATGCCGTCAAGCTTCTGAGGCAGGTCTTTAACCGGTTGGTGCAGCATGAACTATCCTTTGTGCAGTGCAGCATCGAATATAGGAACTTTCTACGCACCGGCGAGGCTTTTGGATGTTCACCCACGGCCTAAGGTCCAGTCAAAAATGAACAGAGCGCCAGGTAAATCGTCAGAAAACAGAGGTTTCCAGGCTATCTGCGCTGGATGACCGCCAAACGTTCGGCAATATGAGTCAACACTTCCCGTGAAATACCAAATCCAAAATGGGTGGTGGAAACCTCAATATTTTCCGCAGCCGGGCTCCATTCGTCGACAGACGCCTGCCAGGACACCACCCCATCGCCTTTTGAATAGATAGATGTCACGGGCACATTGAGAGGCGTGCGATAGCGCTCTGCAATGCGTGCTTCAATGGCGTCATGGTCAAGTCCACGCCGCCCAAAGAAGCGGGCGGTCGCCGTATATTTGGGACCACCGACAAGGGGGCTGCCAAGGGTAATGACCTGGGAGACATCTGCCGGATTGTCCCGCGCCGCCTCCCGCGCGAAATAGCCGCCAAGACTCCAGCCGATGAGAATAATGGGTCCGCCTGCCTCTCTGGCGAGAGTGCGAACCATCTCATTCACCCGCGGGAGTTTGTCCATCACCCGACCATCATTGCGTCCCAAGCCCCAATCCTGGGGGCGATAGCCGAGCACGCGCAGATATTCCCGAATGATCGCCATGGACCGCTCACCGCCGCCGAGCCCCGGCAACAACAACACCGTCTGTCCGTTGCCGCGAAGATGAAAAGGCAACCGCCACCAAAACAAAAGAAGGTTGGCAAACTCCAGAGGCGTCAGCAACTCACGCAAAACATTACTGACAGGCGGTCCACTCACCTCGTCCATAGGCTGCGGGATGTTCTGCTGTCTCGTGGTTACCATATCGCCCATCTCCGCTATTGCCTCCCAGGCAAATCTGCTATGGAGGAAACATGACCGTAGACCCTGAGACACCAGACCCGCAATCACCGAATGAACCACAGGCCGCACCCACTGGAACACAGATTTCCTGTTCCAGAAACCTGCCTGGCTGGCTGGCGAACAATGGCGCTGGGATCGTCTTCACCTCCTATCAGTCAGGCATTGTCTATTTCGTCGGTGTACAGCCAAATGGCGGCCTCTCCATTCATCAGACGGGCTTCCCAAGGGCTATGGGTCTCTGCGCCCAGAGACAACGCATCTATCTCGCCTCCCACGCACAGATCTGGCGCATGGAAAACATGCTGCGCGAAGGCGAGTTCGCAAACAACCAATATGATGTCTGCTATGTGCCGCGAAACGCACAGACAACCGGCGATGTCGACGCCCACGAAATTGCCGTGGAACCCTCGGGCCGGATCATCTTCGTGAACACGTCCTACTCATGCCTAGCCACCGTCGATCCCATTCACGGATTCAAGCCCCTATGGCAACCGCCCTTCATCACCAAACTCGCACCAGAAGATCGCTGTCACCTCAATGGCCTCGCCATGGAGAATGGTGAGGCGCGATATGTCACCGCTGTCTCCCGCAGCGACAGCGTAAGTGGCTGGCGCGATCGTCGGGGGGAAGGGGGCGTCCTCATCGACGTCCAACAAGACCGTGTACTGACGGATAAACTTTCCATGCCGCACTCACCGCGGCTTCATAACAATCAGCTCTACGCACTCAACTCTGGACGCGGTCATCTTGTTCGCATTGACCGTCAGACAGGAGCGGCAGAGGAAGTCGCTTTCCTGCCTGGCTTTGTTCGTGGGCTTGCCTTCCACAATAATCATGCCATCGCGACCCTGTCTCTTCCCCGCGACCAATCCTTCGCGGGACTTGAACTTGAGGATGAGTTGCAAAAGCGTGACGCAGACCCTTGGTGCGGCGTCCAGATCATCGACCTCGCCACGGGCAATGTTGTGGAATGGCTGCGCCTGGATGGCGAAATTCGGGAGCTTTTTGACGTTGCTGTCCTGCCAGACGTGCGCTGTCCGTTAGCGGTCAGTCCGCTGGCGCCGGAATTTGCAGGTACCGTTACCATGGCCGATCCCGACTGACCTTTCGGTCTACCCGTAAACCATGAACGGAAATTGCACCTCCAAGAGAGCAACACTCTGCGGTGTTAATTTGACTCCCCATGAGGCTCATCTATTAACTGGTGACTAACCATAAGGTACCGGCAGAAATACGCTGTCGGGGCGTCAGTTTAGGTAGGGTGTGGGGGCGTATCTGTGAGTAATGCAAGCCGCAAAGTGTCGGGTCATCGTCTGGCCTTAATGCTATCGACATCTTTTCTGTCGATGGGAGCATATGGACATCTAAGGTCCGCGAACGCTGCCAATGAATGCGGCGCCATCGCCGCCGGTGGCACCGCAACCTGTACCCCTGCCGGCAACAACTTCACCAACGGCATCGATTACGATGTAAATGACGCCACGATCATTGTGCAAGACGGCGTTACGATCGCCACAACCGCCAACAATACAACTGGTGTTGCGAACGGTGCGATTGGCGTGGCGCGTGGAAACCTGACGGCGACCACGCAAGGCACCGTTTCGATCAATACAACGGGCACAAACTCCTATGGTATTGGCGTCGCGAGCTCAAGCGGCTCCGTGACAGTCAATACCAGCACCGGCACAACGATCAACACGACAGGCAACGGGTCTTTTGGCATCGGGACCTATACAGCTGGTGGCAATGCGCTGACCATTACCTCGGCCGGGTCAATTTCTACATCTGGCATCGGTGGCACAGGTATCGTGGCTGTCAACAATGGCGGTGCAACTACCATCAATGCCGGCCAGGTGACCGTGACCGCCGGAGGTGCAACCTCCGGGATCTATGTTCAAAACAACGGTGGCACAATTGATATCACCACATCAGGTGTGTCCGCGGTCAATGGGTATGGTGTGCGCGCGTTCTCTATTGGCGCTGGTTCGGGCGATGTGAACGTTACAACCACCGGTGCAATTTCAACGTCGAATTTTGGCATCGCTGCGGGTTCCCAGTTTGGAAACACAAACATCAGTGCTGGTGAACAAATAACCGCCACTGGAGCTGGTGTCTTCGGAATTTATGCGTTCTCGGCAACAGGCAGCATTACGGTTTCCTCAAATGGGGTGGCTGCCACAGGCGCTGGATCAAACGGCATTCTCGCTGGCCTTACTTCGGGCGGAGTTAGCGTGACGGACACAGGCACCATTACGACAGGTGGACTCGGTGTCTATGCATATTCAACCGGAAGCAGCGCAAACGTCACGGTTAACAATGTAAGTGCCGGGACATATGGCATCTACTCCTATGGCGCGACCGGAAACACAGTCACCACCAACGGTGATGTGGCAGCGGTGAACACAGCCATTGGCGCCTATGCAGGCGGTGGCACTATCACCGTCACAACAAACGGTGCGGTCACATCGACCGGCGCTGCGTCCGATGCCATTTTTGCGGCAGGGCCTGCGAACGTCAACATAACCGCCAACGGCACAGTGACGACAACAGGGGCTGGCGACGCTGACGGTATTCAAGCCTATTCGTATACCGGTAGCTCAACAATCACAGCGACCAACATTACCGCAATCGATGATGGCATCAACACCTATGGCCAAACCGGCGTGACCGTCACAACAACGGGCACCGTGACCACAGGTGACGAAGGCATTGAAGCCTTCACAGGAGCCGGCGCCAGTGCCGTCGTGACCGTCAACAATGTGAATGCGACGGGTGTAAACAATGACGCGATCCGCGTGACCGCTGGAGGCACTGCCGAAATCAATGTGAACGGTGCGGTGCTCGGCGGATCAACTTCCGGCGCTGGAGCTGGGATTGACGTAAATGCCAGCACGGCGACGACGATCACCATCAGTGGGACCGGGTCTGTCGGCTCCATGTCTGACTATGCCATCGAAACCGCTGGCGCTGGCGCAACAACGATCTACAATAGTGGCACGATCACCGGGCGAATTACGCTCAGCGGGAACGATGATACGATCAACAACCTCTCGTCTAACAGCATCAATCTGCGAAGGTTCACAGATTCGAATGGTGACGGCACACGAGATACAGAAGCCGTCGGCGTGGTCATCTTTGGCGCAGGCAATGACACCTTCAACAATGCCGCAACGGGTACGGTGCGCGTTTCCACGGTGACGGGAGCCACTGCTTTCAACACCGCCAACGAAACTTTCGCCACCGGGTCAGCGGCACTTTCTTTGACAAATGAAGGTATTGAACAGGGCCACATTGTTGACCTGGAGACCTTTATCAACTCCGGCATACTCACCCTGGCTGATGCGGAGACGGGCGGCACAGGTCCTGTTGCTGGCGATGTGCTCGCCATCACTAGCCTCAACGTGCCGGGCCTCGGCGGAACATCCAACTTCATCTCCAATGGCGGGCAGCTTCATCTCGACACTGTTCTGGACAATGGCGCCGTCGATACAACAGACGTCCTCATTCTTGATACCGTCACCACAGGTGCTGGCGGGGCAACGGCCATCACCATCACCAATGCGGGCGGCACAGGGGCTCTAACAGGCACAGGGGCGACCGATGGCATTCGCGTTGTTGAAGTGCGTGGCGCCGGGTCTGCAGGTGATGCGTTCGCGCTCGCGAGCCCGGTTGTTGGGGGCATCTTCGAATATGAGCTGAACCAGGCAGACGGCCAGAACTGGTACTTGCAATCGTCAGCTGTCGCAACGCAGATACCAGCTTACCAGGCATTGCCACTGGCCCTTTCTGGGTTCGCGCGCGATCAGATGCCCTGGGCGCAAAAGCGTTGGGGGCATGTTGAAGGCCTTCAACAGGTAAAGACGGGCGCCTGGCTGCGTGGCGGGTATGTCAGTGGGTCGGAAGAGTTCACCGGCGCCAACCAATACGAGAGCCGGGACCGGTTCGTTCAGGCTGGATATGATTTTGTTCTAGATACGGATCTGCCGGGCAGCTTCAGCATCGGTGGCCTCGTGCAGCACACCTCCACCGATACGTCTGTGACCAATGGCAATGGGTCGACCTTTGCAGCAAGCGGCTATGGCGCGGGCGTCAGTGCCTATTGGACAGCAGGCGGTGGCCTGTTCGCAGAAGCACTGGCCACACTCACTCGCTATGAAGTTGATATCGACCGCCCTGGCATTGCCGGTGTGGCAGACACTGACGCTTACACCTATACGGCAGGTCTTCAGGTCGGCCATCAGTTTCATGTCGCAGGTGAAACCGACCAGTGGACGGTCACTCCTCGCGCATCGCTCACCTATATCGACAGCGACATTGATGGCTTCACCGATGCGTCCGGCATTGCGGTCGACTTTGTAGAAAGCGACAGCATGCTTCTGGAGGCTGGCATGATCAGCGGTCTGGACCTCGACCTGAGGGGCAACCGCATGCTCAACCTGTCAGCAGAGGTAGGTATCGAGCATGATCTGCTAGGCGGCAACAGCCTCACAGCCAATACCGTGAGCTTTGCAACAGACAGAGATGATACACGGGCAACCTTTGGCGCCGGTGCAACAGCGCACCTTGGGGATGGTTTCTCCATCTTTGCTCGGGCAGACGGAAGTGCCTCCCTCTCAGGGGAAGGACACTCCAAGCAAGCGACAGCAGGCCTGCGCATTACCTTCTAGTCGGCATCGAGCTGCGCAGAAGCATCAAGCCCGCGGCAACAAAACCCAAACTGAAGAGAATGCCGCCGAGAAAGTAACCCCAACCATAAGGGGTTGGGTCAAGCACGCCGAGACCGAGACTGACAACGGGAACCGCGATCCAGAAGCCTGTTACCCAGACCGGATAGGCGCCCTTGCGCAACAGCTCTATACCCAACAGGAACAGACCTCCGACGATCAGCTGAACGCCAAGCCCGTAAACATCAATACCAAAGGGAACATGGTCAGGCCCGATGATCGCTGCCTGGCCAACCGCCGCGATAGCAAAGCCGACCAGGCCGAGCAATCCCAGCCGATCGGCGCGTGCCAGATAGATGGTGAACAGTCCAAAAAGCAGGGCAATATCGGTGACGAAGTAGAGACTTTCGAGAGGGCCGGAACCTTCTACCCAGGGGATGAAGCTCGAGCCAAATCGCAGTGTCCCCCCAACAAGGGCGGCGATCGCTCCCAGTCGGATGAGAATGGGAAAGGTGATAGCCATCTACTTCTCCCGCAAGGCGCAAACAGGGTTTTCAGGAAGCATGGCGCGGGCGTGACCAGGCACCATCAGGAAGCGCTCATCCCCCGTCGCCTCATAGAACCGAAGGCAGGCTTCAGAAAGTTTAATCACGTGATCATCCCCATGCTGGGCCGCATGAACGGGAATCTCGTTAGGAGAGTCAGGCGGCAAAACGCCGGGACCGGGCGCTGGAAACTCCGAATAGGCCGAATGCAATCCCGCCGCCGTCTGCCAGCCATAGGACAAAAGTTTGCGGGCCGTTTCTTCTTTCACATTTGGCGCAATGTTGAGAATAGCCGCAACACCCGTGATCGCATGAGTAAAAACAATCGCAGTAAGGGGCGTGTGAACCCGATCGAGAAACACCTGCGCAAACTCCGACGCAATCTCGTTTGCAAGGGCGGGCAGATCACCTGACACATCGACCAGAGAAATGACCTCAGCAAATCCCTGCGCGTGAGGGAGCTGCTCAAGAGCCGTCGTGATCGCGCCCTCATTGCGCCGGTGCGTAAGCGGCACCAGCGGAACCTTCGCCAGTGCTTCTTTTGGAGAAAATGTCGGGCTGTCGTCGACCCGATGCGTAACCAATGGCTGATAGGAGCCCGCCCAGAGGGCAAGACCCTCGGCAAGTTCCCGTCGTCGAAGGGGCGTGTCTTCAACGCGGAGCGCACGCACCCCATGGCCAACCCGAATGATCCCGTGCGCCGCCGCCGCGAAGAGGCCCGGCGCCAATCGATCCGCCCACTGATCCAACACAGGCTCCCAGGGTCCGCGGACGAGACGGTGGTGGAAAAAGGAGCGCCAGGCATCCTGCCGACGGGGATCACCAACCGCACCCTCCAACTCCGAAACGTCAAGCGGCGCGCTATCATTCGCTGGGAGGATATTACCCCGGTTCGCCTTCACCCAGCTTTTTGCCAAGGCGCCCTGCCCCATGGCCACAAGTGCTTCTGCCGCCATCGGCGCATGATTAATGAACCCATTTTTGAGATGGGGCCCTAAGGTGCGCAGCGGGTCAAGAGCGGGATCAAGCAGGTTGTACTGAGCCTCAGACATGGAGCGTTCCTTTTGAAAGTTTTTTCTTTATTTATTCGAACCCTTCGAATAATTCAAGATTTTTCTTTCTTTATTAGATTGGGGATTGGCTCTTTCCTCAAGGACATGACCTAAGGCACTCTAAATACAGCAGAAATCACAGGAAGGGTTGAGACCATGACCGTCTACGCAATGGCATTTGTTGAGATTAAGGACCGGGAGCATTACGCGAAATATGAAGCGGGGTTCATGGAAGCCCTGGCCCCATTTGGTGCGGAGATCCTTGCCGTCGACGAGGCGCCCAATATACTAGAGGGCAAAGCACCCAAAGGACGGATCGTGCTTATTCGCTTTCCCTCAGCTGAAAAACTCGACGCCTGGTACAATTCAGACGCCTACCAGGCAATTCTGCCGTTCCGCAAAGCCGCGTCGAACGGCCATGTGATCAGCGTCAAAGGATTTGAAATGCCTTAGAGCGTTGCCAGGTTAAGTGCAAACACTTCACCGAGCGGAAACGCGTCGAAACAAAGTAGCTAGAGTCCGGTTTTAATTCTAACAAACTGGGCTCTAGGCAGCATCCAACATCACAACACTGAAGAGCTTCTCATCATCCATCCATGACTGAGACAGGGTCCAGCCTTGTGCTTCAGCCAATTGCACCAATTCATCGATCGCGAACTTGCGGGAATTTTCCGTGTGAATGGTCTCGCCTTCAGCAAACCCAATTTTGGTATCGGCCACCGTCACCGTCTGATCCATCTGGCTAACCAGATGCATTTCAACCCGGGAAGCGTCTTCATTCCAGCGGGCTTCATGCGCAAACTGATCAAGGGTAAAGGAGCCCTCAAGCTCTCGGTTGATGCGTTTGAGAATATTGAGGTTGAATGCCGCCGTCACACCGGCTGCATCATCATAAGCGGGGATAAGGCGAGCCACATCCTTCTTCAGGTCTGCGCCAAGCACGAAGGATGCGCCGTCTCCCAAATCCTGTCGGGCGCGTTGGAAGAAGTCAGAAATTTCTGCATTCGACAAATTACCAATGGTCGAGCCCGGAAAAAAGCCAACCGTGCGCCCAGCACCTCGCGCATTCGACGGAACGGAAATCGGAGAGAGAAAATCACCGACAATAGATTTGATCGAGAGAGAAGGATAGTCGCGACGCAACTGGTCAGCCGTCTCCTCCAAGAAGGACGCGGACACGTCGATCGGCACATAGCAATGCAGCGCGTCAAACGTGTCAAGCAACAAACGTGTTTTAACGGAAGCGCCGGACCCATACTCTACGAGAGTGGCGCCGCTTCCAGCTGCCGCTGCAACCTCTCTCCTGCAGCCTTCCAAAATCTTGGTCTCTGTTCGGGTCGGATAATATTCCGGCAGATCCGTAATTTCTTCAAACAATTGAGAGCCGCGTTCGTCATAGAGCCAGCGGCAGGGCAGCGTCTTTTGCGGAAGCCCAAGCCCCTCAAGAACATCAGCGGCAAATTCAGCATTCGTGACTTTTACTGTATCCAACATTATGCCGCATCCCTCGCAAGTCTGAGGCCGGAAAACTGCCAACGCTTATCCGGATGAAAAAAGTTACGATAGGTCGCGCGCATATGACCGCCTGGCGTGGCGCAAGACCCGCCACGAAGCACCATCTGTCCGCTCATGAACTTCCCGTTATATTCACCGACCGCACCTGACGCGGGTTTGAAACCGGGGTAAGACGTGAAAGGACTACCCGTCCACTCCCAAACATCACCGTACAGACCCGCAAGATCGCCTGCGGATGCGTCCTGTGGACGGGGCCGTAACATATTGGAGGACGCGAAATTGCCCTCAATCTCAACATCACCTGCGGCGTGTTCCCATTCAGCTTCGCTCGGCAGTCGCATTCCCGCCCAAGTTGCAAAGGCATCTGCCTCATAGAAGCTCACATGGGCAACGGGCGCATCCAGATGGACAGGCTGCGGCCCCCGCAATGTGAGAGACCACCAGATGTCATCCTGTTGGTACCAGTAAAGTGGCGCATGCCATTCACGCTCCGTGGCGATCGCAAGCCCATCCGACAGCCAATATTGTGGATCGCGATAGCCGCCAGCCTCCATGAACGTGATCCACTCGCGATTGGTGACTGCACGGGTCGCCAATTCAAAAGGTTGCACCAGCACTTCATGGCACGGCCCTTCGCAGTCAAACCTAAAGCCATCGCCGCTGGCGCCCAGTGGCAAACGCCCGCCATCAAACGAGACCCAACCTGCATCACCAGTACCCTTGTTTGTCATCTCCAATGGAACAGCCGGCGCAAAGGCCGGACGCAATGGGTTCTGCGCAAACAGATGCAGAATATCTGTAAGCAAAAGCTCCTGATGTTGCTGCTCATGATGAAGCCCAAGTTCAATCAGCGTGGCAAGCTCGGGCGAAAGTGTGCTGGCCAAAAGGGTCTCCATCGCCTCATCCACATGTGCACGATAGTCACGGACCTCATCAAGGGTCGGACGCGCCAGCATGCCACGGCGCGGACGCGGGTGCCGCTCACCGACCGCGTCATAATAAGAGTTGAACAGGTAACAGTACTTGTCATCAAAGAGCGTGTAGTCGGACACGTTCGGTTCAAGGACAAAAGTCTCAAAGAACCATGTTGTATGTGCAAGATGCCACTTCGCAGGACTTGCATCTTCCATGGACTGAACCGTCGCTTCTGCATCACTTAAGTGATCGGTAAGCGCCAGGGACTGAGATCGTACGAGCGCGTAATCGCCAAGCGCAATCGACACGCTCCCCTTGAGCGGGGTCGATGAAGAAGATGTCATGTCAGGATTCTCTGTTGAACTCGAGATTGTCGGGGTAGAAAGCGAGATAGTCTTTTAAGACGGCCGCTTCTGGGATGGGGTCTTCATAGGACCAAGCAACCGCTGGGCCTTTAGCGCCTTCAAACTCGAAATAGGACGCATCCCCTTTGCGCGGGCAATGAGTGCTTTGTTCCATGGGGCGTGCGAGGTCCATCGCCACATCGCCACGGGGAAAATAGAGCGTCGGCTTATGACCCTTCTCATGAACGATGATCACATCTGAACTGTCAGCGATGACCATGCCATTGAGAAGAACAGAGATTTTTTGACCTGCGGAAACGAAGGCCAACGGCTTTTGAAAACTGGTTTCCGTGCGCGACCCGGGTGGCATTATGCCTGCAGCCCCGTCTTCCGATACAGTCTCTTGGTCTGCCACTCTTCTCTCCTCCCCACCATTCTCCCTTTCAGAGGGTCAGGTAAATATGGGATTTGGACGGCACCGAACGAGATCAAAAGATCGCACCCGGCCGGTTCAGAAACAGACCGTACCGCACTCAGAGTGAAACGCCAGAGCCAATTGCCAGACTCCTGACAAAAACTGGCAGTTATGGGCCAAGATAAAAACTTTGTGACAAATTGTCGAAAGGCAAACAATCGCCGAATATTAGTCCAGTTCAGCGCATAGCCCGCGGACAAGCGGCTCAATCGATTGCATCAAATAGGCCTCAGCCGCTTTGGCACCCCGCACGCGGATGCGCCGTAGCCGCACAAGATCACAAAATCCATGCAATTGCGTCATCAGGGAAACAGACAAGTGCCGCGCGCGCGCCTTGGAAAGTGAGTGTTGTTCGAACAGCGCATCAACAGCGCGGAAGGTTTTCTCAATGGCGCTTTCGAGCTCCGGATGACGTCCATCTTCATTGAGCCGCGGACCGAACATGATCGCATAGATACTGTCATTGGCCAGCGCCCATCGCACATAGGCACGCGAAGTCAGTTTTATGACCCTCTCAACATCACCTTCGTCTGATGCAGCGGCACAGAGCGTCTGCGCAAAATCTTCATGACCCGCAAGCGCAAGGGCTACCAGCAATTCGCGCTTGTCTGAGAAATGCCGGTAGACAGCACCGTGGGTCACACCCAGATCGCGCGCGAGGCCGCGCAGCGTAAATTTCTCAAGCCCATGTTCGGCAATGCACCCGGGCGCCTCACGGAGAAGCGCCTCGCGCAGATCTCCATGATGGTAGGTGGCTTTGGCTTTTCCTGGCAATCCTGTCTCCAGCGCAAGTTTTCAATCACAGCCCTTGATCTTATACAACATCGCCTTTATGTAACCACTGGTTACTTTGAAAGATTTGAGAATTTCAGCGGAAGGAGGTGTCATGAACAGCAGTGACAACAAGACGGTCACCCTGCCCCAGGGGCGCGTGACCTATCGCGGTGTTGGGGCTGGCCCACCCATCATCTTTGTGCACGGCCTTTTCTTGAACGGAACGATTTGGGACAAGACGATCGAACGCCTGACCTCTCATCGGCGATGTATCGTGCCTGAACTCCCGCTCGGCGCACACAAAACACCGCTCAACAAAGAGGCTGACCTGTCATTGACCGGCGTCGCCCAGCTGATCGCAGACTTTCTCGAAGAACTGGATCTCAATGACGTGACCCTTGTGGGTCTCGATTTCGGCGGTGTCATCGCGCAGATTGTGGCAGCCCGGCACACTGAACGGGTCTCTCGCCTGGTGCTGACAAACTGCGACGCACTGGAAGTCTGTCCTGCAAAGGGCTTCGAATATCTCACCTGGCTGCCGCGGGTACCTCTCGCAACCTGGACGCTTGCGAAACTTATGCACCATGTAGGACCACTGCGACGCCATGAGACATCTTTCGCAGCATTCGCAAAAGCGCCGCTGCCCGATGCCCAACTCAAGGATTGGGTTCGTCCCATGGCAGTCTCGTCCGGCGTGCGCAGGGATGTCAAAAAGCTGCTGCGCTCCATAGATGCCAGGCTGACACTGGCGCTACCCGGCGAACTGAAGAGTGCCGGAACATCCGTTCTGCTGGCCTGGGGGTCAGAAGATGAACTGTTTTCAATGGATCTGGCACGCAGGCTCACCGCTGCCATTGGCGACAATGCCTTTCTGGCTGAAATCCCTGACGCAAAGACATTCGTTCCCCACGACGCGCCAAAAGCGCTCGCCTCGACCATTTTGGCATTTACGGCAACGCCGCCCTGGAAGCTCACAAGCGCAAGCCAGGCATGTAGTGAAGAAAATGCCGACCTGCCCTTTGACCAGGGGCGCGCCGGGCTGCATCACTATTGCCTGTCCATGGAAAGCCGCGAAGACGTTGACGCCCTCGCCAGCTTCGCGTCAGAAATCGGCGCGCGCATCGTGCGCGAACCTGCCCCACAGGATGACTGGTTTCCAGGCATGTATTCCTGTCTCTTCGAAGATCCGGACGGCATTCGCATCGAAGCCAACCATATTCCAAAACGCAACTGATTTAGGTGCGGCTAGGGCGACGGTGCAGTCTTTGGTTGGCGCATCACGCGAAAGACAGCGATCAGAGAGACGCAGGCCCAGACACCCTCGAGAACGACAAAAGGCATGTAGGCGATGAGCCACGAGGCATAGGTCGCAAGTGATGCGCCGACAAAGTTTGCCAAACTGTAGCCCAATGAACTTAGGTCAAGCATGTCAAACAGGTTCAGGGTAAATGCGAGCAAAAGCAAAAACACTCCCGCTGCACCAACCCAATCGGCATATTGAAATGGTTCAATCATCACTGTTCATCCCGTCCATCCAAAAGCGGTCCCATTCCCAGTTCTCCTGATCACGAAGGATGCTCACAAGGGGGCACATTCGTCGAAACATCAGAAGTCTATGGTCAACTTCCGGGCGAGTACTGGGGATACATGCTCCGCCAGGCGGAGCAAATTTGTCGCCCCGACATTTATCTCGTCACAATCACGCTCTATCCCGGCAACAATTTTCCGGGCGCATTCCCCCGGCAGCATCATCTTGTTTGACAGATGGTCATTCATCTGTGTTGCGACCAGTGGCGGCAGTACCTCCACAACCCGGACATTTGTCGACCTGAGTTGTTCACGTAGGCCGAGTGAAAAGGACCGTAACGCCGCTTTGGATGCACAATAAACAGGCATGCGGGCTGTCGGCGCTATCGCAAGCGCAGATGTCACATTCACGATTTCAGCCTGCTGACTGGCTTGCAATTGTGCCATCAGGCCAGTGATCAGCCGAATTGGCGCGTTCAAGTTCGCATAAATGCATGCATCTACATCGTCTGACTTCGGTGCGCTTTCGCGAAAATCATAGTCGACCAACTGACCGGCATTGTTGACCAGAATATCAAGCCTTTTCTGTCCCCACTCTGCAAGCAGGCGGTCAACGCCGTCGGCGCTGGACAAGTCGGCTACGATGACGGCAAAGCCTTCATCCTGCATTGCAGCGAGACGGTCATGATCTCGCCCGGTCAATGTAACCTGCGCACCCTTTGCTTTCATCAGGCGCGCGGTCTCTCGGCCGATGCCGGCGG
This sequence comes from Parvibaculaceae bacterium Mf 1.05b.01, assembly GCA_000509225.1. Classification (GTDB taxonomy): domain Bacteria; phylum Pseudomonadota; class Alphaproteobacteria; order Parvibaculales; family Parvibaculaceae; genus Mf105b01. The sequence continues at coordinate 261,058 of BAOK01000002.1, read as the reverse complement.
TTCCACCGGTCACAAGAACTGTTTTGTCTTCAAGTATCATCTTTGTCTCCAAAAAGGACAAACCGATCCGCCGCGCCTGACTTATGAGCTTCTCGCGCCATATCGGTAAAACCCGCTGCGCGCGCCTCCAAGCGAGATCCAATTAGCAGTCTGAAAAATCCGCCATGGCCTGCGGTCTGATGTACCGCGGCAGCTTTTGACCGGTCTCTTTTGCAACCCTTATGAGGACATTTTCGATCCAAGCCGCGTCCATGATGTTCATAAACTGCCCGTCGACATCAAAATTCACGTTGGCGCCGTTTACGACCATGAAGCCCTCGGCGCCCTCTTTACTTTCAAATGTATGGATCGAGCCGCCCGGCTCGTACAGATAACTTCCTTCTGTTTGCACATCATCTGGATATTCGACATAGGCCCACGAACCCGCCGTTGTATAAAAATGAACGGTGCCGGTATGGTAATGTTTCGGCAACAGCGTTCCGGCCTCGAACCGTGAATACAAAACCCACAATCCGTTTTCAGTATCAATGAAGCAGGGCGTGACGTGCACGCCCGGAAGGGCGTTTCTTATTTCTGGTCCCTTGTGACGATTGGTCGTCAATAGATAGGGCTGATGATTGACGTCACTGAGTGCAGAGGCGTGCGAGGGTACATTCGAGGCATAGGTATCTTGCGTATCGGGCATGTGCTTGTCCTTGACAATTGGGTTTTCTAAAACAGCGTCCAAATCATCCGACGGCGGCATTCATTTTCTCGAGCCACCATTGGTTGAGCTGCCAGATGGAACGCTCCAGCGGTGACAAACGACCTTGCGATGTGAGCGGCGCCTTGAGACCCTCCCAGACCATATCATTCGCCTCAATGTCTTCATGGTGGATCACGGAAAGAAGCGCACCTGCTCCCTCCGCGATTTCATCAATGTTGGGCAGCTCAGCGGATGACTTTGGCACCATGAAATGAATCTTGAGATGAAAGCGGTCAACGCTCGCCGGCGTGATCTGGTACCAGGTCGCAGAGGTCCCCTGAAAGGCGAGCAGGAAATTGGGAAACAAAACCGTCGCCAGCAGGTCCTTCTTTTGCCACTCCTCTAATCCCTCAATCAGCGGAAGTCCGTCCGGATCATCCGCATGCGGCTCAATTGACGGCATATGAAGGATGGAGTAGGGCCCATCTGCATCTGGAATCTTGGAGTCCTTCGCCGGATAGACAGGCTCGAACGTTGTCTTATGGATTGCAATGTGGTGATACGCCTCCATAAAGTTTTCGACGAGCACTTTCCAGTTCCACGGGCTGTCAAACTCAAGCGTCTTGATGATGACCATGTCTTCGAATTTGTAGTTGGAAAACGTCTTCTGAAAGGTTGCCACCTGAGGCGTGAAGGGCTCCGCATCATCATTGAAATTGACCAGGACAAAGCCTTCCCAAATCTCTGTTCGCAGTTCCGGAAGCTTGCAGGATTTTTCATCAAACCCTTCCGCCCCCTCCATGAGGGGCGCCCGGACGAGCTGCCCGTCCGTCGCATAGCTCCACGCATGATAAGGACAGGAAAAGAGTTTGCGGTTTCCCTCCCCTTCCGCAATGGGGGCAGCGCGGTGCAGGCAGACCCGTGACATCACACGCACATTTCCATCCGTTCCGCGCACCAACATCAAGGGCTGATCGTAGAGGGTGAAGCAGATATAATCGCCAGGGTTTGGCACCTGATCCACCCGCCCAACAGGCAACCAGCTTTTGCGCATAATGCGCTCAATCTCAAGCTCATAGAGATCAGGGTCCGTATAGGCGCCGGTTGGGAGTGTCCAGGCGTCTTCGAGGGGGGCAGAGACACGCGCGAGCTCGTCCGCTGAGAGACCGGGAAGGGTGCCAGAAAGGGTGAAGGAATGTGTGTTCATAATCTGTCTCCTTAGGCAGCAGGTTTAAGCCAGTCGGCAAGGCCCAACTCTTCCATGACATAGCCGCGCCACTCTTCATCTGTGGCAGCAGCCCGCGCGGCTTTCAGTTCCGGGGCGGCAACACCCGGCTCCCAGCGCAACTTCGGCGAAGACGTTGTGGCCGCTTCAAGGATCGTTTCCGCGACGAGCCGCGGGTCCTCACCGGCAACCTCCCCCTCCGATGTTGAGGCAACGACACGCTCATTAAACGCGTCATACTCGGTTTCCGTGGAATAGAAGCTCGACGCATCCGTATTGTGCATGCTCATGCCCGTATTGAAGAAAGCGGGCCGGATCGTGCTGACCTGAATGCCAAATCGCTCCACCTCGAAGGCAAGCGACTCCGCGAGCCCCTCCAATGCGAATTTGCTGGCGCAATAGACAGACTCACCAGGAATGCCGGTGACACCGGCCATGGAGGTGACAAAGAGGACGCGACCTTTCCGCTGCTTTCGCATCTCCGGCAAAACAGCTCGGGTGAGATCGACAGCACTGAAAAAGTTCGTTTCCATCGTTTGACGGATATGCGCATCATGCAGCGTTTCCAGCGCGCCGAAACTGCTCATCCCAACATTATTGACCAGCACATCAAGCCGTCCTGACCGTTTGATGGTCTCAGCGACCACATCACGGTTTGAAGCGGGGTCATTGACGTCCTGCTCCAGCACGTGCAAATCGACCCCTTCCTTCTCCGCCCAATCCAGCAGACTTTGTCCGCGCTCGGCGCCACGCATCGTCGCAAAGACGGTGTGACCAGCAGAGGCAAATGCCTTCGCGGTGAGTTGTCCAAAGCCGGTGGGCCTGGAACATCCGGTAATCAAAATAGTCGACATGAGAGACCTCCCCTTCGATAGCGGCTGATCCGCCAATGAAATCGGAAACACCATAAATCCGCATCGGGCAAAGAGTCAATTAATTTTTACCAGATGAAATAAATTAGACATTGGCAGTTTTCTGCAATAAATTGGGGTATGGCCGAAACAAACGAAAAACCAGCTGCAAAAAAAGTTAGACGCCCAGTGGGCCGCCCACGGGCCGACGGCAAACCGCAGCTGACCAAAGAAGCTGTCTTTTTGGTCGCCGCAAAACACATCGCGCAGGATGGCTATGCCGGTGCCAGCATTCGAAAAATCGCCGCAGAGCTGAAGGCCGCACCGGCCTCCGTGTTCAATCTCTTTCCAACAAAAGATGTACTGCTCAATGAACTGTTGGGCTTCGCCGCAGCCCCGTCCATGACCTTTTACGCCGAGCTCGGCAAGCGCAACCTGTCGCCAGAAGTCGCCCTGTTTAAATCCATCATGGAAGAGGTGATCGCCGTTGCCTCAGCAGACAGGGATTTTCCCGCGATCTTTTATCTGCCCGAACTGGCCAAGCCGGGTTTTGAGCCTGCTCGGGAAACCAGGGCAAACATGGTCGCGCACTACCGCTCATTGATAGAGGCTGGACAAGAGGCTGGGGCGTTGCGGTGCGACCTGCCGGCACTCTCTGCTGAACAGGTGTTTCAGCTGACCGAAACAAGCATCATCGCCCAGGAGGTTGCGGCGGTAACGCCACCGGAAACAGCGGCGCGGGCGACCGCTCGCTTTTGCCTTCGGGGCCTGTTGGTCAACCCGGCTGATCTAGATGCTATTGAACAAGCCGCTGACCAAGTGTCGCTTGCGTTTGTCTTGCCCGAAAAAGTCTGACTCCGCCGACGGGGTCCAGCCGCGCTGGGATCAGTTACACGGCAGCACATTGTCTGTCAGCGCAACGCCGCCAAAGTCAATCGTGCCTGTGAACGACGCAGCGCCATTTGTCTGACAGACCGTTGGCGCATTGGTCAGATTGTTCAGGTTGCCTGAGCCATCCAAAACATTTGTTGCGCCTGCACCGCCGCCAAAGCGGAAAACCGACCCGCCGCCGGTGGCAGCAGTTCCTTGATGATCATTGTCTGTGTAAGTCAGTGTTGAATTCGCCCGCACCTCAAGTGTCGTCCGCGTAATATTGCTGAATATGTTGTCGGTGATCACCGCGGTGACATTGGTCCCCATATCAAAGGCGCTGAAGACCCCCTGGTCTGTGAGCCTGTTATTCGTGAACGTAAATTGGGCGTTCGCATCAACTTCCAATCCGCGACCACCCAGGTTCTGCAGAACATTGTTATCGATATAGACGTTTGTCACAGCATTTGGAATGTGGATACCATCCGTCGCTGCGGACCCATCACTGCTGATTGTGAGACCCGTCACGTGACTGTTATTCGCCACCCGAACCGCATCGGCTTCTGCGAGGACGTGGATAGTAGCCGCAGCGCCGGGTGCAAGATAAGTATCCTGCACACCCGTCGTGCGGCCCTCGACGAGAATGCCCTGCGTTCCTCCAACAATGGATTGATCAGCTTCTAGAATGGTTTGACCGAACGTCCCATTCTCACCCTGCAGCACAATGAGACTGTTGCCACCCGCTGCTGTTACCTGCGCCTGGCTGGTGCCCGGCGTATCCACAAAGACAACCTGGTCCAGATCAACATTGGTATTTGCGTCTTTTACGGGCTCAAGCGTTGTTGGCAAATCGACCGACGTCATGCTCGTAACCGTCGAACCGGAACGACTGCGCGTCACAATATCTGTGTCCCGCTCCAGCGCTTCCATCATTCTTGCAGACTGCGACACACGCACCCGGTTCGAGCGATTGTGAGATCCCAGCGGAATGCGGAGCCTCACACCAACTTCGAACTGCTCTTTGCGCACATCATCATGTTGCGCTTCCATTTCAAACGTAAGGCGCGAACCTGGCAGTCCGCCAAACACATCATTGAGCCGCCACTCGGCGCGCAGCCGCGGGCCCCAGATGGCGTCCGGAAAGAGCGAATTGTCGAAATAGAAGCCGCCAAGAAAGATCCGGGCTTCGTGATCGAAAAGATCAACACCCTCTTCAACAGGCTGAACCCAGTCGAACCATTCTTCCAATGGCGCGCGGCGGCCAACTTCGCCATCGACACCCCAGGCAGCAAGATCAAACCCTGCACTGGTGGTCGTTGTTGTTGTGGTCGTGGCCCCACCGCGGGCAAAGAATAGTTGCGACCCAACGAGACTCAATGCTGGGCCGGTCGTTACCGTTGCAGACATAGAGGTCGAAGATGAGGTGCCGACGCTTTTCTGATCCTCAAGCGGGTAATACCCGTTCAGCCGCACATCCCAGTCCTTGGAGAGCGCTTCCACACCGCCGGCGATCTGATGAAACGTGTTGCCATTTTCCGACGTCCGAATGTCGTAACCACCCCAAACACCGAGGTTCCAGCCGTCGCTGCGCATCTCCCGATAGCCCAGCGCAAAATTGCCTTCTTCCGATCCGCCCTCAAAGAGTTTGCCGCGGGCTTCGACAAAGAGAAGCTGATCATTGTTCTGCGCAATCGGCGCGAAGCCAACCGCTTCTGCACGGTCATTGCGGTTGGACAAAGTCCCGCCAGCCTCAACCCAGGGTTCCCAGTTTGGCGTGGCGCCAGCACCCAAACCCGCGTCGGCAATTGCCGGCCCGGTGAGCACACCAAAACACACTGCGAAAACGGCCCATGACGCCAAATGGCGGGCCAACCCCGTTAACACTCTTCAGAACCCCACTGGCGCGCGAACTTCTCATAAACATGAAGAAATCCGCCGTTTTTCAGGGGAAATCCTACGCCTTGCAAGACATGCTGGCGACCAAAAGTCCATATTATGGTTAATTCGCGAAAGGGGGGCCGTGCCTAGTCTAATCGGTCTCTTAATCGGTCAACAAAGCCAATACCGACCGGCCCGGCAATGTGGGAGCCAGGTTTGCTCGCCGCTTGATGGTGCAGGCAACTGCCAAACTCGGAGCAGAAATTGTCCCGGGAATAGCGCTCAAGGATTGCGGAAAGGTCAGTCTTCGGCACGTCTTCAAGACGCGACCCAAGAAGATCAAGCCCAGCGCCGAAATGAACAAATGCGAGTTCGGGGGCGCATTTATGGACCACACCAACCGAGGAATGCAGCGCAATCGCATCATGCACAAGATCTGCCTTGCTCTCAGCCAATCCTTTATTGAGACAGAACGTTCTAGCCAATCCTGCCCCGACCCATTCAAAAGACCCAGGATCATCTTTGTGCGTCTCGCTCAAACCCAGATCATGGAGAATGCAACCGAGATAAAGGAGCTCTTTGTCGAGTTTCAGACCATCCCGGACGGCCAGAAGAGCCCCAAAACAATAGGTTCGCTCTGAATGGGCAACCAGCATCGGCGAACAGAGCTCCTCGGCATATCCGCGTGCCTCGGTCGCAAGCGCACTGTCCGGCGCCTGCCAGTCTTCAGGCAGGACATCGTGGAGGCGCTTGAGTCCGAGACGAAGAGCGAGCCGGTGGCGCGCACCTCTCAGTTCAGAGCCAATAATGCGCCCAATAACCTTAGGCTTCGGCAGCCGGCCGGGATCTTGCGCAAGGGTCATCGGTCCGCTCCTTCATATTTATTGTTTGAGCTTGAGAAATAGAGCGCAATGTTGAGGGCATCGAGGGCAAGACAAATGCCCATCGTGAGCGTCACAAAGGCGAGCCAGGCGCTGTAAAGATCAACCACGCCCCGCTCTGTCAGCACCTGAACGAGGTAAGGAAAGAGCGGCAGCCAGACCACATGCACAAGACTTGAGAGCCGGGTAAACGGTGCCCGCTTATGCATCTGAGCGGCAACCAGGACCGATCCCATACAGGTGATGAGAATAAGAACGGCTTCGAAACGGTACATAAAAACCAACCCACCGAGTACCATTGGCCCGTTGAGCAAAGGCCCCCAGACCCGCATGAAAGGGGACACGCGCTGCAGATCCTCGATCATGATCTTGACGTCTCTTATCCACCCCATAGGCATCTCCCCAGATAGAGGTTTATTTTTGTACTGATCCGCTTAATAATGCGCAAACGAGAGCCAGGGTCAAGAAATATATGCGAAGCGGTATAGAATGATGGAAAATGCGGCTAGAAACACAGCGAGAGGACGTCCGCGCAAGTTCGACAAGGACGCGGTCCTCGCGCTCATTGTGAAAGTATTCTGGGCAAAGGGTTACTCAGGAACGTCGCTCGATGACCTTGCCACCGCCACGTCGCTGAGCCGTCCAAGCCTCTACGCGGCCTATGGCAACAAACTCTCCATGTACCTCGCGTCCCTGGAGATATTTGGACAGCGCATGGCCACAGAGGCGGTTGCGGCCTTGGCAACCGGACCGGATCTGCCGACAGGACTTCAGAATTTCTACGGCGCGGCCCTCGACATTTATCTCGGCAAAGATGAGGAAATGGCCCAAGGCTGTCTGGTTTTCACCACGGCGGTGACGGAAGCGACGAATGAGCCCGAAATCAAAGCCATGGTGCAGGCGCAACTCGCCGGCATGGATCAGGCTGTAAAAGCCCATATTGCCCATCGTGCACCAGGTGCTAATCCCGCAGCCATCGCCGCAGCCGCAGAGCTCGCGAGCGGGACCCTGCTCAATCTGGCAACCCGTGCCCGCGCCGGGACCTCACGCGAAAGGCTGAGTGAAATTGCCCGAGCAACAGCAGATGCGGTTACGGCACTGATACGCCCCTAACCGGCCTACACGGGACTACGGTCAAACAAGAACGATCACGACCGCCGCCGCAAAGGCCAAACTCATCTGCGCGGCATCCATGACATAGATGAAATTCATCGGCCCGGTCGCAACATCCCACAGTGAGTCATCCACCTGCCGCCCACCTTGTCTGCGAACAGGAACATTGAAGACAAACTGGGAGAAATGCGCTGCCGCGAGTGCAACAAGAATGACCACGCGCTCAAACGGATCCGCGAATAGATCCACACCCAACAGGACGATGCCGAGCAACATCCAGCAGAGCAGAGCCAAAGAACCATTCATGCCGCCGAGAAAACGAATACCTGCTGCCATGGTGGGAAACACAGGTGAGTGTCTTTGGCTTTTGGCGACCATCACTTTCGCAGCCGCAAACTGCTGAAATCCAAAATAGCGGAGCGCAGCGGTAAACCAGAGTGCACTTGCCGCCAGGGCCAGAACATAAAAAGACGAAGCGATCATGGATTTCTCCTGTGACAGATGCAGTGTTCATGAAAGAGCCTGTTGCGCATGAGATCCGAAGCAGGTATTTCAAGGTTGAAGCTTTTTATTTCAACCTTGAAGTAAAATCAATGACAAAAGCGCCGCGCATCTTCCACCTCATTCAGCAGGCTAACAGTCGGCTCTTCGCAGCCGCGGACCGTCGGCTGAAAGCCCGAGAGGGCATAGCCACAGCACATCAGGTCATTCTCTTTGTGTTGGCGCAGGAAGACGGCCTTCCAAGCTCCAAGATCGCCAAACGCGCGGGCATGTCTCAATCGCGCCTCACCGGACTGGTAGACAGTTTAGTCTCAAAAGGACTGGTGCGGCGGGAAAGATCAGACACAGACAGCCGGGTCCACAGGGCCTTCATCACGGATCAGGGCACCGCACTGGTCGCCCGAACAGCCGGACAGGTGAGAGACCTCAATGAAGACCTTTTGCAGCCTTTTTCAGAAAGTGAGCGCGAGACCATCAGCCGCTTTCTGAAACATGTGTCTGAAACAGCGAAGGCAATCGACAACAGCTGAGCTTTCGTCAAAAGCCACTGGCCTGCCTGCCCACCGGGCCAGAATTGTCTGACGCAGCGCCGAAGATATTGGCTTGACGGGTTGATGTCGTGGTCTGGCGGGTCCCTGTCGTGGTTAAATCTGGCGACATCCGGCCCTCATGAAGCCTCAGCGGAAAGGTAGCCCCGTGAGCATTCAGACATGAGCATTCAGACATGAGCATTCAAAAAAGACGCCTCGACAAAGGATGGACGCAGGAACAGCTCGCAGAACATGCAGGCCTGAGCGTGCGCACCATCCAGCGTATTGAAAGTGGAAACCCAGCGACCTTGGAATCGCTGAAATGCCTTGCTGCTGTTTTTGAAACAAGCGTGACACGCTTAACGCAGGAGCCAGAAACCATGAACAACCTAACCCACAACCCATCACAGAAAGAGGCCCACGAGCGTGACGCCATTCAATATGTGCAAAGCCTCAAAGGCTTTCACATGCATTGGCTGTCTTATGTGTTGATCATGCCGGGACTGTATGTGTTGAACATCATGTTGAACCCGGACCGGCTCTGGGTCGTCACCGTCGCGCTTGGCTGGGGCTGTGGTGTCCTGCTTCACGGCCTGACCATCTTCGGCTTCTTCAAGTTCTTTGGCGGCGACTGGGAACAGCGTCAGTTCAAAAAACGCATGGATGAACTAAACCAGCGCTGATCCCTCACCTTGGCCGCAACCTTCCCTCAGGACGCAGCCGCCTTGGCAGCGTGTGCCGCAAACCACGCAGCCTCTTCCCCCGGTTCCGGCATGATGTCGCCGCCCTCCATGGCCCATTTTGCCGGAACATCCACCGTTCCCATAGTGACCGACGAAGGATCAAGATCGGCGAGCCGCGCAACCACGGCTTTGGTTCAACAGCGCGGTGGCACGTAGCCTGGAATTTCATGTAACAGCAAAACAACGATGGATGGGGCCACCATCGCCGGTGCGCGATTTGGTGACCGAGACGATGTTGTTAAGCCATTTATAGCGCGGGTCGCTGGTCTCAAATAGCGGCGCTGTGCGAAAATAGTACCGCCACGCTCCAGCCGGGTCGTCAGGCTTCTCGACATCAAACGCGTATTCGGCATCCTCGGGCGCTGACCAGAACCGACCTTGCCAGTAAACATAGAGCAACGCATTGTCATGGGTCTCCAGACAGAAACGAACGTCCAGCAAGCCAGACCCGTCCGGGCGTATGCGGATCCAGTCCGCGCCCGAGTCAGGCACCACGCGCCCGCGCAGGTGGGGCCCATCGAAAGTGCCACCCTTCACCCGGAAGATCACCCGGCTACCATCAGACATTTCTCCCACCTCCATAGCGGGGAGGTGAAGCTGCACACGCGCTTCGAACAGGAACTCAAGACCGGGCGGACTGTCCGCATCCCAGTCCGCATCGTTCAATTTCAGGGCATCAAGCATCTCGCTCTCCTCTAGATTGCTCGCTTTATGGGGAGGCTGTTCCCGGCAGCAGACTGGTACAACTCAAATAGCTCACCGCTCGGGCCAAAATGAACGCCATGCCTTCTTGTTTCTGCCTACTCATGGTCCGGTTCGCCGCTCTGCATCACGTTCGCCTGAAACGCGACGAGATGTTTCCGCTTGTCCAAACGAGAACGCTTCCTCGACCCTCCCGCACTTGCTGGCCTCTCGCAGACCGGTTGCAATTTCCAAACGGGTCTTGGCGTACCCGTGCTAAAGGCCAGTTCATTCATACGTTTCGGGATTATCGCTGTTCCTTGCACAATCAATCTATGAAAAGTATATGCATAGCGCATATACCTGCGTCAATCCTGCAATTGTATATTTTATGCGTTATGCATACATTTCTGACATGGACCGCACGACAAACCTTCTCGGTGCGCTTGCCCTCGCAATCACCGACCGGATCGAAGCCGGCATGAAAGACACTTTCGATCGCTCCGGAGAATCGGCAGCGGCAATCGTCGTACTTGGATATGCGCCCGGTCTCTCCGTCGAAATTCTTCGCCAGGTGCTCAATCGCTCACATCCAGGAACCGTGCGTTTGATCGACCGATTGGAAGAGGATGGGCTTGTCGAACGACGCCAGGCGGCAGACGGGCGCGCTGTAGCGCTACATCTGACGCGCAGGGGCACCAAACTACGACAGCGCCTGATGGACCAGCGCCTTGATCTGCTGGAAGCGGGCCTCAAAGGGCTCACCGCTAGCGAGCGCACGGCGCTCGGGGATCTACTCGCAAAGGTTCTGACAAATCTGCCGGAAACCGAAATGGCAAAACACCGCATTTGTCGACTCTGCGCTGTCCCAACATGCCTCGATTGCCCCATTCCAGGCCATGCGATTTGATTGCCTCTCTAGGCGCATATTGTTCTGCTCTATCTTTGGCACCAGAAGAAAGTCGGCAACAAAGATTGAGGGTCTCGCAATGTTGCCTGATTAAGCGCTGCACAATCCGCCTCAGGATGCAGCCGCCTTGGCAGCGTGTGCGGCAAACCAAGCCGCCTCTTCCCCCGGTTCCGGCATAATGTCGCCGCCCTCCATGGCCCATTTTGCCGGAACATCCACCGTCCCCATAGAAACCGACGCAGGATCAAGATCTACGAACCGCGCAACCGCTTCGCTCATCCGGGAGGTGATTTGCGTTTTCTGATCATCGCTTCGTCCGCCGCGAATAGAACCGAAAAGACTCACTGACCCTTCGCTTGCATCATCCGGTGTTACGAAGAAGACGTGGACGAAGCTGGACGGCGCACCGGTCACATCACAATGAATATGAGTCAACTCTTTGGCGATCGCAGGCTTGCGTTCTTCGGCAATGAGGTTCTTTGGACTTGAACAGAGATAAAGAGGCATCAGGTTTCTCCCGAAATGGTAGTTAGGTGTCAGGCACTCATCGCGGTCGCGACAACATCATCAACGTGACAGCCGGTCTCCGCCGTCCAGAGATCACAGATCGCACGCAGAACATCGACCCTGGTTTCCTGCGCAGTGTCCGCCGGCACGCTCATGGAAATGATGGAGCTCTTCGACGGCTTCGCATCTGTAAAGCCAGAGCCTTGCGCAATTTGCGTCCAGCCAACATCGGCGGCGTCGGAGAAATAGGTTTGGGTGATTTTTTCCAGGCCCGCTTCCAGATTTGTCTGCTGCCCTTGAGCGATCTGGCCTGCCTGGATCAAACAGCTACATCTGATCATGGTGTCTCCTGTCATCTATGTCGGGGCGCGCCCCGCTGGTGATGACAAGATGGGGGTCTTTCTGGTATTCTTAAAATGAACAAATTTTCTATCTGATGATAATATTTGGAATATCTAATGCTGGAAGTGGCGGAAATCAGCGCAGTGCGGGCAATTGTCGAAACTGGCAGCATCAAAAAAGCCGCCGACGCCCTCAACACCACCCAACCCACGCTGAGCAAACTCCTGTTGCGCCTGGAGGACCGGCTCGGCGCAACTCTTTTTCATCGCAGCCGACGCGGCATGGTCCCGACGGCCGCCGGTAGCTTTGTCGCCACCAGCGCCGTCGGAATAGTGACAGAACTGTCTAAAATAGAACGGCAAATCTCGACGATGGCCGAAGCCGGACCGGTCACCATCCGCCTTGGGGTTGGCCCGATTGTGGAACATCTCTTCCTGTCAAAAACGCTCGCGAACCATCTGACAGAGTTTCCCCGAACACGCATCGACATTCGCACCGAGGCAGCCGAGGTCCTTCAACAGCTGGTGCTCACAGGCGAAGTCGATCTGGCGGTAGGGCCGTTTGACGAGACGGAAATCGACCCGCGCCTGCAAGCAGTCTCAGTTGCAGAAGAGCCCATCATCTATGTCGCCCGGCCGGAACATCCCCTTTTCAACGAAGACAAAGACTGGACCCTGGCCGAGCTGATGCAATTGCCGCTGGCGACGCCTCACTCACCAACCAGCGTCAACAAACAGATGGCGCCTGATGCCAATCCAGATGAAGGTCGGCGCGACGGCGGGCTGCGATGCGAGAACTACCCAACCCTGATGGCAGTCGCCCGCGAGGTAGACCTGGTTCTTCCTGGTCCGCGATCATTGTTCGAAGACGCACTGGACGCCGGCACATTCAAACCCATCCCCACTTCATTCACGCTGATGTGGAAATGCGCCTGTTTGCTACGCCCCGAAACGCTCTACGCCGCCCCTCTTCAAAGATTAGTCGACCAGTTCACCGATGTGGCCGCGCGCTAAGGCCTACAAGATCATCGCGCTAATCCACGGGCCGTATTGGCAACCTGCCTGAAATTCCACGCCCGTAACATTTGACATGGGTCATGCCATTTCTTATGGTTTTTCGAGCCAGGAACACCCGTCAGGTGGTTGAGGACAAATGGCTCGGCCAAATCGAGGAGGTCCAAGATGAAAATACATGTGCCCTGGTGGCTGACTCTCATCATCATCATTGAAACCCTTCCAATGTTTCTCGGTCCGGTCGCGGCTTTTTATTTGCCAGGGTTTCTGGGCGGCCCCGGCGCCGAAGAAGTCAATCAGGCCGCTTATATCTACGCCGCACGCAACCTGGCAGTGGGTTTTGCTTTCATCATCGCCTTCGCGCTGAAGAATGGGCCAATGCTCTTTATACTGATCTTTATTCGCCTCTTCACCGACCTGATTGATCTGCCGACACTCCTGCACTTCGATCTCGCGACCAACACCACCCGCGTGGTGTCGATCTTCGTATTTCTCTACTACATCCCGGCCCTTATTGCCCTTCGCTATCTTTGGACGCAGATGAGACAACACGACGGAAACCAGAACGCTGTGTCCGCGTAGAGAGTCCATTCTCCAAGAGGCAGCAACCAGATATTTGAAAGGCTGACCACATGAAAAGACTGATCCTGATATCGCTGGCCGTAGTGGTCATCGCCGCTCTCGGCATCGTGTTTGCCCTGACGCGCGATGGGCAATTGGTAACCCCCGAAGGTGAAGGGACTGTTGCCCTAGACGCTGGCACCTTTGAAGCCTTTCCCCTCCCGGACTACGCGGCGACGCACATCACAGACGACTACAAGAGCTACTTCATCGAGGTGGAACCGGGCATCAAGGTTCATATGCTCGAGGTTGGGTCCGGGTATCCCGTCTTTCTCATGCACGGCAATCCCACATCGGGCTTTCTCTATCGCAGGGTGGCAGCTGAACTTCCGACAGACCGACTCCGGCTGATCATGCCGACCCTGGTGGGGCTGGGGTTCTCGAGCAAGGTGCCCGCAAGCCAACACACGCTCGACAACCACATCCGCTGGATTAATGCAGCGCTTGCACGGCTTAACCTGACCGAACTCGTTTATATGGGGCAGGACTGGGGCGGCGCTGTCGGGCTTGGGGCACTGGCCCGGTCTCCCGGCTTGGTTGAAGGCGCAGTGATCCTGAATACCGGGTTCAACGCACCGACCGAGGCAGGCAGCCTTTCAAGAGCCCACGATATTGCCAAGACGCCTTTGCTCGGCGAACTGGTGTTTGAAGGTCTGGTTTCTATCTTTGACCGGTTGCGGGATGCGCAGGGTGACCCTGAGTCCATCCCCGCGGACGTGGCAGACCTCTACGGCCGACCGGTCGTGGAGAGCGGAAACGCCAAGGCCCCACTGGCAATGATGCGCATGGTCCCCTACAGCCCTGACCAGCCGAGCTCTGTGCAACTGAGAGAAATTGAACGCTATGTGGAAGGCCTGGACATTCCCGTCGAAATCGTCTGGGGCATGAACGACCCAATCCTGGGGAGAGCACTGCCGAGGATGACACAGAATTTTCCCGAAGCTCCTGTAACCGAGACCCAAGCCGGTCATTTCCTGCAGGAAGAGGTGCCTGTGGAAATCGCCGCTGCCCTGTTGCGCGTGATCGATCACGTCCGGTCATCGGCTCAGGAATAGGAACAGCACCAACTCCAAAAGCGCATGTATGAACGAGCCCGCCGATAGACGGAGCTGAGGTCAGCCATGCCCCTCATGGGAAACAGCTGACCTCAAAACATCAAACTCACGCATTGCCGTGATAATAGCGCTCAAAGACAATCTCGCCGTCTTTCCAGGTCGTCACCACAACCTGGTTCTGGACCACGTGAGCCCCATCTTTGGTTTTGAATTCCATCGTGGCCTCATAAAAAGTCTTGTCGCCACCTGCACCAATTGAGTGGGCAGTGTATTGGATAAACTCAGCCACACCCTCCAGGAGCTTTTCTTCAAAGGCGATGCATTCCGCTTTGCCCTTTCGCGCAGGATTATCCTGCTCTTGGATGGCAACATCATCTGCAAAGTAGGTTTTCATGCCTTCGAGAAATCCGCCTTCTGCAAGCAACGCCAAAAGGCCGTTCAATCGGTCGAGATTTTGCGACTCCATAATCTGAGATCCTATTTTTGTTGTCCGACCACCAAAACTGGGTGAGCGGTTGGGTCATTAGAGCTGCATAACCTTCAGCCCCAGCGCAGCTATAGTTGGGGACACCCAATCCGAGGATCCAGAAACCATTGGTCACGGCTCTTCAAATAACGGTTATAGACGAGTCCACAGACCATCTTAAACAGCAGCCGTTCCCCGTAAGGGGTGGATCACATATCTGGTGAAGGAAAATTGGAGCGGGCGATGAGATTCGAACTCACGACCCCAACCTTGGCAAGGTTGTGCTCTACCCCTGAGCTACGCCCGCGCTCCAGACGGGATATACCCCCGCCGAGGGGGGTATATCGCGCATGTGCGCCACCTTTGCAAGCCCTTATTACGCCTAACTATTCCAGGCGCAATTGCATCCTCAGGTCAGCTTCAGGCCTTGGCAAGAAGCGCCCTTGGTGGCATGAGAAGAGAATGACAATCCAGGACCCAACATCAGAACCGGTGCCAGCACTCACCGCTGGAATGCCAGGCCCGTTGAGCAAGGAAGGCCCCTTGAGCAAGGAAGGCCTGTTGGCCCTGCTAAAGGATCTGGGCATCAGTGCCGCCACGATCGACCACCCGCCCCTACATGCGGTCGAGGACGCACGAGCCTGGCGGGCCGCAAACTTGGGTCCGGAGACAGGCGGCTTCTGCAAAAATCTGTTCCTCAAGGACAAAAAGGGAGCTCTTTGGCTCATTGTTACGCTAGAGGAACGAAATATTCGGCTGAACAGCCTGCCGAAAAGCCTCGGATCTGCGCGCCTTTCCTTCGCAAAACCGGAGCTTCTCTGGGAAACCTTGGGTGTCCGACCAGGCTCCGTCACCCCCTTTGCATTGATAAACGATGTGGACAGACAGGTCCGCCTGATCCTGGACGCCCCTATGATGGAACATGATCAGCTCAACTATCATCCGTTGACCAATGAGGCGACCACCACCATCTCCAAGGCCGACTTTTTGAAATTCATCCGCCATTGCGGCCACGAACCCACTATTATCGACCTGGAAGCAGCGGCAGGCCTTTAATCAGCGCCTTTCGCTCTATCTCTTTTGCAGACAGAAAATGAAGGAACCTCATGTCAGATCTGGCAGGCACCCCTGATACGCCCCAAGCGCCCAATGGCGGAGGAAGCGGCGACTACATCAAGGACACAACAACAGAGACCTTCATGGCCGATGTCGTGGAGGCCTCCAAAGAGGTTCCTGTGATTGTTGACTTCTGGGCGCCCTGGTGCGGCCCCTGCAAACAGCTCACCCCTGTTTTGGAAAAAACCGTCAACGCCGCGCAAGGGGCTGTCCGCCTTGTAAAGATGAACATTGATGATCACCCAGAAGTTGCCCAGCAGCTGCGGGTACAATCAATCCCTGCTGTGTTTGCCTTCAAAGACGGTCAGCCGGTGGATGCTTTTCAAGGCGCGCTGCCGGAAAGCCAGATCAAGCAATTCATTGAAAAGCTGGCCGGTGAAATCGGGCCCTCTCCTGCAGATCAATTGACCGAAATGGGACGCGAAACTTTCGCGCAAGGTCAGCTCCAGGAAGCCGCTCAAATGTTCGCGCAAGCGCTGCAACAGGAAGCCGGCCACATCGGCGCCATTGCAGGCCTAGCACTTTGTTATCTCCAAAGCGGCGATTCAGATCGTGCAAGCCAGACGCTCGAACTTGCACCGCCCGACAAAGTGAATGACCCGGAACTCGCAAGTGTCCGTGCAGCAATCGCCCTGGACGCAAAGTCAGGCGATGTTGGCGAGACAGCGGAGCTGCGCGCGAAGCTGGACGCCAACCCCAAGGATCACCAGGCGCGGTTTGACCTTGCCCTCGCACTGAATGGGGCTGGCGATCGCGAAGGCGCGGTAAACGAACTCCTGGACATCATTGCCGTGGACAGGGCCTGGAACGAAGAAGCCGCCCGCAAGCAGCTCCTTGAATTTTTTGACGCTTATGGCCCAACAGATGAGGTGACGAAAGACGGTCGCAAACGCCTGTCGTCCATTCTGTTCAGCTAAACAATCTGACAAGACCCAATGGCGACGGACCCCAGCAACAAGGTAACAACCAAACCGTGAGTGGAAAATATCTCAAAGCCAGCGATCTCCCAGCGCGCATTCCTGTGTTTCCGCTCTCAGGCGCGCTGCTGCTTCCGCGCACCCAGGTGCCTTTGAACATCTTCGAACCACGTTATCTGCAAATGGTCGAAGACGCGCTGGGCGCCGAACGCCTGATCGGCATGATCCAACCCTCTGTTGCCGCGCCCACAAGCAATGCCGGTATTGTTGAGGAAAAACTCCCCCTGCACACCATTGGCACCATCGGGCGCATCACCTCATTCATGGAAACCGACGATGGCCGTTTCCTGATTACCCTGACAGGTGTCTGTCGATTCCGCGTTCGCGAAGAGCTCGACGGCGTTACGCCTTACCGACAGTGCTTTGTTGAAACAGAAGAGTTCGAAGGGGACCTCAAAGCCGGGCTTGGCGAAGAGGATGTCTCCCGCGAGCGGCTCTTGGAGATCCTCAAGCAATATCTGGAGACCAATGGATTGTCCGCAGATTGGGACGCCATCAAGAACGCCCCCAACGAAAGCCTTGTGAATTCCCTGTCGGTGATTTCACCTTATGGACCAGAGGAAAAACAGGCCTTGCTTGAAGCCAAAACCCTGGAAGACCGAAACCAAATGTTGATCGCCCTTACAGAAATTGCGCTGGCACGCGATAACACCGACGGCAGCTCGACCGTTCAATAGGGTTTGCCTTCCTCATATTCCTGAAAAAGAGTTCTTATGACTGATACCCCATCAACGCCCCCAGCCAATATTTCCCCAACAGTTGATCCAAAACTGCTGGAAATCCTGGTCTGTCCCGTCACAAAGGCAACGCTGCATTATGACCGCGATGCCCAGGAGCTGGTCTCTGAAGCCGCCGGTCTCGCCTATCCCATTCGCGACGGCATTCCCATTATGTTGCCGGACGAAGCACGGCAGCTGGGATGAGCGACGATAAGAAGTCACCGGAGCAGGATCGGCCCTGGCCGACGGAACTACGCCTGTCTGATCAGGGCCGCTCGCTCAGCGTCTCCTTCAATGACGAACAGACATTCGAGTTGCGCGCAGAATATCTGCGAGTTGAAAGCCCAAGCGCCGAAGTCCAGGGTCATGGTGCTGGGCAACAGAAGATCGTGCCCCACAAACAGGATGTTGCGATCACCAACATTGAACCCGTCGGCAACTATGCTGCGCGCCTCCTATTTAGCGATGGGCATGACAGCGGGCTGTTCACCTGGGACTATCTTTATGAGCTCGGGCGTGAATATGAGGGAAAATGGGCGGATTATCTGGCCAAACTCACAGAGGCGGGCCTAGCGCGCTGACCCGGCCCCACACTCACACCTCCATGCGATAAATATCTTCGACACTGCGACAGTCTGCCACAGCGCATCTATTTACCATCTTCGTCTAGAAAGCGCCGTTCATTACGCACGCGGAGACGGCGGATGAACCAATCTAAAGAGGGATGAGGAGGCAATGGCACTGAGTATGTGCCATGGAGGAAGTCGTGCGCTGCAACGCGCAGGACAAGAATAGACATGCGTGCGAACCCATCAGGTCGCCTGCCTGTTTCAAATCAATCTTTTGGGGGGACACGAAAGTGACAAATGCAGGACGCACTAAACAACGACCACGCACTCACGTCCCGGACGGCTCAAGAATTGACTGCCTACTGGCACAAACTGTCAGAGACTGCAGGTGGCATTCCGCCGAGGACAGCGTTTGATCCGATCGCTATCCCGTCCGCGCTCCCATCAGTCTTTCTCATTGAGCGGCTTGATGCGGACACATACCGCTTCCGATTGTTAGGGACCGATTTTGCGGAACGTGGCGTCAGCGATTTGACGGGTACGCTCTTGAAGCGCTCCGAAGTGAACGCTGACAGAAGCCCGATTTTTTCTGTTCTTGATCGCGTCCTCGACACGCCTTGTGGTCTCCATATCTTAGGCGTTGAGCAAAGCGAACAAGGCCGCCAATCGCTGGTCGAATATGTTGCGTTTCCACTGGCAGACGACGAAGGCTCCAGCAGATTTGTCGTTGGCAGCGGATCACCGCTCGCGACACTAGGTTATGACGACGAGGAAACCCGATACGGACCACTGATCGAGGTCAGAGAGCTCAAAGAAATTACGCTCCCCGTCGCTGAAACGGATGGAGCTTAAAGCGGCTCACCCTTCATCAAACGCGGCAAGTCGCCAACACCACCGCCGGCAAGGCGCATAAATAAGCGGCGCGCAGGTCCGATCCGGTTGACCAGCCCCAGGCCCATGTCGCGAAGCAGGCGTATGGGAGTCACATCATTTGAGAACAGGCGGTTGAGCCCATCACAGGCCACCGCGAGCGACACATTGTCGAACCGCCGCCACCGTTCATAGCGGTGAAGCGTGACAAGCGCGCCAATATCAAGACCAACCCGTTGCGCGTCCACCAACACGTCCGCCAGCGCCGCAACATCACGTAAGCCAAGATTGAGGCCCTGCCCCGCGAGCGGGTGAATGCCATGCGCCGCATCTCCCACAAGCGCAATACGCGGCCGCACATAATCCCGTGCGAGCTGCAATGAGAGCGGATAAGACCAGCGGGGACCAACAGGTTTCATCTCACCAAGATAGGGCCCAAAGCGTTTTGCGCACTCAGCTGCAAAACCCTCATCATCAAGGCCCAGCAAAGCGTCAGCCAACTCGGTCTCTTCGGTCCAGACAAGCGACGAGCGATTGCCCACCATCGGCAGGACAGCGAAGGGACCACTTGGCAGAAAATATTCCTGCGCAACCCCATCATGAGGCAGGGCATGTTCAACCGTCGTGACAATCCCTGATTGACCGTAAGACCATCCAACCGTCTGAATGTCCGACTGTTGCCGGATTTGCGAGCGTCGACCGTCCGCGCCAACCAACAGGGCGCCCTCCAGAAGAATGCCAGAACCCAAAGTGACAGAGACATGCGACGGCGCCACGTCAAAAGAGACGATCCTGTCAGGCGCCATCAGAGTGACCCCCTCCGAGTTTGCCAGGGCTTTGCGAAGCGCGACACGCAGATGCCGGTTTTCGACCATGGCGCCGAGGGGCACATTGCCAATCTCAGTATGGTCAAAATGTAAAAAGAGCGGAGCAGCCGTTTCGCCAGGCCGACCATCCGTGACGACAATGTCATTGATCGGCTGAAGATGTTCTTGCATGTGCTGCGCAACGCCCAACCCGCCGAGCATTCGAAGGGACGCCTCGGCAATTGACGACACCCGACCGTCAAACTCCGGGTCCACATCCACAGCCGGATCGAGCACATCGACCACTGCGACCTGGAACCCCCCTTGTGCCAGGGCCAGCGCCAAAGGCAGGCCTGCCAGGCCGCCGCCGGCAATGATCACATCGAACTTTGTTGGGTCACCACTCATAGAGGCAAAATCCAACGGATTGCCCAAAAAGTCCAGTTGCTCCAGTGACGCAGGAGCCAAACCAATATCTGGCTTGCCAGCGGCCCGGACCGACGCTAGGCTTCTGTGACATTTTGTCAGTTTTGCGATCAAGAGGAGGAGCTTGTGGCCGAACACCATCAGGAAGACGCGTCCCTGCCCAACGGCATCGCGCTTACCGCGCTTGATGAGACTTATCGCGAGGACATTCACCAGGTTCTCGACAGACTACGCGCCGAAGCTCCCGTGCATGAAGACACGGAACTCGGACGGATCATTCTCACACGCCACGATGATGTGCGCGGGCTGTTGCGCAATCGGGATTGGGGGGTCGACCCACGCAAAGCCACGCCGGATTCCTATATTCGCCTTATCACCGGAACCAACACAGAAGAGGATCTTGCCGACTACCAGCCCTCCATGCTGTTTTTGGACGATCCAGACCATAAACGCCTTCGTGCCCTGGTGAGTCAGGCCTTCAACCCACGCGCCATTGAAAACATGCGGGCACGAACCGAGGAAATCACCTCTGATCTGCTGGACGAAATGAAGGGCCGCGACGAAATTGACGTCATCGCGGACTTCGCTGGACCGCTGCCGACCCTCGTCATTGCAGACATGCTGGGCGTCGCCCTGGACGACCGGGACGATTTCAAACGCTGGTCGGATGATCTGATCTTCGGCTTTGATCCAATGAGAGACGAGGAGATGAGCAAACGCATCGAGGCCTCTGGTGAGGCCATGCGGCTCTACTTTGACAAAACCATCGCCGCGA
This sequence comes from Parvibaculaceae bacterium Mf 1.05b.01, assembly GCA_000509225.1. Lineage (GTDB taxonomy): Bacteria > Pseudomonadota > Alphaproteobacteria > Parvibaculales > Parvibaculaceae > Mf105b01. The sequence goes on along the minus strand of BAOK01000002.1, from coordinate 239,928 downwards.
GACGGACAGAGCCAAAAGACGACCTCATCTCAGACCTGATCCGTGTGCAGGAAGCAGAAGACAGCCTGACCGATGACGAGATCATGTCCATGTGCACGCTTCTCCTCATCGCCGGCAATGTGACGACAACTGACCTGATCGGAAATGGCCTCTATGCGCTCCTCACCCATCCAGATCAGCTGAAAAAACTAAAAGCCGACCCATCGCTGATTGAGAACGCTGTGGAGGAGATGCTGCGCTTTGACAGTCCGGTGACCGACAGCGGGCGCATTCCTTTTGCTGATGATGAAGTGGGGGGATGTCCAATCATGAAAGGCCGGAGCATCACCACCTCTCTTGCAGCTGCAAACCATGACCCCAGTGTCTATCCTGATCCCCACAAGTTCGACATTGAACGGGAAGACACCCATCACCAAAGTTTCGGCGGTGGCATTCATATGTGTCTTGGCGCACCGCTCGCGCGACTTGAAGCCCAGATCGGCATCAACGCTTTCCTAGCTCGATTTCCAGATGTGAAGCTCAGTAGCACACCCGGCAAACGTCGGCACTTGCCTTCTTTCCGCGGCTTTGAAACATTGCCAGTTACTCTCTGACTGACAGGCGTTTCCAGAATAAGAGGAAACCGGTTATTCGTCCGAAAACGCGGCAACAAATAGACTGGCGGATTTTTAAATGAGTGACGACTGGGCCCACCAGCCTGCCTTGGCACTAGGGGCGGCGATTGACAGCGGGCGCGCCGATCCGCGCGAAATCACAGACTATTTTCTGGATCGTATTTCAACCGAAGATCAGGACAACACTGTCTATGTCCGCGTGACTGCGGATAGAGCAAAGCGCGAAGCAGCCGAAGCGGCGGACCGCGCAAAAACCGGCTTTCGGCGCTCACCCTTGGACGGCGTCCCGCTCTCCTGGAAAGAACTCTTTGATGTGAGGGGTGAGCCATCAACCGCCTGCTCGAAGCTTCTGGCAGAAAACATCGCGGCGAAAGACGCGCTCACCGTCGAACGGTTGACGCGCGCAGGCGCAGTGCTGCTCGGCAAGACAACGATGACGGAGCTCGCCTTTTCGGGGCTTGGCATCAATCCCATCTTCGGGACCCCGGCAAACCCCCACGACCCCGACATTGCCCGCGCGCCAGGTGGGTCGTCATCGGGCGCAGGCGTCTCTGTCGCCCGCGGACTCGCGGCCGCTGCCCTTGGGTCCGACACAGGCGGATCGGTTCGCATCCCCGCCGCGTGGAACGGGCTCGTCGGCCTCAAAACCAGCTGGGGTCGCGTGCCTTTGGATGGCACCGTGCCACTCTCGCCGTCCCTCGATACCATCGGGCCCTTGACCCACACAGTCGCCGACGCCGCGACACTTTTCTCTCTCTTAAGCGATGCAACGGCCGACATTCATAATGTGTCACTCAAGGATCACGCGGTCCTCGTGCCCGACAATCTGGCCTTTGACGGGCTCGACAGTGGGATCGCAAAGACCATTGAACAGGCCATACATACGCTCGGCGCAAAAGGACTGCGCATTATCCACAAACCCCTGCCCGCCCTTGATGAGATCCAGAACCTGGCGTGGGAGGGAGCCAGCATCTTGATTGCGGAAGCCTATGGGCTTTGGGGGGCCGATGTTGAACAGCGGCAGAAGGATATGTTTCCCTCCGTCGCCTCTCGCTTCATGATGGGCAAACGCGGCTCTGCCCCAGACCTTGCCGCAGGACTACTTCTCCGCGAGGCAATACAGAAGCGCTATGCAAAAGAGACAGAAGGTTATGACGCTGTCTTGATGCCCACCGTCGCCATCTCGCCACCGAAGATCGAACCACTCCTGACGGACGACGCCGCATATGGGCAAGCAAACAGCATGGCCCTCCGCAACACGACCCTGGGCAATCAGTTGGGGCTCTGTGCACTGACCTTGCCTGTGGGCTCAGACGCCCTCGGCCTGCCTGTCGGCCTCATGATGCAGGCAGCGCCCGGCAAGGATGAGTTGCTGCTGCGACTCGGTCGGGCGATCGAGATGGCACTTGCTACTTAAGGACAAGCTATGCCGGCAGCAAACGGCGCACCGGTGACGTCTCCCCGCCATACATATTTTTCTCTTCCGGCTTCTCGCTGAGATATTCAACGAAATCAAATTCGAAGCCTGCGGGATCCAGGAAGTAGAGGTTCTTGCGGAACGGATGGTCCCCGCCGACGATCTCAATCGGGTAACCAGCATCGCGGAGCCGCAGTGCGAGTGCTTCCAAATCATCAACACAAAACCCAAGATGCGCGAGCCCCGGCGTATGACCGGCGAGATCACGATTTTCGCCCACAGCACCATCATTAAGCGTGATGTAGGTCTCGTCGGTTCCGACATGAACCCAGTTCCGATCAACCCCGAACCAGGTGTTTTGGCCCCTTCCCCGCACTCTCCAGTCTGGAAACGCTGTCAGAAGGAATTTCAGGGTCGGCTCAATCTCAGCTACACATAAATTCACATGCTCCAATCTAACCATCGTCGTCTCCTATCACTGCAAGATGCGGAGAACATGGAGTGTTTCCTATTTTGCTATAATCCCCTAATATTGAAATTTATTGTTCTCTGAAGGGCGACAATCATTCATGCTGGATCTAAACGCAGTCCCCATTTTCCTCGCAGTGGTCGAGCAGAACAGCTTTTCCGGCGCGGCCAAAACTCTGGGCCTAAGCAAATCCGCCGTGAGCAAGCGCGTCAGCACACTCGAGACCGCGCTCGGCGTGAAGCTGCTCCATCGCTCAACCAGAAAGCTCCACCTCACGGAAGCTGGAGAGAGATACGTCGTCGCTGCAGAAGTCGCGATGCAGAGCCTCCAGGAGGCAGAAGCCAGCGCGGGAGAGCTTCAAAGCAAACCCCAGGGGCACCTGCGGATCCACGCCCCCATGTCCTTTGGGAGATTGCATGTGACGCCGCTCCTCCCCAAATTTCTGACGACCTATCCAGGAATACAGGTCCATATGGAGATGAGTGACAATTGGGCGGATGTGATCGAAGGCGGCTTCGACATAGCGATCCGCGGGGGCGCCCTGCCTGACACAACACTGATCGGCCAGAAACTCTGCGACCTGAAGAGCACCATCTGTGCGTCTCCTGAATATCTGAAGCACAATGAGACACCAACGGTCCCTCAGGATCTTAAAGATCACAATTGCCTTACCTCCACCCACCACGTTCTGGAACGCGAATGGAATTTCATGAAGGCAGGAAAGACGCAGGCCGTACGAATCTCAGGACAGTTCTCAGTGAACAATAGCGATGCGCTCAGGGAAGCTCTTGTACGTGGCTTGGGTGTCGGGCGCCTTCCAACCTTTATTGCAGGCAAAGACATTCGCGAAGGCAGGCTGGTGCCCATCTTGTCAGACTATGAGATGCCAGCCAGACCGCTCTACGCGCTCTACCCTGACAAACATCTGCTGCCGGTAAAGGTGCGGATTTTTCTGGACCACATCAAAAAGGCCTATCACGGCGAAAGACCCTATTGGGATGATTGGTGACAGTCCAAACTGCCCACAAAAAAAACCCCGGCACTTGACAAAGCGCCGGGGTCAAAATCATCTGTAAACAGATTTATTCCGTTGGCAGTTGGAGCGCCCTGTCCTCTGTGGCCCGCTTGATGATGTAGGAATAAATGTCCTTCACATCCTGCTCGTCGAGCAAATCGCTAAAGTTCGGCATACCGTTATCCTCAAGCATGCCTTCCCGCACGATCGCATCGAAATGTTCGCGCGTCGTTGGGCTCATGCGACGAAGGTCCGGCAGCACCCCACCACTGACCGCCAGCGCCCCATGACACAGCCCGCAGACTGACATGAACTGAACTTCACCATTGCGGAGTTGCGCAGGCGTCGCCGTGACTTCTGGTTGCTCAGGGATGGTCTGATCAAGAAGCGCAAGCTCAGGAAGCTCTTCTGTACCATTCACTTTGAAAACCAAAAGCCGCCCGTCATTGCCATACTTGGCCGCAGCAGATGTGCGCGCATCACCCGATGGGAGCGCTGTGCCACCCCAACCCGCCATGACAGCCACATATTGCACACCCTCAATTTCATAGGTCATGGGCGCAGCGACAATCCCTGTCTGGACATTTGCCCGCCAAAGCTCCGTGCCCGTATCCGCGCGATAGGCAACGAAACGGCCATCGGCCGTACCCTGCAGCACAAGATTACCTGCCGTCGTTAAGACACCGCCATTGAGAATAGACGGCATTTCAATCGCCCAGCGTGTCTCCCCAGTCAGCGGATCAAAGGCTTTCAGATATCCATGATCAATCGGGAGTTCACCGCCCTCAGCAAGCAGACCTTTCACCACGTCGAGATAGTCCGCCCAATCAAGCCCCGTGTTCCACCAGTTCTCACGAACCGTAAATTCCTTACCCTCTTTCCATTGGTTGGCGAGCGTGTAGATGCCGCCAATCTCCTGAGTTGGAATATAGACAAGACCCGTATCCGGATTGAACGCCATCGGGTGCCAGTTGTGACCGCCATTGGCAGACGGAAACACAAACTGCGGATCGATCTCATACCCCACAGCAGGGTTTTCAACCGGACGTCCGCTTTCCATATCAACATGGCTCGCCCAGGTAACGGTGATGTAGGGATCAGCAGACAGAAGCTCACCCGTCTCCCGATCAATCACGTAGAAGAAGCCATTCTTCGGCGCCTGCATCAGCACCTTGCGCTCTTTCCCGTCAATCTCAAGCTCAGCAAGAATGATATGTTGCGTCGCTGTGTAGTCCCAATTGTCGCTCGGCGTTGTTTGATAGTGCCACTTCAGCCGACCCGTATTTGGATCTAGTGCAAGAATGGTGGAGAGATAAAGATTGTCCCCACCGCCAGGCGACCGGATTTCCCGAGTCCACGGTGAACCGTTGCCGACCCCGACATAAAGCGTGTCGAGCTCTGAATCATAGGCCATGGAATCCCAGGCGGTGCCGCCGCCACCGATTTCCCACCAGCGACCACCTTTCCAGGTTTCGACAGCCACTTCCATTTCCGGATGCTCAAATCCATCCGCTGGGTTGCCCGGGACGGTGTAGAAACGCCAGGCCTGTTCGCCCGTCTCCGCATCATATGCCGTAATGTATCCCCGCACGCCGAGCTCAGCGCCGCCATTCCCGATGATAACCTTGCCATTCACAATCCGCGGTGCGCCGGTAATCGTATAGGGAGGACCCGGGATCGTATTTACTTCCCAATGCACCGAGCCATCTTCTGCGTTAAGCGCAAAGAGACGTCCGTCAAAACTCGCGACATAGACGCGACCTTTCCAGACGGCAACACCGCGATTGACAATGTCACAGCAGCCATAGCGCGCCCACTCGCCGGGCACTTCTGGATCGAATTCCCAAAGCTCTTCACCGGTCTTGGCATTAAGCGCATGAACCACGCCCCAATTACCCGTGGTGTACAGCATGCCGTCAACCACGATGGGTGTTGCTTCCAGACCGCGCACGGTGCCTGTGTTGAAGGACCAGGCAAGACCAAGCTCGCTGGCATTTTGATCATTGATCTGATTAAGAGGCGAGTAGCGCTGCTCTGAATAAGTCCGCCCGTGGCTCATCCAATTGCCGGGCTCGCTATCTGCATTAACAATCCGCGCCCCATCCACGTCCACAACCGAACGTGAAGCAGATGCCGCCGGTGTCTCACCCGCCGGCGCGTCAGCAACCTCACTGCCTGCAGCAGGCACCGCATCTGGCAGGCTTGTTGTATCAGCGTCACCGCTGCCGCCCGCAAACTGCATTACGACGACAGCCGCAAGCACCACCCCAGCAGCCGAATTCACTAGAACCGGCCACTTCTCCCGCAAAAAGTCCGACATGCGGTCTCCATCCCTGTTTGTTTAATGAGAGCTGTGAACCAGCTCTTCCTCCTCCGAAATTGGCGGAAAGTGTACCCCAAACCGGCCAAACAGGAAATGCGGAGTGGCACTCTGCATTCTGAAACCGAGAAGCGGGACGCGTGGTGCACATATTTTGTGCACGATATATTCGATGGTTATTTTTTGTGCAAAAAATGACACGGTTCTGCCTTGCGATGAGTCAGTCAGCCCGAAAAATCAATTCAAATCAATGGGTTAAAGATTCATGACCAAACCGGCACGCTTCTTGGAAACAAGAGAGCACGGACCAGCCCGCACCCACAAAGACTTAGGTGCCTGGACCTTATTTGCCCCTCAGCAAAACAGGGGGCTGGGAACTGGAGCCACGTGAAAGCGGGCCCGAATAAACGAAGGGGAAGAACCTGATGAAACTCGTAATGGCAATCATCAAGCCGTTTCGCCTCGACGCTGTGCGCGAAGCGCTGACAGCTGAAGGCGTTGAAGGTTTGACGGTCAGCGAGGTGAAGGGTTTCGGTCGCCAAAAAGGCCAGACGGAAATCTATCGCGGTGCTGAATACGCCGTCAGCTTCGTACCGAAGCTGAAGATCGAAGTCGTGGTCAAGTCTGAGCAAACAGACAAGGTCGTCGAAACCATCGTCTCTGCCGCCAAAACCGGACAAATCGGAGACGGCAAAATTTTTGTGACACCCGTTGATCAAGTCACGCGGATCCGCACCGGTGAGACCGATGCGGACGCTCTATAGGAGAGAGCTGATGACAGCCAAACTTATAAAACTGGGATCTGCTGCCCTTATTGGTCTGACGGCCATGAGTGCACCAGCCCTCGCTGAAGAAACCATGACGTCCGGTGAATCAGCCTACATCTTTAATACCCTGCTCTTTTTGATGGCAGGTTTCATGGTCATGTTTATGGCTGCGGGCTTTGCCATGCTGGAAGCAGGCATGGTGCGCTCCAAGAACGTTGCCATCCAATGTACGAAGAACATCTCGCTCTTCTCCATCGCCGGCATCATGTACTACCTGGTCGGCTACAACCTGATGTATGACGGCGTTGACGCTGGCTTCATCGGATCCCTGTCACTCTGGAGCCCAGACGATACTGGCGCTCTGGCAGACGTGCCTGCCTTCGGCGAAGGCGAAGGCTATGCGGCAGCATCCGACTGGTACTTCCAGATGGTGTTTGTTGCGACAGCAGCGTCCATCGTTTCAGGAACCCTTGCCGAGCGCATCAAGCTTTGGCCTTTCCTGATCTTCACAGTTGTTCTTACCGGCTTCATCTACCCAATCCAGGGTGCATGGCAGTGGGGCGGCGGCTGGCTCTCAGAAATGGGCTTCTCTGACTTTGCTGGGTCCACGATCGTGCACTCAACAGGTGGTTGGGCAGCTCTTGTCGGCGCCATCATCCTCGGCTCACGCTATGGCAAGTTCGGCGCGAACGGCGAAATCAATGTGATGCCTGGGTCCTCCATGCCGCTTGCAACACTGGGTACTTTCATCCTGTGGCTCGGCTGGTTCGGCTTCAATGGTGGCTCACAGCTCGCACTGGGCTCTGCCTCAAACGCCATTGATGTGTCGCAGATCTTCATCAACACAAACATGGCAGCAGCAGCTGGCGTGATAACGGCGATGGTCCTGACGCAGCTTCTCTACACCAAGGTTGATCTGACCATGGCTCTGAACGGCGCACTTGCCGGTCTTGTCTCCATCACCGCTGAACCGCTGACACCTACACTGGGGTCTGCTGCAATGATCGGCGCTGTTGGCGGTGCCATCGTGGTTGTCGCTGTACCGCTTCTCGACAAGCTGAAAATCGACGATGTGGTTGGCGCCATCCCGGTTCACCTGTTCGCAGGCATCTGGGGCACCATGGCTGTACCACTCACCAACTCCGACACGAGCTTTTATGTGCAGGGTGTTGGCGTGGTCTCCATCGGCGCCTTCGTTGTGCTCGCAAGCCTGGCCTTCTGGTTGGCGCTGAAGTTCACCATCGGACTGCGCGCAAGCCAGGAAGAAGAAGTCCTGGGTCTCGACAAAGCCGAGATTGGCCTTGAAGCCTACCCAGAGTTCGGTTCCGGATCACAGCGGATCTGAGAAGTCTGAGCAAAGCGTTTCCAACAAAAGTGGACACCGGTTTTGTGTCCGGAAACGCGCAGTAAAAAGCGCAGTCAGTTAGGGCCACTTGAGTATCGGTGGCCCTGACATTCCTCCCAGGAGCGTTTTCAGGATAAGTGGAAACAGTTATCCGTCCGGAAACACTCCAAGCCAAAGGCATCATTTCTGCAGCCACCAACTCCCGCAGATTTGATGTCCGACTGGGATCCAAGTCACCCCCGACTTGGGTCCCTCTTTTTTGCCTCAAGCAGGCTTGTGAAACTCAATCACATTGCCGTCCGGGTCACGAACGAAGAAGAACACCGCACCCGTCGGCAACTCGACGGTCTCCGTAATCTCCATTCCCAATTCGCCAAGCTGGCGTTCAACCGCTTCCTTATCCGTAATCTCCAACGCGACATGTGTGAAGCCGGTATGCTTCTCAGGTATGTCCATCAACACATTCGGCTGCGACACGTCTTCAGACGCATTGAGGATGAAATTGATATTGACCCCAGACGGATGCTCCATGATCGCGACGGGCTCAGGACCGACAGGACCTTCAAGAAATTCAAAACCCAACTTTTCGTAGAAGGCCCGCGTTACCGCAAGCTCTCGAACCCGAAGGCCTACATGATTGATGCGCGTAATTTCTTTCATCATTTCTCCAATCTTTAGACAGCCTTTAAGTCAGGCACTAACGGGAATGGCCGGAAAGCAGGTCCACCGCCCGCGTCTCCTACCAGCCGCACACCCTTATCATTTTCGACGGCCTAATCGGCGCCTTTATTGCCTGGCGCATCCTCAAAGGACGCTGGAAATCTGCCTAAATATCAGGCGCCCAAAACAATCAAAACGCCCACAAAATGAGCATAAGTTTGCCTGCTTAGAAAGCGGGCAGCTGCCCCTTTTGCGGCCAAGGTGCTGATTCTGAAGGCATTTCAGAAATAGGGGACGTGTGGCACAAGGTTTGAGTGTGTTGCCAACAAGTTAACGCGTGAGGGGGTCTCGCGCGCGATCTTTCATGTCTGCCATATGCCGCAAAAACGGGCACGGCAGACTTCCCCGTTCTGGGGGACATGGGGCTCACACCGAGCGTCATGGGTGGCAACGGAGGCAATCTGATGGAAACCGCTTCAGCTGGTGGTGACGTATTTTTCTTGTTGATGGGGGCAATCCTCGTCTTCGCAATGCATGCAGGCTTTGCATTTCTTGAGGTGGGCACCGTCCGTCACAAGAGCCAGGTAAATGCCATGGTGAAAATCATCGTGGACTTTGCCGTCTCAACAATCGCCTATTTCTTTGTCGGCTATTCGGTCGCTTATGGTGTCGACTTCCTGGTAAGCGCCGCCGTACTTCAAGGGGACGCAACAGCCGAAGGGTACGAGTTCGGACCACAAGGCATCAGCCTCGTGAAGTTCTTCTTCCTGCTTACCTTCGCCGCAGCGATCCCGGCCATTATCTCTGGCGGTATCGCCGAGCGCGCAAAATTCTGGCCACAGGCCTTTGCAACAGCAGCGATCGTCGGCCTTGTTTACCCCTTCTTTGAAGGCATCATCTGGAACGGCAACTTCGGCGTTCAGGATTGGATCGAGGCAACCTTCGGCGCACCCCTTCACGACTTTGCCGGCTCCATTGTGGTGCACGCTATTGGCGGCTGGGTCGCTCTTGGCGCGGTCCTGATGCTGGGCCACCGCAAAGGACGCTACACCGCAGATGGGCGGCTTGTCGGTTTTCCACCATCCTCCATTCCTTGGTTGTCACTGGGATCCTGGTTGCTTTGCATTGGCTGGTTTGGCTTCAACGTCATGTCGGCACAGTCGCTGGAAAGCATTTCAGGCCTTGTCGCCATGAACTCTCTGCTCGCCATGGCGGGCGGCATTCTGGCCGCGTTGATTGTTGGCAAAAACGACCCAGGCTTCATTCACAACGGTGCGCTTGCCGGTCTTGTCGCTGTGTGTGCGGGATCTGACATCATGCATCCGCTGGGCTCTCTTGCGGTTGGCGCGGGCGCTGGTGTGATCTTCGTGGTCCTCTTCGACATGTGCCAGAACAAGTGGAAAATCGATGATGTTCTGGGTGTCTGGCCGCTCCACGGTCTCTGTGGTGTCTGGGGTGCGGTTGCTGCCGGCATCTTCGGAACCGAAGCCCTGGGTGGTCTGGGCGGTGTGACCTTCATGGGTCAGCTTGCCGGCTCTGTCTTGGGCGCAGGCTATGCCTTCATCATGGGGCTTATTGTCTACGGCATCCTGAAAGCCGTCATGGGCATCAAACTCTCTGAAGAGGAAGAAGCTCTGGGTGCCGATCTGGCGATCCACAAGATTGGCGCCAACCCGGAATCAGACGTGACACCACGCTGATCTACTGAGCGTTTCCAGGAAAAGTGCCAAGTCATCCTTGGCGGTTTTCCGTTCGGAAGCACTCAATGATACCGGGGAGGAGATGAGGGGAGCGGGCACCTGATGACGATCAGGTGCCCGTTTTTTGTTTCAGCGCCTAAGATATGGTTAACAAGCGGTTAACAAACGCCTTCCAAAAGGTGCCCTAACCATATGCTTTTTAACAGGTTTTTGGACTTCCGACTCTAGACGACACACAGAGCTCATGGTTAAGATCAGTCCATGAGTGACCGATTTGCCAATATGCCTGATGGGCCCTTCGCCCAACTGAATTCCCTGCTGGATGGGGTGCAGCCCGGCCAGGACCCGATCATGATGAGCATTGGGGAACCGCAACATGCGTTCCCAGAGTTTGTCTCTGACGTGCTGCGGGCCCATGAAAAAGACTATGGCAAATATCCGCCCATCATCGGCACGACGCCCTTTCGCGACGCCGCCGCCGGGTGGCTCGCCCGCCGATACAATCTGCCGCCAGAAGTGCTGGAGCCCGATGCGCGCATTCTGCCGGTAAACGGAACCCGCGAAGCCCTGTTCAACCTGGCGCTGGTCGCCTGCCCGACAGAGAAAGCAGGCAAGCAGCCTGCCGTGCTGATGCCGAACCCCTTTTACCAGTGCTACGCCTCAGCTGCGATCGCCGCAGGAGCGGAACCACATTACATCGCCGCGACGGCTGAAAACGGGTTCCTGCCGGATTTTGAAACGCTGGACAGCGACCTGCTTGCCCGAACCGCGATGATCTACTTCTGCTCGCCTGCAAACCCGCAAGGCACCGTAGCGCCGCTTGATTATCTCAAACGCCTGATCACTCTTGCCCGCGAGCATGACGTCACACTGGTCATCGATGAATGTTATGCCGATATCTACGACAAGGATGAACCGCCTGGGGGCCTCCAAGCCGCGCTTGAGTTAGCAGTCCCCAAATCCGGTGATGTGTTTGAGAACATCATCGTGTTCCATTCGCTTTCCAAACGCTCAAACCTGCCCGGCCTGCGCACAGGCTTTTGTGCCGGCGACAAAGCACTCATCAATCGCTTCCGCGCCTTCCGCAACATCGCAGCACCGCAAACACCCCTGCCCGTACTCGCCGCCGCAACGGCGTGCTGGAACGATGATGCCCATTCAGCGGAGAACCGCGCCCGCTATCAAGTGAAGAACGACATTGCCGAACGCATCATCGGCAACCGCTATGGCTTCTATCGTCCCGCCGGTGGTTTCTTCCTATGGCTGGATGTAGGCGACGGGGTCGCTGTCACCAAGCAGCTTTGGGCAGACGCAGGCTTGAAAGTGCTGCCCGGCGGCTATCTCGCCCGCGATGACGCCACACTTCCAGATGGCAATCCGGGCGCGCGCTTCATCCGCCTGGCGCTTGTCCAAGATGAAAAGACTGTTGAAGAAGCCCTCACCCGCCTCACCAATGTTTTGAGCTAAGGGAAAAACCATGGCCCTCGTGCGATCCATTCCCAACCCGGTCAACTACCTGCCCATGGGTGTGCGGGTGTTCTTCCGCCACCGCATGGCGGAAGCAACAGGGCTTGCGCTCTTGGCACTTGGGGGCTTTCTGGCGCTCGCCTTTGCGAGCTGGTCCGCCGCAGACCCCAATTGGAACCAGGCAACAGGCGCGCCGCTTCAAAACTGGATGGGCGCGAGCGGTGCCGTCACCGCCGATCTCACCTATCAGCTTCTAGGGCTGGCGGGTCTTCTCCTCGTTCCTCTTGCCGGCATCTGGGGCTGGCGCTTGCTCACCCATACGCCCGTCGATCAGGTGCGCAGACGAACACTGGTCGGACTGTTGGCACTCAGTGTGGTGGCCCTGCTCGCCAGCGTCCTCCCCACCACCGACAACTGGCCGCTCGCCGTCGGCTTTGGTGGTGTCATTGGAGATGCGCTTGCATCCCTCACCGCAGGCAATCTGGGCATCCTTATCGGCGATGCCCCCGCGCACGCGCTCATCGGTGTCATGGCGCTGGGCCTTGCGCTCTTCCTTCTAAGCTATGCAAGCGACATCAGCATTGATCAGGTGTCTGAACTGAGATGGCAGCTCGTCGATTCCTACTATGACTGGGCAGACGCGCGGGCCGAACAACGGGCGATCAATGCAGACGCGGAACCAAGCCGCCTGCGCATCTTCTGGTATGCCGCAAGCGATCGCATGACCGGTCTTGTCGACCGGTTCCGGAAAGAGCCCACCTGGGACGACGACGACGACGAGTTCGAGGACGAACCTACAATCGCGCCCCGCAGACGTCTCGCCGTTGAACGCGAAATGCTGGACGAGCCGGAGGAACCGCGCCGCCGTCAGCGCCGTGTACCCGTTAAACGCTCATCAAAGAAAGCAAAACCCAGCAAACGCGCGAAGGCCGAGCGCGAGCCCATGCTGGACCTGCTGCCCGCAGAAGATTTCGACCTGCCCGAGCTTTCCATCCTGAATGCGGTGAAGCGCCAGGCGGCAGACGAAAGCCTCTCCGACGAAGCCCTGCAGCAAAACGCACGGCTGCTCGAAGGCGTGCTCGACGACTTTGGCATCCGGGGCGAGATCATCAATGTACGACCCGGCCCTGTCGTCACGCTCTATGAGCTTGAGCCCGCACCCGGCATCAAATCGTCCCGTGTGATCGCGCTTGCCGATGACATTGCCCGTTCCATGAGTGCGGTATCTGCCCGTGTCGCAGTCGTCCCGGGACGCAACGCCATCGGCATCGAGCTGCCAAACGTGCGCCGCGAAATGGTGGGCCTCAAAGAAATTCTCTCCTCGTCTGAATATGACGCGTCCAACTCATCGCTCCCATTGGCGCTCGGCAAAAACATTGGCGGGGAACCCATCATCGCCGATCTCGCCCGCATGCCTCATCTGCTGATTGCAGGGACCACCGGGTCAGGTAAATCCGTTGGCATCAACACCATGATCCTGTCACTGCTTTATCGGATGCGACCCGATCAGTGCAAAATGATCATGGTCGACCCCAAAATGCTGGAGCTCTCCATCTATGATGGCATCCCGCACTTGCTGGCACCGGTTGTGACCGACCCGAAGAAAGCTGTCGTGGCGCTCAAATGGGTCGTCAAAGAGATGGAAGACCGCTACCGCAAAATGTCAAAAGTCGGTGTCCGGAACATTGATGGCTTTAACACCCGCATTGCCGAGGCCATCGAAAACGAAGAGCAGATCATCCGCACCGTTCAAACTGGCTATGACCGCGACACAGGCGAGGCCATCTATGAAGATGAAGAACTGAGTCTGGAACGCATGCCCTATATCGTCGTTATCGTCGATGAAATGGCCGACCTCATGATGGTCGCGGGCAAAGAGATCGAAGCCGCCATTCAGCGCCTGGCGCAAATGGCGCGCGCGGCCGGCATTCACATGATCACCGCCACGCAACGCCCGTCGGTTGATGTCATCACCGGCACCATCAAGGCAAACTTCCCGACCCGGATCTCCTTCCAGGTCACATCCAAAATTGACAGCCGCACCATTCTGGGTGAGCAGGGCGCGGAACAATTGCTGGGGCAGGGCGACATGCTCTACATGGCAGGCGGCGGCCGCGTCTCCCGTGTGCACGGGCCTTTTGTTTCCGACAGCGAGGTCGAGAAGGTTGTAACTTTCCTCAAGAAACAGGGCACGCCGGAATATCTCGATGCTGTCACCGAAGAGTCCGAAAACGAAGACGTAAACGAGATCTTGGGTCTGGGCGCGGCGCAATCGTCCGGTGATGATCTCTACGATCAGGCTGTCGCCATTGTCGGCCGCGACAAGCGGGCCTCCACGTCCTACATCCAGCGCAAGCTGCAGATCGGCTATAATCGCGCTGCCCGAATTGTGGAACAGATGGAAGAAGAGGGCGTCATTTCCAAGCCCAACCACGCAGGCAAACGCGAGGTGCTCATTGGTGATCCAGGCGAAGGTGTGCGGTATTAACCCAAATTTCGGCTCAGAAACCGTTCATCTCCGGGGCGTTTCTGCGCCCATTTCATTCCTTCATTCCGCCACAAAGGTCTTCTATGGTCCTCACCATGAGCGATTTTGGACGAGATAGCCGCAAGGCGGCGCATGCCAGAGCCCGCACTCTGGTGCTGGCAGCCATTGCGGGCGTGGCCATTTTGGCGCTCGCCCTGCTGACGCCACTGGCCGGTGCACAGGCAGCGCCTCCCGGAACACAATTGGGCCCTCAAGAGCGCGCGGACATAGACCGCATCACCGGCTATCTGAAGTCCATTGAGCATTTGCAGGGCGGCTTTCTGCAGGTGGGACCGGACGGTTCCATTACAGAAGGCATGTTCTATCTTCGCCGTCCCGGCCGCCTGCGTTTTGAATATGCCCCTCCCACAGAACTTGTGGTCGTGGCCGACGGCACCTGGGTGATCGTCAAGGAAGAAGACTATACTGCCCAGCGCTATCCCATTGGCGCCACGCCGCTGAACCTTCTGCTCGCCTCGGACGTGGATCTGGCACGATCCTCCGATGTGCGCGAAGTAAAGCGCGAACCAGGCCTGCTTCGGGTGACCCTGGCAGACCCGAGCGGCGAAGCGCCGGGTGATCTCACCCTCGTGTTCGATGAACCCCAGCTGCAGCTGCGCCAATGGATCGTGCGCGACGCGCAGGGCCTGCAGACAACCATCGCCCTTCGAAACATTGAAGGCGGCATCAAGGCCGACAACGCCCTCTTCGTCGTCCGCGATGAACAACGCCCCGGTGGACGGCGATAGACAACCTAAGGCCACGACCGTGGCCCGGCGCCTCTGCGCCGCTCCCGCGAAGCAGGTCACCTTTGGTGACCATGCGTGAGCGCAAAAAGAGGCCGTTCGAGTTTTTAAACACTCAATCGAACGCAAATCCCTGCGCCCTTGACGGCCCCCCCGGGCCCCGTGATAGCCAAGATATATGGCTAAATCGCGCAAACGTCCGCCCAGAAGACCTATCGTTGGTATTCCCTGTGACATCAAAATGATGGGGGAGCATCCCTTCCATGCGGTGGGCGAAAAATACATCAAAGCCATTGCAGAGGGCGCAGACTGCACGCCGTTCCTCATTCCAGTGCTGCCCGACCCGCTGGACCTGGAAGAGATCTTCGACGCCGTCGACGGCATCTTCCTGACAGGCTCCTGGTCAAACGTGCACCCAAGCGAATATGGCGGCGACCCCTCGCGGGAAGGAACGCTGCACGACCCCCAACGCGACGCATTGACCCTGGAGCTCATCCGCCAGACCGTTGACCGCGCCGTCCCGCTCTTTGCCGTCTGCCGGGGCTTTCAGGAAATGAACGTGGCCTATGGCGGCACGCTCCACGCCCACATCCATGAAATTCCGTCGGATGAAGGCTTTGAGCCCCGCTTTGACCATCGTGAAGGCAAGGACGACCCGCTGGAGGTCCAATATGGGCCCGCCCACAAAGTCCAGCTCACACCCAACGGCAAATTTGCAGAGCTGCTGGGGACGCAGAGTATTGAAGTTAACTCTCTCCACGGGCAAGGCATTGCAAAGCCGGGCGATCTGCTGACAATTGAAGGCCGTGCTGCGGATGGCACGGCGGAAGCGCTTTCTCACAAGACGGCAGCGAATTTCGCCCTCGCCGTCCAGTGGCACCCGGAATGGAAGTTTTGGGAAAACCCGGTCTCAGAGAAACTGTTCCGGGCGTTTGGAGAAGCAGTACGCGAGAACTGCGTCTAGCGTTTCCAGGATAAGTGGGAACCGGTTATCCGTCCGGAAACGCGATAGAATAAACGACTAGAGCCCGCTACCGGGCTCTAGGAGCAACAACAACTGATCAGGTGACCCCATGTCCTCCTCAAAAGGGCCAGCCTCAAAGAAGGCGACCGCAAAAAAGCCCGCTGCAAAAAAGAAATCTGCCGCACCTGCTGAGCCGGAACTCAACACAAAAGCCCAGATTGCCAAATGGCTGCGCGATCGGCGCGTCACGGAAGTCGAGTGCATGGTGCCGGACATGTCCGGCATCGCCCGCGGTAAAATTCTGCCCACGGAAAAATTCTTGGCCGCCGTCGATGGCGACAGCCTGCGCATTCCTGAAAGTGTCTTCGGGCAGACGGTGACCGGTGACTATATCGACGAAAGCGACTACATCCAGTGGACCGAGCCGGACTGCATCCTTTCGCCCGATGGCAGCACGCTGCGCATGGTGCCCTGGTATGAAGAACCCACGGCCCAGGTGATCTGCGATGCCGAGACACGCGAGGGCAAACCGGTCCCCATTTCACCCCGCGCTGTCCTGAAGAATGTGCTCGCCCTTTATGAGGCGAAAGGCTGGAAGCCCATCGTCGCACCGGAACTGGAATTCTATCTCGCAGCAAAAAACATCGATCCGGACTATCCCCTGGAACCACCCATTGGAGCGAGCGGGCGTCAGGAAACCGGTCGCCAGTCCTATGGTATTGACGCGGTGAACGAATTCGATCCGATCTTTGAGGACATGTATGACTATTGCGAAGCGCAAGAGTTGGACGTGGATACGCTGATCCATGAAGCAGGCCCTGCCCAGGTTGAAATCAATTTCAACCACGGCGATCCTCTCGCTCTTGCCGACCAGGCATTTCTGTTCAAGCGCACGGTGAGACAGTCGGCCATTCGCCACGGCGTCTACGCAACCTTTATGGCAAAGCCCTATGGCGGACAGCCTGGCTCCTCCATGCATCTGCATCAATCCATTGTGGACACGAAAACCGGCAAGAACCTGTTTGCCAACAAAAAGGGCGAAGACACGGAACTCTTCCACGCCCACATTGCCGGCCTGCAAAAGCACTTGATTTCCGCCATGGCGCTCATTGCGCCGAACGTGAATTCCTACCGCCGCTTCGTGATCTGGAACGCAGCCCCCATCAACACCCATTGGGCCGTGGAAAACCGCACTGTGGGATTGCGTGTGCCAATCTCCGAAGGCAATGCCCGGCGCATCGAAAACCGCGTCGCGGGCGCCGACGCCAATCCCTACATTGCCATCGCCGCATCACTTGCCTGTGGCTATCTCGGCATGGTGAACAAGCTCACGCCATCAAAGCCCAAAGAGGGCAATGCGTATGAAAGCAAAACCCATGCGCTGCCAAAACATCTGCTCGACGCGCTCATCAAACTGAATGCCAACAAGGAACTGGCCGAGGTTTTGGGCCACGAGTTTGTTACCGTTTATACGGAAGTGAAAATGGTGGAGCACGACGCCTATCAACAGGTCATTTCCGCGTGGGAACGTGAGCACTTGTTGCTGAACGTGTGAGGCCTATGGTTCGAGACAGCGCCAAAGCGCCTCCTCACCATGAGGCTTGTATATTATCCTCATCCTGAGGAGGGCCGCAGGTCCTTCTCCAAGGATCAACCCACACCCAGTGTCATTACCCGGCTTGTCCGGGTAATCCAGGGTGAGAGCACTCGGAAAAGCGGCATCCGCTTACAGCAGAAGAATTCACACACCCGCCTACTACCCAGCCCCGCAATCGTAACAACGCAACATCATTGCCCGCCGTCCTGGATTGCCCGAATAAATCGGGCAATGACAGTCTGTGTTTGCATTTCCAACAAAACACCCCCATTGAGCCCCAACCCAACCCGCGCTAAGCTTCGCCTATGAGACAGGATCACAGCCATATTCCGAGCAAGACCAAGGGCGAGCTTTTGGTTCTGTGCGCGCGCATTGGCTTCAATCCGTAAAGCACTCCCTTTGCGCGGATACCCGCGCCAACAACCTGACCATCAGTCACCAAAGTTGTTTCGAGCAATCAAGCTTTCTCGGGAAAAGTGCCAAATCTGACTTGGCGGTTTTCCGTCCGAGAAAGCGCTCAAAAGGAGAAAACTAAATGTCTCAAGCCGCCACACGTTCAAACCAGACCAAACGCTGGCAGGAAATGGATGCCGCCCATCACCTGCATCCCTACACAACGCACCACGAACTCGCCGCCAAGGGTGCGCGCGTCATTACCCACGCAGAGGGCGTCTATCTTTATGACTCTGAAGGCCAACGTCTGATCGACGGCATGGCGGGCCTCTGGTGCGTGAATGCAGGCTATGGCCGCAAGGAAATTGCAGAAGCAGGCGCCAAGGCGCTCACCGAACTGCCCTACTACAATAACTTCTTCCAGACGACCAATCCCTATGTGGCCGAGCTCTCGGAAAAACTCAGTACACTGACACCGGGAAACCTGAACCAGTTCTTTTTTGCCAATTCCGGCTCGGAGGCCAATGACAGCGCGGTCAAAATGATCCGCTTCTTCTGGAACCTCCAGGGCAAGAAGACCAAGAAAACCATCATTGCTCGCAAACAGGCCTACCATGGCGTCACCATGACAGCGGCGTCCCTCTCCGGCATTCCCTCCATGCATCCGCAGGCCGACCTGCCGCTGCCGGGCTTCACCCATATCGACTATCCATACTGGTATGGCGAAGGCGGCAACAGCGATCCGGCCGAATTTGGCTTGAAGGTTGCGCAGACACTCGAAGCCAAAATCCTGGAATTGGGCGCCGACAATGTCGCCGCCTTCTTCGCTGAGCCTGTGCAGGGCGCTGGCGGTCTTGTCATCCCGCCGGAAACCTATTGGCCGGAAATCCAGCGCATCTGCAAAAAGCACGACGTGCTGCTTCATGTGGATGAAGTGATCTGCGGCTTTGGCCGGACGGGCAAATGGTTCGGCTCAGAGACCTACAATATCGAGCCCGACAGCATGTCCATGGCGAAGGGCATGACGTCTGGCTATCAACCGCTCTCTGCTGTCGCCGTCGGCCCGCGCATGGGCGAGACGCTCTTCAACGCAGATGAAGAATGGTCCCACGGCTTCACCTATTCAGGGCACCCGGTCGCCTGCGCGGTCGCCCTTGCCAATATCGACATCATAGAGCGCGATCACCTGGTGGAAAAAACCGGCGGCGAGATCGGTAACTATTTCCAGGGCAAACTTAGTGAGTTGAGCCAGCACACGATCATCGGCGAGACCCGCGGTGTCGGCTTGCTTGGCGCCATGGAGATTGTGAAGAACAAAGAGACCCGCGAACGTTTTGGCGATGCCGGTGGCATTTGCCGCGACCATTGTTTTGAAAACGGTCTCATCATGCGGGCCATTGGCGACACCATGGTTCTGTCCCCGCCGCTCTCCATCACAAAGCCGGAGATTGATGAGCTCTTCGGTCTGGCGGTGAAGGCGCTCGACCTCACGGCAGAGAGCCTCGGCGTTTCCTAAACCCAACTTCTGATCGCACAGTTGATGGGTGCCCCCTTGATGCGTGATTGTCTGTCATGGTCTGCTGACCAGCAGACAATCACCACCACAAGGAACGGGCATCACCCATGAACCTCAAAAATGTGGATCTCGGCAATTTCTCTCTAAGCCTCGCCGTCAAGGACTTGGCCACCTCCCGCGCCTTCTATGAAAAACTGGGCTTCACAGTGATTGGCGGCGACCCTGACCAGGGCTGGCTCATCTTGCAAAGCCCCAGCTGCACGATCGGCCTTTTCCAGGGTATGTTTGAGAAAAACACCCTCACCTTCAATCCCGGCTGGAATGCCAAAGGAGAGACGCTCAAAAGCTTCACCGATGTGCGCGACCTGCAGAAGCAGCTGAAAGCCGACGGCATCCCCTTTGCCAGCGAAGCCGACGAGAGCACGGAGGGCCCTGCCAGTTGCATCATCATCGACCCGGACGGCAACCCGATCCTGATCGACCAACACGTTTGAGGGTCAAAATAGGACTTAAGGTTTAGGTTCCTGGAGGGGTTAAGGCCGCGCAACAGACCTTGCAAAAACTGGCAGTGAGCCAGCGAAAACACCGGAAACATCAAGAAAATCATAGGGTTAATGCGGTCTCACCCATTTATGAACTGTTAGTGATTTTCACCAGATTGCATTGAACGTGGGCGCTCTCAGTCCTATCTATAGTCTCAGACAGGCGGAAAGCTTGAGGACGACGCCCCCCGAACTCCTCGCAGTGAGTTTTCCGCCCGCCCCCGGCACCGATCTATCCCCTCTCGGTGCCAGCGCAGAGTAAGCGCATGAACGCCCCGCCATCCCCCCTTAGGCGGGGCGTTTTCATGTCCGCCCGCCTAATCTTTCCGTTTTGGGAGGCGGAGCGTTTTCATGTCCGCCCGCCTAATCTTTCCGTTTTGGGAGGCGGAGCGTTTTCATGTCCGCCCGCCTAATCTTTCCGTTTTGGGAGGCGGGGCGTTTTCATGTCCAACCTCCTATATGTACCGCACACGCTTAATCCCTTTGGGTGTCCCAGAGAGCGCGATATAAGGACCCCATGAGCATGGACTATTCAGGGGGCGAACCCCTTTCCGACGCAGAACTGGAAGAGCTGGCGCTTGAAATGCCGGCATTGGCCCTCCTGCGCGACTTTGGTCGGCAGGTCGCCGAGATCCCCTGGTTTACGGAACTGGGCACACCGCTCCGTAGCCACACCAAATCAGCGGGGCAGGCCTATCTCGATGCACTCGGCTTCCCCGACGCGCGGCCCGCCCGCATCTCCAATTGGGACGACGCCATCATCGCCGCCGAAAGTGGTGACTGGAATGGTGGCGCCTGGGAGGCCGAAGAAGGTCTGCGCGCCTCTCTCTCCACGGACCTGCTTGACGTCTTAAGCGAAGAGGCCTTTGAGATCGGCTTCACCTATGCCGCATCAGAGGCCGAGCCTGCAGTGCGCACCGCGGCAGAGACCGCCGCCAACATCTGGGGCGTCGAGGACATGGAAATCGCCATCGCCGCCGCAGGCGCCGCGATGCAGGCAGTACATGGAGCAGCGCTGGCAACAGCCATTGGCGCCGACGAAGATCATCCTTTCTTGTTGCGCCTTAAACTTTTCGAACAAGGACGCTGGCCCATCGGCGTTGCAGGCCTTACCTTCAACATCTTCTGATCACCGGTCTCTTCGTTTCCTGCTTAGACTTACGATCTGTCGCACTCAATTTTCGTGAGGCTCCCACCTGTGCCAAAACTAAAAACACTTAAAGTCGCCACCTGGAACATCAACTCCGTGCGCCTGCGCATTGAGAGCGTCGAGAAATTCCTCAAGGAACAGACGCCCGACGTGCTCTGCCTGCAGGAAATCAAATGCCACAATGATGTGTTTCCAGAGAAGGCGTTTAAGAAAGCGGGCTATGAACACATCGCGCTTAACGGACAAAAAGCCTATCACGGTGTAGCAACAGTAAGCCGTGTGCCGCTCATCAATATCGAAGCCCGCGAATTCTGCAACAAAGGCGACGCGCGTCACGTCGCTGCGACCGTGCCCGACGCTGGTGATGTGCGCATCCACAATTTTTATGTGCCCGCAGGCGGCGATGAGCCTGACGTGGACAAGAACGAAAAGTTCGCGCACAAGCTCAGCTTCCTCAACGAGATGGAAGCCTGGTACAAAAATCACAAGAACAAGAAGACATCCAGGATGGTGCTCGTGGGCGACCTCAACATCGCCCCGTTTGAGCACGATGTCTGGTCCCACAAGCAGCTTCTAAAGGTCGTGAGCCACACACCAATCGAGGTGGAACATCTTGAGCGTGTGCAGAAATCCCATTCCTGGATCGACGTCATGCGCGAATTCGTTCCCCATGATGAGAAACTCTATTCCTGGTGGAGCTACCGCGCGAAAGACTGGAAGGCCGCAAACAAGGGCCGTCGCCTGGATCATATCTGGGTGACACCGGCCATGGAAGGCGCCGCCAAATCAATGGAAGTCCTGACCGACGCCCGCGGCTGGGAAAAACCGTCCGACCATGCGCCCGTCATCGCCACGTTCAAAGTCTGACCCACTGCTCACCTGAACATATCGAGACCCACATGACGTTTGAGACTTCTCTGACACTCTCCGGCCCACTTCGCAAACCCCGCCAGATGCTGGCGGATCAGGAATATGGGGGCCATACGTCGATCCATGATGATGAGATGGCGGAGAAGCTGGGCTTTAAAGCGGGGCCCATTGAGGGGCCGACCCACTTCTCACAGTTCGATCCGCTTCTGGTCCAAATCTGGGGACAAGCCTGGTTTGAGCGCGGCTGCATTTCCTCCCATTTCAAAAACATGGTGGTCGAAGGCGAGCAAGTCCGAGCCTTTGTTGAAACACCCCGCCAGGGAGAAACGTCCGTGCGCGCCTGGGCTGAAAAAGCCGACGGCACACCCGTGCTGGAAGCCACAGCAAGCCTCGGGCCGGGTCACGGCGAAACCCTGCTGGACGCCCGCCGCGCCAAGCTCACTCAGCCGGGCAAGCTTGTCATTCTTGAAGACCTGGAAGTCGGCATGAAAGGTGCAAAAGACGAACACGTGCGCATGGACGCGGACCAGCATATGGGCGCGCTCTATCCCTTCTCGCTGACACAGAAGCTTGCCGCCATTACCGAGAACTCTCCCTGGTATGCGGATGCATCTGCAGCCCCCTGGGGACGCGCCATCATCCCCACGGAAATGGTGAGCGTGCTTGCAGAATATTCAAACCGGGAAGCAGGCTTCCCGACCAAAGGGCCTGCCGTCGGACTTTTCGCAGATCTCGAAATTCGCATGCTCAACGGGCCGCTCTTTGTCGGCGAGGACTATCTGCTGCGCCGGGAAGTGGCTGCCATTGCAGAAAGCAAACGAACGGAATCCTATTGGGTCCGCACCCGCATCTTTGACAAGGGCGGCGACACACAGGTCGCTGAGGTCATGTTGAACCACGCTGTCGTTAAAAACTCATTTGAGAATTACGAAGAATTACGCGCCGCGCGAGAGGCTTAAAGCACGCTCCTTCCGGGCTTGGCCTAATCCTTCTTCTTCAGCGTAACAAATGTCGCCGTTGAAGAACCCGTCGCTAACACATTGCCGTCAGCATCTTTCAGCTCACTCTCAATAAAGCCAACAGACTTGCCCCGCTTGATCACGGTCCCGCTTGCATAGAGGCGACCGGGCCGCGCAGGCGCCAACATGGAGACTTTGATTTCAAGCGTCGGTGAAATCTGTCCCCAGTTGAGATCAAGACCAACAGCGAAGCTCATGACGTCATCAAGCATGGCCGCCACCATGCCCCCCTGAACGCCGCCCCACATGTTGCAGAGCTCTTCTGAGGCATTAAACGCAACCTGAACAGTAAGCGTTTCCATATCCACATCAAGAATTTCGAGCCCCAGATAGCGACTGGCAGGCGACATTCGTTTGAACGCCGCTTGAATATTAGGCGGCCAGCCTTTGTCTTTTGCCTGTTCCAAAGTCGTAACAGTCACACTCTCACTCATTCATTCTACTCACTTAGGTAAGGGATCTGATGTTGGGGTATTGGTCATCTGCCTCTTACGGGCGTCACGGGCAATCTTCATGGCTTGCCGCGTGTCCCGCGCGCGCGTCAGTCTGCGGTCAAGATCACGCAGATCATCGGCCAGTGCATTCACTTGGGCGTTCGCACTACGCAGACAGCCTGAGGCAATTTCCGGAAACTCATCAACCAGACGCAGGAAAACCTCACGCTCCAGCTTCAGCACCTCAACCGGCTGAGCCGCCCGGATGGTTGCTGACCAGGTAACAGGCTGCATCAGCGCCTGTTCACCCGCCAGACCACCCCGGTCGAGACGCGCCGCACTTCCCCGCCCGTCTGAGCCTGTTGCCAGCATAATCGCTTCGCCAGACAGCATGAGAAAAGCGCCGTCTGCTTGCGTACCTTCCTCTACAACGGTTTCCCCGGCGTCAAAGGCCAGGTGGGTGCCCGTAAAGGCAAGCACCTCCAGGCGCACAGGGTCGACCCCTTCAAACAGGGGAGTTGCGGCCAAAAGAGAAACAGCATCGCGTAAACTCATAGGCGAAAACTAAGCGGTTCTGACGCCCCCGTCGAGACCTGCAATCATCCCGCACTCTTGGCAGCTTCGCCCAAACCCCCTAAAGAGACTGTCTGCAGAGCGCCAAGTTCACGAGGACAGGTTATGACAGAGAGCAGATTGCCCGCCGACACCTGGGATTACCCAGACCCGTTCATTGTAACGGTCACTGTCAAACCTGATTACATCGACGATTTTCAGCACACGAATAATGTGGTTTATCTTACCTGGATGGCCAAGGTGGCCTGGGAGCACTCAAAAGCACTCGGCCTTGACTTCGAGGCATATGCCAGGATCGGAAAGGGCATGGTCGTGCGGGCCCATGAGATGGAATATCTGGGCCCTTCCCACGAAGGGGAAAAGATCGACATCGCGACCTGGATTACCGGAAATGATGGCAAGCTCCGGTTGCGCCGCCGCTTTCAAATGGTCAATGCCGACACGGGAAAAACACTGCTCCGGGGCCGGTCTGATTTTGTCTGCATCGACATAAAGTCCGGCAAACCCAAACGTATGCCTCAAAGCTTTGTTGATGCCTATGCGCTCACCGCAAACGTTGCCGGTGACCAGACGGACGGCAAAAAATGACGCGCGGCGGTTTGCCACGTTGAGGCAGGCGACCGAAAGGGCGATATCCGGGCAGCAATCACATGCGCACATGCTCCTTTATGCGCATGACCCGTAAGGAGACATCATGTCGGTCGACCCCACCAGCACGCCTGACCCGGATCAGCAAACAGGACTTCGTGCCCTCGCATTTCTGGCAAATATTGTATTGCTTCTCGTGCTCGCCACGTATTTCTTCGGGCCGGCGGCCCTTGTGATCGCGGCCCTCTTTGGCACCGTCGTCATGCTTGGCGTGGTGATCTACCTGTCAGCCCCCACACACAGGGTCTGACAGGCTCCTGTCTTGAGGCTCAGGGAACGAGCTTGTAGCCGCCCGCTTCCGTCACCAGCAGTTCCGCATTGGACGGATCCCGTTCAATCTTCTGACGCAGCCGGTAGATATGGGTTTCCAGCGTGTGGGTTGTTACACCAGAATTGTAACCCCAGACTTCATGCAGCAGAACATCCCGGCCCACGGTCTTAACGCCCGTGCGATAGAGAAACTTGAGGATCGCTGTTTCTTTTTCTGTCAGGCGAACTTTCTTGTCGCCATCATCCACAAGCATCTTGGCTGAGGGTTTGAACGTATACGGACCAATTTTGAAGACAGCATCTTCACTTTGTTCGTGTTGACGAAGGTGCGCACGGATACGAGCCAGCAGCACCCCAAAACGGAACGGCTTCGTGACATAGTCATTGGCACCGGCTTCCAGACCCAGGATCGTATCGCTGTCGCTGTCAGCGCCTGTCAGCATAATCACCGGCGCTTTAAGCCCTCCCTTGCGCATCAGACGACAGGCTTCCCGCCCGTCCATGTCAGGCAGTCCGACATCTAGCAGAACAATGTCAACGTGATTGCCACGGACATGTTCGATGCCTTCTGTAGCGCAGGTGGTCGCGGTGCAGGTGAATTCTTCATGCAACGCCAGCTGCTCCACGAGGGAGTCACGCAGTGCGTCATCATCATCAACAATCAGGATTTTTTTGATCGTGCTCATCTTAGGGTCAGCTCCCAGTCCTACCATCTTAACACCCGGGACAAGCGTACCCCGCCCCCTTCGTTGCTGGTCATGTAGCTGTCATACCCTCGCTTGCCAACCACCTCACGGAACGCCTCACGTCCATTTGAGCGTTCCGTGATTAGGTTAATCATACCCGAACTCACCAACAAACGGGGCCAGCCGGGGCAGAATACCATCTAAATGCGTTTCATACCGCCGCCATCGGTCCGCGGCCCGGTCATATAGGGGCTGTGTCACCTGACCGTAAGACGGCGTCCGTATGGAACCACGCGCTTGTGCATGGGCTACATGATCGCTTTGACCCTCTTCCCAAGCGAGCTCCAACAAAGACATTGCCTCACTCAGCGCTGCCTTTGGTTCCGCGATCAGGTTTTCGTATCGAACTTCAGCGACATTTAGAGACAATAGGTCTCTGTACTGACCCCAAAGCGACATGACGGCGTCATAAAGCGCCGCGCTATCTTTGAGGGTGAGGAAATGCGCCATCGATGCATTCAACTGGAAATCCTGCATGAAACAGGAAAGCACCGCGTCCGCCGGATGACGAAGAGCCAGAATGAATTTCGCCTCGGGGAACACGCGGGCGATCAGTCCCACATGAATAATGTTGAGCGGCAATTTATTGATCACTGTTTTCGCGGAGATGTCGCAACCAGCCTGTTCAAGCTCAGACATGTAGAGACGACGAAGCTCATTGATCTTACCAACAGAGAGCGCCGCCAGCCCTTCAGGATACCCGCCGCTCGCTTTCACTGCGTCGCGGACGGGCAATAGAACCGGCAGCTCCTCGACCACGTCGATCTGGCTATGAGCATCAAGAAACTGATCCAGCAGGGTGGTGCCAGATCGCGGGAAGCCGACCAGAAAAACCGGCGCAGCGACCGGATCGAGATCACCCGGCTTGACCTGCGTCCAGGAGCGAACCCAATCTGATGTGAACGCTTCTTTGAGGTCCGTCACCTGGGTCATGTAGGAAGACTTATCAATACCGCTTTCGGTCAACTGTTCAGCCGCGGCATCATTCTGAGCAACGAAATGATCGAAAGCATCTGCGGCCTCGTTAAGGCGGTCATAAACCTGAGCCAGCTCCCCATGAATGAGCCGACGACCGCCCGGCGGCAGCTTCCCAACCGACACCCGTTCAAGGCGGTCCCGCGCTTCTGCCGCAGAGCCCTGCCGGCGCTTAACACTCGACCAGATCCGCAACGCACCCGGCAGATCCGGCATTCTCTCCAGAACCTTTTCCGCGGCATGGAGCGCGCCGTCCAGATCCCCGAGGCGCTCCAGCGAATTCGCCAATCCAAGCAGCAGCATGGGGCCATCCGGCCGTTTTTCCAGGCCCGCTTCATAAGTAGCGCGGGCTTCTGCAAAGTCCCCCTGCGCCAACTGAAACTGGCCCAGGTGCAAATATCCCTGAGGGTCATGTGGCGTCAGGCGAATAAACGCTTCAAAGTCTTTGATGCAGGCTTCAGCCTCGCCTTCTTCGGCGTTAAGCGTTCCCCGATTGAGATATGTCCCGGCAAAGTCTGGGTCGAGGGCCGCCGCTTTGTTATAGGCCGCTCGAGCGTCTGCCGACTTTCCCTGCTGTCGAAACGCATTTGCCAAATTGACCCGCAAAAAGGCTTTGTCGGGCAGAATAGAGATCGCAAGGCCAATCAGCTTTTCAGCTTCTTGAGGGTTGCCGGATTTGAGACATATAAGTCCCATTAGATGCAACACATCCGGGTGATTGGGGGCCTGTTGGCGCAAAGCCTCTGCAAGCTTTGCCGCCTCGTGAATTTTGCCTTGATCGAAGAGTTGAAAGGCCTCGCGCAACATATCCTGAGGGGTTGCGGCGGCAGTCTTTTGTGTCATGAGGTCCTGAAATGTATGAATGGCTGCCGCGGGGTGCGGTCAGACCAGATATGTGTCTGAGTTTGCCACAGCCTAGCGAAAATGCCCATCCGGCGGATGCTGCCCTCCCTGCACCGTCCAACTCGGCAATTTCTGCCGCCCCAAACCGACCCGCACTCACTAAGCGACTGAATATTATATATATTTTTGCGGTCTCAGACTTGCATCGCAAGGCACAGGATCAATCGGAGAACCGCCATCATGGAAGCTGTCGCCGCAGAGCTGCCGCTTTACCTTCAGATGAGCCGCTATACCAAGGGCTCAAAGGCCGTGATGGAACTGCGGACGGAGCGCTACCTGGCAGATCAGGCTGCGGCGACTGCAAAGACTGAATTAGATGACGACAATCTGATTACTGGGTCGCTTCAGACGGAGGGTGCCGGAAAAGAGACTCCAGCTGAAACCGACAATGAGGGTTTCTCCTTCGATGATTTCCTGGACATGATCAATCCGCTGCAACACCTGCCAGTCATCTCAACCCTCTATCGGGAGATGACAGGAGACGAGATGGAGCCAGCAGCTCGCATTGTGGGTGGCGCAATTTATGGCGGACCCATTGGCGCCGGGATTTCGGTTGCCGAAGCCGTGCTGGAACAGGCGACCGGGGATGATCTGGGCGGCCATGTCATGTCGCTGCTTCAAAGCTCAGACACGCCGCCAACAATAACCGCTGCGACCACCCGCGAGAGCGTCCGCCCAGCGGCGCAGTCTACCCCAATCACCACCGCTCCGCCTGCTGCTCCAGCAAGTGTGCCACTGCCGAGCCTCAGCGCTGAAGCCTTCAATGCACTCCTGACCAGCCCGGAAGACTCCAATCCTGCCAAGCCTGCACAACAGCACGCGACAACAGAGTATGAACAAAGCGGGTTAGCGGCCGCCATGGCAATCGCCTTGGACCGGTACAACTCCCTGAATCTCGTGGAAGAGCCAGCCTACTAATTCCCGGCTTCAGCTTGCAGCGCTCCTGATCCCTTTTTAGACTCACCCTATGAACATTCTCGTGCGCGGCAAACCGGGCGCCTCAACCGGAACACTTACTTTTGACGGAAAGACCGTTCCCTGCGCGTTGGGGCGGCGCGGGATCATATCCAATGACAAAAAGAAAGAGGGTGACGGCGCAACACCAGCAGGCACCTGGCCGCTCCGCCGGGTTCTCTATCGACCCGACAGGCTGAGCGAACCCGCAACGAACCTGATCACCAAACCCATAGCGCCCGCAGATGGCTGGTGCGACGACCCATCAGACCCGCTTTACAATAAGCCAACGCAACTGCCCTATCCCGCCAGTGCTGAAAAGCTATGGCGTGAGGACGAGCTCTACAATGTTTGCGTGGTCCTGGGACATAATGACGACCCCGTGCTACCCCACAGGGGAAGCGCCATTTTCTTTCATGTCGCCAAAGAAGAAGCGGGCAGACTGTGTGCGACGGAGGGGTGCGTGGCATTGCCACAAGACACAATAGTCAACATTCTGATGAACTGTGAGCCCGATACAAACTTGAGAATAGAGCTTGGCGACTAGTCAGACCGGTGTCCGCGCTCCAAAAATGGCACTGCCAACACGCACATGGGTCGCCCCAAATTCAATTGCCGTTTCATAGTCACTGCTCATACCCATACTGAGCTGCGAGAGCATGTTTCGATTGGCAATTTTCTCAAGCAACGCAAAATGAAGCGCCGGCTCTTCATCAACTGGCGGAATGCACATGAGCCCAACAACGGGCAAATCCAGCTCATCTCGGCAGAGCGCAACAAACGCATCTGCATCTTGAGGCAGGACACCTGCCTTTTGCACCTCGGCACCTGTATTCACTTGAACAAATAGATCCGGGAGCTTGTGACCTTTTGCTCGTTCAGCGGCCAACGCCCGTGCGAGTTTCTCCCTGTCCAGTGTCTCAATAACATCAAAAAGAGAAACCGCCTCTCCCACTTTATTGCTTTGCAGCGGACCGATAAGATGCAATTCGACACCTGCATATTGCTCCTGCAACTCGGGCCACTTCCCATGAGCTTCCTGAACACGGTTTTCGCCAAAGACACGCTGCCCGGCATCAAGTACGGCGCGAATATCCTCTGCCGGAAAGGTCTTGGACACGGCCACAAGCGTCACAGCGCCCGCAGGTCGGCCAGCATCTTTTTCGGCTTTAACAATGCTTTGTTTAACCGAGACAAGGCGCTCGGAAGAAGGGGGTGGGAGATCAGACATGGGGCGCACACTATGCGCGGCGGTCGCCTGTGACAAGCAGACACCGACAGCTACCTTCCCGGTTTGTGTTAACAGATGCCGCACGAGAGATTGATCCGTCCGCGCAGGTCGCGCACCTCAAACCAACCGATGCCCTGATCTACCGCCACTATGAATGGACGCGCGACGATCGTCTGGCGCTCGCCCGTGTCCTCCGAGAGGCCTGCAAGACCAATGGAACACCCTTTCTTGTAGCGGGCGATCACCATCTCGCTTGCGAGGTGCAGGCAGACGGGCTTCACCTTCCTGCCTGGATGACAAAACGCGGCGGGAATTGGAAAGAGCGAGTGAAGCCGGGATGGCTCGTGACAGCCTCTGCACATTCAGAAGTGGAAGTAAGACACGCCGCCTCAGCGGGCGCTGATGCGGTGCTGGTCTCGCCTGTATATGCAACGGGAAGTCATCCCGGAGCACAAACGCTCGGTGTCATTAGGTTCGCCAAGCTCGCCGCACTCGCAGCGATGCCTGTCTATGCCCTGGGTGGCGTTACATCTTCGTCTGTAAAGAGATTGGTGAGCATCCCCAACCTGGCAGGATGGGCAACGGTCTCTGCAGCTTAGTAACCCTCTGGAATATAGTCGAAACGTTCCATCTGGTCGCGATGATCAGAGATGATCTGTTTGATTTGATCCTCCGTGAGCGCCTCACGCCATTGTTCGGTTTTCCCTTCCCGAAAGAAGGACTGGGCGAACTCCGATTTTTCCTTAAAGCCCTTTTGCTCTTCCTGGCGCTTTAACGCCTTGAAGGACGCGTTACGGATTGACCGTTCCAGCCGTTCGCTCTTCACTTTAAGCCCAAGGAAATTCGTCACCTGTTTGAAAAATTTGCGCGGTTTGGCCTGCAGGTCTTCATATCGAACAACCAGCAATTGGGGGTTCGGCTGACCCGTCCAGCTCTTCACATGCGTTGACCAGGATGAATGAAACTCCGGAACATGGGTGGACCCCGCCTCTGTGAGCGCCCCTTCATTCGCCATCCGGCGGATGACACCATCCACATCATCCCCAAAATGATGAGTCATGGAGAGCACAACGTCCAGTGGGTTGCGCAGGACATAAATGCCCCCGACCGTCACGTCCATATTGTGCAATGGCACTCCATGCCACTCCCCTAGGAAGTTGTGGGTCTTCACAAAAACGGAGTCAGGAAAATAATGCGTGAAATCCTCATGCACTTTCGGGCGCAACTTGGCGAGACTTTCATGGTCGATCTGGTCAACCGGCGTCTCGGCATATTTGCGGTATGGGCCTGAGGCGCTTTCGCCAATACAAAAATGGTCAAGCTCATTGATATCAACTGGCTCATGCGCATTGCGCAGCAGATTGTGGAGAAATGACCGCATCCACGTATTGCCGGACTTTGGATAGGACGCGAGCCAGATAATGCCGCCCATCAGGGCCTCCAAAACAAACGAAGACTTAAAGAGAACCGCTTTCTAGCACAAAGCAAAGCTCAACCAAAAATCGGGCACAAAAAAAGAGAGCGGGCCGAAACCCGCTCTCTCAAATTCTAGGTTTGGAAACTTCTTAGAAAGAAATTGCCAGAACAACACCCGCTGACGTGCTGTCAACTTCCGTTGCAGCCGCACCAGCCTGGTCTTCGATGATCTGGATATCCAGACCAACATCAACACCAGCGCCGAGCGAGTATCCGCCACCAACCTGGATGAAGCTGTTTTCACCAAGGCTCACGCCTGTAGTGTTTTCAGTTTCAGATTCGAAGTATGCAGCACCAACTGTCCAAGGACCTGAACCGTAGGCAAGGCCAACAGTCCATGTGTCAGACTCGTTGCCTGTCGTTACGAGACGCTGTGTACGTACAGTGATGTCTTCGGTCTGCGTGTAAGCACCACCGAGAGTGAAACCACCCCAGCCGAGGCTTGCACCAACACCCTGTTCGGTTGGGTCACCAGTTGCGCCCGCACCAGGTGCTTCACCAGTTACGTAGAACACGTCAGCACCAACTGACACGCCACCGAATTCGCCTGCATAGTTCAGAGCGACTTCGAACACATCTTCAACAGAGCTGTTTGTTGCGCTCAGACCAAAGCCGTTTGCAACTGGATCGTTAGCTGCGGTGTCTGGTGTGAACGATGCACCGAGCTGGAAGCCAGCAAGGCGAGGTGTGAAGTATGAGATCTTGTTGTCATCTTCAGCCAGCAACGAGAACGTTGATGTGCGTGAAGAGAAGGTCACACCACCATTGTTCATGTTGTAGATGTTTGGTGAGTCAACGCCGTTACCTGGAACGAACCAAGGAGACGTGTAGTGCATCTTGAATGCAGCACCGTCTGTCGCACCAAGTTCAACACGACCGAAGCCACCTTCAAGGAAAGTGTACACTTCCGAGAAAGTTGCGTCATCGCCAGTGTTAAGCGCGTTACCTTCATCATCGCCAAGCTGCACTTTAAGAGCAGCACCAGCAACCAGACCATTGTCCAGCGTACCAGAAGCAACGATGTCTACGTTACGTGCAACAACAGCAACTTTAGTGTCGTCAGCGTCGATGCCACCAACGGTGTCCATGTCGACGAAATAGAAGCCCGTTACAACGGAGCCGCTAACCGTAACGGTGAGCGGATCGCTTGCAAGAGCCGGACCGGCTACCAGACCAGCCGAGACGAGAGCTGTCGTCCCAAGAAGTGTCTTTTTCATTTGTTCCTCGCAGTTCAGCAATTAGCTGTTCAAATACAAAATGTCCAAATCAACGGAAACCGCTTTCAATTGAAAGCACCACTGCTCTGGTCCACTTCACCGCCGGGCCGACTTAATGCCCCCCCGAGCGCGTATGCCGATTAATCCCGAGTAGGGTGCCACCGTCAAGCAAAGGTCGCTCCGTTTTGCCTCAAAACTGGCGCAATGTTGCGTAAACGTCACAAGTGGTTTCCATATGGTTAACAAAGTACTACCGGCCTCCATGGGCTTGAAACCTGAAGAGAATTTCCAATCTTGGCGACGTGGCCAGATCGAACTGTGATCTTTCTGCATCAGTTGGACGTTAGCGGATCGCCCAAAACGCATCCAGAGCACGCGCCAGTGAAAACGATCGCGCTGACGCTTGCGCGCCAAACACCGGGAAGGCGCTGAATTACCGCTACACTTCTGCCATAGACGCATGGGCCTTTAGTCGATATAAACGCCTGAAATCAGAGGGAAAACTTGCTCACCTTCAGACTTTCGGTCACGGTGTGCAAAATGTAGTGTGGCGGGTAATAAGAGCCGTGCCGCACTCGGGAAACGCCCAAAAAGCTAGAGGCCAAGTCGACAATGAGTTTTTCACCAATTTTTGCCGCAACATCCGAAATGACCGGAAAATCAGGAACCCTCAAAAAGGTTCTTGCGGCAGCCTCAGTTGCACTCATGCTTGCGGCATGTGGGCCAAGTGACTCGAGCTTTCCCACAACGACAGGCGGGCGTGGACCGACAAATCCCAATCCTGATCCAAACGCTGAGCGCGAGAGTATCTTCGGTGAAGACGGGCTGGTCCTGTTTGGCGGAGACAGCAATGATGGGCAGAGCGGCGGCGGCGGGATCGGCGTGAACAGCTTCCTCTGGCGCGCCTCTCTCGACACAGTCTCCTTTGTTCCTTTGGCTTCTGCGGACCCTTTCGGTGGCGTAATCATCACTGACTGGTATTCAGACCCGGCCACCCCAACAGAGCGCTTCAAGCTCACCGTTTATATTCTCGATAAACGGCTTCGGGCTGACGGCTTGAAAGTCGCTGTTTTCCGCCAGGAACGAGCAGGTGATGAATGGCGTGATGCAGGCGCCAACGCCGCGACAAGCGTCCAGTTGGAAAATGCGATCCTCATGAGAGCAAGGGAACTTCGGGTCAACACCCTAGAGGCAGACGAAGGCTAATTGCCTATCCGCCCATCTGGACGACCCACTCCTAGCAGGGCACCCCCC
The DNA here is from genome assembly GCA_000509225.1 of Parvibaculaceae bacterium Mf 1.05b.01. GTDB lineage: Bacteria > Pseudomonadota > Alphaproteobacteria > Parvibaculales > Parvibaculaceae > Mf105b01. Next base: position 206,149 of record BAOK01000002.1, on the reverse strand, counting down.
GAAAAGACAGGCCAGAGCTGTTCGTTCTGAACGAGCAGCCGACGCGAACCTTGCCCCCCAAAAACTTGCCCCTTGGCACATTCCGATGCAAAAGAGGCAGAGGGTTGCAGCAATAGTTGCACCTGATGCGCATCAATCCAGTTTTTCTAATTTGAAGAGTTCACATGTCCGCCGATCGCTACAACGCGAAAACCACAGAGACCAAATGGCAGAAAGTCTGGGAAGACTCTCAGACTTTCGAGGCGCCCGATCAGCCGCGTGAGGGAAGTGCCGGCAAATATTACGTCCTGGAAATGTTCCCCTATCCGTCCGGGCGCATTCATATGGGCCATGTGCGCAACTACACCATGGGCGACGTCATCGCGCGCTTCAGGAAAGCACAAGGATATGACGTGCTGCACCCTATGGGCTGGGACGCATTCGGCATGCCGGCCGAAAACGCTGCCATGGAGAACAATGTTCATCCCGGCGAATGGACCTACAAAAATATCGACGCCATGCGGGGCCAGCTCAAGCAAATGGGTTTGGCAATCGATTGGAGCCGCGAATTTGCGACCTGCGATCCAAGCTACTATGCCCAAGAACAGGTGCTGTTCCTGGATATGCTGGACGCCGGTCTCGTAACCCGGAAAACCGCACAGGTGAACTGGGACCCAGTGGACATGACGGTCCTGGCCAATGAGCAGGTCATTGACGGCCGGGGTTGGCGGTCGGGCGCTCTGGTTGAGCGCCGCGAGCTGACCCAATGGTTCTTCAAGATCACCGACATGGCCGACGATCTGTTGGCAGGTCTCGATGAATTGGAGCGCTGGCCAGACAAAGTGCGCGTCATGCAGCGAAACTGGATCGGGCGATCAGAAGGCGCCCATGTTCAGTTCCCCATTGAAGGTCGCGACGCCCCGCTGGAAGTCTTCACAACAAGACCTGACACGCTCTTTGGCGCGAGCTTTTGCGCCCTTTCATCTGGCCACCCGCTGACAAAGGAACTCGCGGAAACAAACAACGAGCTGGCAAGCTTCGTCCGCGAATGCGAACAGCTCGGGACCAGTGAAGAAGCGATAGAAAAAGCCGAGAAGCGCGGGTTCGATACGGGCCTCAAGGCCCGCCATCCCTTTGTTGACGGGGCGACCCTGCCTGTCTATGTGGCAAACTTCGTGCTCATGGAATACGGCACAGGTGCCATTTTCGCCTGCCCGGCCCATGATCAGCGTGACCTTGATTTTGCCCGCAAATATGGGCTGCCGGTCACCACCGTCGTGGCGCCGAAGAAATTGGAAGGCACAGATCTTTCTGCCTTCCTCACGGAACAAGATGCCAGCGATACCGCCTTTGACGGGGACGGCGTCGCGGTAAACTCGGACTTCTTGAACGGTTTGGAGGTTGAGGCCGCCAAACGGGCCGCAATCGAAAAACTCGAAGCGCTTGGCCTCGGCGAAGGAACGGTGAACTACCGCCTGCGCGACTGGGGAATATCACGCCAGCGCTATTGGGGCTGTCCAATCCCGGTCATTCACTGCGAGCAGTGCGGCACGGTCCCTGTTCCCAAGGATCAGCTCCCTGTTGTCTTGCCGGACGATGTAACCTTCGACAAACCAGGCAATCCACTGGAGCATCATGCGACTTGGAAACATGTTGCTTGCCCGAAATGCAACAAGGATGCGCTCCGGGAAACCGACACGTTCGACACGTTCGTGGACTCATCCTGGTATTTCGCGCGCTTCACCGCCCCCCACGACGCCAGCCCAACAGTGCCGGATCTCGCAAATCATTGGCTGCCGGTCGATCAATATATCGGCGGTGTTGAGCATGCCGTTCTCCACCTGCTCTATTCGCGCTTCTACTCACGCGCCATGAAAGCTACCGGGCACATGGATATCCGTGAGCCTTTCGCGGGCCTCTTCACGCAGGGCATGGTGACCCATGAAACCTACAAAGCCACAGATGGGCGCTGGGTCTCCCCTGAGGAACTCGTTTGGGACGGTGATACGCCTTACCTGGATGACAGCGGCAATCGCGCGCCGATCGCTGTGGGCGCCATTGAAAAGATGTCGAAGTCCAAACGGAACACGGTCGATCCCTCTGCCATTATTGATCAATATGGCGCCGATACAGCCCGCTGGTTCATGTTGTCCGACAGCCCGCCAGAACGCGATGTCCAATGGACCGAAGAAGGTGTCGAAGGAGCCTGGCGCTTTACCCAGCGCCTGTGGCGCCTGATCCAGACAACACTCGACGAACTTGCACCAGTCGGCACCCCCATGCCAGATCTTGATGCACCCGCTGAGGAGCTGCGGCGGACGGTGCACAAGGCGCTGGAGGCAATCACAGCCGACCTTGATCAGCTCGGATTCAACCGCGCCGTCGCAAAGATCTACGAGCTCAGCAATGCCCTCTCCGCTTTCAAGCCGGGAGACAAACAGGCGGCTGAGTGGGCGCGGCGCGAAGCAGTTGAAATCCTGACCCAGCTTGTCGCGCCAATGATGCCGCATCTGGCAGAAGAAGCCTGGGCGTCGCTTGGCTATGAAACATTGATCGCTGATGCGCCCTGGCCGGTTGCGGAGCCATCCCTGCTCGTGGAACACTCAGTCACCGTTGCTGTTCAGGTAAACGGCAAACGGCGGGATGAAATTACCGTCGCTGTCGATGCTGACAAGAAGACGGTGGAAGAAACCGCCCTGGCCCAGGAGAAAGTGCAACATGCCATTGGAGAGGCGAGCGTCCGGAAAGTCATTGTCGTCCCGGGCAAGATTGTCAATGTCGTCGTTGGATAGCAGGGCAGGTATGAAGCGATTTCAGGTGCTCGCAACAACACTGGTGCTCAGCCTGTTTATCAGCGCCTGCGGCTTCACACCGCTCTACGCACCCCGCAATCAGAGCGAGGGTATTGTCGCCAGCCTTGCATCTATCACAGTGCAGGCAACGGGAGATCGGGTAAATCGGGCGCTGCGCATTGCACTTGAAGACAAGCTGAACGCGAACAGCCTGGTTGCGCCGCAATATGTCCTGGTGCTCACGTCACAGCTGATAGAGTCTGACGTTGCGATCCAACAAGACACTGAAGTCACGCGGTCCAACCTGACCCTCAGAACGAGCTTCGGTCTGAACTCTATAGAGACAGGCGAAACCGTGTATGAGGCAAAAGCGTTTGGGATTGTCGCCTATAACCGCGTGCCCTCGGAGTTTGCCAACATCATTGCCGAGCGTGATGCGGAAGCGCGCGTTGCAAGCCAGGTGGCCGAAGAGATCCAGACAAAACTCGCCATCTATCTTGAGCGCCAGGGAATGTAACCAGGTGCATCCTTCGATCCGCGACCCCTACTGATCAAGGCGACCACATGAAACTGCGTGCAGGCGACATTGACCGGTTCGTTGCCAACCCTGATCCGGCAGCACAGGTCATTCTCATTTTTGGTCCTGATCAGGGTCTTGTGCGAGAACGGGCAAACCGGATGGCCAGAACGGTCCTGGACGATCTGAGCGACCCTTTTCGCATGACCGACCTCGCCGATACGGATCTTAGGCAGGACCCCGCACGTCTCGCAGACGAAGCCGCTGCCATTTCTATGATGGGCGGGCGCCGTGTCGTGCGGGTAAGGCACGCAGGCGATGCTCTTACAAAAACAGTGAAGTCATTTCTCGAAACGCCGGCAGGTGATGCCCTCATCCTTCTGGAGGGTGGCGATCTGACCCCGAGATCGAGCTTACGTAAAGCCCTAGAGGCCGCCAAAAACGGCGCCGCCCTGCCTTGCTATGCTGATGATGCACGCACGCTGGAACGGGTTATCGAAGAACGGCTACGGCAAGCCGGCCTCCGCGCCGACCCAGATGCTTTTGCCTATCTTACAAGTCATTTGGGCAGCGACCGTGGCGTAACACTGCAGGAACTCGATAAACTGATCCTCTACATGCAATCAGATCCTGACGCCGGCAGCATTGCGCTGGCGGACGTTACTGCCTGCATCGGAGACACCGCCGCGACCCGGCTTGATGACATTGTCGATGCGGCGGCCATTGGGGATTTCGGTGCGCTGGACGTTGCGTTGGCCAAAGCGTCCGAAGCAGACACGGCGCCGGTCGCCATCCTCATCGCCATGACCCGGCACGTGCAGCAATTGCATTTAGTGTTGGGGCGCATGGAAGCCGGTAGCGACAGAGAAGCGGCAATCAAAGCATTGAGGCCACCGGTTCACTTCAAACGCTCCGCCTCCATGAAAAGACAATGCGGGCTGTGGGATCGAAAACGCCTGGAGCGCGCACTCAGCCTTCTTGGTGATGCCGACCGGCAATGCAAAACAACCGGCCTGCCCGACCGCGCCATCTGCGCGCAGGCCCTGATGCGCGTTGCACAAGGCGCCCGGTCCGGCGCCCGGTCCGGCGCCCGGTCTGGGGGTCGGAGATAAAACCATATCTCTAAGCACATGACGTTTGAGTCAACTGGAGGAGTTTTATCCGTAAACGGACGAGCTAGACCCGAGACAAGCGGCGGCATATCTCATCAAGCTGCTCAAGCGAGGTATAGCTGACATTCACCGTGCCACCCTTCTCACCCTTATGATTGATGGACACACTCAAGCCCAGCGCATTTGTGATGTTCTTTTCAAGCGCCACGGTGTCGGCATCTTTCAGCTTCGGCGACGATCCACTTTTGCTCTTGGGTGAACCGGACTCTGGCTTGCGTGTGAGCGCTTCGGCCTCTCGAACGGACAGACCCTTATCTGCAATTTCTTTCGCAAGCGTCTCGGCCTGCGGGTGGCCAATCAAAGCCCGCGCGTGCCCCGCACTCAGCGCGCCACTCGATAGGAAATCTTGCACACCCGAGGGCAGGCTGAGCAGCCGAAGCGTATTGGCAACATGGGACCGGCTCTTACCGATCATCCTGGAGAGCTGATCCTGAGTGTAGGTGAATTGGTCCACGAGACGCTGATAGCCCGCCGCTTCTTCAATCGGATTAAGGTCCGCCCGCTGCACATTCTCAATAATCGCAATTTCAAGCGATTCATTGTCATTGAGGTCTTTAACAACAATTGGCACGTCATGGAGCTGCGCTGCCTGCGCTGCGCGCCATCGGCGTTCACCAGCGACAATCTCAAACTCATTCTCAGATCCGCCTGGCGCAGGACGCACCATAATGGGCTGTAAAATGCCCTTTTCCCGGATCGATTCCGTCAGATCATCCAAATCACCTGTTTTAAAGATCTGGCGCGGCTGAAAGGGATTGGCGCGCAAAAACTCAATAGGGACCTCTCGGACACCTTTAGGCGCCGGCGCCGTCTCGTCGCCGAGTGCGACCGCTGCATCATCGCCGATCAGCGCGGCAAGCCCGCGGCCCAGTCGATTTTTTCCAGCACTCTCATCGACCATCACGGTCTCCTCTTTCCTTAAGCAAGACAGAAGCCTTGTGCTCGGACCCGTCCTGCCACACCGCGGGTCTCATCCGGCGAGGCCCCACGAAACCTTGAGTTTTTGACGTTAGGGCCAGAAAGTAGGGCCCGGTAGCGCCATTTGTGAATCTTTTCAAGACCTTAACGAAGGTCTTTAAGAGTCATCAGGTCTGACTCGAAGCCAGCTCTACAACACATTGAAACCTATGTCATGCAGCCGTTTGGCTCCGCAAAATACGTTCCCTCTGAATGAGCTCTGAGGCGAGCTTCATATAAGCCCGACTTCCCGCACATTGATGATCATAAACCAGCGCAGGCTTGCCATAGGAAGGCGCTTCGGAAATGCGAACATTACGCGGAATGACCGTTTTATAAACCTTGTCACCCAGATGAGCGCGCACATCCTGCGCCACCTGGCCAGAAAGATTATTCCGCTGATCAAACATGGTGAGCACGATGCCCTGGATATCCAGCCGCGGATTGAGACTGGTGCGAACGCGTTCAACCGTCCGCAACAATTGGCTGAGCCCCTCCAGCGCAAAAAATTCACACTGCAGCGGAACCAGGATGGAGTCCGCAGCAGTCATCGCATTGATCGTGAGCAGATTTAGAGACGGTGGGCAGTCAATCAGAATATATGTATAGGGCCGGGCATTCATCTCTTCCGGCACACCATCAAGATCTCGACCTGAGGCCGGCATCCGGGCCAGCGCATCTCGCAACCGGTGCGAACGTCTCGAGACGCTTGCGAGTTCCAACTCAGCACCCAGCAGATCCATGGTGGACGGCACCAGATCAAGACCGGGAACCTTCGTCGGCACGATAGCAGTTTCGATCAGTGCGGCGCCGATGAGCACATCATAGGTCGAAAGCGTCCGGTCAGCCCGGTCAACGCCAAGGCCGGTGCTGGCATTGCCCTGTGGGTCCAGGTCAACCACAAGGACGCGCTCGCCAACGGCGGCAAGCGCTGTTCCCAGATTAATGGCGGTCGTGGTTTTGCCCACCCCACCCTTCTGATTTGCGAGCACAAGCACTCTGGGACGAGGCTGAGCAGCATCTTCCGCAGGCGCCGACGCGTCCGCGATAGAGTCAGCTGAAGTCGATGGCATGTCAGACACGGGCAAGTTGCTCCACCTTGAGGACACACCCTTCTGGGTCCGCCTGGCTCGGATAGGAAGTAACCCTAAATGTCCACGATTTCCCGGCCAGGGTCAATTCTTCATCCGCCTGGGCGCCCTTTAGAAAGAACGCTGCTGTTGCCGAGCTGAAATAGGGTTCCGCCCATCCCATAAGGCGGTCGAGGGGTGCACAGGCACGCGCCGAAAGCGCATCACAAGGTCCAATCGCGGCAATGGTTTCAGGAGCCTCAATCCGGGAGGTGTGAACCACCGCTGGCGCACCGGTTTCCCGGATGACCTCTCTTAAGAAAACAGACTTGCGCTGATCGCTTTCAACCAGGTTCATCTGAAAATCTGCCCGGTCTCGGGCCAGAATGGCCAGCACCAGGCCGGGAAAGCCTGCCCCGCTGCCAAAATCTGCCCATTTCAGGTGCTTTTCAGAAGACAGCTCAATCAATTGCATAGAATCCAGGAAGTGTCGTCGCCACACATCATCAAGGGTCGTTTTGGACACCAGATTGATGGAACCCTGCCACTTCCTTAAGAGAGACTCGTATACCGAGAGTCGCTCCATTGTTTCACGTGAAACATGTGCGACCTCGAAAAAGGATTCCGCATCAAGGACTTGTGGGCCTTTATCCACAGGTTCAGGCCGAACGGCGCAGATTTCCGCGCTTTACAAAGAGAAGAAGAGTAGTGATCGCAGCGGGGGTCACCCCCTCCACACGGGAGGCCTGCCCGAGCGTAACAGGGCGTGCTTCAGCCAGCTTCTGTCGCACTTCCTGCGACAGGCCGGGAACAGTACTGTAGTCCAGGGCCGATGGGATCACCAGCGCCTCATCTTTACGAAAGGCCCGTACATCCGCCGCTTGACGCTCAAGATAAACCGCATATGTGGCATCAATTTCCAACTGTTCCGCAATTTCTGGCTCAAGCGCAGCAAGCTCCGGCCAGACAGGCAACACATCCACCAGATTAATCTCTGCATAGGCAAGCAGATCGAACGCGGAGCGTCTCACGCCATCCTGATTGATCTTAAACCCTGCCTTTGCCAGCTTTGCCGGTGTTTCAGACAGTTCCTTGGCCAGCTTGTGCGCCGCCGACAATTTTTCCTGCTTTAAGCAAAAGACCGCTGCCCTCTCGGCACCAACACACCCAACCGCCATCCCCAGGGGCGTTAACCTTTGATCTGCATTGTCAGCCCGAAGGCTCAAACGGTATTCTGCCCGGGACGTGAACATCCGATACGGTTCCGAAACGCCCTTAGTAACAAGGTCATCTATCATCACCCCAATATAGGCGTCGGCCCGGTCGAGGACAAATGGCTCGCGGTCCTGCTCCGCAAGCGCCGCATTAAGCCCCGCCATCAGACCTTGCGCCGCGGCCTCTTCATATCCCGTCGTTCCATTGATCTGTCCGGCGAGATAAAGGCCTTTTTGAGCCTTCGTCTCCAAGGTAGGCAGCAATTCCCTCGGATCCACATAATCATATTCAATGGCATAGCCAGGCCGAAGGATCTCAGCTTCTTCCAGACCGGGAATTGTGGCCAAAAAGGCTTTCTGAACGTCTTCAGGAAGCGCCGTAGAAATCCCATTGGGATAGACCGTGTGATCGTCTAGTCCTTCAGGCTCCAGGAAAATCTGGTGAGAAGGACGTTCAGAGAACCGCACCACCTTATCTTCCACGGACGGACAATAGCGTGGTCCCACGCCGTCAATCCGACCCCCATAGACCGGAGACTCCTCCAGGTTGGTGCGGATAATCTCGTGGGTCTCAGGCGTTGTCCTGGTGATATGACAGGAAATCTGTTTCTGAGGCACGTCCTTGGTCAGAAAAGAAAAGGGAACCGCTGGCTCGTCTGCAAATTGCTCCTCAAGCACATCCCAATTGATCGTTCTTCCATCAAGTCGCGGAGGCGTCCCGGTTTTAAGCCGCCCCATCTTGAGATGAAGGCCGTAAAGCCGCTCAGACAGGCCTAGCGCCGGCGCTTCTCCCACCCGACCTGCAGGAACACGCTCCCGTCCGAGATGGATCTCTCCATTAAGAAAGGTCCCAGTCGTCAGGATAATTCTTGGTGCATCGAATTGCCGACCATCGTCACATAGCAACCCTGAGACATTGCCATCCTCAACGATGAGATCGACCACAGCCCCCTCTTCAACAAAGAGGTTCTCTTGATCGGTAATGGCCTTCTGCATCGCCTCTCGGTAGAGCTTTCGATCGCTCTGGGTCCGTGGACCGCGAACAGCAGGGCCCTTCCGACGGTTCAGTAGCCGGAACTGGATACCCGAGGCATCAGCCACCCGTCCCATGACGCCGTCCAGAGCATCAATCTCCCGAACCAGGTGACCCTTTCCAAGACCCCCTATAGCGGGATTGCAGGACATCTCGCCGACAGTCGCCCATTTGTGGGTAATCAGGAGTGTGGCAGCACCCAGGCGTGCAGAAGCGGCCGCGGCTTCACAGCCGGCGTGTCCGCCCCCAATCACAATCACATCAAAACGATCCGCCATTCGCCGATCCAAATTTGGACACCCAAGATCTAAGGCCGACATCTAGGCCGAATAGGCCGCACAGTCAAAATCAATTCGCAGGCCTGTGGCTATTTAGACTCAAGTGTTTCACGTGAAACACTATTTGCCGATACAAAAATCCCGGAACACCACATCCAGCAATTCTTCAACATCAACCCGGCCAGTAATCCGCCCTACCGACCTCGCAGCGTGCCGGAGCTCTTCTGCAATAAGGGCCGTTTCGCCTCCGACTCGAAGGAGAGACAAAGCACCGTCCAGAGCATTCACACAGGCCTCGAGCTCTTTGCGATGACGGGCCCGGGTAATCACCGGTTCCTCTCCGCGACCAAACATGTCTTCAATCCGAGCACCCAGGGCATCCTCAAACTCTCCAATCCCGGCACCGCTCTTGATCGAAACCTGAAAGATGTCCGCCGCTACCAAAGAGTTTTGAACCAGGTCCACCTTGTTCACCAATTTCAGGTCCTTTGGATCCGCGATCGCGAAGAAATCCATGGACGCATCCTCCGCAGATTGCATCCAAATCCTCAAATCAGCCTCGTCAGCAGTCTTCCGGGCCCGTCTGATACCCTCCTGTTCAACAGCCCCCACACCTTCTCGAAGCCCCGCCGTATCGCACACCGTCACCGGCAGACCTCCCAACTTCAGATGCACCTCTATCACGTCCCGCGTTGTCCCCGCCTCTTCAGAAACAATCACTGCGTCCCGTCTTGCCAAAGCATTAACAAGGCTGGACTTGCCCGCATTGGGCGGCCCTACCACGGCAACAAAGATCCCATCCCGGATGCGCTCACCTCTATGGTCGGCCAAAAACCCGGACATTTCCTCACGCAGCGCCGTAAGCCCCGGTAGAACCGAAGCGGACAAATCGTCTGGAAGGTCCTCATCAGCGAAATCAATATCCGCCTCAACATAGGCGAGTGACCGAACCAGTTGATCCCGCCAGCCATCGCAGAGCACGCCAAAGGCACCTTTCATCTGTCGAAGGGCCTGTACCTGCTGAGCAGAGGTCTCAGCCTCAATCAGGTCTGCAATACCCTCCGCTGCAGAGAGATCGAATTTCCCGTTCTCAACACCGCGCCGACTGAACTCACCTGGTTCGGCAAACCTCAGCCCTGCAATCTTTCCGAGTCCATCAACCACCGAGTCAACCACAGCGAGTCCACCGTGGAGGTGAAGTTCCACAACGTCTTCACCAGTAAAAGAATGTGGGCCCCGGAAAAAAAGCACCAACGCCTGATCAAGCATGGTCCCGGAATGCGGATCTCTAAGTTGGCGAAGTTCAGCCAGCCTCGGCGCACCAGGCCCCTTGCCGGATAAAGCTTTCAATGCTTCACCACTTTGCTGTCCGGAAATGCGGATGACCGAAACACCACCGCGTCCACGGGCGGTTGCCGGGGCAAAAATCGTTTCCAATCCGAATCGACTCCTATGATCTAACCCGCTGTGCCCGCTTGCACCTTGTGGCCACGAGCATCCATGCTATCTCTTGCTGAGCATCCGCTCTTCGAAAGATCTTTCATGAACAACCTTTCAGCCGAAACCAGTCCCTACCTGCTTCAGCACAAGGACAACCCCGTTCATTGGCATCCCTGGGGACCCGACGCGCTCTCCCGCGCCAAGGCTGAGAATAAACCCATTCTACTCTCAGTCGGCTACGCTGCCTGCCATTGGTGCCACGTCATGGCTCATGAGAGTTTCGAAAATCCGGCAACCGCCGAAATCATGAACCGCCTCTATATCAATATCAAAGTAGACCGGGAAGAACGCCCCGACATAGACACGATCTATATGAGCGCGCTCCATGCACTTGGCGAGCAAGGCGGCTGGCCTTTGACCATGTTTCTCACGCCCGACGGAGAACCTTTCTGGGGCGGCACATATTTTCCCCCAGAGCCAAAATTCGGCCGTCCTGGCTTTCCGCAAGTCCTTGAAGAGATTGCGCGCCTTTATACACAAGAACCGGAAAAAATCCATGGCAACCGGGATGCGCTGAAACACGCTTTGGGCCGCATTGAAGACACTAGCGGCCAGCCACCTTTGGACATGTTGCTCGGCATCGCCAACCAGCTCATGGATGTGATGGACATGGAGAGAGGCGGCCTTAAAGGCGCCCCCAAATTCCCGCAGTCCGGCTTGCTGGACGTCCTCTGGCGTGGTCACATCGCCACCGGCAACGAGCAACTCCGCGCAGCCGTCACCACCGCCCTCACCCATATGTGCGAAGGCGGCATCTATGATCATCTGGGCGGTGGCTTTGCCCGCTATTCCGTCGACGCCGACTGGCTTGTGCCGCATTTCGAAAAGATGCTCTACGACAATGCCCTCCTTGTCGACCGCCTCACAGAGGTGTGGCAGGAGACCAAAGACCCGCTTTATGCCGCCCGCATCGACGAAACCATCACCTGGATCGCGCGCGAAATGACCACGGCCGAAGGTGCCTTTGCCGCCAGCATCGATGCAGACAGCGAAGGAGAAGAAGGCAAGTTCTATGTCTGGACAGCCACTGAGATCGACGCCGAACTCGGTGACGCCGGTCCCTGGTTCAGAGAACAATATGACGTCACCGAGGGCGGCAATTGGGAAGGCAATACCATTCTCAACCGGCTCCATCTCATCGGCCAGACCCTTACTGCAGAGGAAAAAATCAGCCTCAAAACCCAACGCCAGAAACTCTTCGACAAACGCAGATCACGCATCGCACCAGGCCTTGATGACAAAGTTCTCCTTGATTGGAACGGATTGGCCATCGCCGCCATTGCCAATGCCAGCATGGTATTCAAACGCGATGACTGGCTCACCCTGAGTCAAACTGCCTATCGTTTCGTGACCGAATCCATGAAGCGCGACGGCCGCATGCATCATGCCTATCGTGCAGACCGTCTCCAACATCGTGCCATGTCTGACGGCTTGGCAAACATCTGCGCCGCAGCGCTTGCTCTGTTCGAAGCAACCATGGACTGGACATATGTGGATGATGCCCAAAGCTTCATCACAGAACTCGACGCCCACTATTGGGACGAAACAAATGGCGGCTATTTCTACACCGCTGATGATGCCGAAGCCCTGCTTGTGCGAACACGAACAGCGGCAGATGATGCCACCCCGGCAGCCAACGGCACCCTGCCCGGCCTCATGGTGCGCCTCTACACCCTTACCGGCGACGAACATTATCGCGATCGTGCCGACCAGCTGATCCTCGCCTTTGGCGGCACTGTGACCAAAAACGCCTTCCCCCATGGCAGCTGGTTGGCGAGCCTCGATACCGCCGTCAATCTCACCCAAATCGTCATCATCGGCGAGACAGACGACCCGGCCCGAGAGGCGCTCAAGGATACCGTCCTCAGCCTCTCGCTCCCAACACGGCTGCTCCTTGATCTCGATCCAGGTGCTGACTTGCCTGACGGTCATCCGGCCATGGACAAAACCATGCTGGACGGCAGAGCCACGGCCTATGTCTGCACCGGTCCCGTCTGCTCTGCGCCCGTAACCCACCCAGGCGATCTCCGCGTCGCTTTGGAAGCCAGTCGCCTTGCCCCGGAATGACCCGCCCCAGATCCAAGAATGGTCCAAGAAAGATCCAAGAAAGATCCAAGAAACACGCTCGCAACTGAACGATGAGCCCGTTACGCTATCGCCAAAATAATCAGGCAGTGTGGACCCACACGCCCAACACCATTCTCTGACAGGAGGTCCTCCCATGACGTCACAAACCAGCTCAGAAACAATCACCATCAATGGTCCCGACGGCAGCTTTTCCGGATACCTGGCCAAACCTGCGGGGGACGGTCCTTTCCCCGCGATTGTGGTCATCCAGGAAATCTTTGGCGTCAACGCGGTCATGCGAGGCATCTGCGATGATCTGGCGAAACAGGGCTATCTGGCCCTCTCCCCCGATCTTTTCTGGCGCATTGAGCCGGGCATCGACATTACCGACCAGTCGGAAGAAGAGTGGGCCAAGGCCTTTGAATTGTTCAACGCTTTCGATGTCGACAAAGGCATGGTGGATGTCCAGGCCACCATCGACGCGGCCCGCAAGCTCCCAGGCGCAAACGGCAAAGTCGGTGCTGTTGGATATTGCCTCGGGGGGCAGCTGGCCTACCTCACAGCAGCCCGAACCGACGCGGATGCCGCCGTCGGCTTTTATGGCGTCAACCTGCAGAACCGCACCGATGAAGCCGGCAACATCACCAAGCCATTGATGCTGCACATCGCCGGCAAGGATGAGTTTGTCCCAGCCGATGCCCAGGCCGCCATCCATGCAGGCCTCGACAATCACGCGCAGGTTACGCTCCATGATTACCCTGAACGCGATCATGCCTTCGCACGTGTCGGCGGCGCGCATTTCGATCAGGCAGACGCCGACCTTGCCAATGGCAGGACCCTCAACTTCTTCAAAGCGAACCTCTGACCTGAATCAGACGCTGCAACGTTCCGTATCCGAATCAAATAATCTGGCCCCCAGACTCAGGGATAGGCCGAAGAAAAAAGCAGGCAACATCACATGGTAAAGGCAATTCGCATTCACGAAACCGGCGGCCCGGAAGTGATGAAACTGGAAGAGATGGATCTGCCCGACCCGGGTCCTGGCCAGGCGCGCGTCAAACACACGGCGATCGGCCTCAACTATATCGACACCTACCACCGCTCCGGCCTCTACCCCATTGCCCTTCCATCAGGTCTGGGTCTGGAGGCAGCCGGTGTGGTGGAAGCAGTTGGCGAAGGCGTCACAAACGTGACCGTCGGCGATCGGGTTGCCTACGGGTCCGGCCCACTCGGCGCCTACTCCGAAGCACAGAATTGTTTCGCCGCCGGTCTGATAAAACTTCCAGAAGGGGTCAAAGAGGATGAAGCAGCCGCTCTCATGATGAAGGGGCTCACCGTTCGCTACCTCTTTAAAGAGACCTACAAAGTCAAAGCCGGTGAAACCATCCTCTTCCATGCAGCTGCCGGAGGCTGCGGTTTGGTCGCTTGCCAGTGGGCCAAGGAACTCGGTGTCACCATGATCGGCACCGTTGGCTCTGAGGAAAAAGCAGAGCTTGCTCGTGCCCATGGCTGCGCCCATGTCATCAATTACTCAACAGAGAACGTGCCCGAGCGCGTCGCCGATATTACCAATGGCGCCAAGGTGCCCGTAGTCTATGACGGTGTGGGCAAGGACACGTTTGAAATGTCTCTGGATTGCCTGGCTCCTCGCGGCCTGCTCGCAAGCTTCGGCAATGCATCCGGTCCTGTCACCGGGGTCGATCTCAGCATGCTCCAGAACAAGGGATCTCTTTATGTCACCCGGCCGACCATGCTGCATTACATGATGACGCCAGATCAGGTCGCCGAAGCAACGGCCGATCTTTTTGACGTTGTCGCTCGAGGTGCGGTGAAAGTGGACATCAACCAACGCTATGCCCTGGCAGATGCCGCTCAGGCGCACATTGATATTCAGGGACGCAAAACCACCGGCGCCACCATCATCGAACCGTGATACGAAATTAGAGCCAAAAGCCCCTTGCCCATTTGATGAAATGATTCCACTATTTTATTATGGGGAGGGGTGGTCATGCTCGATCTCAATGCCACACGACACAAACGAACGCACCACAGCATTAAGACCAGAATGAGCCGAATGGCTTGTTTGGTTGTGACCTGTGGGCTGCTTCTCGGCTGCGCAGCGGTCCTGGGCGCCCCTGAAGGGAACTTAAAGGCGGCAAGGTCCGCGGCAACCGACGCTAACGAGACCCATATCGTTCCGATTTCGGTGGCACGTCATTACACGCTCGATTTGCAGACCGCCTATTTGGAGCGAGAAGCGAGCCTGAGAGACGCCCGAACGCACCTTGGTCTTGCAACATTGGCCACTGGAGCGGTCACCTTGTTCTACGCCATCACCGGCAGAGCGCATCAAGATTTTATTACCGGCAGCGCCATAGGAACCGCCGCGCTTTATGCAGGAAGCGACATCATCACAGATCGCCTCAAACAGGAAGTATATGCAAACGGCGCGCGAGCTCTTGGGTGCGTGTTTCAAGGCTATTCGCAAGTCGGCATTCTCGACGATGAAGTCGATGCGTTCCTCACGGGCGATGAGAGTTTCAACAAACTAATCGAAGACTTGAACGAAGCACTAGGAGCTGTTGAGAACGACGATACTTTCAGGAATGCCAATGAGCAGCTCATGACAGCTGCGCTGACGACCCGCGACGCTGCTAATGAGCGTAGGCGACAGGCCCTCGACTATCAGCGCTTCTCAGATAGTGCCGGCGATTTGATGTTGATGCAGGCCCGCTCCATCGAAGCCAAAGTCGGCGGCCTGTTGCGCGACGTGGCACAGGACCCCCTGAAAGTTGCTCGAAGTAGCACCGAGGTTGCCGCGAACCGCGCAAGATTTGCCCCCTCACCGGCAACGTCGACACCCGCCATGACAGCACTCACAAACGCGCTTACACAAACCGAAACTCCTGATCAGCAAACCATCGACAAACTTTGGGAGGCTATAGGCAAACCGACGCGTGCGGATCAAATAGAATCTGCCACCAACGACCTTGCTCAGATCGTTAGCAAATGGGACGAAACCATTGGCCACACCACAAGCAAGCAGAGTTTCCAGCCGCCCGTCTGCGATCCCGCAAAACCGGCCCCCTCAAAAGCAATCACAATCAATCCGCCGGAAATCACCATTCCCGCTGGCACCGACACAAACACTGTGTTTCGCGCCTTGGTAACGGGAACCGAGGGCGCAACGGGCACTTTTTGGATGGAGCGTTTACCGACTGAGCTTACGCCGGTGTTGGAGAACAGCGGCATCCTCAGCGTCACAGTCACCAGCGATATTGCCGGTATCGAAGGCGAAACTTTCACGCTCGGCATCCGCGAGTTGAGTGGGCATGAGCGGACGGAGGACCTCACCATCAAGATCGGCAAGGACTAACCGCCGCCGCGCGCTGCGAAGTCGCGGCAGAGCTGTTCCTCTGATTCTTACTCAGCGGCAGCGGCCGAGCCCTTATAGATGCTGGCCCGCGGCCGTTCCATGACCCGTTGAACCATAGGCTCAAAGGCGTCCAGCGGCATCGTGTCATAATTCGGATCAAACGCATTCTGGTCGAACAGATGACAGAACTGCGCCGTGTGCTCGAACGCCTGATGGCCGCGATACTCATCGCGCATATCACGATCAAGCCCGATATGATGGAAGAAGTAGTAGCCCTGGAAGATCCCGTGATGCTCCAGCATCCAGTGATTATCTTCTGACACGAAGGGTTTCAGGATCGCCGCACCGATTTCGGCGTGATTGAAAGTGCCCAGCGTATCGCCGATATCATGCAGAAGTGCGCAGACCACATACTCCTCATCCTTCCCAGCACGGTGGGCGAGGGTTGCGGACTGGAGCGAATGTTCAAGGCGGTCTACGGCGAAGCCCCCAAAGTCCCCATCCAACAGTTTCAGATGCGCGAGCACCCGGTCGGGCAACCCTTTTGAGAATTCGCCATTACTGGCGGCAATCAACTGCCACTCTTCCTGACTGCTGTCAGCCATTGTCTTAAACGTGGCGCGACCATCAATGATCTTATCGGACATCGGATTAGCTCCTCCTGCAAGTGCGTTGGAGAGAGCCTAGAGCATTTCCGGCAGAAGGTGCAGCACTTCACCTTTCAGAAATGCAACAAAAGGGGGAGTATCTTTTCAGGAGGGGAAACGGTTAAGCACCACGAAACCAGAATCATCAGTCTCAGTTACGGTATGCCATGACCTACGGTATGCCATGACCAACATCGACAAACAGCGCGTCGTGGAAATCCAGATGTTTTTCCATATCCATGGTCTTGTCCCAAACCTCGGGCATCTCTTCCGGCTTCATGATGGGCATCACCGTGCCAATGATCCGGTCTTTCCCATCTGAGCCTGGACCAATGGGAAGCGTCATCATTTCCAGCAGATGTGCCATGCCGTTCTGATCCGTAATGTTCCAGAAAGCAATCACACCACAGGGATGTCGGGGCAGAAGTTTCAGCCGCGCAATATCCCGCTGTTTGCTCTCATATTCGCCAAATGAAAAGAGATCAATGCCGCGCAGATCCATGCCGGCCGCTTCACAAAGGGCGCTGCCAAACACGCGGATCACGAGAGACTCCTCACCTTCCCAGCTCATATATCGAATGTAGGGGGTGAGCTCCACAAGACTGCGAAGGTCTACATCATCCGCTGTCGGAATATGTTGGTCTCCCCGCACACTCAACCACCAGCACAGCATTTCCCGCGCAGGATGGGTCAGACTGTAACCAGAAACCTTGTGGGGAACAGCAGGGCGCGGCTCAGGCACCCGTGCCTGAATCTGCGCAACATGGCGTTGGTTGAGATAGGTAGAAACCCAACGCGGTGACAGTCCCGTTTGATCGTCCAAACTCTTTCCCCAAAACTCATACACTCGAAGACCGAGCCTGAATTCGGGAAGAGCTTTGCACGGCACCTGTAAAGGGCAGGTAAAGCCTTCAAACCATTAGAAACGGCAGAATTTTGCGGTTTAAGTGTTCATGCTGTCGAAGAATTCACCATTATTTTTGGTCTGTTTAAGCTTATCAAGCAGGAACTCGATCGCGTCGGTTGTTCCCATGGGATTGAGAATACGGCGAAGCACATACATTTTCTGCAGCTCAACCTTGTCGACCAGCAGCTCTTCTTTCCGGGTTCCCGATTTCAGAATATCCATCGCCGGGAAGACGCGTTTGTCTGCCACCTTGCGATCAAGCACGATTTCAGAGTTACCCGTGCCTTTAAACTCTTCAAAGATCACTTCATCCATCCGGCTGCCCGTATCGATGAGGGCGGTAGAGATAATTGTGAGCGAACCACCCTCTTCAATATTCCGCGCGGCGCCAAAGAACCGTTTCGGGCGCTGCAAGGCATTGGCATCCACACCACCGGTCAGCACCTTGCCAGAACTCGGCACGACAGTGTTATAGGCACGACCAAGACGGGTAATACTATCAAGCAGGATCACCACATCGCGCCCATGTTCCACCAAGCGCTTGGCTTTCTCGATCACCATTTCTGCAACCTGAACGTGACGCACGGCAGGCTCATCAAAGGTCGAGGAGACAACCTCACCCTTCACGGAGCGCTTCATATCCGTCACCTCTTCCGGCCGCTCATCGATCAAAAGCACAATCAGATAGGCTTCGGGATGGTTGGCGGAAATCGAGTGCGCAATGTTTTGCAGCAAGACCGTTTTACCAGTCCGCGGCGGCGCCACGATGAGACCACGCTGTCCCTTACCCAAAGGCGCCACAATATCGATCACCCGGCCGGATGTATCTTTCCGGGTTGGGTCATCAATCTCCATTTCCAGTTTTTCTTCTGGATAGAGCGGCGTCAGATTGTCGAAGTGGACCTTGTGACGGGCTTCTTCCGGATCCGCAAAATTGATGGAGTTGACCTTGATAAGCGCAAAATATCGCTCGCCCTCTTTTGGGCTGCGAATATCACCCTCTACCGTATCCCCTGTCCGAAGAGAGAAACGGCGGATCTGCGACGGGGAGACATAAATGTCATCGGGACCCGGCAGATAGTTGGCTTCTGGTGACCGCAGGAACCCAAAACCGTCCTGCAGGACCTCGACGACGCCCTCGCCGATAATGTCAGTTTCCCGTTCAGCATATTGCTTCAGGATTGCAAACATCAGCTCCTGGGTCCGGAGCGTGCTCGCATTTTCTACTTCAAGCTCTTCGGCCACAACCAACAGTTCGGTGGGTGACTTGGCTTTCAGTTCTTGCAGTTTAATCTGCGTCATATTTTTTCTCGTGATGTGTTTCAGCCCTCAGGGGCTCGAAACGAAAGGAAGGAAAGAGATTTCTTAAAATCTTCAGTCTTGGGATCTGTTTTGGATGAATTCAGTAAGATCTGTCTGTCGGTCAGCGGGTGGACCGCTGAGGAGAAATCTGGAACGCAGCCCCGAAAGAATTATCGTGGTGCGGAAATGAAAGTCCCAAAAGGCGCCGTATGAATCTAGGTCTTCAAAGTGGGAAGGTCGGCAGCCCGGCGCCCAGTCATGGTCGCGCTCCGGAAGGATCCCGGCGGGTGTTAATCATCATATAGCCCTTGGGCGTCGAGGCGACAAGCCAAAAAGCGGGGCCAAATTCTAGTTTTGGCCCCGCCAGCACTCATTTGGCAACGATTAGTTCAACCGTCGGCACTCAGAACAGAGCGGCTTACCACCTGTCCCTTGCCTAAGGTTTTCCTTCTCTATGTTGTTGCCCGTATTGCAGTCACTGTTATTGTGATGAACATCTGCCTTAACGGAGTGCCATGGGGATTTCTTCGCCATGTTTCTTCGCCTTTCGGTTGATATGCGGCGTCCCTTTAGTTTCGAGCTGCTGTGGACGCCGCAAACACGCCTGTCAGTGTTAACAGGTGCACCCACGATATATAGTGCAATAGATCTGTCAAATAACTAGATATAGCGTAGACCTGATGGAACACAACTCCCTCATTTTCTTCGATTTAAAAGTATAAGTTCGCTCGAATTAAAGTATAGAATTAATCCGATGTCTGACGAATCGACATATCCAATTGATCGTGTGGCCCAACTAACAGGCCACAGCAAACAGATGCTGGACTATTTATGTAGAATTGAAGTCATCATTCCTGCCGTTGCAGGAAGGCGCGGGCGAGGACGTATGCGAAGGTTCCACTTCGCCGATATCGTACTTCTTAGAACGATAAAACTTCTTCTCGATCAAGGTGTTTCAGTGAAAAAGATCAAGAAATCTCTCAAAAACATCAGAGAGAAATTCAGCGAATTTACGCCAAACCAGCTTCCCAGCGGTTTCATTTTCACCGATGGGAAAGAGGTCTATCTAAAGACTGCTGAAGATGCGCTGGCTGAAATATCGAAATCGGGTCAGCTTTCGTTTTGTTTTATCATCGATATGCAAACACTGAAAAAAGACGTTGATGAACGCCTGAAAGCCATCAGCGCATAATTTCAGAACGGCCGGACAATCACCAGGATCACGATGAAGATGGTGAGCACGGGGGGCACCTCGTTGAGGATCCGCATCTGACGAGACGTATAGGGTCGCTCATCCCGGGCAAACGCCTTCCGCCAGCGTGACAGAAACCCATGATAGGCCGCCATTGCGGTGACAAGCAGCAGTTTCACATGGAACCAGGCATCCGATCCGATGCTGTCCCACAAAAGCCAGGCAAGGGTGAGCCCAAACACCCAGGCCGCGATCATCGCTGGATTGATGATCCGTCGAAGCAGCAGCTCTTCCATCTTCTTGTAGTTTTCAGAGAGCTCAGAGCCTGGTTCGGTCTCCGTGTGATAGACATAAAGCCGCGGCAGGTAATACATGCCCGCCATCCAGAAGATCACACTGATAATGTGAAAAGCTTTGATCCACGGATAAAGATTGAGCAGAAAATAAGTCATTTCGATCTCAAAACAAATTAGACAATCACTGGTCTAGAGGCGGTTTCCAGGGCAGAGACCACCAGCAAGCTCTTCTGGACAGATAACATCATTACTCGTCAGCACCGCCCGAATTTGGGTGCCCAATTCCCGAATAAAGGCCGGGTGGGTCCCCACCGCCGGTACTCGAATATAGGTCTCAACGCCAGACTGTTTGGCGAGTTCTCTATACTCAATATCAAGCTCAACCAAAGTCTCTGAATGTTCAGAAACAAAGGCGATCGGCGCCAGGACAATTTTGCGGCCATCTCTGCCAGCCCGCTCAATTTCATCATCCGTCGATGGACCAATCCATTCCAACGGCCCCACCCGACTTTGATAGCAGGTGACCCAATCAAGATCTGGAATGTTCAATTCCTTGGCAACCGCGGCGCACGTGCGTTCGACTTGGGCCTGGTAGGGATCGCCGGCTTCCACAACTTTTTTTGGAAGACCGTGAGCTGAAAAGAGAACCCGTATCCTGTCCCCACCACCGGCTTGATCAATGCCTTGGCGAATGAGAGCGGCTTGTGCTTCAACCCAGCCTGGCGCTTCTGGATAACAACAAATCTCTTTTGTTTCCAGGGACTTGGATAAAGCACTACCCGGCCCTACCTGTTTCCCCCAGGCCTGTTGCCAGTCCTTAAGAGATGAGGCGGTGGTCGTGGTCGAATATTGCGGATAGAGCGGCAGAAGCACGATCTTGTCGGGATTGAAGGCTGCAACTTTGGCCGCAGCTTCCCCTGAAAACGGATGCCAATAGCGCATGGCGATGAAACATTTCACCTCACCCAAATCTGAGAGGACCCATTCGATGGCGTCTGCCTGACGTTCTGTTTCCGGAACAATCGGTGATCTGCCTCCAATATGGCCATAAATCTCCCGAGCAATCGGTGCCCGCCGCGAGGAGATGATCTTGGCGATCAGCCAGCGAAAGGGCTGCGGCACGTTGATGATCGCTTTGTCAGAGAAGAGGTTGAACAGAAAGGGTTTCACCGCTTCCGGCTTATCCGGCCCGCCCAGATTGAACAGCACCACCGCAATGCGTTGACCCCCAGCTCCAACCGTTTCTGACATAATTAGCCTCGTACCCGTTTGATAAGCCGCTCAACATTTTCCGGCGGGACCTGCGGCACAATTCCGTGCCCAAGGTTAAAGATCCAGGGACCGTTCCCAAGCGTTTCAAGCAGATGGTCGATCGCCCGGTCCATCTCAGAACCGCCGGCCACCAGAAGCAGAGGATCAAGATTGCCCTGAACGGGCCCGATCGGTTGCAAAACCTTGGCCGCCCAGACCGGATCAACTGACGTATCGAGACTGATCGCGCTCACACCTGTCTCTCGGAAGTAGGTTTCATAGGCCGCCCCCGCCCCTTTTGGAAACGCGATCACCGGCACATCAGGACAGGATTTTTTGAGCCGAGCACGCAATGCCTGAATGGGCTCGAGGCAGAACCGCCTGAACTGGTCTGCTGGCAGGGACCCCGCCCAGGTATCAAATATCTGCAGCACTTCAGCGCCGGCTTTTACCTGCGCCTCAAGATAATCACCCGTCACCTCTGTCAGCAGGTCGATGAGCGACTGAAAGCCTTCAGGATCGCCATAGGCCCAGGCCTTGGCAGCCCCCTGATCTGGCGAACCTCTACCCCCCACCATATAAGTCGCCACCGTCCAGGGTGCCCCTGCAAAGCCGATAAGCGTGGTTTCTTTCGGGAGCTCCTGCCGCAATCCTTTGACCGTCTCAAAGACCGGCTTCAGGTGATCGAGAACCCGAGATCTGTCGAGCTGTTTCAGCCCTTCCACATGGGTGATCGGGTCAAGACGAGGTCCCACCCCTTCCTCAAACCAGACCTTCTGACCCAGAGCGTCCGGCACAACAAGAATATCTGAAAAAAGGATAGAAGCATCAAAGCCATATCGCCTGATAGGTTGCATGGTCACTTCAATCGCAAGCTCTGGCGTGTAGCAGAGATTTAGAAAGCTGCCTGCTTGTGCCCGTGTCTCCCGATATTCAGGAAGATACCGCCCTGCCTGCCGCATCAGCCAGATAGGGGGATGGTCGAAGACTTCTCCTGAAAGAGCCCGCAGGAATTTCTTTTCTGAAGCTGGTTTGCTCATAACACCTTCTGGGTTTCTGACGGGTGCATGGACCCTTTGGAAGTCCTCTTGAGGGACGTGCGTCACACACTTATCCCGCGTTCCGCCTCTTATATAGAATCTTATAAAAGGATGTAGTGGATAGTGGATGCCTGTGGAGATTGGGGATTAAATTTTGTCCCCGAAATTGCCCGAAACCGTTAGGCGTTTTGTCACAGGCGACAAGTGTACAGGATTGTGACTGCAATTGTGAGTGACTCCCGCCCATCCAAAAAGAGTCCATGAACGAACAGGGACTTGGACTGTGCAGAAACCGCATGTGGATAAATCGAACCATGGGGATAAGTCGAGCTGATAGGGCTTTGCCCTACTTGTCCCCGTTTTCCCCATCCCCTGAAAGGGCGTTTGTTAACGATGAACAGAACGGTCGATGAAAAAAGAAACACGGGTATGACCAGGTAGGGCCTTAACAAAACCGGGGACTTATGCCGGTTTTCCACACTCATCCACAGGCTCTTGCGTTCCTCATCTTTGCTTAAGAGCTCTTAACGAAAGTCTGGCTATCAACCGCGAGCCCCGATAGTTTTAGGCAGCTTTTGCGCCGAAAACTTAACCGCCGTTTCAAACGTCCCAAAAAGCACCGTTGAGTGCTGTCCGGAAATTCAAACCACATGACCAGCCGCCCCAGTCCTCGTCGACTATTTCATCTGCATCTCGTTTCTGATGCGACAGGCGAGACATTGAACGCTGTCGCCCGCGCTGCCTGTGCGCAATATGAAGACGTGAGCCCTGTTGAACATATCTATGCACTGGTGCGCGGACCCAAACAGCTGGACCGAGCCATTGCTGAGATTGAGCGTGAGCCAGGGCTCGTAATGTTCACGATGGTGAATGAAAAACTGCGCGATCAATTGCTTGAACGCTGTGGGGAGATGGACATTCCCTGTATCTCTGTTCTGGACCCGGTGATCAATGCACTGGGCACCTATCTCGGACGGGAAATCTCACACAAGCCCGGCGTGCAACACGAAATGAATGCGGAATATTTTGACCGCATTGCCGCTCTCAACTTCACCATGGCCCATGATGATGGGCAGACGGCAGGTGACCTGGATGATGCAGACATTATCCTGGTGGGCGTGAGCCGGACGTCAAAAACACCGACCTGCATCTATCTTGCCAACCGCGGCATCAAAGCGGCAAACGTGCCCTTTGTGCCGGGCACGCCTTTGCCGCCAGATTTGGAAACCGCGACCAGCCCCTTGATCGTCGGGCTTGTTGCCAGCGTCGATCGGCTCTCGCAAATTCGCAAAAACCGCTTGCTCTCCTTAAATGAGCAAACCGAAACCGACTATGTGGACAAGGATCTGATCACCTCAGAGCTTGCCGAAGCCCGCCGGTTTTTCAACAAGCACAGCTGGCCGGTGATCGACGTGACAAGGCGGTCCGTCGAAGAAACCGCCGCCGCCATTCTCAATCTTTACAGCCGACAATAGTCAAAACAGGTATGTCCCCCATGATTGGTATTCCAAATGTCTGATACGCCAACTCTTGTTCTCGCCTCCCGTAGCGGTGTGCGCGCCATGCTGCTTGAAAATGCTGGTGTGTCCTTTCGTGTTGAAGTGTCGCCCGTCGATGAAGCCGAAGCGAAAATGGGCTTTGAGGGAAATGGCACCGCGCTCGCACAACACCTTGCGGAACTCAAAGCACAGGCGGTCAGTGCAGAGGCGCGCGATCAGTTTGTCATTGGCGCCGACCAGGTTCTGACCTGCGATGCGCGTCTCTTTGACAAGCCAAGAGACCTGGATGAAGCCCGAAAAAATCTCAGCTTCTTCCGCGGCAAAACACACACGCTTCACAGCGCTGTTGCGGTCGCGCGCAGTGGGAAAATTGTCTGGGGGCATGTGACCCAGGCCCATCTCACCATGCGGGATTTTTCAGACGATTATCTCGATCACTATATAAGACGCACTGGAGAGAAAATTCTCTCAAGCGTTGGCTGCTATCAGCTGGAAGGCCCCGGCGTTCAATTGTTCGAACGCATAGAAGGCGATTATTTTACGATCCTTGGCCTGCCGCTCATGCCGCTCTTTGACTATCTGCGCAAAGAAGGCGCCCTCGAGACATGAAGGGGGAAACATGAACGATCTGTCTCGCGTCTGGGTGCTGGGCTGGCCGGTAACGCACTCACGCTCGCCGCTGATCCATAACCATTGGATCAAAAAACTGGGCATCAAGAATGCTGTCTACGAAAAGCACGGCGTGCCCCCAGAGGAATTGACCGCAACCCTGTCTTCCTTCCGGGACGAAGGCGTGATTGGCGCAAATGTTACCGTGCCGCACAAGGAAGCTGTGTTTGCAGCGCTCTCCCACCATGATGATGCAGCCCGCCGGTTGAAGGCAGTCAACACGATTGTGGATTGTGGCACTCACTTCGAAGGACGCAATACAGACGGTTATGGCTTCATGGCGAACCTGAAAGCAGAAGCACCAGATGTCGATTTTACCTCAAAGCCAGCGATGGTCTTGGGCGCCGGCGGGGCTGCCCGCGCGATCCTGGTAGCACTTGCAGATGCAGGTGTTCCAGAAATCCGCCTTGTAAACCGCACTGTCGAAAAAGCAGCTGATTTGCTCACCGAACTTGATGTAACCGGCACAGCGCTCTCCTGGGGCGACGCACCTGCCGCCCTCGAAGAAGTGGGCCTTCTGGTCAACACATCCTCTTTAGGCATGACAGGCATGGACCCGCTCGAACTGTCACTTAATAAACTCGACCTCTCGGCACTCGTGACCGACATTGTCTATTCGCCCCTTGAGACAGACCTGCTCGCTTGCGCACGAGCGCGCGGCAACACCACGGTTGATGGTCTTGGCATGCTCTTGCATCAGGCCGTGCCGGGCTTTGAAGCCTGGTTCGGGGTGCGGCCGGACGTAACACCAGAACTCCGAGCGCTCATATTGGAAAACTTGAACCCAAAAGATGGGGGAAAACACTAAATGCTCTTGATTGGCCTCACAGGCTCCATCGGAATGGGGAAATCTGAAACCGCCAAAATGTTTGCGGCAGAAGGTGTCCCCGTCTATGACGCGGACGCTGAAGTACACAAACTCTACGCACCTGGCGGTGCTGCCGTTGCTCCTTTGGAAGAAGCCTTTCCCGGTGTTGTGAAAGACGGTGCGGTGGACCGGACACTTCTGTCCAAAGAAGTGATCGGCAAACCAGACGCGCTCAAAAAACTTGAAAGCATTGTGCACCCTCTTGTGGGACAGGCGAACCGCGCCTTTCTGGAAAACGCGGCGAAAGAGGGAGCGGAGATGGTGTTGCTCGACATTCCCCTTCTCTTCGAAACCGGCGGCCGCGAACGGGTAGATGTGATTGTCGTTGTGAGCGCGCCTTATGAACTGCAACGCGAGCGTGTGCTGGCACGTCCCGACATGACAGAAGAGAAGTTTGAGGAAATCTTTGCAAAGCAGGTCAGCGACGCCGACAAGCGTGCTGGCGCTGACTATATTGTTGAAAGTGATAAGGGACTGGAGCATGCCCGCGCCCAGGTCCGCGAGATCATCGCAGACCTGAAAGGCCGCGAAGGCGAGGTTCTGAAAAAGCTTCTGGGATAGTTGCTGTGGGGGCAAACAGCGATTCCAGGAAAAGGGGCCAAATCTAACTTGGCGGTTTTCTGTCCGGAAACGCCGCAAAAAGAAAGCGTTTCCAGGAAAAGTGTCTAGCGGTTTTCTGTCCGGAAACGCGGCCAAAGAATGAGTGGGGAATTAGATGCGCGAGATTGTGCTTGATACAGAAACGACGGGGATCAGTCCAAAAGAGGGCCACCGGTTGGTGGAAATCGGCTGTGTGGAACTGGAAAACCACATGCCCACCGGCGCCACCTATCATGTCTATATAAACCCGGAACGTGAAATGTCCGAAGGGGCGTTCCAGGTACACGGCCTGTCAGATGAATTTCTGGCAGACAAACCAAAATTTGACGAAGTCGCAGACGCGTTTCTGGATTTTGTAAAAGACGCACCGCTCGTCATTCACAACGCCTCCTTTGATATGGGCTTTTTGAATGCCGAACTGAAAATGACGAACCGCCCGCTCCTGCCCGACGCACAGGCGGTGGACACGCTCGCCATGGCGCGAAAGAAATTTCCTGGTGGCCAGAACAGTCTCGATGCGCTCTGCCGCCGCTTCAATGTGGACAATTCAAACCGGGTAAAGCACGGCGCGCTGCTAGACAGCGAATTGCTGGCAGAAGTCTACCTGGAACTCATTGGCGGTCGCGAACCGGGCCTGAGCCTTGCTGCCGAAGCAGTGAGCGGCACAGATGCCAGCGGCAAGATCACCCATGTGATGCGCAAAGAGCGGCCAAAACCGCTCGCGTCTCGCATCACGGATGAAGAACGCGCTGCCCATCAGGCTTTTGTGGCAACGCTTGGCGAAGAAACGCTCTGGAAAGATGTTTAATAAATAGGACGCCGCACAGGACCGTCTCTATCCGACCAGGTTCTTTTTGAAGAGCGACACAACAACACCACGTGTTGGCATGCAAAACATCTCAGCAAACCCAGCCTTGAAGTGAAACTTCCGAGACGGAATGTTTTCAGGGATCAGATTGACCTCGCAAACAAGAGCGATGGCCTGATGTTTCAGAGAAGACTTCTCCAGATCGTTATACAGGACCGCTGCGAAACCTGATTTTCTATGTTCCGGTGCAACAGCAATTTGATCGATATAGACGAATTCTCCGTCAATGTTATCGCAGAACCAATTGAATTCCTCGCCGTCATATGATGCGTGCCGATCAAGCGCGAAAAGATATCCGGCAATCAGGTTGTCTACTTCCAGCACGCGAAAGAAACGGCTAGCGTTGCAGAGGATTGCAAACTCATGCGCGTCAAGGAGCGACACACCTGGCAGAGATAGACGATTGATGGACAGGATGTCCGTCAGATCATTGACCTGCCCGTCTCTGACAATGACTTCCATGACGCCTTCGTTGTTTTTGATGCACTGGTGATCGGCATACTCACAACGAAAGCTCTCTCTGTTCAACCGGGATTTAGGAGCACATGATCAACAAACCGTGCTCACAAACCATCAAGCGTCCGGACGTTCTTTCTCACCAGCTTCCTGCTGCGCCTGCATCTGCTGACGGAACAGTTGCGCGAAATCGATCGGGTCCACCATCAAGGGTGGGAAACCACCGTCGCGTGTGACGTCGGCAATAATGCGCCGGGCAAAGGGGAAGATGAGGCGCGGGCACTCGATGAGCAAAACCGCCTGCATGCTTTCCTGGGGAATGTTGGCGACTTTAAAGACACCGGCATATTCAAGTTCGGTAAGAAAGAGCTGCTTGCCGTTTACTTTTGCGTCTACTTTGAGCTTCAGCACAACTTCGAAGTCGGTTTCGGCAAGCGGGTTAACCCCAACATCCACATTCACACCGATCTGTGGCGCATCATCCTGTGGCGCAAGACTTCCAGGCACGTTGGGGCTTTCAAAAGAAAGATCCCGAACATATTGAGTGATCACCCGAAGCTGCGGACCAGCCTGACCGTCGCTGCCTGCGTTTCCTGCTTCCGTTTGATCTGTCTCTGCCATGCCGTTTCCCGTTCTGCCTTAGATAATGTGTTTGAGCGGTTCACCCATCCCATTTGCGGAGGTGAGCTGCCCTGAATAGCGGACTGTGGCTATCACGGAATATGGGCATTTCACAAGCGCGGTGCGCAGCTATGGTTACAGGTCGGCACAGCAGATGTTTAATCTTTGGGGGGAATCCACCTTGTTGAGCCCGGAGCAGGTGCATCATCATTGTCGGCTGCAGGCGGGCGGGGTGTCACCTCTTCGGCTTGTCCTTCGACAATAGTGTCATCCGGCGTCGGCCCGTGCGGATCGCTTCCCGGTGGACGCTGGCCAAACCCGGCATTCGTGTGCATGTGAACGGTTCCGTTTTTCGCAAACCATTTCATGGCGGCCCGAGCCAGCATCAACCGGACGGGATGGACGAAGAGCAGAAAACCGGCAATGTCGGTGAGGAAGCCAGGCGTTAAGAGAAGCGCACCGGCAATCACAAGACAAAAGCCATGCACCACTTCTTCGACAGGAAGCCGTCCTTCGCTCATGGCAGCTTGAGCTCGGCCAAAAGCTGCCAAACCTTGAGCCCGCAAAAGGCTTGTCCCCAAGAGGGCGGTGAGGATCACAATGCCCAAAGTGGGCCACAGGCCGATCATACCGCCGACTTCAATGAAGACAGCAATCTCCGCGATTGGAACAAGGACAAAAGCGAGAAAAACGAAGGGCATGGGCGACCTTTAAGCATGTCTGGGCGGGCTGAGGCGGTTTAGCCGTTCAAATAGAACCAGACAGGAAAACACCAGATTGGACCAGTTCCGTTGATTTCGAACAAAACAGGCCGTTCCTCAGGGCAATAAGTGGCAATAGAACACCATATGCCCTAGATTACCCTCAACAGATAAGCGCTCCCCGGTTTGTTTCAAACAGGCTTGATGCAAAGAGGGTGCGCCCTCCCCTTGCGGGTCCGCCGACAATCGATGGTCGGCAGATGACCTCAATGACAGGTAGCAATCGTTCTATGAGCAGCGACTTTAGCATTATCAATCTGATCCTTCTGGTGGTCGCTGTTGTGGTCTTCCTGAAATTGCGCAGCGTGCTTGGCCGCCGGACAGGGGAAGAGCGCCCGCCCTTTGACCCCTACGCTGCCCATGAGCAATCTCAAGACAATGACAAAGACAATGTGATCAACCTGCCAGGTTCCCGCGCGCCCGATACACCACGCGACGCAGCTGCAGAGGCGCCCTCCCCACACATCCGTGGTGTTGAGCCAGGGTCCGAGATTGAACAGCAATTGACGGAGCTCACCCTGGCGGACCGCCGCTTTGACGGGGATGAATTCCTGGGCGGTGCAAAGCTCGCCTATGAGATGATCGTCACAGCCTTTGCGGCAGGGGATCGCGCCACCTTGCAGCCCCTTCTGGCTCCGGAAGTGTTTGAAAGTTTTGAGGGTGCCATTGATGCCCGCGAAAAGCGCGGCGAGACCATTGAGATGAGCTTTATTGGCCTCAAATCAGGGGAGTTTGTGAAAGCGCTGGTGAACGGCAATCAGTCTCTCATCACCGTCAAATTCGTGAGCGAGCAATCCTCCTCGACAAAAAACCAGGAAGGCGTGGTGATCGAGGGTGACCCTGTCACCGTGCGCGAGGTTGTCGATGTTTGGACTTTCGAGCGGGACATCACGAGCCGCGATCCAAACTGGCATCTGGTCGCCACCGGTGGCGCCTGAGCGGTCGCGGGTTACGTGACCTTGAATGGCCCAATCTCTCCAACGCGATCAGCCTCTCCAACGCGATCAGTCTCTCCAGTATCGGCAACTGCCGGCCGTGCGGCGCCTAAATCCACAAAATCCGCAGCTGGTCCTACTGCGAAATACTTATTTTCCACGCTTGTTTTTGGCTTGTTTCTGGGGCTTGCAGCCTGCACCGACCCCGATGCGCCAGAGGAGGATCCGGTGAGGGACCCTGCCGGCCCTACTTTGTCAAAAACCGCCTTTGAGGCCCTACCCGGCTGGGCAGGCGACGATCATGGGGCCGCTCTCGAGGCGTTCCGCAGGTCCTGCGACCGCATCCTTGGCGCACCCCCCGCAAGGGTCCTTGATGCCAAAACCGGCGACGCCATTAATTATGGCACCACCGCCGACTGGCAGCCGGTCTGCCGGGACGCACTCTCACCGGGCGCTGCCGCTGACCCGCGCGGTTTTTTTGAAAGAGGGTTTCAAGCTTTCGCGGTGACAGCTGAAAAGGGACCGACCGGTCTTATGACCGGCTATTATGAACCCGAAATTGAGGCGAGCCTCACCCGCGAGGGCCCGTACCAGACCCCGCTCCTGGCGAAACCAGGCGACCTGCAAAGACTCGATCTGGGCGAATTCGATCCAACCCTCAAAGGCGAGACCATTCGAGGCCGTTTGGAGGATGGGCGCTTTGTCCCCTACCCGGACAGGGCAGCCATCAATGAGGGGGCGCTTGATCCTGACGAGCTGGCTGTGGCTTGGGTGAAAGACCCGGTCGATGCCTTTTTCACCCATATCCAAGGCTCTGCGCGGCTTAAGCTGCCCGACGGGTCAATTGCCCGGGTCGGTTTTGCCGAAAAAAACGGCCGCCCCTATACCGCCATCGGCAAGGTTTTGATTGAGCGCGGCGCCCTTTCCCGCGAAACGGTCTCCATGGCGAGCATCCGCGATTGGCTGGCAGCAAATCCCGGCGACATGCAATCCGTCCTGGAAGCGAACCGATCCTATGTCTTTTTCAACCGCAGAGATGTGAGCGACCCGGGCCTCGGGCCGGTCGGTGCGGGCGGTGTCGCCCTCTCGCCGGGACGCAGCCTTGCCGTTGATCGGCGGACCCATGCGCTGGGCGCCCCCATCTGGTTTGAGGCCGTATTGCCCGGCGACACCGGCCCGACGCAGAAATTGATGGTGGCTCAGGACACAGGCTCAGCCATTCGGGGCGCAGTGCGTGGCGACTATTTCTGGGGCTCCGGCGCGACCGCCGGGGCGAAGGCCGGTGAGATGAAAGCGGATGGCCGCTTCTGGGTGCTCTTGCCAACGGCTTTAGCCGCCAGACAAACGGCCTTGGCCGCCAATCAGAGGTAGGGCCGGTGGCGCGAAAACCGACTGATTTCTCCCCCCCTACCGGGTATGACCGCAAACGCAGAAGAACCTTAACGCGGGACGAAGCGGCGCTTTGGCGCAAAGTGACCGAAGATGCCACGCCCCGGCCGGGCCGAAAGCAAGAGGGCGAAGATCCCCTTGAGGCGACACCTGAACCACCCAAAAAAAACGTTCCTCTAACGAAACAAGTAAAGCGTCCCGCCTCACCCACGATCCATCAGGCACCGCCCCTCAAACGAGGCCCGACGGCCCCGCCGCTCAATGCCTTGGACAACCGCACCGCCAAACGCCTGGTTCGGGGCCAGTTAACGCCCGACGCGCGCCTTGATTTGCATGGTGCTACCCGACACTCCGCTGAACCGACGCTTTTGCGCTTTATTATTGATGCCCGGGCCCAGGGAAAACGGCTTGTTCTGGTGATTACGGGAAAAGGTGCCCAGGGCCATATGCTCCATGGGCGGGATTTCCATGCTGATCCCGATCGTCGTTCCGTCCTGAGAGACATGGTGCCCCGCTGGCTGAACGAACCCCAATTCCGCACCCATGTGGCCGGCTTTCAACCGGCCCACCCGAAACATGGCGGTGGCGGTGCCCTGTACGTCTGGCTGAGGCGCCACCGATGACCCCTTTTGGTGTTCGGCTTCGCGAACTGAGAGAGGAAAAAGGCGAAAGCCTCTCAAAACTCGCCGAGGCGGTGGGGGTGAGTGCCGCCTATCTCTCCGCGCTAGAGCATGGCCGCCGGGGGCGACCCGGATTTCACCTGGTTCAGAAAATTATCGGCCATTTGGGGCTGATCTGGGACGATGCAGAGGAGCTGGTGGAGCTTGCAAGGCTCTCTCATCCCAAAGTAACGGTGGAAACCGGTGGTCTGGACCCGCGGGCCACGGAGGCAGCCAACCGACTGGCACGGGACATCCGCAACCTCAACGGCGATGCTCTGGACCGTCTCCTGGCCCTCCTGAAAGATGAGTCCAGTGCGAGATAATCGTTTCGGCTTCGAATCGCTTTCAGCGAACCTGGCGCTGGCCTAAAGCCGATTCCACAGAAGCAGCCTCTATTGTCGACCAAATTCCCTTTTTAACACCCAAATGGCCGCAATCGACAAAGGAAGTCGGTTTCCCTTCTGTCTCAAGATGAGACGCTCAGAAACTTTTTGGTGATCGAAATGAGTCCATTGCAAATAACGTCACCGTCAGAAGACTCGCCCATCGCGAATTATTGTCACGGCAGCGCAACAGGGCGCAGTTTCGTTAAGGTTTGAGAAACCATACCGGGGGACGGACACACCAGTTTTCTCAGCTGCCATCCCGGACGCCTCAGCGATGCGGGATCCATTGAGCGCTTCGGTTGCCCTTAGGGTCAGCTACACCCTTCGAAACGGACCTATGGTCCTCCTCAGGGAGAGGATTAGAGTTCCCAAACCTCATGGTGAGGAGGCGCACCAGCGCCGTCTCGAACCGGGGCGGCAGTCTCCTGTCTCACAAAATGAACTTGGAGAGATCCGTATTGCTTGCGAGATCCGTCAGCTCGTTTTTCACGTAAGTCGCATCAATTGTGACGGTTTCCCCTGCCCGGTCCGTGGCTGAGAAACTGATCTCATCAAGCACCCGCTCCATAATCGTATGAAGCCGCCGGGCGCCGATATTCTCAACCGTCGCGTTCACATCCGCAGCAATATCGGCAAGTGCATCAATCCCGTCTTCGGTGATCTCGAGCGTCACATCTTCAGTGGCCATGAGGCCCTTATATTGTTTGATAAGGCTTGCTTCCGGCTCCGTCAGAATGCGGCGGAAATCATCCCGCGTGAGCGCTTTCAGCTCAACCCGGATCGGCAGCCGACCCTGCAGCTCTGGCAGCAGGTCAGAGGGTTTCGAGAGATGAAAGGCGCCCGACGCAATGAAAAGGATATGATCGGTCTTTACCGGCCCATGTTTTGTGGCGACCGTTGTCCCCTCGATCAAAGGCAGCAGATCCCGCTGCACCCCTTCCCGACTGACATCGCCACCCTGCCTGTCTGAACGCGCGCAGATCTTGTCTACCTCGTCCAGGAAGACGATGCCGCTATTTTCCACCTTGTGAATGGCATCTGCATTTACCTGGTCATCATCCAGCAGTTTGTCGGATTCTTCAGCGATCAAAAGGTCATAGCTGTCTTTGACATTCATTCGGCGCGGCTTGGTGCGCTCGCCAAAGGCTTTGCCCATAATGTCATTCAGATTGATCATGCCCACCTGCTGGCCCGGCATGCCTGGAATATCAAAGCTCGGCATGCCGCCGCTTGCGTCTGCGACCTGAATATCAATTTCCTTGTCGTCCATCTCGCCAGCGCGGAGTTTCTTGCGGAAGGCCTCCCGTGTGGCGGCACTCGCTTCCGCGCCCACCAGCGCATCAAGCACGCGTTCTTCTGCCGCGCTATAGGCTTTGGCTTCCACTTCTTTGCGTTTGGATTCACGTACGAGCCCGATAGAGGCTTCCACCAGGTCGCGCACGATTTGCTCCACATCGCGGCCCACATAGCCGACTTCTGTGAACTTCGTGGCTTCCACTTTGATGAAAGGTGCCTGCGCAAGCTTTGCCAGACGGCGCGAGATTTCGGTTTTGCCGACGCCGGTTGGTCCGATCATAAGAATGTTTTTCGGCAGCACCTCTTCACGCAGATCATCCCCCAATTGCTGGCGCCGCCACCGGTTGCGCAGCGCAATGGCAACAGCCCGTTTGGCGTCCGCCTGGCCGACAATATAGCGGTCGAGCTCGGAGACAATTTCGCGGGGGGTAAAGGCAGTCATGGGCAGGTCTTCTTTCACTAATCTTTAGGGAGGCGAGCACTCAAAAGCAATACCGCGCCCTCTTCCGGACTGCGGTCATAGCACAAGTCCTCGAAACCGGCTTTCCGATAGGCGGAGATCGCGCGGTGATTATGTGGCTTTGGATCGACAATTACCTGAGGCACGCCATCAGCTTTGCATTGCCTAAGATAGGCACGAATGAAGGCGCTTCCATGGCCTTGGCCCAGAAAGGCAGCAGGGCCGATAAACTGATCAATGCCGATGGCGCCGCGCGCCGCCACCGCATAAGGGTGGGAGCCATCGACCTCATAAGACTGAAGATAGGCAATCGGCATGTGCCCATGCATCACCAGATAGGGGTGTACGTCACTCTCTTCGATATGATCGGCAATGTCCTCAAGCCCGGACGGATCGCTATACCATTTCCGTACATGGGGTTCATCAAACCAGCGCCGAAGCAAAGACAGATGGTGATATCCAAGGGGGGTAAACCGATAGGACCTGTCGTCTGACCCGTTAGCCATCCGCATCCAGCGTTTCAACGGTGAGCGATGTGTTGGTATAGACGCAAATGTCAGCCGCAATGCCCATGGCTTTGCGTGCAATGTCTTCTGCAGTCATATCCATGTCGACCAGCGCGCGGGCAGCAGAAAGCGCATAATTACCGCCCGACCCGATGCCGGTCACCCCATGTTCTGGTTCCAGCACGTCGCCCGTGCCGGTGAGCACCAAAGTGGTTTCCCTGTCCGCCACAATCATCATGGCTTCAAGTTTCCGCAGATAACGATCTGTTCGCCAGTCTTTGGCGAGCTCAACGCAGGCGCGAAGCAGCTGGTTGGGATATTGCTCAAGCTTGGCTTCAAGTCTTTCAAACAGGGTGAAGGCGTCCGCGGTAGCGCCGGCAAAGCCGCCAATGACGGTGCCGCCTGCAAGCTGGCGCACCTTCCGGGCACTATTTTTGATCACCGTATCGCCCATGGAGACCTGGCCATCGCCTGCAACCACAACCTTGCCGCCTTTGCGGACTGAAAGAATGGTGGTGCCGTGCCAAACGGGGGGATTACTCATGTGCGGTAGGTCCTAAAAACAAAATGGGTGTCAGCGTGATAGTGCATCATCCGACCGGAGCGTGAGCCAAGGATCGACAAGATGATGCCTTAACATGTGGGCTGGATACCTTCTCGCGTCAAGCGACGAAGCTCTCATGAAATGAGACAAGATTCGCCAACCGCCTTATTCTCCGACATGGTCAAATTCGCCCGGGTCGCCGCCAAGCTCCCGGACCTGGGTCTCCAGCACCTTGATGCGGTTCTGCAGCCGGTCAAATGCAGGCTCCAGAACATCTGGCGAATAGCGTGGGGTAATATGGGCGGAACAATTCACATCCCAGCGGGTCACCTTAAAGAGGATCGCGCGTTCAATCCGCGCTCTATATCCTGGATGAGCGAGAGAGCGGGTGAGGGCAGGGTCAGTTTCCACGGCGCGCGCCTCCCCCCAGAGTTTGATCCGGCGCCGGTTCACATAATCGATCAGAAAGATGAAGGCGGCAGGGTTCTCTTTCAGGTTCCCCAGTGTCACATATTGCTGATTTCCGCCAAAATCCGCGTAGCCAAGCTCGGTGTCGCTCAAGACCTTCAAGAAGCCGCGCGGACCGCCCCGATGCTGGAGATAAGGCGCGCCCTTGGCCGAGGCAGAGGCAAAATAGAAATGATCGCGCTCAGCGATAAAGTCAGCAAGGTCCTGGGTCAGGCGAGGGGTTCCGCGGGGTTCCATGTGGGTTTCTTCTTGTTAGCGATTAGAGGGGGCTTCGGCTCGGCGCAAAAGCGCGGCGATAAGATAGAGCAGGAAGGCGCCTGCGACACCGGGCAAGGCGATCAAAAACGCGGCATCTGCAAAACCAGCACTAGAAAACATAAGAAGCAAGGGGTTGGCACCCGCTGGCGGATGCACGGTCCGGGTGGCGAGCATCGCGGCGATGGCAAGGCCCGTACCGGCGCCCGCAGCCAGTGTGAGCGGCAGGGCGCCCCCTCCCGGCGCCACGAAACTGACAATAAAGAGACATAAAAGTCCGATAGACATAGAGAGAGCATGACCGCCCATGACATGACGGGGGCCGGAGAGAGGGCTGTCGGGGAGGCCAAAAACCAACACCGCAGTTGCGCCGAGCGGCGCCATCAGAAGGGCGCTGCCCGAGAAATGCGCCATCATGCCCAGGAGGCCAATGGCGAGGGTTCCGCCGAAACCTGCGATCATGATCTGGCGCATGTCGGGCCGGACATAAGAAGTGGTAAGAAGAAGAGAGGAGAGACGATCTGCCATGACGGCTTTCCGAAAAATAGTGAGTCCAGCGCGAATTTTACAACATATGGAGACTCGCGCAGAGCATACAAGACCGTTTGGTATCATTTAGTGTTTTCGGGCTAGACTGTCTAGGACAGTTTAAGTCGCTTATCCGTCACCCAAGGAGTTCCCCCATGCCGCGTCCGTCGCGCCGCAACGATCTGATTGAGACCGCCCAGACGCTTTTTAACTCAGAAGGGTTTCACGCTGTGGGGATCGAGCGGATCCTGAGCGAGGGAAATCTCGCGAAAATGACCCTCTACCGGCACTTTCCCTCAAAGAATGCGCTTATTCTGGGTGTCCTGGAGGCACGCGAAAAAGCAGTGAATGGCTGGTTCCGCGACGTGCTCGCCGACCCAAATCTTAAGGGAAAAGGGCGCCTTTTGGCGATTTTTGTTGCGCTGGAAGCCTGGTTTGAGGACCGCTCGCCCCTGGGCAAGTTTTCTGGCTGCCTCTTTGTGCGCGCTTCTGGCGAATTCCCGCATCCCACAGACCCTGTCCATGTGGCAGCCGCGGATGCGAAACAGGCCTTCGTTGAGATGGTGGCAGCCGCCGCGGAACTGGAGCGTTTTAAGAAGCCGCGGCTCCTTGCTCGCGAACTCACCCTTCTTAAAGAAGGCGCGATCACTCTGGCGCAAATTCAGGGCGCATCAAAACCTGCGCTGGACGCGAAAGATGCCGCCGAGCGTTTGCTCGCGGATTGGCCCAGAAAGAAATAAGAGAAAAATAGGCGCGGGAAGCAAAAGAGCCACGACCGAGGAAGCCCAAGCAGAGGCAACGCAGATGCTCAAAATCTACCACGTATCCGGAACCCGATCTGTCAGACCGATCTGGCTGGCGTTCGAGTTGGGGCTCGACGTGGAGATCGTGCCCATCGACTTCTCATCTGCTTATAGAGACAGTTTGGAGTGGCGCTCTATTAGCCCGGCAGGAAAGGTTCCAGCCCTCACCGATGGCGATATCGCCATGTTTGAGTCCGGCGCCATGGTGGAATTCATCCTGGACCGCTATGGCGAGGGCCGGTTGCGTCCGAAAAAAGGGACGGCCGAGAGCGCTGAATATCTTCAATGGTCCTGGTTTGCCGAAGCCACCCTGTCGCGTCCGCTGGGCTTTATGCGCGCCATGAAACTGGTGAACGCCATTAAACAGGGAAAGGAAGAAGTGGGTGCGATTGCTGCCGACGGCGAGAAAAAGGCCCGTTCAGCACTTGAGGCTGTGGAGCAAAGACTCGCTGATCGCGACTATTTACTCGCTTCAGGATTCACCGCGGCGGACATCATGACGGGATATTCCCTTGATCTGCTCAGCCACCTCTATGTGCTGGAAGATGTATATCCGAAGACCGCGGCCTATCTGAACCGCCTCAAAGCTCGCGACGCCTGCAAAAAGGCACTCGCCGCATAATCAGCCCAGAACGAAAACGAACGAAGGATTCAATCCTTAACGTCTATCTCTCAAGAACACGCCCTAACCTTATGAGTCCATAGCGAACTTCGCTCTCGTCATAGGATTCACAATTGGTTAACTATAGTGACTTGGACAAGATAGCTGACATGTCACCTTAACAAAGAGCCAAGGTTAACGCGCCCCAAGGCGATTTGAGACGAAAACTGGTTAATACATGTTAAGCCTTTGTTAAGCATAAGCTTTCTACTGTTTGATCAGATGAAGGGCCAGACGCGGCTGGTAGGCTTTCGCCGAACCTGTTAGAACGCCCGCGATTGCGCCGGTTCTGTCTTTCGAACTGACCCCGCCGTTTGACCCGCTGTTTGACCCGCTGTTTGACCCGCTGTTTGAATTGAGGAAGATCCCATGTCTGTAGAGCCCCTTGATGGTCCGGGCCGCGTCGCCACTGTTGAGCGCAAGACCAAAGAAACAGAAGTCTTTGTGTCGCTCGACCTGGATGGCAACGGCATTTACGACATTGATACCGGCATTGGCTTTCTCGACCACATGCTTGAGCAGCTGTCTCGCCACTCCCTAATTGATCTGAAAGTCAGGGTTGATGGCGATCTGCACATTGATATGCACCACACCACTGAAGACAGCGGCATCGTTGTGGGTGAGGCGGTGAAACAGGCTTTGGGCGACTTCAAAGGCATCAAACGTTATTCCAACGCGCTTATCCCTATGGATGAGACGCTAACCCGCTGCGCGATCGACGTGTCGGGACGGCCCTATCTCATCTGGCGGGTGGAGCTCACCCGTCCGAAACTGGGCGAAATGGACACGGAACTCTTTAAAGAGTGGTTCCAGGCCTTTGCGCAAGCCGCGGGCATCACGCTCCACATGGAAAACCTCTATGGGGAGAACACCCACCACATCGTGGAAAGCTGCTTTAAGGCGCTCGCCAGGGCGCTCCGTGCCGCGGTCGAGATCGACCCGCGCACCGCTGAAATGGTGCCGTCAACCAAAGGCGTCATTGGCAGCTGATGAACGCCTGAGGTTTCACCCCTCCTGTCATCCCGGACGTCGGCTTGCCAGCGAGCCGGGATCCATTGGGCATGTCAGCAAGCCGTATGGACCCCGGATCAGGTCCGGGGTGACAGCAATAGGCGAGCGGGGAAGCCAGAGAGTGCAATTTCTTGTCGTATTTCTCGGCAGATAAGTGCTTTCCCTTATCCTGGAAACCAACTAAAGAACCCCACATAAGGTGAGCCCCGAAATCGGCTCGCCTTGCTGTCGGCTGAAGGCCGGTCACCCTAGTCAACGGATGCTGTCGATGCGCACCTTTACGGTTCATGCCAATGCATCGCTCCCGCGAGCAGAAGATCACGTACGCCTTGTGAAAGAAGGCATGGCGCGCTGGGCCATCCTGTCGCCCTTGATCTGGTTTCTCTATCACCGCATGTGGTGGGAGGGCGCTGCCTATTTCGGCCTCTCGATCTTGATCGCGCTCGCAGGCGGTGCTTTAGGTGTCCATGAGAACATCACCGTTCTTTTGGGCCTCGGGTTGCAACTCCTTGCGGCCATGGAGGCAAACGACCTCCGCCGTCTGGCGCTTGCCAGAAAAGGCTACCAGACGATTGCAATCATTCACGGCAGCGATGAAGAAGAAGCCGAAGCCCGCTTTTTCGCCAGTTGGAGTCATGCTCTACCACAAGCCTCTGACAACCCGGTCACCAGTGCGGTCATGGACAGAACTGGTTCCGCCATTGGCGGCCAATCAGCGACGTATACGAAACCCAAAGGTCCGGTCTGGCCGAAGCGTTCGGCCAAGACGGAGGAACCAGAACAACCCCCCGCACCCGCAGGCGAGGTCCTTGGTCTCTTTCCAAAGCCCCCATCTTTGACCTAAGTCTTTGAACCAAGTCCTTGAGCTAGAAAACCAGAGTCCCACTCCATGAAGCCCACCCCATGAAAACTGTCATCATCGATTATGGCTCCGGCAATCTCCGCTCCGCAGAAAAGGCGTTTGAGCGCTCAAGCCATGAGCTCGGGCTTTCCATGGACATCGTGGTGAGTGGGGATGCTGACGCGGTTCGTGCCGCTGACCGCATTGTTTTGCCGGGCGTTGGCGCTTTTGGCGATTGCAGGCGGGGTCTCGACGCGGTGCCAGGTCTTGCTGATGCACTGGAAGAAACCGTGCATGAAAAGGCGCGGCCCTTTCTCGGCATTTGTGTTGGCATGCAGCTCATGGCGACACGCGGCCTGGAGCACGGGGAACATAAAGGTCTCGGGTGGATCCCCGGCGATGTTGTGGAAATGACACCCAGTGATACGAGCCTCAAAATTCCGCACATGGGATGGAACGAGTTGCAGATCGCAAAGCCCCACCCGGTGCTCAAGGGTTTGCCTGTGACCCATGCCTATTTCGTGCACTCCTATCATCTGCAGCCTGCAGAAGAGGGGGATGTCATTGCACGCACAGAGTATGGCGGACCGGTTACCGCCGCGGTCGCCCGTGACAATATGGTAGGGACCCAATTCCACCCGGAAAAGAGCCAGGCACTCGGCCTCGCTCTCATCCGCAATTTTCTACAATGGAAGCCTTAAGCACCATGAGTTCCGCGAAAACACCCTTGATCCTTTTCCCCGCCATCGACCTGAAGGACGGCGAGTGCGTCCGTCTGGTGCGCGGTCTCATGGAAGAAGCAACGGTCTTCAATGACAACCCGGCCGCCCAGGCCCGCGCCTTCCAGGATGCAGGCTTTGACTATCTGCATATGGTGGATCTGAACGGGGCTTTTGAAGGAAAACCTGTCAACGCTGATGCCGTCGACGCCATCCTCAAAGAGATCACCATTCCGGCCCAGCTTGGCGGCGGTATTCGCGATCTGGCCACCATAGAGATGTGGCTTGAAAAGGGCGTTGCCCGAGTGATCATCGGGACGGCCGCAGTGAAAGACCCCGACCTGGTGCGCGAGGCTTGCAAACGCTTTCCGGGCCAGATCGCCGTTGGCCTTGATGCCAAAGGCGGCAAGGTGGCGGTGGAAGGCTGGGCGGAAGTCTCAGACCTCACCGTTCTTGAGATGGCAAAACAGTTTGAAGATGCAGGCGTGGCCGCCATTATCTATACCGACATTGATCGTGACGGCGTGCTTGAGGGCTTGAACCTTGCGTCAACTGTTGCCCTGGCGGAGGCCATTTCAATCCCGGTGATCGCAAGTGGCGGCCTGTCCTCCATTGACGACATCAAGGCTTTGATTGCAGCGGATTGTGCGGGCCTCGAAGGCGCCATTTCAGGGCGCGCCCTCTATGACGGACGTCTCGATCCAGCAGAAGCAATTGCGCTTCTCAAAGGAGCTGCCTGATGCTCAAAGCCCGCGTGATCCCCTGTCTCGACGTGAAAGATGGCCGCGTCGTGAAAGGCGTGAACTTTGTCGATCTGGTGGATGCAGGCGATCCGGTCGAGGCTGCCCGGGCCTATGATGCCGCAGGCGCTGATGAGCTCTGTTTTCTCGACATCACTGCCTCCCATGAGGATCGCTCCATCCTGTTTGATGTGGTGCGCCATACCGCGGAAGAATGCTTCATGCCGCTTACCGTCGGTGGCGGGGTGCGCACCATTGAAGATGTGCGCCAGCTTCTGCTCGCAGGTGCCGACAAGGTCTCGATCATGACGGCCGCTGTCCACAATCCGGACTTTGTCCGCGAAGCGGCTGAAAAATTCGGGTCCCAATGCATTGTCGTCGCGGTGGACGCCAAACGGGTCTCGACGCCTGGGGAAACACCCCGGTGGGAAGTCTTCACCCATGGCGGAC
This sequence comes from Parvibaculaceae bacterium Mf 1.05b.01, assembly GCA_000509225.1. Lineage (GTDB taxonomy): Bacteria > Pseudomonadota > Alphaproteobacteria > Parvibaculales > Parvibaculaceae > Mf105b01. Next base: position 164,563 of record BAOK01000002.1, on the reverse strand, counting down.
GAAAAGAGACCGGCATCGACGCGGTCGAATATGCCAAAAAAGTGGTCGCCCTTGGGGCAGGGGAGATCCTGCTCACCTCCATGGACAGAGATGGCACCAAGGAAGGCTTTGACACGGAGCTCACCCGCACAATTGCTGATGCTGTGAGCGTACCGGTGATTGCAAGCGGTGGCGTTGGCACGCTCGATCACCTGGCGGAAGGCGTGACGAAAGGCCATGCCAGTGCGGTCCTCGCGGCCTCCATCTTCCATTTTGGCACCTTCACCATTGGGGAGGCCAAGGCGCACATGGCCGCCAAAGAGATACCAGTTCGTCTCTAGCTCATCTTGTCTATTATCCTATGCGCTGCGGCGATTCAGCGATTTACACGGACGCTCATCCGGTGAATACTTTTTCGGCTGAACCCGGGCAGGGGAACCCAAGAGCGTTTTCAATAAAAGTTGCAGACTTTTATGGTTCGAAAACGCGAAAACAAAAGGATTGAGGCGGTTCACCCGCTTTGGAACCGCCCGAGACAGCACTGGACAAAACGCGGCAGGGTGCAGGCCAGTGGGCCAGGAGATAGAGCTAAAACTCACACTGGACGAAAAGGCGCTGGCACGATTGCCAGCCTGCGAACCTTTTGCCCATGTCGAATTTTCGCCAACAGCTCCGAAAAAACTCAGAGCGACCTATTTTGATAGCGCTGCCAATACGCTCCGACAGAAAGGCGTCGTCCTGCGCCTGCGCGATGAAGACGGACGGCTCATTCAGACCCTTAAAGGCAAGAAAGCTTTTGGCAGCCTTGCGGCGGGCCGTGCGGAGTTTGAAAGCCGCATCCCCAAGACCTGCACCACACCAGATTTCAACCGTTTGCCGCCGGACCTGAAACAGGGTCTTCAGACACTGTTGAATGGCAACAATATCGAACCGCTTTTTGTGACCGACGTTGACCGCACAATCGGCATGCTCACAACAGACGCCGGCGATTCAATTGAGCTGGCACTGGACCGCGGCTTCATCCGCGCCGGGCGCCGTGAGACAAAGGTCAGCGAACTCGAGCTGGAACTCAAAAAGGGAGACCCCGCCTCTCTCTATCGTGTGGCGCTGGAGCTTGCTGAGACGGTGCCCGTGCGGATCGGCGTGCGCACCAAGGGCGAACGAGGGTATGCGCTTGCAAACGCTCTCGGACCTAAATCCGTCAAGGGCGAGTTGGTGCAATTGCCCAAAAAGGCAAGTGTAGAACAAGCCCTAGAGCTGGTGCTGCGTCATTGCCTGGCTCATATTGTGGCGAATGAACCGGCTTTGGTCGAAACGGCTGATGAAGAAGCGTTGCATCAGATGCGTGTGGGTCTCCGGCGCTTGCGTGCAGCACTTGCAGTCTTTGCACCAGTCCTCGATAAAACCATGATGCAGGAGACGAATGCGAAGGCGCGCACCCTCGCAGGTCTGCTTGGTGTCGCCCGCGACTATGATGTGTTCCGAGGTGAGCTGGTCGCGCCGCTTAAAGAAAGCGGCAACGAAAGCATCAAAGTCTTGGACCGGGCGGCCACCTTGGAACAGATCAATGCATGGGACGCAGGCCTGCGCGCTGTGTCTTCCACAGAATTCACCCGCACCTGCCTGTCTCTCGCTCTCCACATTGAAGAGAAAAGCTGGCGCAGACGGGCAGAGCAGGACCCAACCATGGCCATGATGCTTGCCATGCCCGCACAAAAATTTGCTGAAAGAGCCCTCACCAAGAGACTGAAAAAAGCCAAATCTCTTGGTGAGAACATCGATCACCTTAAACTCTCTGAGCGCCACGAACTTCGAAAACGCCTAAAGAGTTTGAAATACGCGGTTGGGTTTTTCGCGTCGCTCTATCCAAAAAAGCCCGTCACAAAACATATCAAAAAACTCAGTGCGCTTCAGGACGTGTTTGGCAGTCTGAATGATTTGGCAGTTGCTGAAGAAATCATTCGTACCCTGATTGAAAAATCAGAAAACATGCCCAACCAGCTTACTATTGCGAGCGGCGGTGGACGTGTTTTGGGTTGGCATGGCGCACAGGCAGACACTCATTGGACAGATGCCTCAGACGCTTGGGCCTCTTTCCGCTCAACAGCCCCGTTCTGGCGCACCTGATCGATAAAACTTTATCGACCTTTGAGATGAATGGGACTCAAAACGCACCCTTTTCCTTTGCAAGGTCTGAAGAAATTTTGCCTTAAGTTGAGCGATCAGTAACAGGATCTCTCGACCTTAAGGGAATGACATGTCTGCTCTGAAAGCTGCGCCTTCACGCCGCAAGATAGGGATTACCACACAGGCAGCGGAGATATCCGGTCGGCGTTTGAGTGCTGCGGCCGTTGCCCGTCTTGCCCAATATCATGAACGCTATTTGCGCGGGATGAAAGGCGGCAGACGTATCGTTCTAAAAGCCTGCGACCTGGGCGGCCTTGATCTCGCTGGCATCAATCTGTCGGATGCGGATCTTCCGGCCTGCGACTTTACGGACACGATCTTCAGAGATGCCAATCTGGCGCGCGCAAACCTGTTCGGTGCATTCCTCAACCGCACAGACCTCACCAACGCAAATTTGGAACGGGCAGATCTCCGCGGTGCGAAATTTGAAGCAGCGATCCTGACAAACACAAATTTGAAGGGCGCAGACATGCGCCGTGGCGAAGTGCAGGGCGAGGAGGGGCGCATTCTCTTCGACCCATCCTGTTCTTTTAAAGATGCCGCGCTGCTCAAGGCTGATATGGACACCTGCAAACTGACAGGCGCGGACTTTCAGGGTGCCCGCCTTGACCGCGTTAACCTCACCGGTGCTGATCTTCGTGACAGTTCGTTTGATGGTGCAAACCTATCATCGGTCGAGATGCAGGGCGCCAATCTTTTGGACGCGAACCTCACCAGGACGGCAATCGATGAAGCGACCGAAGGCTCGGCAAATCTCTTGCGCTCCCGTCGGGCGGGGCGACCACCAAAGGGTGATGTGCTTGCGGAGATTCTTCTGCAGCACAAGCTCTGGATTGAAAGCGATAAGGTGGAGGGAGAACGGGCTGATTTCTCCGAAACAGATCTGACGCGCTTCAACCTTGCGGGTCATTTTCTTCCGGGTGCGAACTTTACGCGCGCGGTGATGGTCGAGACAGATCTGCGCGAAACATTCTTGGTCGGCGCGGATATGAAAGACGCGATCCTGGTTGACGCCCTGCTCGACGGAGCGGATCTGCGGGGGACGGATCTGCGCGGTGCGATTACATCCGGCACGCTTCTGCAAGGAACAAAGCAGGGCGCCCTTGATGATGAGAGAATTGTCACTCGCCTCTAGCGGAACCCGCTGTTAACCCTCAAAAAACGTCAGATTTCTGCGCGTGTCTGAGCGCTGGCGTCTTGCTTCCAAATCTGATACGAAAGCGCGCCCCGGGAACCAGGACGGCGACCGGCGGCTCGTCTGTATGTGATCTCGTTTCTGCGCGCATCGCATACGCCCATCGCAGTCAAGGAGGCCACGCTATGGCCACCGATGTCCACCAGCTTGAAGCACTCTTTTCGGTCATTTCTGATCGCAAAGGAGATGATCCGGAAAACTCCTATACCGCCTCCCTTTTTGCAAAAGGTGTTGGCAAATGCGCTCAAAAATTAGGCGAAGAAGCGGTAGAGACGGTGATTGCGGCGATGGAAAGTGGCTCTTCCGACAAAAAATCAGTCGTAAGTGAATCTGCCGATCTGATTTACCATTGGCTCGTCCTCATGGCCGCTCTCGACATTGACCCTTCTGAGGTTTATGCAGAGCTCGCTCGTCGTGAGGGAACCTCTGGTCACGCAGAAAAAGCCAGTCGAAAAGAACAGTAAGAAGAACCAATAAACGGCCAGGACCCGGTTAGCAAACCGTCAGGGAAAAGTTCTATGTCGACAGTGAAGTCGGAAAAAAATGTGAGTACGCGCGAGACAAAGAAGTCGGCCTCGCCAACGGCCAGGTCTATTTCTCCCTTCCGTCACTTCACATCGGTCGAATGGGGCAAGCTACGAGCAGATACACCTCTCACTTTGTCAGAAGATGATCTGCAATCACTTCGAGGATGGGGGGAGAACGTCTCTCTGGAAGAAGTGCGCGAGATTTACTTGCCGCTGTCGCGCCTGTTAAACCTCTATGTTGGCGCAACACAGGAATTGCACGGTGCGACGTCCAAGTTTCTCGGCACCAAACAGGCAAAGACACCCTTCATCATCGGTGTCGCTGGCTCGGTTGCTGTTGGCAAAAGCACGACCGCTCGTATTCTCCATGAACTCCTTCAGCGCTGGCCCAACCATCCGAAGGTGGACCTGATCACGACGGATGGATTTCTGTATCCCAACGCGGAACTTGAAGAGCGCGATCTGATGCAGCGGAAGGGCTTTCCTGAAAGCTTTGATGTGAAGCGTCTCATCTCCTTCCTCTCAGATATTAAAGCGGGCGAGCGGCAGGTTGTGGCGCCGGTCTATTCTCACTTCCATTATGACATTGTGGGAGAAACCATCACGATCGATCAGCCAGACGTCCTGATCGTTGAAGGGTTGAACGTCCTGCAGAGCTGGAAGCCTGCAGAAGGCGAAGACCCGCAGCCCTTCGTCTCAGACTTTTTCGACTTTTCCATTTATCTTGATGCGGACGAAAACATCGTGCGTGAATGGTATGTGGACCGTTTCCTGGGCCTGCGCGCCACAAGCTTTCAAGATCCCGATGCCTATTTCCACCGTTTCTCAAACCTATCGGATGAGGAAGCGGTTGAAGTTGCCACCTCCATCTGGACGTCCATCAACCTGGCAAACCTGCACAAGAACGTTTTGCCGACGCGCGAGCGGGCTGACCTGGTTCTTCGCAAAGGCCAGGATCACGCCATCCGCGACGTCTATCTCCGCAAGCTTTAGTACGTTTATGCCGAGTTGTGGGTAGCGGCCCATTTCTTACATATACGTCACCCCGGCCTCCGAGCCGGGGTCAATGTAGAGGTGCGTAGCGCAGAAGCGGTCAATGGATCCCGGCTCACCAACAAGTTGGCGTCCGGGATGACAGCTGAAAAAGAGACGCCAGTCCTTAAACTGCCAACCCTTTGTCTTTCACAAGCGCTTTCAGGTCCGCCTGCGGGCGTGCACCATAATGGCTGATGGCTTCTGCAGCTGCGATGGAGCCAAGGCGTCCACAGGTCACCGGGTCAGCTCCCTTGGAGAGACCAAACAGAAAGCCTGAGGCATAAAGATCGCCGGCACCCGTTGTGTCGAGCACTTGTGCGACCGGCTCTGCATCCACCACGTGAACCTCGCCGTCAGCGACGATTACAGAGCCTGCTTCGGAGCGGGTGAGAGCAGCGAACTTGCAGTCCTTGCGGATCGATTGAAGGGCGGCATCAAACGTGTCGACTTCGTAAAGCGACATGATTTCATCTTCATTGGCGAAAAGAATGTCGACTTCATCCTTGGCAAGATCGCGAAACTCAGTCCTGAACCGGTCGACGCAAAAGCTGTCTGACAGGGTAAGCGAAACAAGCCGGTCAGCGCTGTGCGCAATGCTGGCTGCCTTCAGGAACGCTTCTTTGGCACCGGGCGGGTCCCAGAGATAGCCTTCCATGTAAGTGATGGCGGAGGCCTTGATCAGGTCTTCTGGCACATCGCCCGGTGTCAGGCCGCCTGCGGCGCCGAGATAGGTGCTCATGCTGCGCTGTGCGTCCGGTGTCACCACAATGAGGCAGCGGGCGGTTGCGGGTCCCTCTGTCGCGGGCGCGGTGGTAAAGTCGACACCCAGCGCCCTTATGTCATGGGTGAAGACCTGACCCAATTGATCGTCCCGCACCTTGCCGATATAGGCGGCGGTGCCACCAAGGGCTGCAAGGCCTGCGATCGTATTGCCGCAGGAACCGCCCGAGACTTCGATGGCAGAGCCCATAACGCCGTAAAGCTCCGTTGCACGGTCCTCATCAATCAGCGTCATGGCGCCTTTTTCAACACGATTGGCGGTAAGAAATTCGTCAGTCCCTTCAGAAATGACATCAACAATCGCATTGCCGATACCGGCAACATCAAACTTGGGTTCTGACATGAAAGCTCGCTTCGCTCAGGATGGAAAATCGTGCGGAGTATAAGGGGCGCCGCCCGCTGGACAAAGCCCGGATGGCCGTTAATCTGCGCTTGAGGTGAATTCGGGCCTCACCGCCACCTAACTTCTAACCAGGATGCTGCATGTTCACCGCCCTTTCCACGGCTCTCAGCGATACATTTTCCAAACCGCTCCGCTCGGTGATGATGCGTGCCCTGGGGCTGGCCCTTGTGCTGCTCGTCCTTGCAGGCTTCGGGGCGTTCTACGGGCTGGAGGCCATTCCTGAGTTCGGCGCGGATTGGGGCTGGCCGATCCTTGATGAGGTGGTGGATTGGCTCTCGGGTGCCTTTGTGATTGTGGCGCTGGTGCTTTTGCTCATGCCGGTCTCGGCGCTCTTTGCAGGGCTCTTTCTGGAAGAAGTGGCAGCGGCTGTCGAAGATAAACATTATCCCGGCGACGTCGCTGGCCGCGATCAGCCTTTTGTGCAGGGCCTTTGGATTGCCCTGAAATTCACCGCCTTGCTGATCGTGCTCAATCTCATCGCCCTACCGCTCTATTTCATCCCCGTGGTTAACGTGGTCGCTTATTGGGGTCTGAATGGCTATTTGCTGGGCCGGGAATATTTTGAGCTGGTCGCACTCCGGCACCACACGCCAGAGGACGCTCGGTCGCTGCGTCGTTCAAAGAGAGCGCGTGTGTTCTCAGGTGGGGTTGCGGCAGCGGCACTTGCGTCCATTCCGGTGATCAATCTGTTAACACCTTTTTTCGCGACAGCCCTTATGGTGCATTTGCATAAAAAAGTGACGGCCTGAGATTTGAGCGTTTCCAAGAAAAGTGTATTTGCGGTTTTCTGTCCGGAAACGCGTTGAAAAACGTCAGGCCGTTTCCAAGAAAAGTGTGCTTGCGATTTTCTGTCCGGAAACGCGACGAAACAAGCTTGTGGGGAGAGTAGCGTGCGTGTAGTAGCAATTCTGGCAATGGGAGCAGCGCTTGCTGCATGCGCGGGCGGTGGGAGCAATTTTGGGTCAAGCCTGTCACCGCAAACCGTGTCGGCCCCAGTGCGATCTGCACCGACACTGACGCCTGCCCCCCGCGCTGACAGTTTGATCGGCCTTGATTCCTATGGCTTGCGCGAGGCGTTCGGATCGCCTGAATTTCAGCGCAACGAGGCACACGCAGAAATCTGGCGCTATGACGGTGATGGGTGCACGCTCTTTGTCTATCTCTATGAAGATGACAGCGACACGATGCGCACCTCGTTCGTGGAGGCACGCGCTGCGGCTGGTGGTGAACTCCCCGTTGACCCTTGCATTGCAGAGGTGAACAGGGCCCATCAGTTGAGCGCCTACCGCTATTGAACAAAAGCGGAGACAGAAAAACGCGACGCGTTTTGCGACTGTCTCCGCGACAGCAAACAACTAAGCTGCTGTCGTTTTTCCTTTGAAGCCGCAATAGTCAACAACTTTGCAGGACGGACAGTCGGGCTTGCGCGCCTTACACACGTAACGGCCATGCAGAAGGATCCAGTGATGGGCATGCTGCAAATAGTCTTTGGGCACGCGCTTTAGAAGTTCGTGTTCAACCTCAAGGACGTTTTTACCTGGCGCAAGACCTGTGCGGTTTGAGACGCGAAAGATATGTGTGTCGACGGCAATGGTCGCTTCGCCAAAGGCTTCATTCATGACGACATTGGCGGTCTTCCGTCCAACACCGGGTAGCCGCTCCAGTTCTTCGCGGGTCCGGGGCACTTCGCTGTTAAACTCATTGATGAGCATTTTGGACATGGCGATGACGTTTTTCGCTTTGTTCCGATAAAGCCCGATGGTCTTGATCTGATCCCGCAGCTTGGCTTCGCCGAGCTTCACCATCTTCTCAGGCGTATCGACCTTTTTGAAAAGCTCTTTGGTGGCTTTGTTGACACCCACATCCGTCGCCTGGGCCGATAGGGCCACAGCGACCACGAGTGTGTAGGGATTTTTATAATCAAGTTCCGTTTTGGGTTCCGGCAAGTCCGCGGACAGGATCTCAAAAAACGGCTCAATGTCTTTTTTCTTCATTTTCATGGGGCGACCATACCCATTTGATGAGACGTGATCCATTGCGGAACAAACATCAACGGCCTAATTTGGCGACTATGGAACGCGTTGACGATACAAGCCCCCTGGAAGCACCGTCCGGCGGATCGTTGCATTTCGATGCGCGGCTCACGCCGCATCGCTCGCTTGGAAGCAAAGGCTTTCTGATCGTCATGATTTTCATCGGGGTTGTGAGCTTCGTCGCCGGCATTGTCTTCACGGCAATGGGCGCCTGGCCGGTCTTCGGTTTTTTTGGACTGGATGTGGCAGCTATCTATCTGGCCTTTCGATGGAACTACCGCGCGGCCCGCGCCTATGAGACAGTGCAACTGTCGGATGCGGCGCTGAAAATCCGGAAAGTGGATGCCAGGGGAAATGAGACAGCTTACGTCTCCCAGCCTTATTGGGCGCGTGTGCAATATGACAAGGAAGCGGAGGAAGATGTCGCCATCGACATCACCTCCCATGGGCGCCGTCTGACGGTCGGCGCGTTCCTCTCGCCGGAAGAACGCCTCCAATTTGGTGAAGCCTTGCGGTTCGAACTGGATCGTCTCCGCCGCCACCCGGGTCAACAGGATTTTGCTTCCGCAGCGACTGATTAGAGTCTTGCTCTAGAGTTTTCTGGTGTTCTGGTCCGCATGCTGCGGTGTGTCTTTTTCATACATCGGTGTCATTGCCCGATTTATTCGGGCAATCCAGGGCTGCAGGCACTGTCGTTGCATGGTTCTACCGATGCTACCAAATGCCGACCGCTTTCAGCCTCTCGCCCTGGAGCACCCGAACAAGTCGGGTGGTGACAGTTCGCTTTGTAGAAGTTCTAAGTGTTGACGAATCCCGCTGGAGTCTCACTCCAATCAGTGGGCTTCTCGCTCAATCAAAAGCTTCTTGGAGAGAACCTTGCCGTCATCATCCAGCTCATAGGCGATGGGCGCGCCGGTTGCGATATTGAGCTGCAGCACTTCTTCGCGGCTCAGGCCTTCGAGATCCATCACCAGCGCTCGAAGCGAATTTCCGTGGGCGGCAATGAGAACACGGTCACCACCGAGAACCCGTGGCTTGATGGTCGCGTGGTAATAAGGGAGCACCCGATCTGCCGTATCCTTCAGGCTTTCACCACCAGGAGGCGGCGTGTCATAGGAGCGGCGCCAGATATGCACCTGCTCTTCGCCCCATTTCTCACGGGCATCATCTTTGTTGAGCCCAGCCAGGTCCCCATAGTCACGTTCGTTGAGCGCCTGATCGCAGATGATCTCCAGATCGGTCTGACCCAGCTCCTTTAGGATCGCATCATTGGTTTTCTGCGCGCGGCTCAGAACCGACGTGAAAGAGACATCGAACTCATAGCCGCCGGCCTTGAGTGCCTGACCGGCTTCGACCGCCTCCGCACGTCCCTGGTCCGTCAGGTCCGGGTCTTTCCAGCCTGTGAAAAGGTTCTTTTTGTTCCACTCGCTTTGTCCATGGCGGACAAGCACAAGAAGGTTAGCCACGCGTCATTTCCTAACTGTTAGAAATCAGAGAGCCCGAGCACGTCGAGCATTGAAAAGAGACCGGGGCCTTTGCCTTGTCCCCAGCGTGCCGCTGCCAAAGCACCGCGGGCAAACAGCCCCCGATCCTCAGCGATATGGGAGAGCACAATCCGCTCATTCTCAGCCGCAAAAATGGCTGAATGTTCGCCGACGACCGAGCCGCCCCGCAACACGGCATAGCCGATATCGCCAGGCGTGCGTTCGCCGGTAATGCCGTCACGGCCGCGGTCTGCAAACCTGTCATGATTGATGCCTCGGCCCTCTGCCGCAGCTTTTCCCAGCATCAATGCGGTGCCAGAGGGTGCATCAACCTTGTGCCGGTGGTGCATCTCCAAAATTTCGATGTCCCAGTCAGCGTCCAGCGTCTGGGCGACTTTGCGTGTAAGCGCTGTCAGCAGATTGACCCCCAGGCTCATATTTCCAGCCTTGATGATTGTCGCGTGGCGCGCAGCGGCCTCGATTTGTGCTTCCTGGCCGGCGTCAAATCCCGTTGTGGCGATCACATGAACGATCCGCGCCTGCGCTGCAAGGGCGGCATATTCAGCTGTGGCGGCCGGCACCGTGAAGTCGATAATCGCGTCTGCTTCTGCAACGAGCGGCAGCGGGTCGTCGGTAATCGCGACACCCAATGGTTCGGGAAGGCCTGCAAGGGTGCCTGCATCGGTGCCCACCAAAGACGAGCCTGCAGGTTCTGTCGCGCCGATGAGCCTCAAATCCGGTTTCTGAGCAATCTCGGCGATTAATGTGCGGCCCATGCGCCCGGCAGCACCGGGAAGGACGATTTTAATATCGCTATCGCTCATCTTTTTTCTCCGCAAAGCAGGTCATGCGAACCCGTCCAGACCGCTTATTCTCTGCGGGATATAGCAGGGCGGGCCGTCGCCGTACAGCGATCCGCTTCCAAATTTCCCCTCGCGACCCTTGACGGAGCGCTCCCTACCCATTACCTACGATTAGTAAGTTACGAAACGTAGGTTATCCATGAGCCAGTTAGAAACCACACCCCGCACCCGCCTCAGCCGAGCAGATCGCCGCCAGCAATTGTTGGATGTGGCCAGAGCCCTCATAGAAAAAGAGGGGGCCGATGCCGTCACGCTGGCGCTGGTCGCAGAAAAAGCCGGTGTCTCAAAGCCCATGGCCTACGATCACTTTGAGACCCGCACGGGGCTTCTCCTGGCGCTTCTCGAAGAGGCTGACCGCCACTATGAAGGTGTCGCCCGCGCGCGCATCGCCGCAGCACCTGAGACCGTGGAGGCCATCGCCGAAATCGTCACGGACGCCTATATCGCCTGCGCTCTGGAAGCCGGGCCTGCGGCAGCGGCCCTCACGGCAGCCATTGAAGCAAATGGGGACGCCCGGGATGTGGGCCGCGCGTCCAGAGACCTCCACGCTAGGCAATTTGCCGAAGCTTTCGCCCCTATCATGCCCGACGTCTTGCCTGAGGCCGATGCCCGCATGCACCTGATCTTCATCAGCCTCGTTGCCGCCGCAAACACACTATGCGCAGAACTGACCGCCGGGCGGATCACTGAGCAGGCCGCGACCGAAACACTCACCCATCTTATGACAACCAGCGTGGCCCCTCTCGTTCGCTGAACTGCCGCGCACACGTCCCCTGAAAGGAAATTTTATGATCCTCGTCACCGGAGCGACAGGAAATGTTGGCAGCGAAATCGCCCGCCAGCTGATTGCCCAGAAAACACCCTTCCGCATTTATGTCCGCGATGCGGCCAAAGCCGCGGAGATGATCGGACCCGACGGTTATGAAGTGGCGCTTGGCGACTTCGATGAAGCCGATGCGTTCGAGAAAGCTCTGCTAGACGTCGACGCTGTCTACATGGTCACCAATCAAAGTGATGCCTTTAAGACATCACTCACGCGAATGGCCGGCCAGATCAAGAAAGCAGGCATCAAACGTCTGGTGATGCTGTCGGCTGAATGCGATCCGGACAGTTCAGTCTTTTTCGTGCGCCGCACCGGAGAGTTGGAAGAGATTGTCAAAGCAGCTGACCTGCCCTGGACATTTTTGCGGCCGGATTGGTTCATGCAGAATTTTGCGGGCTTTGTCGCCATGGGCATGGTGGCGTTCCCTGCCGGTCCGGGCAAAACGAGCTTTGTCGATGTGCGCGATGTTGCCGAGATTGCAATCAAGGCCCTCACAGAAGACGGCCATGCCCATCGTGTCTATAGACTGACGGGTCCCGATCCCATGACTTTTGAAGGCGCGGCCAATCGCATAAGCGCCGCCTTGGGTCGAGATGTCCCCTTTGTCGGCATCACGCCCGATGACCTGCGCAACGCCTTGATCGAGCAGGGCGCAGAGACCTGGTATGCGGACATGAACGCGGAAATGACCTTCGCGGTGCGAGAAGGCTTCACCTTCAACCCATCGAACGACATTGAATTTTTGCTAGGCCGCAAACCACGCTCAATTGAAACCTATGTTGCTGACCATGCCGACCAGATGAGCACCGCATGAGAGCCGTCAGTTTCGACGTGCCCAAGGGGGCGGGCCGACCCACCCTGAAACTTGTCGAGGTGGCAAAGCCGATACCGGCAAAGGGAGAGGTTCTGATACGCATCACACATGCAGGGCTCAACCATGGAGACTATGAGACCTATACCGGCAAGCAAAACAAAACCCTGCTCAAACGCCTGCAAACCAATCCAGTGCTCTCCGGCATCGAGATGGCGGGGGTCGCGGAAAGCGATGGCAAGGCCATCAAGACGGGAGATATGGTCTATGGCTACACAAACATCTTCAAAGGACCATGGTTCCATGGAGAGTTTGTCGCGCTCAAAGAAGCCAACCTGGCAAAGCTGCCGACGGGCATGACGCCTGAAGGAGCAGCCGCGCTCGTCGGCGGCGCGGTGACAGCCATCGCGGCGCTTGAACGAATTGCGAAAATCAAGCCAGGCGACAAGCTTCTGGTGACCGGCGCCACTGGAAGCGTGGGGGTGACAGCTCTCCAGCTTGCTAAGCATCTTGGAGCAGAGATCACTGCGATCTGCCACTCCTCCCAATTGGACTTTGCCCGAAGCCAGGGCGCATCTGATGCGCTTGCCTATGACACCAAAAACTTGCTTCCAAAAGAAAGCCAGTTCGACACAATCTTTGATGCAGCGCCGTCGATGAGTTTTTCCAAGGCACGTCCCTATCTTAAGCCTAAGGGGACCTACATCACGACCATGCCGCACTTGGATGTGCCAGGGTTTTTGCGGGCGCTTGTTTCCAGACGCAAATGGGGCTTTCTCCTGGAAAGCGATACGGACCAAAAACGATTGGGTCGATTGTCCACCTTGATGGCAGAGGGCGTCTTTTTACCGGTCATCGACAGAGTGTTCGCATTCGAAGACGCCGCGCAGGCATTTGCGCGCCAGGAAGAAAGCGGCAAGCGTGGCAAAATCCTTCTCACCATGCCGACGGCACTTTGACTCAAAACGGCCCAACTGTCCCTGGTGGGAAGGTTGGGCCGCCGAGCTGACATCGAGGAACAGGATCAGTCAGAAAAGGGAGATCCGGGGTGCGTTCAGAGCTCCCCGGAATGTCGTTAGAAGTCGAGCTGCAGACGGGTCGCAATGAAATCAACTTCCGTATCAGCTGTACCTGCAGCTGCTGTGAAGTCGTACTCAGCATTGCCATAGTTCAACATCGCCCGAACATAGGGGTTGAAGTAATAGTTGACGCCCACTGTAAGCGCTGTGGTTTCAGACGCGGCGGTGCCGAATCCGGCATCTTCCATGTCGATCATTTCATAGCGAGCAGCGACCTCAATGGCACCATCACCCTTCACGCGACCAAAGACACCTTTGTCCGTGTTGTATGGGCGGCTTTCGCCAGTAATGAAGTAGCTCGCCATGGCGTACCAGCCGCTGAAGTCGACGTCAGCGGCACCAGTACCATTGCCCTCAAGTGTGGACATGTAGTATTCGCCTTGCGCACTGAAGGGACCAAACACCACAGCAGCTTCAGCGCCATAGGTCATCTGACCTTCCGCAACCGTCACCCCGGTATCAACATAACGCGTTCCGTTGTGGAAGTTGCGCAAACGGATGCGCGGGCCGGAATTGTCATCAAATGTACGATAGGTCCCAGAAACACCAAGATGTACTGTCTGCCTATCCTCGACGATCGGCGCATAGGTGCCCCGTGCGGTAAACGCAAGGTCAGTGGTTGTCGCATCACTACCATTGTCGATGCCGCTGGTGAAGATGCCACCCCGCAAGGTGAAGTTGTCACCACTTGCGCCAAGGCTGGCACCAAGCTGACGACCGGCAGCGAATGTATCGCTCACCATCGCGCGTTCCATGAAGGTCACATATTTAGAAGAGGTCTGTTGTTCCAGGCCGTGTGGTTCTTTGTGGTTCCCAAAGATCGCTTTCAGTCCAGCAACCTTCGTACTGATATAGGCATCCTTGATTGCGACGCCATTGCTTGCAAAGTCAATCTGCAGTTTGTATTTCCAATCGCCTGCTACTTTACCAGAGACAAAGAAACGGGCTCGTCGGAGTTCAGCACCGCCACCGCTTGTGTCGGCTGCGCCTGTCCGGCTTGCTTCAGCGAGGAAGGCATCAAGCATCAAACGGCCACCAAAGCGGATTGACCAATTGCCATCGCGGCTGGTGATTTGAAGCTTGCGGCTGTCAAATACCGGCAAATTAGCAAGGCTTGTTGAACCTGCTTCGAGCTCTGCAAGTCTGCCGTCACGCTCTTGCACTTGTGCTTTAAGTTCACGCAATTCGTGCTCAAGCGCATCAATGCGTGAGTTGACGTCGTAACCCGCGAAAGCGACGCTCGCGGAGCCAAAGGTTAGTGCGGTCGCAACAACCATGGCGGTCCCGCAACGTGTGAACGTTTTTACGGACCTGTTTTTCAGGCCGAGATTAGTCTTAGTCATAGTGCCCCTCAGTAGTCAAAGTTCTCGGGCAGACAGCAGGCCTGCGCCAAAACAGACTTAGAACCTAAGGGGTAACAATTGAGAAAAGGCTAAACTCAGCATGAAGGTGGAATGTCAGAATATGGTTACCCGAACATTCGAACCCCGAATTCTTGTAGAACCGCTCTCTGGTCTGGCTGTAAGTGCGACCAGGACATTTACACGGCGGCGATCGTTCGGGTGAATTTGCATCCATATGGGTGTTCGGGCAGCAGCCATCCTGCGTTTAAAAAGTTCTTAATGGGTCTTTGATACCCGTGAACCCGCTCAAAGGGGTGGCAGCCCAATGAGCCATAGGGCCAATCAGAATGCTGGGTGAGAGCGATGAAACAAATCAATGTGGGTAGTGCGGGCGAAAAACTGTCGGAACTTCTCGGGTTCCTGAATTCGATAAAAATATCGGCCCGCATCGGGATTTTAGCAGCGCTTGGCATTGTGAGTGTTGCGATCCTGGGGACTGCCTATGTCATTGGCGATGTCAGCATCAGAGCGGCGTCCGCAGACCGGGAGCAGAATTCCCAGCTCGCACAATTATCCATGTCTGTCGAAATTGGGACGCTCCAAATGCGCCGCAATGAAAAGGACTTCCTCCTTCGCAGAGACATGAAATATGTCGAGCGATATGAAGCGTCTGCATTGAATGTACTTGACGCCCTCCAAGGGATGAAAAATCTCGCCGCAGCATCAGAGCTCAACGCGGAAATCGAGACAATAGAACAAGGCGTCTCAGCCCATATGGGCCAGTTCCGCTCTGTTGTCAGCCTGACCCAGCAACTGGGTCTTGATGAGAACCAGGGCGTTCAGGGCGCGCTACGGGCCGCAGTGCAGGCAGTTGAAGCGAAACTCCGGGAAGCCGACCTCGCTGAGCTCACCGTCAAGATGCTGATGATGCGTCGCCATGAGAAAGACTTCATGCTGCGCGGCGCTGAGAAATATATCGGCCGCATTGATGACCGTCGTGCAGAATTCGATGTCCTGCTGCAGGAACTCGATCAGCCACAGGCAGCCCCAGCACCTGCCCCGGTTCCGGCACCCATTGTCGTCGAAGCGCCACTTGACGCCGAAGGCGCTGAAGGGTCTTCGGACGCCGCATCGCTCGAAGCCCCGCGCCTGCCGGCCGGGTTTGCGCCCGACGTGACCACGCTGATGGATAAGTACCTGGCGGGCGTTCGACGCTATGCCGATACGTCCTTGACCAGGGATGCTGAGATCAAGAAGTTGAGCAGCATCTTCGCTGATATGGTGCCTGCGTTCGAGCGGACCGCAGCGGTCGCAGCCTCCGGGCTGGACAATGCGGACCAGGCCCTGGCGGCTTCGAAATCCGCAACAGAAACAGCCTTTTTGGCCGTCGGTCTCCTCATGTTGGGCATCGTATCTGTCTTTGGCTTTGCCGTAGGGCGCAGCATTACCGACTCTCTGAATCAGATCACCTCCGCCATGTCGTCACTGGCCAACGGCAATCTCGAAGCGAACATCCCCTATCTCGACAACACCCATGAAGTTGGCGAGATGGCACATGCCGTTGACGTGTTCCGCGGCAACGCTATTGAACGCCAGAAGCTTGAAGCTGAACAGGCAGAACACCAGGCAGAGCGCGAAAAACGTACACGGAACATGGAAGAAATGATCTCTTCCTTCGACGCCAAAGTGTCCGCGCTTTTGAATTCCGTGTCGGCGGCATCTTCAGAATTGAACGAAACCGCCGGATCGATGACACGCACCGCAGAGCGCACAAGTTCTGGCGCAAGCGCGGCTGCCAGTGCGGCAGATTCAGCCGCCCAAAATGTGCAAACTGTCGCCTCAGCTGCAGAAGAGTTGCATAGCGCGATCGCGGAGATTGGACGGCAGGTAACACAGTCCTCAGACCTCACGCGTCGCACAACCGATGAAGCGGACAAAACCAGCGCTACGATGAGCCAGCTCGCTGACGCGGCGAACAAGATTGGCACTGTGGTGAGCCTCATTCAGGACATTGCAGAACAGACCAATCTTCTGGCGCTTAACGCAACCATTGAAGCGGCGCGCGCCGGTGATGCTGGCAAAGGGTTTGCGGTCGTCGCCGGTGAAGTAAAATCCCTGGCCAACCAAACAGCGAAGGCGACGGAGGAAATCAGTCAGCAAATCTCGACCATGCAGTCCTCCACCGAGGACGCTGTGTCTGCGATTGAAACCGTCAACAACATGATCTCGCAAATGTCGGAAATCTCGACGGCGATTTCGAGCGCCGTTGAGGAGCAGGGAGCTGCCACACAGGAAATTGCAGGCAGTGTTCAGGAGGCGGCCAAAGGAACCTCGGAAGTCACGTCCAAT
Organism: Parvibaculaceae bacterium Mf 1.05b.01; assembly: GCA_000509225.1. Classification (GTDB taxonomy): domain Bacteria; phylum Pseudomonadota; class Alphaproteobacteria; order Parvibaculales; family Parvibaculaceae; genus Mf105b01. The sequence goes on along the minus strand of BAOK01000002.1, from coordinate 147,672 downwards.
ATTTCTGAAGTGGATGCCGTTACCGGCGAAAACATGCAAGCCGCCAAACAGGTGACAGGCTTTGCGTCTGACCTTGCGTCTCAGGCAGATGGATTGAGGAAAGAGATTGAGGGCTTCCTGGGATCTGTCAAAGCGGCATAGATGTACCCGCCCAGAGTCTGACTCGGCACCTGACCAAACATAAAAAACGGCCCGGCCCACTTTAGGGGAAGAACCGGACCGTCGAGCTGACTGTGAGGAACAGTTTCAGCAAAAGAGTTAGCCGAGGCGCGATAGAAACGCCTCGGCTTTTTCGTGTCTTAGAAGTCGATCTGTAGACGTGTTGCGATGAAGTCAGTTTCTACATCATTCGCACCAGATGCCGCAGTGAAGTCATACTCGGCTGTGCCGTAGTTCAACATCGCGCGAACATATGGGTTGAAGTAGTAGTTGACGCCAAGTGTCAGAGCTGTGGTTTCGGAAGCGTCTGTGCCGAAGCCAGTGTCTTCCATATCAACCATCTCGTAGCGTGCGGCTACTTCGATAGCGCCTTCAGACTTAACGCGACCAAACTCACCTTTGTCGGCCTTGTAAGCGCGGCTTTCGCCAGTGATGAAGTAGCTGGCCATGACATACCAACCGTCATAGTCGATGTCAGCAGAGCCTGCGCCGTTTCCTTCAAGCGTTGAGGTAAAGTACTCACCCTGCGCGCTGAAAGGACCGAACACTGCAGCAGCTTCTGCACCGAAAGTCATCTGACCTTCAGATGGGATGCCACCAGCAGCGGTGCTGACAAAACGTGTGCCATTGTGGAAGTTACGAAGACGGATCCGAGGACCAGTATTGTCGTCAAACCCACGGTAGGACGCTGACGCGCCAAGGTGCACAACTTCTGTTTTCTCAGCGATCGGTGCAAAGGTTACGCGACCTGTTGCTGACCAGTCGGTTGTTGCAGCATCTGAACCATTGTCGATTCCGTTGGTGTAGAAACCAGCGCGAACGCTGTAATTGTCGCCACCAGAAGCAACGCTCACACCCAGATTACGGCCTGGTGCGAAAGCTTCGTTGACCATCGAGCGTTCCATGAACGTGATGTACTTGGAAGATGTCAGCTCTTCGAGACCCTGTGGTTCCTTGTCGTTACCAAAGGTTGTCGTCAGGCCGGCAATTTTTGTGCTGATTGTCGCGGTCTTAATGGAAACAGCGTTGCTGGCAAAATCGATCTGCAGCTTGTATTTCCAGTCGCCCATGACCTTACCAGAGGCAAAGAAGCGAGCGCGGCGGATTTCAGCGCCGGCACCACTTGTGTCTGCACCACCAGTAATGTCGCTCTCAGCGATAAATGCATCAAGCATCAGACGACCACCAAAGCGGATGGACCAGTTGCCATCGCGGCTTGAGATCTGCAGCTTGCGGCTGTCGAATTTTGGCAGGTCACCAAGGCCTTCGGTAGCTGATTCCAGCTCCGCAAGTTTGCTGTCCCGCATCTGCATCTGAGCTTTGAGCTCACGCAGTTCGTTTTCAAGGGAATCGATCCGCGAATTGACATCGTAACCCGCGAAGGCTGTCCCTGTTAGGCTCAGCGAGAGTGCAGCTGCTGCCACACTGCCCACCAGTGCTTGTTTAATCATTAGGTATCTCCTCGTGTACTCAGGGATCTGCCCCGGTCGAGGAGACGAATAGGCGGGCTAGATGACCAGTCCGCTACATTTATGTGACAGGGAGATGACAGCGCCGCACTGTTGCCCAATGGGCACAAAGATGAGGCACTACGCCGAAAGGGGTGGTGCCCCTAGGTCTGGTTGAACACGGGCTTGCGCTTCTCAAGGAAAGCCATGATGCCCTCGCGCGCGTCAGCAGTCCCGGACGTGAGATGCACAGCGGCCCGCTCATCTGCAAGGGATTGCTCTAACGTTTTCGTTGGGCTGCTCATCAAGGCATTCAGCATCGCTTTCACTGCTAGTCGCGGTTGAGCCGCCAGCTCTTCTGCCAGCGCAATCGCGTGCTCTTTCAATTCATCAAGAGGCCAGACTTCATTGGCAAGGCCAATCCGCAAAGCTTCCGGGCCGGAGATCTTTTTGCCCCGCAGGATCATATCGATCGCATGGGTGCGTCCCACGATACGGGGAAGCCGGGCACTACCGCCCCAGGCAGGAACGGTGCCCAGATCCATCTCCGGCAGACCGATTTGGCAGCCGTCTTCCGCGGCCAGACGAAAATGACAGCCAAGGGGAAGTTCCAATCCTCCGCCGAGGCAGTTGCCAAAGAAGGTTGCTATCCAGGGTTTGCCCATATTTTCAATGGCAGAGATCACGTTCCAACGCTGATCGAAAAACGCATCCTGTCCACCCTTGGCCTGAACAGCAGTGCCGATTTCTTTCAGGTTCATACCAACGGAGAAATTTTTGTCTCCGGCGCCTGTGAGAACCACGGCGCGAATGCCGTCATCCTGGGCAATGTCGGCGACCAGAGTCTCCAGCTCATCCATAAAGGCGGCAGACATCCGGTTCCACGGAGCATCATTGATCGTGATGATTAAAACGGCACCGCGTGTTTCGGTAAGCAAGGGAGCATCAGACATGGGCTTCGTCTCTTCTCAAATTCGATTTTGAGAAGAGACTAACCGATTGTCGGCAGAGCGGCCATGGGCGCGCCGTCAAAGACGACTCAGTCAGGCGTGTCGTTGAAGAACTCTTTGACCTTGTCGAAAAAACCGGCGCTTTCCGGATTGGTCTTCTCAGATGACGCTTCATCGAACTTCTTCAGCAGATCTTTCTGAGCCTTTGTCAGGCCGACCGGTGTTTCCACATGGATCTGGATGTAGAGATCGCCATGGCGTCGGGCATGAAGCCCTGGCATGCCCTTGCCGCGAACGCGGAACTGCTTACCGGTCTGGGTGCCTTCCGGCACTTTGACTTTCACCTTGCCACCGCCGACGGTGGGAACTTCCATTTCTCCCCCGAGCGCCGCTGTCGTCAAAGAGACAGGCACGTCGCAAAAGAGTTCCGTGCCATCTCGCTCGAACAATTTGTGCGGTTCGATGGAGAGGAAAATATAGAGGTCGCCGGCCGGTCCGCCGCGCATGCCGGCTTCGCCTTCACCAGATAGCCGGATGCGCGTGCCTTCTTCCACGCCGGGCGGAATGGTGACAGCAAGGGTGCGTTCTTTTTGAACGCGGCCCTGGCCGTGGCAGTCTGAACACGGGTTTTCGATCACCTGACCGCGGCCATGACACGCTGGGCAGGTCCGCTCGATCGAGAAGAAACCTTGTGCGGCGCGCACGCGACCATTACCGCCACAGGTGGTGCAGTTAACGGGCTGAGAGCCCGGTGTCGCGCCGGATCCAGAACACGTGTCACAGGTGACCGAACTTGGAACATGGATCTGGGCTTTTTTGCCCTCATACGCTTCTTCCAGCGTGATCTGCATATTGTAGCGCAGGTCCTGGCCGCGCGCCCGCCCGCCATCGCTGCGCTGGCCACGTCTGCCGCCCATAAATTCGCCAAACAGGTCGTCGAAGATATCGGACATACCGCCCATGCCGCCCATACCGCCGGGGTGGCCACCGCCCATGCCGCCTTCAAAGGCCGCATGGCCATATTGGTCATAGGCTGCGCGCTGCTGATCGTCTTTCAGGACGTCATAGGCTTCAGAAATTTCTTTGAACTTTTGCTCAGCAGCTTCATCGCCCGGATTCTTGTCCGGGTGATATTTCATTGCGAGCTTACGATAGGCTTTTTTGAGCTCGTCCGCGCTAGCGGAGCGATCCACACCTAGCAATGTATAAAAATCAGGCTTCGACACGAGACTTCAGGTCCTTTCCGAGCCCCAGGCCCCGAACGGCAATAGGAACATCGCCGTTCAGGAAGAGGGGTGTCATAGGCGTGGGTCACGCCTACGGAAGTGGGATTAGGATGCGTCTTTCTTCTTTTCGTCGTCGTCGACTTCTTCGAAGTCAGCATCGACCACATCATCCTGAGCCTTGCCATCGTCAGATGCTTGGGCGTCGCCCTCAGCACCTTCTACGTCGGCCGTTTCAACGCCTGCTTTGTAAAGCTCTTCACCGAGCTTAAGCGAAACCTCTGTCAAAGCCTGTGCTTTGGCATTGATCTCTTCAGCATCATCGCCTTCAAGAGCCGTTTTGAGGTCGGCAACGGCGGCAGCAACGGGCGCCTTCACCTCTTCGCTGACTTTGTCACCCGCCTCCTCAAGTGTCTTCTCGGTGGCGTGCACCATGGCTTCTGCCTGGTTCTTGGCTTCAACGGACTCGCGACGCTTCTTGTCGTCTTCTGCGTTCGCTTCCGCGTCTTTCACCATATTGTCGATCTCGCTATCGGAGAGACCGCCAGAGGCTTGGATACGGATCGACTGTTCTTTGCCCGTCGCTTTGTCTTTCGCGTTTACCGACACGATGCCGTTCGCATCAATGTCGAAGGCCACTTCAATCTGCGGAATACCGCGAGGTGCGCCGGGGATGCCCACAAGGTCAAACTGACCGAGCAGCTTATTGTCTGCGGCCATTTCCCGCTCACCCTGGAAGACACGGATCGTCACAGCGGACTGATTGTCTTCAGCGGTGGAGAAGGTTTGAGCCTTCTTCGTTGGGATCGTGGTGTTCCGCTCGATCAACCGGGTGAACACGCCGCCCAGTGTTTCGATACCAAGCGACAGTGGCGTCACATCGAGAAGCAGAACGTCTTTCACGTCACCCTGAAGAACACCCGCCTGAATGGCAGCACCCATGGCGACGACTTCATCCGGGTTCACACCCTGATGAGGTTCTTTGCCAAAGAAGTTTTTCACCGCTTCCTGTACTTTCGGCATGCGGGTCATCCCACCGACGAGAACAACTTCGTCAATGGCGCTGGCGTTAAGGCCGGCATCTTCAAGTGCTTTCTTACAAGGCTCGATCGTGCGCATGACCAGGTCTTCAACCAGCGCTTCCAGTTTTGCGCGGGTGAGTTTCAAGGTCAGATGTTTTGGACCAGAGGCGTCCGCCGTGATGAAGGGCAGGTTCACTTCTGTCTGAGCGCCAGATGAGAGTTCGATCTTGGCTTTTTCAGCAGCTTCTTTCAGACGCTGCAGGGCAAGCTTGTCGTCGCGCAGGTCGATGCCCTGCTCTTTCTTAAATTCGTCGGCTAAATACTCAATGATGCGCATGTCGAAGTCTTCACCACCCAGGAACGTATCCCCATTGGTCGACTTCACTTCAAAGACACCGTCGCCGATTTCGAGAACCGACACGTCAAACGTACCACCACCCAGGTCATAGACCGCGATGGTGCGGCCATCAGACTTGTCGAGGCCGTAGGCAAGTGCCGCGGCTGTCGGCTCGTTGATGATCCGGAGCACTTCAAGACCGGCAATCTTGCCGGCGTCTTTTGTTGCCTGGCGCTGTGCGTCATTAAAGTAAGCAGGAACCGTGATAACGGCCTGCGTCACAGGCTCGCCGGTAAAGGTCTCAGCGGTCTCTTTCATCTTCTGAAGAATGAAGGCAGAGACTTCCTGCGGAGAGTATTTCTCGCCGCGTGCTTCAACCCATGCGTCGCCATTGTCTGCTTTGACAATCTTGTACGGCACCATGCCCATGTCTTTCTGGGTCATGGGATCGTCGAACGAGCGGCCAATCAGACGTTTGATTGCATAGAGCGTGTTGGACGGGTTGGTGACGGCCTGGCGTTTCGCAGGCTGGCCGACAAGTTTCTCATTGTCGTCCGCAAAAGCCACCATGGATGGTGTGGTGCGCACACCTTCTGCATTCTCAATAACTTTGGGCTGTGAACCCTCCATTACCGCGACACACGAATTCGTCGTGCCAAGGTCAATGCCAATAACTTTACCCATTGTCTTCCTCTTTATGACTGCGGCAGGCCAGTCGGACCTGAAATTCAGCGCCCAATGGTTGAAGCAGGGTGAGCCCGATCCTGTGATCGAAGTCGTTCTGCTTTGAACCTCTGACCCCCTATGGGGTGAACAGGTTAAAAACGGTCGCAACCGATTGGGAGATATATATGTTTGAGCCTCGCACGTCGCAAGACCACCCGCGCCAGATTGGCCCTCTGATTGCTCAAAAATGGCTGCCCGTCGCGGGATGCGGTTGAATAGCGGCATGCGAGACCCGGCGCAACAGTTAACCCCCGTAAGCCCTTTAAAATGTTTGAGAAAACCGCACCCCCAAAAGCCCTTGAGCCCGTTCCGGGAACCAGAATCTGGCCGGGTTTGCTGTCCCGGCAATCTCAGGAAGAACTTGTGGCCACACTTCGTGCTCAGATTGTCGAAAATCCCCTCTACCAGCCGATAATGCCAAAGACAGGGAAGCCGTTCTCAGTAGCCATGACAAATTTTGGGGACCTGGGGTGGGTGTCAGACCGGTCCGGCTACCGATATGAAGACTGTCATCCCGCGACAGGGCGGTCCTGGCCCCCCATTCCCGGCCGTTTGCAGGCCCTTTGGGCCGATCTCACCGGCTACGGCGCGCCTCCAGAAGCCTGTCTGGTCAATTATTATGGCCCCCACGCAAAAATGGGCCTGCACCAGGATCGGGATGAAAAGCCACTGGATGCACCGGTTCTGTCGGTTTCTTTGGGGGATACCGCCATGTTCAGGCTGGGCGGACAAGAGCGCAAAGCCCCGACCCAAAGTTTCAAGCTGGCCTCTGGCGATGTGCTGATGCTCAGCGGGCCCTCACGGCTCCGGTTTCACGGGATCGACCGAATATTGCCGGGAACCTCAACGCTTCTTGAAAAAGGGGGGCGCCTAAATCTTACGCTGCGCCGGGTCACGGATCCTGCGCGCTAGGGTTAGAGGGCTTGGTGGGCGGCAGGTCGCACAAACAAATCAAGCTGGGCTGAAAAATCGGTCGGGGCAGCTTTTCTGCCCCGCCGTTTGAAGACCGTCCGTGCGCCTTTCAGTGCCAGGGCAGCGACAGCGGTGACAGCCTTTGCAAAGGACATGCGCGCTGGACGCGGGGCTGCGGCCTTCCTGGTTTGGTGTTTGAAGGGGCCTGACTGATAGGTCGCCACCTGATAACCGGCTGACAGCCCGTCAGTATATCCACGAAAAATATTCATCTTCATCTCCAACGTCTAAATCTCTATATTCCTCCTAAGCGAGTATTTATTGATGGAAGGGGTTGGTAACAAACGATCTTTTCTCATCAAATATGTGAGGAAAATTCATCTATGTTTGCCCGTCAGCTGCCACCCCTATCCATGGTGCGGGCCTTTGAGGCAGCTGCGCGGCATCTGAGCTTCTCTCAGGCCGCCGATGAGCTTGGCGTGACCCATTCAGCGGTCAGTCACCAAATTCGTGGGCTTGAGGACTGGCTTGGAGAACCTCTATTTGTGCGCTCCGCCCGCAAAGTGCATTTGACCCCTGCAGGGGAAGTGCTGGCACCACCGCTCACCCGGGCGCTGGATATGGTTGGCGAGGCGATCGCCGCAGCACGCGCCCTTTCGGCTGAAGAGAATAAAGGGCCAGTGCTGGTGAGTGTCGAGCCCGCCTTTGCAGCCCGCTGGTTGGTTTTACGATTGGACCGTTTCTATGCCGCTTACCCCGAAACACAGCTGCATCTGGTGCCGACGCCTGACTTCGTTGAGTTCAAAGAGGGCGGCGCTGACCTTGCAATCCGCTATGGACGGGCTGATTGGCCTGGGCTTGTCGCCAAAAAACTTTTGGGGTCTGCATCCTTTCCGGTTGTGAGCCCTACTTTGATGGCGCGCGGCAAAGGTCTCAACGAACCCGACGATCTTGCCGCCTATACGCTCATCCACGAAGATAGCTTTGAAGATTGGGCAGGCTGGCTGAAGGCCGCAGGGGCGACAGCGGTTGATCCGCTAAAGGGCCCAATCTATGACGATGCCCATCTCACCCTGGAGGCTGCTGCCTCAGGTCAGGGCGTGGCCTTGGCCGATGAGGCGCTGGCAGCCGCCGCACTGGATGATGGCCGTCTTGTAAAACCATTTGCTCTTACGTTGGAAACTGCCGCGGCTTATCACGTGGTCTACCCTGAAGGCCGGCCTTTGCGACCAGAGGCCGAAGCTTTTCGGGATTGGGTGCTGCAAGAAGCTCTCCGCCCTTAAAGCCCCTATCTAAAAGATATGTTTTTTTAAAGCCTTTCTGCAATTTTGGGTCTGTTCCGCGCTTGGCGGACCAAAGGTGAAGGGCAAGATGAGTACACTGTCAGCGGATTCGCAAGCTGAGCGTGATCAGGGCACTCGCGATGTTGTGCGCACCATCACGATTGCTGGTCTGTTTACAATCTCAGCGGCTGCCTATGATTTCTCCTTGAGCGGACTGCCAGGTGAAACCTTCGAATTTCAGTTGTTACAGGTCGGGACGCTTATCGCCCTGCTCACGTCTGTTATTGTCGCGTCGTGGCTGGGCTTGGTTGCGTCCAGCCGCTTGACCGTCGGCCTCATCTACGGACTTATCAGTCTGTATCTTGTCACGGTAGTCGCCAACCTGCTTTTTGTTGTTGAGGCGCCAATGGCAGTGGAGCGGTATACACCTTGGATTATCGCCACCCTCATCATTCCCTTTTTGACTGTTGGCCGGTCCTTCGCACGTTTTTTGGGCGGCTCTTTCGTGCTTTCAATGTTGTTGCTGGTGGGCGTGCATGTGCTGCGCATAGGTGCCAATCCCTTTACTGAACCTTGTTGCGCAGACCTAATTCTTTTCTGCATTGCCCTGATTGTTGCCTTCGTATTGCTGGACGGCTTCGCCATGTTCCGTGAAGCCGCAATAAAGTTTCACGCCCGCTCTGATGCTCTGGAAGAACACGCAGCTGAAATGCAGAGGGCATTTGAAGAGGCAGATGTAGCGCGCGAACAGTCAGAAATTGCTCGCGAGGAAGCTGAAAAATCTATCAAGCTTCGCGAAACTTTCCTCGCGACCATGAGCCATGAACTGCGCACACCACTCAATGCAATCATCGGGTTCTCCGAGGTCATGAAATCAGACGCCCTGGGGGATGGGGCATCAGAGCAATACCGCACCTACGCAGCTGATATTCATCAAAGCGGCGAGCACGTATTGGGGCTGATCAATCAATTGCTGGAATATTCCAGAATACGTTCAGGCACGTTCGACCTTCATGCCACAGAATGGCGGTTAGAAGAGGCCGTTCAATTCATCCACCGAATGTCTCAGGCAGCGGCAAAAGCAAAAGGTGTTGAGCTGGGCATCCAGATCGCGAGCGACCGCGACCTGCAGGTCAGAGCTGATCGTCAGGCCGTTATCCAAATTGGGCTTAATCTCGTCGGCAATGCTCTGAAATTCACCGACGCCGGCGGCAGCGTGACGCTCAGAGTGACCCCGCACGACAGAGACCGAGTGACCTTGCAGGTGATGGACACAGGAGCAGGCATACCGGCGGACAAGCTTGAAGAGGTCTGCCTGCCTTTTGTGCGCCTCGGTGACGCCAGCTTGGCGAGCGAAACCGGCACCGGGCTAGGCCTGGCAATTATCACGGCCCTGGCTGAGGCAATGGAGACGCGGTTCACCCTTGAGAGTGAAGAGGGAAAAGGGACTGTCGCGACGCTGCTGCTGCCGACCGTGCAATTGAATTCCGCTTCGCACCATGTTTCAGGCTTTGCAGCCGAGTAAAAAGCTGCGTCAGCAACAAATTGTAAACCATAAATATTGTTAGTTTGGAAAACTCTGAACCGCATACTGGGCATGCGGAAACGCAGCATAACGTGTGCTTATCGGAGGCGTCTGCGCGTGGCGGATGAAAGAGAACAAAGAGGTCGGGTTTCAGCTGCGATTTTTATGTCTGTGGCTTTAGTCGGCATTATTGTATGCGCTGCAACCGCATTTGAATTCTACAGCCTGGCTGCCATAGGCAAAGAGCGCTTTCGTAGTGACACAGTTGTCGCAATTGTGACGGCCTACTTCCTGGGCGCGATCCTGATACTCTTCTTTTCGCGCGGACGCTTGCTCCGCCCGTTGGTCGGATCTGTCTTTTGCATGGCGAGCCTTTATCTGCTTAGTCAGATGGCAATCAGCTTGTTTGGTTCTACCGATTATCTCTATGCGATTGAGAATGCGATGTGGATGATCCCATTGCAGGTATGTTTGTTTGCTACGCTTTCACGACGCATCGCCTACATTCTTGCAGGCTCCCTTTTCGTCCTGACCGTCTCTGTCATCTGTTTGTATTTCTCCCTTCTTGGATTGAACCCGGCAGCGAATGCGGAGACATCTCTGCTTGTGCAAACAGCCTTCTCTCAAGCCGCAGCACTTTTGCTGCTAGGCGCGTTGGCGACCTATCGTGATCTTGTCACGGTGGAATCTGCGCGTGTCAAAGCTTTGGAAGAGAACGAAGCTCTCTTGAAAAAGGAAGCGGCTAAGGCTGAAAAGGAACAGGAAAAAGCGATCCACGCACTGAACAAGGCGGAAGAAGCTACGCGGGCGCGCGAAGCCTTCCTTGCATCCATGAGCCATGAACTGCGCACGCCGCTCAATGCGATCATCGGTTTTTCTCAGATCCTCGAAATGGGAAAAGCGGGGATTGCGCGCACAGAAGAAAAACGCCTGGAATACGCCAAAGACATTCGCAACAGTGGCGAACACATGTTGGGCCTGGTCGGACAGGTTCTAGAATTCTCTCGAATCGAGTCTGAGGGGTGCGATATCGAGCTTTCCGAACAATTGCTCTCTCCCATCGCTGAGGGCGCGATGCGCATGGTGGATGTGATTGCCTCGGCCAAAGAAGTTCAGCTTTTGCGTTATTGGGATCAGCGGTTCGATTTTCGGGTTGAGACTGATGAGAAAGCGCTCAGCCAGATACTGGTCAATCTGTTGACGAATGCAGTGAAGTTCACCCCGAAGGGCGGCCAGGTATGGCTTGTCCTCAAGACAGACGGGTCCAAAGGCTTGTGCATTGAGATTCAGGACAATGGCATCGGCATTCCAGCTGACAAACTGCAAGACGTTTTCCGACCATTTGTTCAGATTGGCGATGCGCGCTGCGCTGGCGAAGGAGGCACGGGGCTTGGTCTCTCGATTGTCAGTACGCTTGTTCGCGGTCTTGGAGGAAAATTTGAAATCGAGAGCGCGGTGGGTACGGGGACGTGCTGCCGGGTGATGCTTCCTGGTCTCCTGGCAACAGAAACGGTTGAGACTGAGGACCGGCCTGACGATCTTGCAAAGGCTGCCAGCTAACTGGCTCACCCTGTTGCCTGTCCGACAAGACTCGCTGACCAACGTGGCAAAACCATAATTTCTAGAACATTTGGATTATCTTTTTGGTAAGCGCTCCCTGGTCATAATTGTCAAACGCGTCCGGGACAGACACGTATGAACACCAAGAAGGCTGTGAAAAATGGCGACCAGCCACCAAGAATTGTCTCAATCTCCTCAGCGGACGGTTATCATATCTGTTGCACTTGTCGGTGTGCTTGGTGCCTTGGCAACAGTATTCGACTACCTGCATCTGAAAGCGGCCCATCAGCTAACTGACTATTCGCGTTTTTCTGTTATCGCGCTTTCCATGTTTCTTCCCTGCATGGTTGCTCTCGTTCTGTTTTCCCGAGGGCAGTATCTGCGCCAAGCCGTGTGGGCGGTTTTCCTTTTCGGCAGTATCCATTTGCTGACGCTTATTGGTCAGGCGCTGTTTCTCCACAACGACACAGCTGTCGCGGTGGAACACGGTATCTGGATCTTGGTAGTTGAGGTTTGTCTGTTCGCGACGCTCAAAAGACAAACCGCCTTGGTTCTTTCCACTATTCTCTATAGCGGTTTACTAGCGATCATCGGCACTTTCCTTTTCCTCAAGGCAGACGAGGCGATGCATGCGTTTGGCGAAGGGGAATTGGTACAGCTCCTGATTGGAAACGCCGCCATTCTGGTCCTGCTGGGCGGTCTATCATCTTTCAGAGAATTTGCGCTTGTTGAATCCGCCCGAGCCGAGGCCTCTGAAGATCATGCCGCACTCCTTGGAGCGAGCGTAGAAGAAGCAAACGCAGCACGGCAGAAAGCCATGCGGACGCTCAGCAGTGCGGAAGCAGCGGCGAAAGCCCGCGAGTCTTTCCTTGCGTCAATGAGCCATGAGCTTCGAACACCGCTGAATGCCATTATCGGGTTTGCGCAGATCCTTGAGATGGGTGATGACGGCATTGCCAATATTCCTGAAAAGAGAAAGGAATACGTGACAGATATCAGGCATAGCGGCGAACACATGCTGTCTCTGGTGACGCAAATTCTGGAATTTTCTCAGCTGGAATCTGAAGTCTGCGACCTTCACCCGGAGAAACTTTCTGTGCCCGAGGTTGCCACGGCGGCCATGCGCATGGTTGGAGTATTGGCGGACAAGAAGCATGTCCCGCTCCTGAGTCAGTGGGACGGCAGATATAATTTCGAGATTGAGACGGATGAGCGCGCGCTCTGCCAGGTCCTGGTCAACCTTCTATCCAACGCTGTGAAGTTCACACACGAGGGCGGCCTGATTTGTGTGGGCGTCGATTTTGATAAGGACGGTGGCGTAAAGATTGAGATTCACGACAATGGGATCGGCATACCGCCAGAGAAGCTCGCAAATGTGCGCGACCCGTTCTTCCAGGTGAATGATCAACGCACCACGGGAACCGAAGGAACTGGTCTCGGACTTTCGATTGTCACCTCGCTCGTCCGCGAACTTGGCGGTGAGTTTGATATCGAAAGCACGGTCGGCGAAGGGACCTGTTGTCGTGTCAGGCTGCCACTCAAAATGCGAACTTCCGCATCCGCAGACTCACAAGAAGACGAAAAACTCACATCTGTGGTCAGCGCCTAGCGAGTGCCTATCCAGGTTTAAGCGCCCGGGACCGGACTCACGGCAAACAGATATTCGTGTGACGCGAACAGGGCACCCCAGACCAGCAGCGCCAGCACGATGCGCCACCATCCAAGTTCAGAAATGGAAAATTTCGCGCGGCCGGTCGCAAGGGCCACGAAGGGAACGTTAGACGACGCGCCCGCAAAGGCATCCCACTTTTCCCCAAGCGCTCGTCGGCGTTTCCCGTCAATGGCGAAGGTGCCAAAGAATGCGACGCCCAAGAAGGTTCCGAAAAAGAGGACGCTCGCTTGGTCTCCGTTCGCGCCTAGGTGAAAGGCTGCCCAGATAATGGCTCCCCAAAGGAAAGGGTGCCGGGTGATGGTATGAATGCCTTTCACCAGTGTCGCAGGGTCATCGGATTCCGCAACAGCCTTATCACCGCCATCGCTTGTAGCGCTTGGGGTTGTGAGGCCGATAACAGCAAAAAGTGCGGCCACCAAAATGATCAGGCTGCCCGAATGCAAAAGGCCCAGGGGTGCCTGCCAGAGGATAGAATTATCCGCACTCACCACCGCCGCATTATAGCTCATCGCCATCCAGACAATGGCGCCAAGCGACGTCACAGCGAAGAGACCTTTGTAGGGGAGCTCGCCGATCAAGCCGACAATGCCATCACGCAGCTTTGTGCCCGAAACGAAGATGTGAATCCCGAAAAACAGGGCTGCCGCCATCATTAGATGTGTCATATGGTCTTCCTCCCAGATCCGCCTGCCGGGTTCGCCTCTCAGGAGGTCGCCAGGCTGACTTAAACTCTAGGATGAAGATGGGCCTTACGGGAGACTTTTACGAGGACACAAACGCACAAGCACTGTGCGCAGATGCGCACCGTAGGCTTTAGGCAGTTGTGTCCACAGAACCGCCGGGCGCTGCCCCATCGTCTGCTTTGGCAACACCAACGCGTGCCGGACGCAGAAGCCGATCAGAGATCATAAAGCCCGTATCCACCACCTGAACGATTGTCCCGCCAGGCTGGCCGGTGCCGGGAACCTCAAAGAGCGCTTCATGCAGGTTCGGGTTGAATTTCTCACCGGGTGCCGGGTCGAGAGGCACAATACCGTTCGCTTCAAAAGCACTTAGGAGCGACTTTTCCACCATCTCAATGCCTTCAATGATGGATTTCACCACATCATCAGAGCCGTCTTTCCGGTCATCGGGGACAGCATCTATGGCGCGGCGTAGATTATCAGCAACAGCCAGCACGGATTGCGCGAATTTCGTCGCGCCATATTTGCCTGCGTCTGCCTTCTCCCGCTCAGAGCGGCGACGAATATTTTCAACTTCTGCGGCAGCGCGCAGGAGCTTGTCTTTCAGGTCAGCATTTTCTGCCGCCAAGGCAGCCATGGCGTCGGCGATCTTTTCTTCTTCGCTGCGCTCGTCGATCTCTTCGGCCACGTCGTCTTCGCTGTCATCATTCGCCGCAGCGGCCGCCTTTAGCAGGTCGTCAGCCTGTTGCTTCAATTCGGCAGGCGTTGGCTTGCGGGGCGCATCGCCCTCATCGCCTGTGTTGCCATTTGCAGAATTGTCTTGATCGCTCATGTCTACGTAATCCCTGAAAGCGCCAAAAAAGCCAATTGGCCACTCTAAACTTTGATGAGGCGGAGAAATGACCTGTCCGCTCGCTGAAGTCAACACTCAGCGTAACAGGCGGCCTACAACCTGGGCCGTATAGTCCACCATAGGAATAATCCTGGCATAGTTAAGGCGGGTAGGACCAATAACTCCCAACACCCCAACCACCCGGCGGCTTTCGTCCATAAAGGGGCTCACAATCACAGAGGAGCCAGACAGGGCAAAGTGCTGGTTCTCTGATCCAATAAAGAGCCGAACGCCTTCTGCATCCTGGGCAAGGTCCAAAAGCTGGACCAGGTCCGCCTTGTTTTCGAGTTCTTGGAACAAGAGCCGGACGCGCTCCAGATCCTCCATGGCGCTCACATCTTCCAGCAGCTTGGATTGCCCGGTCACAATAAGAGATCGGTCCAGGGGGTCGCTGGTACTGGTGCCCGCCGAGGTTCCATCGCTTCCCGACCAAACAGCAAGGCCCGCCTCAACCACCCGTTGGGTGAGCGTGGAAAGCTCCGCTTTTTGCGCGGCGATCTCGGACTGGATGACCTCTGTCGCGTCTGCCATGGTGCGGCCACGAAGACGGGCATTGAGGAAATTTGTCGCTTCCATGAGCGCCGAAGGTGTGAGGCCGCGGGGCACATCAATCATGCGGTTTTCAACACTCTCATCTTCAGAAACCAGAACCACAAGAGCCCGGCCGCTATCAACGGCGACAAACTCGATATGTTTGAGGGTTTGCTCCGCCTTTGGTGCGAGAACCAGTCCCGCGCAGTGAGAGAGGCCAGACAGAAGTTGAGAAGCATCGCGCAGCACATCTTCAACCGTGTTGGCCGTGGGAGAATGGGTGACCTGGGTTTCGATGGCCCTGCGCTCTTCCTCTGAAAGGTCGCCTACTTCCAGGAGCCCGTCCACGAAGAGACGGAGGCCCGCGTCAGTAGGCAAGCGGCCGGCGCTCGTATGGGGAGCGGCCAAAAGACCCAGCGCCTCAAGGTCTGACATGACATTGCGCACGGTTGCTGCTGAGAGGGTCAGGGGCAGGTTCTGGGACAAAAAGCGCGAGCCTACGGGGGCCCCTGTTTCTAGGTAGGTTTCAACCACCTGCTGGAGGATGGCCCTCGAACGGTCATTAAGATCTTTGACGGCGGGCATGGGCTTTGTACTCTGGCTTGGCGGCGCGCGCATCTGCGGGCGCTAAACCCCTGAAATTGGACGCAAATAACCAATCAAACTTAGGAAGGGGGGCGGGGATCGTCAATTGATCATCTGATTTCCGGTCAATGCTGCCCAAACGCTGCTCTCAAGCTTGTTCTGGGGCTGGACGCCCGAAGGGTGCCGGGGTATGACCGGGCCACCATTTCCACCCGCTAAACGAGGTTCGCCCGTGAACACCCCTGTGAGCACCATCCGTCCATCTGGCCGCGCTTTTGACGAAATGCGCAAAGTCTCTTTTGAGCCTGGTTTTTCAAAAAGCGCTGAAGGCTCCTGCATGGTGCGTTTCGGTGATACTCATGTGCTCTGCACGGCAAGTCTCGAAGAGCGCGTTCCTCCTTTCTTGCGCGGCCGCGGCGAAGGCTGGGTGACGGCGGAATATGGAATGCTGCCGCGCTCCACCAATGAGCGCATGCGCCGGGAAGCATCAGCTGGCAAACAGTCTGGTCGGACTCAGGAAATCCAGCGCTTGATCGGTCGCTCGCTTCGCGCCGTTGTCGATATGAAAGCACTTGGCGAACGTCAGATCACTGTCGATTGTGATGTCATTCAGGCAGACGGTGGCACCCGCACAGCATCCATTACCGGCGCCTGGGTGGCCCTTCACCAGTGCATCGAATGGATGCGCGCGCGGAACATGATCGACATTTCGCCGCTGACCGACCATGTCGCAGCCATTTCTTGCGGGATCTATCAGGGCGCGCCTGTGTCCGATCTGGATTATGCAGAAGACTCCAATGCGGACACGGACGCCAACTTCGTGCTGACCGGCAATGGCGGCATTGTTGAAATCCAGGGCACCGCAGAAGGCACACCTTTCTCGGAAGAAAATTTCCTCGAGCTGCTGCGTCTCGCAAAACAGTCTTGTGGCCAGCTCGTCGACATGCAGAAAGAAGCTGTGCGGTAATGTCGGTGCCACGCGATCTGAGGGGTAAGAAGCTCGTCGTTGCCAGCCACAATGCGGGCAAGGTGCGTGAAATCGGCGCGCTTCTGGAACCCTTTGGCATCGAGACGGTGTCGGCTGGTGATCTGGGGCTTCCTGAGCCGGAAGAAACAGGCCTCACCTTTCAGGCAAACGCTGAATTAAAAGCGCGCGCGGCGGCGGAGGCTTCGGGCCTTCTGGCGCTCGCCGATGATAGCGGCCTCGCGGTCACCGCTTTGAACGATGATCCCGGCATTTATTCTGCGCGCTGGGCAGGTCCATCAAAAGACTTCGGCCTTGCGATGGAGAAAGTTGAACAGGCACTGAAAGAGACCGGCAGTGATGATCGCTCTGCGGCTTTCATTTGCGGCCTCGCGCTCGCAACGCCAGATGGCAAGATGGACTATTTCGAAGGCCGTGTTGAAGGTGCGCTCGTCTGGCCGCCGCGCGGCGACAAAGGTTTTGGCTATGACCCGGTCTTTGTGGCGGACGGTTATGACATAACCTTTGCGGAAATGGAGCCGGATGCAAAACACGCCATCTCCCATCGCGCTGACGCGTTTCGGCAATTGACCGATGTCTTCCTCAAATAGGGCCGCGGCGTCTGATTTGAGTGCGCCCGACCCGGGTTTTGGCATTTATGTGCATTGGCCCTTCTGCCAGGCAAAATGCCCCTATTGCGATTTTAACTCCCACGTTGTTCGCAACGTTGATCAGGTGACCTATGCCCGCGCCCTGGTGCGCGAACTTGAGCACATGGCGATGCTTTCTGATCCGCAGGCCGTCACCAGCATCTTTTTTGGCGGGGGCACCCCGTCTCTCATGAAACCTGCGACTGTGGAAACGGTGCTCGCGGCGATCGACCGTCTCTGGGGGATTAATCAGGGGGTCGAGATTTCTCTCGAAGCCAATCCGACGAGTGTCGAAGCAGATAAGTTTCGCGCGCTTGCCGCATTGGGCGTCAATCGGGTCTCTCTTGGGGTGCAGGCGCTGAACGACAAAGACCTGAAATTTTTGGGGCGTCTTCATTCTGTTGACGAGGCGCTCGGGGCTATTGAGCTGGCCCGCACGCATTTCGGGCGCATGTCCTTTGACCTCATTTATGCGCGCCCAGACCAAACCGTCGAGGCCTGGACACAAGAACTCACCCGCGCCTTATCCTTTGCCGTGGATCATCTGTCGCTCTATCAGCTCACCATTGAAGAAGGCACGCCCTTCTTTGATCTTCATGCCCGCGGTGCCTTCACCGTGCCCGATGAAGATCAAGCGACCATGCTCTATGACGCCACCCAATCCATCTGCGCAGACGCTGGTCTCAATGCCTATGAAGTCTCCAACCATGCAAGAGTGGGTGCAGAGTGTCGTCACAATCTCACCTATTGGCGTTATGGAGATTATGTGGGAGTCGGCCCTGGCGCTCATGGACGCGTCCCGAAGGGCGGGGCGAAGTGTGCAACTGTGACAGAGCGCATGCCATCCAAATGGCTGGCCTTGGTGGAAGCTCAAGACCATGGGCTGGTCGACCAGGAAACAATTACCCCTGCCCAATCAGCAGAAGAAATGATGTTGATGGGATTGCGCTTGCAGGAAGGCGTTTCGCTCAAACGCTATGCGAGCCTTTCCGGAAAACCTGTCAATGCGGACCGCCTGAGCGAGCTATCGGGCGATGGCCTGTTGCAACAGACCGGTGATCAGCTCAAGGCCACACCGGCGGGCCGTCTCGTGCTCAACAAGCTCTTGGGCGAATTACTCGCTTAGCCATCTCCTGGAAAATCCGGCTGGTTTTCCGGTGCCGCCTTGATGAAGGCCGGATGCGCAGCGCACGCCTCCACAATGACGGCAAGATGCGGGTAGAGTGTGAGATTGAGCCCCAGGTTCTGATAATTGGCATATTGCGGTACCAGGAACAGATCGGCCACGCTGGGGTTTGCCCCAAAACAATAGGGCCCCTCTTCTCTGTTCTCGGACACAAGCGTCTCCAGCGCGTGAAGCCCCTTGTCTGCCCAGGTGACATACCACTTGGCGACAGCCTTTTGGTCGAGCGCCAACTCTTGGCCCAGATATTTGATCACCCGCATATTGTGGAGCGGGTGCATGCCCGCAGCGACCGTCATCGCGAAGGCCTTGGCCTGTGCCTTTTTGAGCGGGTCTGCTGGGTAGAGGGAGGGTTCGGGATGAAGGTCTTCCAGATAATCGAGAATCGCCATCGATTCGATCAGAACGTTTCCATCATGCTCCAGCGCTGGAATGAGCCGCATTGGATTGATCTTGCCAAATTCCTCACCCAGATGTTCTTCCGCAGGCGGAGCAATATCAATTGAGACATACTCAAAAGGAATATCTTTAAGATGAAGAGCGATGCGCACCCGGCGCCCGGCCGAGTTCGCATGGGAATTGTAAAGACGATAGGTCATGAACCGAACCCATATACGGAAAAACAAGATGACCGAGCTTGGTCCTGACAATCTTTCAGGTCAACGGAGCCAACCCATTCTCAGCAGTGTGATTGGCGTGAGGTTCAGAAAGTTGGCGCTGGTACAAAGCTCTGTGGTGCCGGGTCTACAACGACCGGTCCATTGCGCCGCAGTTCCAGGACGGCGAGACCGCGTTCATTGCGGCCATCGGGCAGGAAGCGGAAAATGCCGTCGACACCAGCAAATCCGTCCGGGTTGCCAAGAATCTGTTCGTTGAACCGCTGGCCCTGAGGCCGCGCCGCAAGCGCTGAAGCGAGGCTGGTCGCGTCATAGCCGAGACTTGCGATCCGGGGTGGTTCAGAACCGAAGGCGCGCGCATAACGTTGTTGGAAGGCACGATGGGCGTCACGTGGCGGTGCGGCAAACCACCCGCCAACAAGGCTGGGTTCGCGACCAAGCGAGGCATCATCCCATTGACCGGTGCCAAGAAACTGAACTTTACGGGGGTCGACGTCGAAATAGGGAAGAAGCGGGGCGACGGAGCGAAGTTCCGTGCCGCCTGCCGGTACGAAGACCGCTTGATAGGGCACGTCGCCGAGCGTCTCGCGGTTTTCGAGCGCTTTCAGTGCGGCTTCGGCCTCCGGATCATCGACCAGGGCCTCCAGTCGGGCTTTTTCCCGTGCCAATGCGCGCTTGCGATCATCATAAAGGGCAAGCCGTCTGGCTGGCTCAAACATGGCTTCCGCCCGGTTGGGATAGCTCTCAATGCTGTAGACCTCTCCGGCCCGTGCGGTGACCGCATTGGTCAGTGCCTGGCGCATCAGGCTGCCATAGCTGTTCTGCGGCACCATGCCGGCAAACACGGTGAGGCCCTGCAGTCCTGCATAATCCACCACCCGATCAACATCCTGTTCTGGCAGGAAGGACAGGAGATAGACCCCGTTTCCCGCAACGCTGCTGTCACTTGAGAACGCGATGACAGGCACATTGCGTTGCGCGGCGATGGGCCGGACAGCCGTAACGGACCCCGCGAAGAGCGGTCCGAGAATAAGTTCAGCCCCTTCCTGCAGGGCTTCCCGTGCGGCCCCTTCGGCTCCCGAATTTGTGCCGCGCGTGTCTTTGGGGATCAGAAGAACATTCGGGTTCCCAAATTCAAACAGCGCGAGCTGGGCGGCATTCAAAAGAGATTCAGCGACGTTTCGCACAGAAGGTTGCCGAGCGCTTAGGGGCAGCAGCACGGCAATGCGGACCGCTTCACGGTCGCCCATGTGGGGCGGACGCAAGAAGAGGGCACGATCTTGCTCCGTCGCTGGCGGAGGCGTCACCGCAATTGGCGTTTCTGCACGTGGCTGTGAAACCGGCGGGGGCGTGCTGTTAGAGGCGCAGGCTGCCAATACAAAGGTAACGGAGACAAGAAGTGCGAGGCGGGCAATGGCGCCAAAACGGCGACCAGAACGATAGATCGACAACCTAAATCCCCTTAAGTGCAGTAGACATCAACATGGCCTGGTGCGGCATATCGGCTGCCACGCCAATTTCAAACGCGTTTTTTATATAGAAACCCAACTTTATATAGAAACCCTGGCTAGAGACACGGGGGAAACGGCTTTTTTGTGGCGCGGGCGCCATCCGCATAGACAAAGAGGGTCCGAGCGCGGCACTTTGGCAACATCACCAAGCACAGAAAAGCCGATTGAGATACATGGAACCTGGCCTCTATATCGTTGCAACCCCCATCGGGAACGCGCGTGACATCACGCTTCGCGCCCTGGATGTCTTGGCGGCAGCGGATCTGGTGCTCTGTGAGGACACGCGGGTCACCTCAAAGCTCTTTGCAATCCACGGCCTGAAGACCCCTCTTCGCGCCTATCATGAGCACAATGCCACCACCGAACGCCCAAAAGTGATTGCCCGCATCCAGGAAGGGGCCGCTGTGGCACTGGTCTCTGACGCAGGCACGCCGCTGATATCAGACCCGGGCTACAAACTTGTTCAAGCCATGTTGGCAGAAGACCTGGCCGTCACCACCTTGCCCGGCGCGAGTTCGGTCATGGCCGCGCTGACCCTTGCCGGATTGCCCACGGACAGATTTCTGTTTGCGGGCTTTCTACCTCCAAAACAGGCAGCGCGCCGCACTGCTCTTGAAGACGTGCAGAGCCTCTCTGCGAGCCTTGTGTATCTGGAAAGCCCCAGACGGCTTGCCGCAATGCTTGCAGATGTTGCGACCGTTTTGGGCGACCGGCAGGTATCGGTCGCAAGGGAGCTTACCAAGAAGTTTGAAGAGGTGCGCCGCGGCACAGCCGCAGAGCTTGCGGCACAGTACGAGGAAGCCGGGGCACCTAAAGGGGAAGTGGTCGTCATTGTCGGGCCGTCGCAGGGGGACGCTGTGATTGATGAAGCATCTGTTGATGACATGCTTCGTAAAGCGCTCACCCAGCACTCTCTGAAAGATGCGGTTGCGGCGGTGACCGGTGCAACAGGCTTAAAACGCCGGGCGGTGTATAGCCGTGCGCTCGATCTCTCTAAGGATGAGGTTTGAGGCAAATGGTGCGTCCAAACCCCATCTCGCGAACGGAAAGGGGCGCCAAGGCGCACGATCGCGGGCTGGCGGCGGAGCGGATCGCGAGCTGGTTACTCCGCGCAAAATTCTACAGAATTGTTGGTGAGCGCGTAAAAACCCGCGGGGGCGAGGTCGATATCCTTGCCCGAAAGGGCAAGACCCTGATCGTCGTGGAGGTAAAGGCACGCCAGACACTTGAGGGGGCGGCGGATGCGGTGTCGCCCAAGCAATGGACACGCCTGCTGCGGGCAGGAGAAATCCTCCTGTCTCGGGAACCGGACGGCACCTCACTCCGTTTTGATGTGGTGCATGTGGTTCCTGGTCGCTGGCCGCGGCACATCAAGGATGCCTGGCGGCCCTAAATCAAGCGCTTCCAGGAAAAGTGTGAGCGGTTTTCCGTCCGGAAGCGCGTCAAAAGAACGAGAGCGCTTCCAGGGTGAGGAAGGCCGCGCCACTGGTTCAAGCGGCATTCTGAACGTGGGCTTCCGGTTTTCCGTCCGGAAGCGCGTCAAAAGAACGAGAGCGCTTCCAGGGTGAGGAAGGCCGCGCCACTGGTTCAAGCGGCATTCTGAACGTGGGCTTCCGGTTTTCCATCCTCAAACGGCTTAGCAAGGACGGAGGGCGCTCCTGCATGTTACCAATAGATATGCGGATGATTCGCCCGCACAGGCGGCGGAGGTTGAGATGCGGTTCAACAGATTCAGCCAAGTAACGGTCTATCGAGCAACATTGAGCATAGTAGGGCTTGGCCTGCTGGCCGGCTGCACTATCCCTGGGATGGTGATTGGCGCAGGCGCCACAGCAGGCATTGCGGCGGCGGAAGAGCGCGGCGTTGAAACCGCGCTTGATGACTTGAAGATTGATGTCGAAATAAAGCGACAGTTTTTGGAGCTGGATGAGAACCTTCTCGCGGCAATATCAACCGAGGTGCATGACGGGCGCGTTTTGCTGACTGGCGTCGTCGATGAGCCTGAAATGCGGATGAGCGCCGCCCGCCTTTCGTGGAGCGTGGACGGTGTTTCCGAGGTCATTAATGAAATCAAGGTCGCTGGCGATGCGAGCATCGCCCAGGCGTCTAAGGACATCTTCATCTCGACAGAGCTTCGTGCGCGTCTCATGGGGGACGGCGATGTTTCGGCTATCAACTACTCAATAGAGACTGTCCGTGGCACGATCTATCTGCTGGGCATCGCCCGCTCAGAAAGTGAATTGCAGCGGGTCATCAATCATGCCCGCAATGTGTCGGGCGTGCGTAATATCGTCCCCTATGTGCGGGTCAAGCCACCTGAACAGGACCAACCGGTCTAAAAAGGCGACCCTTAGCTTTGTCTTGGCGCTTGTCATCCGCGCCCACCCGCCCCATCTTGCAAGCCAACAAGAACAAACATCTCACAGAGGGCGTATCTCATGAGCTTGGACGTAGCGATCCAGATGGATCCGGTCGATGCGATCGACATAAACGGGGATTCAACATTCGCCATGGCGCTGGAAGCTCAGGCCCGCGGGCATTCACTGAGTTTTTATGAGCCACGGCACCTGTCCATGCGGGACGGGCGTGTCTATGCCAAAACAAAGCCCATCACGCTCCGCCGGGAAGTTGGCAATCATGTCGACATTGGTGAAGAACGGGTTGTCGATCTCGCTGACACGGATGTGGTGCTCATGCGCCAGGACCCGCCCTTTGACATGAGCTACATCACAGCAACCCATCTGCTTGAGAAAGTACATGGACAAACACTGGTGGTGAACGACCCGGCTCATGTGCGCAATGCGCCTGAGAAGATCTTTGTCACAGAGTTTGACGGCGTCATGCCGCCAACCCTCATCACGTCTGACGAGGCAGAGATCAAAGCCTTCCGGGATGACTATAAGGACATCATCGTCAAGCCGCTTTATGGCAATGGCGGCGCCGGCGTCTTCCGCCTGCAGCCGGGCGATCAGAATCTCAATTCCCTGCTGGAACTCTTTACCGACCTCTATCGCGAACCGCTCATCGTGCAGCAATATCTGCCAGACGTACGCAAAGGCGACAAGCGCATCATTCTGGTGGACGGAAAACCCGTTGGGGCCTTGAACAGGGTGCCCGCAGAAGGCGAAAGCCGCTCCAACATGCATGTGGGCGGCCGTCCGGAAAAATCGGAACTCACAAAACGCGAACAGGAAATCTGCGAGCAGATCGGCCCGGAACTGAAAGCCCGCGGCCTCATCTTTGTGGGCATTGACGTGATCGGCGATTACCTCACCGAGATCAACGTGACGAGCCCGACGGGCATTCAGGAAATTGCCCGCTTTGGCGGTGCAGATATCTCGGCCCTGATCTGGGATGCCATTGAAGAAAAGCTGTGAGATACCAGCGCCGAGGAGGAAATAACCATGGACGGCATTCATGATCTGGGCGGGATGGCGGGCTTTGGCGCCATCTCCTATGAAGAAAATGAACCTGTCTTTCATGAGCCCTGGCAGGCAACCGCCTTTGCATTGAACATTGTCGGTATTGGGGTGCTCCGCAATCACAATGCAGATGAGTACCGGCATTCCATTGAGCGCATGCCGCCTGTGCATTATCTCCAGGCCTGTTATTACGAGCGCGTCTTGACCGGCGCGGCGACCCTCTTTGTTGAAAAAGGTGTCGTGACCAAGGAGGAGCTGGAGGAACGCGCAGGTGGCGCATTTCCGTTGGCGAGCCCCAATGCGCCTGACCCGATGGCAGAGCTGGAACCGCAACCGGTCGCGCGCTTTACAAAAGGCGACCGGGTATTGGTGAAAGACATTCACCCGGCAGGGCACACACGGGTACCGCGTTTCTGTCGTGGCAAGACCGGCACGGTGCTGCATGTGGCTCCCGCTTTTTCATTCCCAGATGCCGCGGCCCATGGTGGTGCGTTCCGAAAGGAACACACCTACCATGTCGAGTTTGCCTCGACCGACCTCTGGGCAGATGCAGGAGCAGACAATGAAAGTGTCATTGTCGACCTTTGGGATTCTTATCTGGAAGGAGTGGATGCATGAGCACACCCACCAACATCGCCTCGCCTAAAGCCCGCACCGAAGCGTTGCAGTCTGCGCTCGCCGACAAGGGATTGATCCCAGAAGGGGCTCTTGACGCTGTGATCCACACCGCCACCGAAGACTGGGACCCTGAGAACGGTGCACGTGTTGTCGCACGGGCTTGGACCGACCCGGACTTCAAAAAACGGTTGCTGGCAGATGCGACATCCGCCTGTGCGGAACTCGGCTACGAAGGCATTCAGGGTGAGTACATTGTTGCGCTGGAGGATGAGCCCGAGCGCCATAACGTGATTGTTTGCACCCAGTGCTCTTGCACTGCCTGGCCGGTGCTCGGCCTGCCGCCGGATTGGTACAAGAGCCCGGAATATCGTGCTCGCGTTGCCCGGGAACCCCGCAAAGTCCTGAAAGAGATGGGCCTCGATCTGGCAAGGGACATTGCCATCCGCGTTTGGGAGACAAGTGCCGAAACCCGTTACATGGTGATCCCCTGTCGACCGGAAGGCACAGACGGATGGAGCGAAGAACAGCTCGCAGCGCTTGTCACCCGCGAGGCACTCATTGGGATTGCGCTCGCCAACCCGGCCTGATCGTCACGTTATGACGGGGCGTTATCACACCCCTCGGTGCTCCCGGCACAATCCACCGTTTCCGGTGCCTCACCTGTGACAAGGGCACCCAGCCAATCCACAAATGATATTCCGTTGGCGGAATATGAATAGAGATAGGGTGCACGCAGGATCGTGTGTTCTGCGCCGCCTGCCATAAAGCTCGCAAAGCCCGGGATTGCCTCACTCAAGGCTGCACGATTGGCGACGATCTGTTCGTGCAGAGCCGTCCCGCCTTGCAGCGCCTGCTGAAACCCAATCTGTACGCGGTCGTGCGCAGCGTCATATTGGGCAAAGGAGATTTCAGGAAAAGCCGTTGCTGCGCCTTCATAGAGTGCATTGAAATCAGTGACCGTGTCAGCCTCAAGCGGAAGCCAGCTCGGCAAAATGTCGGTGACGCCCCAATTGGCAAGGAGACCGCCAATCTCCGGTGAACTGTAGCCGCCTGCCCCGTCGCCGAGCTGTTGCACGCTCGCGTCTGGGTAAATCTTGGAGACAACACCCGCATAGACAGGGGCCGCGATAGCGCCTGCACTGCTGCCTGCGACCAGCACCTGTTTGGCATTGCCAATATTCTCTTTCATCCAGGCAAGGGCTGCATGGGCGTTTACATGCCCGCGATGGCGGATCGTAATCTCACTGCCATCAGGCTTTTCGTAGGTCTTGTCTGTTTCACCCAGATGCACATCGCCCGTGCAGTAGGAGACAAAGACCATGCTCCAGTCGCCAACAGGATTGGCCGGATTGTCGAGCTCAAATATGCCCTTGTGATTGCGCGGATCATTGTGGCCCATCTGAGCGGACGGCACATAGGTCGTGGGCTCGACGGATGGGTCACAGGTTTGTCCTGCCCAGCAGGCGCCACCCCCATTAAAGAACACAACGAGTTTTTCCGGATCGGCCTTGCGTGCGTGAAAGCTATAGGGCGTGCCCAGTGCACACGAGGTTTCGCCACCGGGTGTGATGGTCTCCCATGCATCCTTCGCGAAAGCCGGAAGGGCAAAGAGTGCGAGACTGAAGCTGATGAAAATGGCAGGCAGGCGGAACAGCATGAAAGGACATCCTCAGATCTGAGATAGGAAATCGCCTATTTCCATAGCAGAACTGATAGACCCACGCACGTGTTCCTTTTTTGTTCTTGACTGAAATATTGATATCATACAGGGTTTAACGGGCAAGCGCATCGAGCTTGTCTTGGGGATCACAAACAGGCGGGGCACGCCCATGGTGGCGCATATCGAAACCGTTGCCTTTCTGGGGCTTGAGGCCAAACCTGTCGATGTGCAGGTGCAAATTTCCGGCGGTGTGCCGAATTTCACCATTGTGGGCCTGCCGGATAAAGCCGTGGGCGAAAGCCGGGAACGGGTGCGTGCCGCACTAAGCGCCATAGGCCTCGGTCTGCCACCCAAACGGATCACCGTTAATCTCGCACCTGCGGACCTGCCAAAAGAGGGCAGCCATTTTGATCTGCCTATCGCATTGGGACTTCTCGTTGCGATGGATGTGGTGCAAGGCCCGGATCTCGACCGTTTTGTGGTTCTGGGAGAGCTCTCCCTCGATGGCACCCTCACGGGGGTTGCAGGCACGCTGCCGGCTGCCATGGCAGCAAACAGTCGCGACAAAGGTCTTATCTGTCCGGCCCCCTGTGGCGCGGAAGCCGCCTGGGCGGGCTTTGACGACACCAACCCGGGCGTCCTTGCGCCAGCGACCATCATCCAGCTGATCAATCATCTCAAAGGCAACCAGCTTCTCTCAGAACCTGTGCCCATGAAGGCTGTGTTGGGCGATGCGCTGCCCGATATGAAGGACATTAAGGGTCAGGAAAGTGCAAAGCGGGCTCTGGAAGTGGCCGCAGCCGGCGGCCATAACATGCTGATGGTGGGCCCTCCCGGAGCCGGAAAATCCATGCTGGCGGCGCGTTTGCCTGGCATTCTGCCGCCACTCAGCCCACGGGAGATGCTCGACACCTCCATGATCGCAAGCATTGCAGGCGAGCTGTCGGAAGGACGACTGACACAGCGTCGTCCCTATCGTGCGCCCCATCACTCCGCCTCGATGGCGGCATTGATTGGCGGTGGCTTGCGCGTGCGTCCAGGTGAAGTGTCGCTCGCCCATTCCGGCGTTCTCTTCTTGGATGAGCTGCCGGAATTCCCAAGGCAGGTGCTCGACAGTCTGCGTCAGCCCATTGAAACCGGCGAAGCCGTTGTCGCCCGTGCCAATGCGCACATCACGTTCCCTGCGCGGTTTCAACTGGTCGCCGCCATGAACCCCTGTCGCTGCGGCCAGGCAGGCGATCCCGGTCGTGCCTGTGCCAGGCTTCCCAAATGTGTATTGGACTATCAGGCAAAACTCTCCGGTCCCCTGGTAGACAGGATTGACCTCCATATTGACGTGCCACCGGTAAGTGCCCGCGATCTCGCTCTCCCACCACCCGCCGAAGGCAGCAGCGAGGTGGCGGCGCGGGTCGCGGCAGCGCGCACCCTTCAGGCAGAGCGGTATGATGGCACGGAGGTTCTACTCAACGCCCATGCGGACGGCGACCTGCTGGAAACCACGGTCAAATTGAGCAGTGCCGGACGCGATCTCCTGATGGAAGCGGCGGACCGGACAGGCCTCACCGCGCGGGGCTATCACCGGGTCTTGAGGGTGGCGCGAACTCTGGCCGACCTAGATCAGGTGCCAAATGTTGAGCGTCTCCATATCGCCGAAGCACTCTCCTACCGAAATCAGAATGGCAACTCCCTGGGCGCAGCCGCCTAAGCGCGAAATTGGCCCCAAATTCCTCCACAAATTCCGCCATCTGAGCACCTTGAAGTAACTCTTTCTCAAGCTTGGCCCCCGACAATCAAGGCACGGTTTAACTCAGATTGTCTGGACCGCTCATGTTTGCCGCGTCGATTGTCTTTCCTGTTCTTGCTGTTGCCGCGATCCTTGGTGGGGCGGCAATCGGGTGCGCGCTTTTTCTCTGGCGCAGACTCCGCGAGCGCGGCATCGAAGTAGACGAACTCCTCGAAAAAGTTGAACTCCTGAACGATTCAAACTGGGAGCTGAAAGAGAGCGCGGAACGCTATCGCGATCTTGTTGCCAATCAGGGCGACATCATCCTGCGCAAAAATCTGGATGGACGGCTCACTTTCGTCAATCAGGTTTATTGTGACACGTTTGACACGACCCGCGGCACAGCGCTCGGTAATCCTTTCACGCCGAAGCTCCCAGAAGGTGAGAAGCCGCGGCTTCTGGGTGACTTTGCAGGCCTGGCGCTTCCTCCCTATCGCGTTCGATATGACCAACGAGTGGAGACCGTGCGCGGCCCTCGCTGGTTTGTCTGGGAAGAGTTTGCAATCCGGGATGATGATGGTCGCCTGAGCGAAGTGCAGACGGTTGGTCGGGATATTACCGACCGGAAAGAAACAGAAGAGCGTCTCGGTGAAGCGCTGGATCAGGCGGAAGCCGCGAACCGGTCCAAGGGTCAGTTCCTGGCCACCATGAGCCATGAAATCCGTACACCGATGAATGGTGTGCTCGGCATGATCCGCTTTCTGCTGGACACCGACTTGTCGCCCGCCCAGCGGTCCCACGCGCGAGCGGTGCAGCGTTCGTCAGAAGCGTTGCTCACCATCATCAACGATATTCTCGATTTCTCAAAAATCGAGTCAGGGACTTTTGATCTGGCAACAGCGCCTTTCGACATCAATGCGCTTATTGAGCAGGCATGCGAGCTGATGACGCCGCGGGCATTTGAAAAGCACATCGATATTGCAGGCTATGTGCACGCTGACGTCCCGACGCATGTGATTGGCGATGAGTCGCGTCTCCGCCAAATTCTGATCAATCTCATCGGCAACGCCGTCAAATTCACCGATGAGGGAGGCGTCTTTGTCTCTGCCCGCGTCGGGGTAAAAGATGAGAATGGCGAGGTCGAGAGCCTTATCATTGATGTTGAAGATACCGGCATTGGCCTGTCTGAAGAAGACAGTCAGTCAATCTTTGCTGAGTTTGCCCAGGCCGAACAGGGCCATGCCCGCCGTTTTGAAGGAACAGGCCTCGGTCTCACCATTACCAAACGCTTGGCGCAGGCCATGGGCGGCGATGTCACGGTCCGCAGCAAACTCGGCCAGGGCTCCTGCTTCTCTGTATCACTCAGCCTTGCAACCATTGCTGACGACACGCCCCGCCTGCCGCGCCTGCTTGAAGGAAAGACGGCGTGTGTAACCGTTTCTGCACCCATGAGCGGGCGCGCTGTTTCATCAATGCTGCGAGACATGGGGGCGGAAGTTAAAATCACCGAGACGCCTCTGCCAGGTGCAGATGTCATTGTGACGCAATCCTCATTGGCTGAAGAAAGCTGGAAAGTAGATGGCGCCTCAGTCTTTCTGCTGACGTCACCCGGCGACACACTGGCAGACGATTTGGGGCCGGGCTATGCGGGCTATCTGGTCCGTCCGGTGAGAGCTGAGTCATTTGCAAACCGCATCGCCACCCCTCAACCGGATGCCCGTCCGGCGGTTCAAGCATCGCCTGTTCTTGAGAACAAGGCTGAAACGGTTCCCACTGAGGTGGAAGACGCAGGCATGCCCGCGCCAGCGGATGAAGTGAAAGCAGGTGCGCTGGCTGTTCTCGTTGCTGAAGACAATGAACTTAATGCAACGCTCACGCGTATGATGGTGGAGCGTGCAGGCCACGTCCCACACATGGTGGAAAGCGGTGTGGAAGCGCTGGCGGCGCTCGAAGACGCAGCACCCGGCACCTACGATCTTGTCTTCATGGACCTTCATATGCCACTCATGGATGGATATGAAGCAACGCGGCGCATTCGCGAACTCGGCCCAGCCAAGGGGGCCCTCCCGATCGTTGCTTTGACAGCAAATGTGATGGCTGAAGACAAGCAGGCCTGTCTGGAAGCCGGCATGGATGATTATCTTTCCAAGCCCGTTGACCCGTCTGACTTGGCGGCCATGCTCGAAGCCTGGCGCGGCAAAAAATCTGACAAGGCTGCCTGATCCCCGAGTATTTCGCTTGGAAATGCGACCAACGAGAGTGCGCTAAAGATCCAGCCTGAGGCGTGGCAGCATGCGCCCTGGGATCGATGCTGACGGTGAAGTGCCCGTGAGCCTGTAGCCGCACTTCTCGTAAAACCCCTGAGCATTTGGGTCCGCATCAACATCAATGTGGGCGGCACCTTGTGCCCGCGCCGTGTCCTCGGCATGGGCCATCAATCGTGCGCCAAGCCCCGATCCGATGAAGCCTGTGTCCACGAACATGTCCTCCAGTTCACGCACATCGTCGCTGTCACCTTGCGCCAGAGAGACCATTCCGGCGATCACACCGTCTGCTTCTGCCACCGTCATGTCTTCGCCCGCTATACGCTCAGGCGTGATGGTGAGTTCGTTGACGCAGGCCTTCATGAAAGCATCGTCATAGCCCCAATAAGCTTTGGACCGGAGCGCCAGTGCCGTAAGAGCGCGCGCATCATCTGGAACAGCAGAGCGCAGGACTACCGACTTGGCCATTCTCTCTTCCAATATGGTTGGGCCGCTTTGTTCCCCATGTTAGCAAATGAACCGGGATAGTGAGAGGCTGATTCGATTAGCGAGCAGACACAAAAACGAGAAGACCCGTCGCTGCTGCAAAAACTGAAGGCAGCCTGGCAGGTCTACACTGAGCGGAATGTGTTGATCATTTTGCTGCTCGGCTTTTCATCCGGGTTGCCGCTGGCGCTGACGGGATCAACGCTATCCCTTTGGATGGCGGACGAGGGGGTGGACCTTGGCACCATCGGTCTCTTTTCCCTCGTTGGCTTGCCCTATGTCCTGAAGTTTCTGTGGGCACCATTGGTTGATGCCGCGCCCGTTCCCCTGTTCACACGCTGGCTCGGGCGGCGGCGGGGGTGGCTCGTTGCAACTCAGCTCGCGCTCGCACTGGCGATTGGGGCAATGGGACTGGTTGACCCCGTTCGCGCACCTTTATTGATGGCGCTCGCGGCGGTTATCGTCGCCTTCCTGTCCGCCACGCAAGACATTGTCATAGATGCATTTCGTGTCGAGACACTGGATGAAACAGAATATGCCGCGGGCATGGCGAACTATGTTGCCGCTTACCGCGTCGCACTGCTGGTTGCAGGCGCAGGGACTGTATCAGCGCTGGGCATCTTTGAAGGCCTGGGCGCACCGTCAGCCACACTTTGGTCCTGGGCCTATGGGTTGATGGCGATTTTGATGGGTGTTGGGCTGGTCGCCTCTTTGTTCGCAACTGAACCTGCTGAAAGCGCAAAGATTGAAAGTCAGCGCGAAGCACTCAACTGGGCCGAACGGTTTAATCACGCAACGGTCAGCCCCTTTGTCGACTTTATGAAGAAGCCGGGCTGGTTCCTGGTTTTGTCTTTCGTTCTTTTGTTCAAGTTTGGCGATGCCTTCGCTGGCGCCATGGTCACACCTTTTGCAATCGGGATCGGTTTTGAGAAGACCATCTATGCCTATGTCGCCAATGGCGTTGGACTGCCCGCTGCACTGATAGGCGGATTCGCAGGTGGGTTTCTGGGGCGTATGGTCAGTATGCGGAACGCGCTATGGATTGGGGGCATTCTTCAGATGGTGTCGAACCTGGCGTTTTGCTGGTTGGCCTGGATAGGCCCGGCGACGGATGCGTTAGCCATCACGGTGGGCATTGAAGCTTTCACCGGGGGCATGGGCACGGTCATCTTTGTAGCCTATCTCTCAAGCCTCTGCGCTTCACGCGAGTTTACCGCAACTCAGTTTGCCTTGCTCTCGGCGTTGGCGGCAGTTGGCCGAACCGTGCTGTCGGCCAGTGCGGGATTTATCGCGGCGGCCATTGGCTGGGTGCCGTTTTTCCTTCTCACCACGCTGGCGGCGGTTCCGGGCCTTATTCTGCTCGCCTGGCTTGGTCACAAAAAACTGCTTGATGGTGAAAACCCTTTGAGCGCAGGACGAAAATAGCAAGAAAATCAATAGGTTGAATGTGACACACTGCGGTCATAATGCGCGCGCACAAGTGCGATCTTGCTTGCGAAAAGTCCCACAACGGGGCAAGGATGAGGCGACTGGGTGACAAATCGGATGCCCTCCCGGCCGGATGGATGGCCAGAAGAACGGCCAGAGGAATAGGCGACGACCCGCGCATGACGAACAGCACAACAAAAACAAAATCGGCAGATGAGAGCGAACGTTTCCCGGCGGGTCCCTTAAGCTTTGGACGCCGCAAAAACCTCGAAGTGCGCTTGGCAAGCACAGAGGAAGAAGTAATGGCAGCCCAGGCGCTTCGCTATCACGTCTTCTATGAAGAAATGTCGGCTGAAGCCGATGCTGAGACGCTCGCCACAAAGCTCGACGCCGACAGGTTCGACACGTTCTGCGACCACCTTCTGGTCATAGATCATAATCTAGTGCCTGAAGGGCGGGAAGAAACACCACCCCTTGACGCGGTGGTGGGCTGTTATCGCCTGTTGCGTCAGGATGTGGCGGAAGCGAATGGTGGATTCTATACAGCAAGCGAGTTTGAGATTGCGCCCTTGCTGAAACGGGCTGGCCCTGACGTGCGCTTTCTGGAGCTTGGGCGCTCCTGCGTCCTCGAACCCTATCGCAACAAGCCGACAGTGGAACTGCTCTGGCACGGCATCATGCATTATGTCGCCCATTACGACATGGATGTGATGCTCGGCTGTGCATCCTTCGAGACCACAGACCCGTCTGTTCTCGACATGCCGCTTTCCTATCTTTACCACGAGCACAAGACGCCGGAAGAATGGTACGTCCGTGCCCGTGCTGACCAATATGTAGAAATGAACCGGCTGCCCAAGGATGATGTTGAACTTCGCCCCGCCCTTCGCGCCATGCCACCTATGATCAAGGGTTACATTCGTGCGGGCTGTTTCATCGGTGACGGCGCGGTGGTCGACAAACAGTTTGGCACAACAGATGTGCTGATCCTGTTTCCGGTGTCGCAGATCAATGAACGCTATTCATCGAAGTTCAAGAAAGTCTGAGCGCGGCTTTTGAGCCGCGTTCAGACTTGCGCCTATTACCGAACCACTTTCGCGGTCTGGTCGAGATCATAGGCTGCTATGGCTGCCATGTTGACGAGATCTGAGACGGTCGCTCCCATGTTCACAATCTGCACGGGCTTTGAGAGACCGGTGAGAAGTGGTCCCACAAGATCAGCGCCGCCGAGCTCCTGCAGCATCTTGGTGGAGATGGAGGCAGAATGAATAGCCGGCATGATGAGAACATTGGCCGGTTCCGTCAGGCGACAGAACGGATACATGGCCAGAGCCTCACGGTTAAGCGCAACATCGGCGGCCATTTCGCCGTCATACTCAAAGTCGACACTGCGTCCGTCCAATATCTCAACGGCCTCTCGGCATTTGGTTGAGCGTTCGCCGGTCGGGTGGCCGAATGTGGAATAGGCAAGCATCGCGACGCGGGGCTCATAGCCGAGGCGCCGTGCAACTTCTGCAGATTGCACGGCGATGTCGGCAAGTTCTTCCGCCTCCGGCATGTCGTGCACGTTCGTGTCGCCGATAAGGACGGTGCGTCCCCGCGAGATGATCATGGAAAGACCCATGACACATTTACCAGGCAGCGGATCGATGACACGACGGATTTCCGATAAGGCAACCGCATAGTTTCGGGTGACACCGGTGACCATGGCGTCCGCATCGCCCATCTCAACCATCGCAGCGCCAAACACATTGCGATCATTATTCACCATGCGGGTGCAATCGCGCAGCAGATAGCCTTTGCGTTGAAGTTTCTTGTACAGGAACTCACCATAAACCGGCGCGCGATCGGACAGGCGGGAATTGATGATCTGAAGATCGGTCGACGCATCAAGCCCAATGGACTTCATCGTTGTCCGGATGACTTCGTCCCGGCCGATCAGGATGGGCGTGCCAAGCCCGCTGTCTCGGAAGCTGAGCGCCGCCCGGATCACGCGTTCTTCTTCGCCTTCTGCAAAGACGACACGTTTCGGATCGCGTTTTACATGCTCATGAATGACCTGAAGGGACCCGGCGGTTGGATCAAGGCGGGCTGAAAGCTCATGGCGGTAGCCTTCCATATCGACAATGGGTTTGCGGGCAACGCCGCTATCCATGGCAGCGCGCGCGACAGCTGGTGGGATCTCCCGGATGAGCCGGGGATCAAACGGCACAGGAATAATATAGCCTGGACCAAACCTTGGCCGCTCTCCTTGATAGGCAGCCGCTACTTCGTCGGGCACGTCTTCACGTGCAAGCGCTGCGAGTGCTTCGGCGCAGGCAATTTTCATTTCTTCATTGATGGTGGTGGCCCGCACATCCAACGCACCGCGGAAGATATAGGGGAAGCCCAGAACATTGTTCACCTGGTTTGGATAGTCAGACCGACCGGTCGCCACAATCGCATCATCACGAATGGCCGCCACTTCTTCCGGTGTGATTTCTGGATCAGGGTTCGCCATGGCAAAGATGATCGGCTGGTCTGCCATGCTTTTTACCATGGGCCCGGTGAGCGCCCCTTTCACGGAGAGCCCAAGGAACACATCTGCGCCTCGCACCGCATCTTCCAATGTGCGATCATCGGTGGCGGCTGCATGGGCGCTCTTCCACTGGTTCATGCCTTCTGCGCGGCCTTGATAAATCACGCCCTTGGTATCGCAAAGAAGCGCATTGTCGTGTGGCAGACCCATTGCCTTGATAAGCTCAAGGCAGGCAATACCGGCAGACCCCGCGCCGTTCACCACGACTTTAATGTCTTTGATGTCGCGTCCTGTCAGATGCAGGGCGTTGATAAGGCCGGCTGCTGTGATGATCGCCGTACCGTGCTGGTCATCATGAAAGACAGGAATGTTCATCATCTCGCGCAGACGTTCTTCAATGATGAAGCAGTCCGGTGCCTTAATGTCTTCGAGATTGATGCCGCCGAAGGTGGGCCCGAGATAGCGAACCGCGCCCACAAACTCGTCGACTTCTTTCGTGTCGACTTCCAAGTCGATGGAGTCCACATCTGCAAACCGTTTGAAGAGAACCGCTTTCCCTTCCATGACCGGCTTGGACGCAAGAGCGCCGAGATCGCCGAGCCCCAGGATCGCCGTTCCGTTTGAGATGACAGCGACCATATTGCCTTTCGACGTATAGTCGTACGCACAGTCAGGGGAGTCAGCGATCGCGCGAACAGGAACCGCCACACCTGGCGAATAGGCGAGCGACAAGTCCCGCTGTGTCGCCATGGGTTTGGTGGGGGTGACCTCCAGCTTGCCGGGTTTGCCACGCGAGTGAAATCGCAGGGCTTCTTCGTCACTAAGCTGTCTTTTCTTTCCCATATTGGGCCTTCCGCGCAATAAATGAACTCAAACGGCGCGTAGGCGTACCTCATATTGCGTGAGCTGGCTAGCCCTGATTCCAAAATTCCGACGGAAAGTGGGGCTTTTCATCCAGTTTTCGCCTTGTTGAAGGGGAAATGTGGCTTTATCCTCGGGTTTTGAGGACGTGTTGTGTTTTACCTGCTTTATGTCTGTGCCAAAAAACGCGTGAAATTGGCGCTTTTTTTGGCCCTTCTTAAACACAACACGGGTTTGGGCATCCCACATGAGAAACGACTTTCTCTGGCGCGTTGAAAATGCGTGCTGGACCGCTTGGCCGTCAGCCGAGGATAAGATGATCAGCGGTTGGCTGTGCCGCACTTCCGGTGGAGAGACAAGGCGAACCAACTCAGCAAATGTCACCTTAGAGTCATGCTCTATTCAGGAGGTGATTGGTCCTGCCAAGAAGTTCTATGCGGAAAGGGGCGAGCCGCTCCTTTTTCGGACAGTTTCTTTCATGCCCGAGGTTGAGCAGGAGCTCTTGGTCAGCGGATTTTCCCCGGCAGGGGAGACCTGCACGCTAGAGGCAGACGTGAGAAAGGCAAGGGAAACTGAGTGCGCGGAAATGGAGTCATACTCCAAGCCTATGGAGGATTGGATTGCCGATAAGCTGAGGTTGAGCCCCATGGCGCCTGCGCAAGAGGCAGCCTATCGCCGAATGCTCGCCCGCATATCTGTTCCGGCCCGCTTCGTACGGTTTGTCGAGAACGGAAAAGCACTCTCCCTCGCCTATGCCGCATTGGTCGATGGCATTCTGGTGATCGAGTCAGTGGTGACGGACCCGGCTCATAGAGGACATGGTCTGGCAGGGAAAGTTGTCGGGTCTCTTATGGCCTGGGGAGCAGATAAGGGCGCGGCCCTGTCCTGTCTTCAGGTGGAGGCGACGAACGCCCCAGCGCTGAGCCTCTATAAGAAGCTGGGATATGAAACCGAGCTCTACCGCTATCAATATTGGCGCGCGCCCCAGATCAAGGGCTAGGCCGGGATCAGAATTTAATCGAGACGCCTGTCTCAACGCTGTCTTCACCGTCCAGGTCGCGATTGGTCCCGCTGATGGCTTCCTTGCGGGTATAACCAAGCCGCAAGTCAATCTGATCGTTCACGTTGACGGTGGTGCCGCCACCCAGAGAGGCGTTTGTATCTGCGGCAAGGCCGGAGCCCCCGTGGATGAGGTGATCGTCGCGGGCTTCCAGGTCAGCCCCCATTTCTACATAGGGTTGAATGTTCACCGCCTGGTCGGCGGCCTGGTGGTTGCCAAGGTCCAGACGTTGGGTGGCGCCCACGCTGTTTTCGTCCGCCCTCACGTCTGGGTCCAGACCGTTGCGTTCAAGAATACCTGTCTCTTGGGGGGCGTCCCCTGGCCTGGCCACGTCCTGCGTCAGACCATAGGAACTAGAGTCATGCTCCAAAGGCGCATTGGTGTCGAGGTCAAGAAGGAGGGGCACAGCAGGTTCTTGCGTTGTGACCGCGTCATCAGCGTGAAGCGACGTCGCGAGTGGGACAGTTGCTAGAATTGCAGTGAGCATCAGGGTTTCGGTTTTCATGAGCACCGTTAAACCGTTCGAATATGACCAGAATAAGGATTTTGCCAGGGATCTCGTTTCAGATCGCACCCGTATCTGATACCTTCCCGGCCCATGAGTACGCCTGAGAAAAACAAAAAAACAGCTCCCAGCAAGGCTGATGCCGTCACGCCCATGATCGCGCAATATCTGGAGCTAAAAGCTGATCAACAGGACGCGCTTCTGTTCTATCGGATGGGCGATTTCTACGAGCTCTTCTTCGACGATGCGGTCGCTGCAGCTGCAGCCCTCGACATCA
The DNA here is from genome assembly GCA_000509225.1 of Parvibaculaceae bacterium Mf 1.05b.01. Classification (GTDB taxonomy): domain Bacteria; phylum Pseudomonadota; class Alphaproteobacteria; order Parvibaculales; family Parvibaculaceae; genus Mf105b01. The sequence continues at coordinate 110,420 of BAOK01000002.1, read as the reverse complement.
CGCTCACCAAGCGCGGCAAGCATCTGGGCGAAGACATCCCCATGTGCGGCGTGCCGGTGCATGCAGCTGACGCCTATCTCGAGCGTCTTATCCGGAAAGGTTTCCGGGTTGCAGTGTGCGAGCAGACGGAAGATCCGGCAGAGGCAAAAAGGCGCGGCTCAAAATCGGTCGTCCGGCGTGAGGTGGTGCGGCTGGTGACGCCAGGTACGCTGACTGAAGAAACCCTTCTGGACGCCCGCGCGCACAACTATCTCGCTGCCTTATCGCGCACAGCCGCCGGCGGTGTCCTCGGTCTGGCTTATGCAGATGTATCCACGGGCGACTTTTCCGTCATGGAAGTCAGCACAGAAAATCTCGGCGCCGAACTCGCCCGGCTTGATGCGAGCGAATTGATCTTGCCCCAGGCCCTCCTAGCCGATGACCAGATCGCCTTTACCCTGTCGATGCAGAATGCGGTGACACCGTTACCAGGCGAACGGTTTGATTCAACACGCGCCGAACGGCGGCTCAAAGAAACATTGAACGTGGGCGCTCTTGATGCGTTTGGTGCCTTTACCCGTGCTGAGCTGGGCGCGGCAGGTGCGTTGGTTGACTATCTGGACCTGACGCAAGTGGGCCAGATGCCAGCGCTGAAACCACCCACCCAGTTGGGGCAGGGCGCAGCCATGGCGATGGATGCGGCGACCCGCGCCAATCTGGAACTCACCAAGACCCTTGCCGGTGAAAAGCAGGGGTCGCTGCTCGCCACCATCGACCGCACGGTGACAGGTGCTGGCGCGCGTGAGCTGGCAAGTCGCCTGGCGGCGCCGCTTACCGACGTCGCAAAAATTCGGGCACGTCAGGATGCGATCAATTTTCTGGTCGATGGTCGCGAATTGCGGGAAAACCTGCGTCGTGATCTCGCCGCCGCCCCAGATATGGCGCGGTCGCTCTCGCGCCTTTCGGTAGCACGCGGCGGCCCCAGAGATCTCGCCGCCATTCGAGACGGGCTCTCCCAGGCTCATGAGATCGCAACGCGTCTGCGAGCTTTGGATACCGGCGTGGACGGTTTGCCGGCCGAGATTGAAAATGCACGCCGGTCGCTAGAGGCCTGTGCGGCCGCCCTCAAAGACGAGCTGGCCCGCGCGCTCGGCGAGGATCTTCCCTTGATGGCCCGCGACGGCGGATTTGTGGCCAAGGGGTATAATCCGCCCTTGGACGAAACACGATTGCTGCGCGATGAAAGCAGGCGTGTGATCGCAGGCCTGCAGACAAAATATGCGCAAGAGACCGCGATTACCGCCATGAAGATCAAGCACAATAATGTGCTGGGCTATTTCATCGAGGTGGCACCCCGTCATGCGGACGCGCTCATGTCCGCACCTCTCAACGAGACCTACATTCATCGCCAGACCATGGCGAACGCCGTTCGCTTCACGACTGTGGAACTCTCAGAGCTCGCGGAAAAACTATCGCGCGCCGGTGCCCAGGCCCTGGAAATGGAGCTCGGCGTTTTTGCAACACTCGCCGAGCGCGTCCTGGACGATACGCAGGCGATTGCTAATGCTGCCGACGCCCTGGCGGTACTAGATGTGGCGGCAGGTCTCGCAGAACTGGCGGAAGAACAGCGTTGGGCCAGGCCCCATGTGGATGGGTCGCTGGCTTTTGACATCAAAGGCGCGCGCCACCCGGTTGTGGAGGCCGCCCTTGAAAAGGCAGGCGATGGGCCTTTTGTGGCGAACGATTGTGATCTCTCTGCGGATGCAGAAGAGGCAAGACGGCTTTGGTTGCTCACCGGCCCGAACATGGCGGGTAAGTCGACTTACCTGCGCCAGAACGCCCTCATCACCATCCTGGCCCAGATGGGGAGTTTCGTGCCGGCAAGCAAAGCCTCCATAGGCATTGTGGACCGGCTCTTTTCCCGCGTCGGCGCGGCCGATGATCTGGCGCGCGGTCGCTCCACCTTCATGGTGGAAATGATTGAGACCGCGGCGATCCTCAATCAGGCAGGCCCCCATGCGCTTGTCATCCTGGATGAAATTGGGCGCGGCACCGCGACCTTTGACGGGCTCTCCATCGCCTGGGCGGCAGTCGAGCACCTCCACGAGGTCAATAAGTGTCGGGCGCTTTTCGCAACCCACTATCACGAGCTTACCGCGCTCAACGAAAAACTTGCCTCTCTGGCCAATGCCACCATGAAGGTGAAGGAGTGGCAGGGCGATGTGGTGTTCCTCCACGAAGTGGCCGCAGGCGCTGCAGATCGCTCTTACGGCATCCAGGTCGCAAAGCTTGCAGGGTTGCCGCCAGCAGTGATCGAGCGGGCCCACCAGGTGCTCGCCGCTCTCGAAGAAGGGTCGGAAAACAGCGGCGCTGCGACGTTGGTGGAAGACCTTCCGCTCTTCTCAAGCGCTCCCAGACCTCAAAGTGGGCGGTCCGCTGCGCCCAGTGTGGTGGAGCAGGAACTGGCCGCGCTCAACCCTGACGAGCTCAGCCCGAAAGAGGCGCTCGAGCTGATTTACACGCTCAAGGGAAAAATTCCTGATTCAGGCAACTGAATCAAAGGCTTGGCGGCCATAGATTCGCTAGAATCTTATTTTTATCAAAATGCAGATTCGCCAACAGAGTCAGGCACTTAACATAGTTAAGAAGAGCTAAAGGTTTATATCTGTTAACATTTGCTGCCGGCGAACATTTGGATTGATCAGTAACTGTCTGAAACTTAAGGATAAATATTGGTCAGTATCATTGACTCATTTAGATCGAATTTCACGCCTTACCTGTTAGAGTGATTGGCGTGGGTTGTGGATGAAGCATCCTGCTATAGATCATGAGATCGGATCAAAAGCGCTGATGCGGCGCCAGCCGACCAACTGAAAGGAACGTCCATGGGCCGAAGCCTTCCCAGCATGCTTGAGATTGCCGATCCGGCTGCCATTCGCAGCGCCCTGGACGCTGCTCATGAGGCCCATGCAGGCAATGACACAGCGCTGCGTCAGGCCATGATGGAGGTCTTGAAAACGGCTCAGACCGAAGGGCGGGCGAAAGCGCGTGAGCGCCTGGAGCAGGGCGCGCATCGAGGGCGGGTCTGCGCAGAAAGCCTCTCCTATCTTCAGGACACCATCATTCGGGAATTATTCGGCTTTGCGACCCGCACCCAGTTTCGCGCGACCAACCCAACATCATCCGAGCGGCTCACCATCGTCGCCACCGGCGGCTATGGCCGGGGCGCCCTGGCGCCTGGCTCCGACGTCGATCTGCTCTTTTTGCTCCCCTACAAGCAGACCCCTTGGGGGGAAAGCCTGGCAGAGTTCATTCTTTACGCGCTTTGGGATTTGGGCCTGAAGGTGGGCCACGCCACCCGTTCCATTGCTGATTGTATTCGCCTCTCCAAAGAGGACATGACCATTCGAACCGCGCTTCTGGAATCCCGCTATCTGTGCGGCGACAAGGCGCTTTTCAACGATATGGAAGTGGCCTTCGACAAGGATGTGGTCAAAGGGACCGCCAATGAATTCGTCGAGGCAAAGCTCGCCGAGCGCGACGACCGGCATAAGCGCACAGGCATGTCCCGGTACCTGGTTGAGCCCAATGTGAAGGAAGGCAAGGGGGGGCTCCGCGATCTCCACACGCTTTTCTGGATCGCCAAATATGTTTATCGCGTCAAAAAACCAAGCGATCTGGTGAAGGCCGGTGTCTTCAGCCGACAGGAATATAATCTCTTCCGCAAGGCGGAGGACTTCCTCTGGGCGGTGCGCTGCGAGCTGCACTTTGTGACGGGCCGTGCGGAAGAGCGCATCTCCTTTGATGTGCAAACGGAAATGGCCGAGCTCTTGGGATATCAGGAGCATCGCGGCCTCCGTGGCGTTGAGCGTTTCATGAAGCACTATTTCCTGGTGGCGAAAGATGTGGGAGATCTCACCCGCATTCTTTGTTCAATTCTTGAAGACCAGGAGCAGAAGAAAAAACCCGGCATCGGCCGTTTCATGGCCGCGCTGCGGCGCAAGAAGGATGTGCAGGGCTTCGAAGTCGCTGCCGGGCGCCTCTCTGTCAAAAGCGAAAGCTTCTTTGAGGAAGATCCGGTCAATATTTTGAGGCTCTTCCACGTGGTGGATGAACATGGGCTCCAGATCCACCCAAAAGCGCTGCAGCTGCTCACCCGCTCGATGAAACTGATCGATGCCAAATTGCGCAAAAATGAAGAGGCGAACCGTCTCTTCCGCGAAATCCTGACCTCGCGGAAAAATCCGGAACGCACTCTTCGCAAGATGAATGAGGCGGGAGTGCTCGGCCGCTTTGTCCCGGACTTCGGGCGCATCGTGGCACTGATGCAGTTCAACATGTATCACCACTATACCGCTGATGAGCATCTCATTCGTGCCATCGGCATCCTGTCAGAAATTGAACGAGGCGACTTGGCGGAGGAATATCCGCTCGCTAATGAGCTCATGTCGAAGACAGGTAAGCGAGATGTTCTTTTTGTCGCCATGTTCCTGCACGACATTGCGAAAGGTCGCCCGGAGGATCACTCTGAAGCGGGTGCGGCCATTGCCCGCAAACTCTGTCCACGTCTCGGCATGAGCAAGGGAGACACGGAGACCGTTGCCTGGCTTGTCGAAAACCATCTGGTCATGAGCGATATCGCCCAGAAGCGCGATCTGTCCGACCCAAAAACCATTCAGGATTTTGCGAACATCGTGCAAAGCCCGGAGCGCCTGAAACTACTCTTGGTGCTGACCGTTGCCGACATTAAAGCCGTGGGCCCCGGCACCTGGAACGGCTGGAAGGCGCAGCTCCTGCGCGAACTTTATTTTGAAACAAGCGCTGTGCTGTCAGGCGACACCCAGGTCAACAGGGAAGGGCGTATCACGGCGGCAAAAGACGCACTCAGCGAGGCGCTGACCGATTGGCCAAAGACACGACGCGACGCGCATCTGCGCCGCCCGCCCAAGAGATACTGGTTGGCGTTTGACGCAGAAACGCATCTTCGTCACGCTCATCTGATTTGGGAGCAGCGTGATGAGCCTTTGATTGTGTCGACAAAGCCAGACGCCTTTCGATCTGTCACAGAGATCACGCTGTTCACGCAGGACCATCCGGGTCTCTTTTCGCGGTTTGCAGGTGCGTGCGCGGCCGCGGGCGTTTCGATTGTGGACGCGAAAATTTTCACGACCAAAGACGGGATGGCCCTCGACACACTTTGGGTGCAGGACGACCACAACAAATCTCTCAGTGAGACACGGCGTCTCGACCGCCTGGAAGACACGATCCGGAAGGTTCTGTCGGGCGACATCTTGCCGCCAGATGTCATTGAGCAACGCTCCAAGCGTCACAGCCGGATAGATGCATTCACCATCGCGCCCAATGTCTATATCGACAATGAGGCGTCACACCAATTTACGGTGATCGAGGTGAACGGTCTGGATCGCCCGGGTCTGTTACACGCCCTCACCCGCACCTTCTTCCATTTGGGCCTCACCATTGGCTCGGCCCATATCGCGACCTTCGGGGAGCGCGCAGTGGATGTTTTCTATGTGACCGACCTGATCGGCCAGAAAGTCACCAATACGAATAAGAAGAAAGCTGTGGAACGCCAGCTGCTCGAAGCCCTGGAAAATCCGATCAAAAAATCCCGCCCCCAAAAACGAGAAGTTGCCGCGTAGTGGCCATCGCCCTTTCCTAATTGGGGTGAAGCGGTACTCTCACAGCAATCGAATCGCCGCACTGGAGTTGAAGCGCCCCCATGAACCTTGTTCGATCCGCCATGACTGTGGGCGGCATGACCATGATAAGCCGGGTGCTGGGCTTCATCCGGGACATCTTCATTGCCGGCGTGCTGGGCACCGGTCCCATTGCCGACGCTTTCTTTGTCGCCTTCAAATTTCCGAACCTTTTTCGGCGCCTCTTTGCCGAAGGGGCGTTCAACTCTGCCTTTGTGCCGCTCTTTGCAAAACGTCTGGAAGGAGAGGGGGAAGCTTCCGCCAAACGCTTTGCGGAAGAAGCGCTCTCTGTCCTGCTGACGACACTTATCCTGCTCACCCTGGCGGCCCAGCTTGCCATGCCCTGGCTCATGTATGTGATCGCGCCGGGCTTTGCGGACACGCCGGACAAGTTCGAGATGGGCATTCTCTTTACCCGCGTCGCCTTCCCCTATCTCATGTTCATGTCGCTTGTGGCACTCCTGTCGGCGGTGCTGAACTCGGTCGGTCGGTTTACGGCCGCCGCCGCAGCGCCCATCTTGCTCAACATTGTGCTGATCGCCGCCATCTGGTTTGCCGCCCCCCATTTTGAGAACCCGGGTCTCGTTCTGTCCTGGGGTGTCGCCATTGCAGGTGCCGCGCAGTTCACTTTAATGATGATCGCGGTGAAACGCGCCGGCTTTTCTATTCGCCTCCGCTGGCCCCGCATGACGCCCGGTGTGAAGCGGCTCATCACCCTTGGAATTCCCGGTGTCATTGCAGGCGGCATCACCCAGATCAATCTTCTGATCGGCTCCATCATTGCGAGCCTGCAGGACGGGGCTGTTTCTCTTCTCTATTACGCGGACCGCATCTACCAACTGCCTCTGGGCGTGGTGGGCATCGCCATCGGCATTGTGCTGCTGCCGGACCTGTCAAGACGACTCCGGGCAGACGATACCAGCGGCGCCAACAATGCGCAGAACCGCGCCTTTGAATTTGCCATGTTGTTGACGGTGCCAGCCTCCATTGCCCTTGCGGTGATCCCCGCCCCCATCATTCAGGTTCTGTTTGAGCGCGGCGCCTTCACCGCTGAAGATACTGCAGGCACGGCACTCGCCCTCGCCGCCTTTGCTATCGGCTTGCCCGCCTTTGTGCTGACCAAAGTATTTTCGCCAGGCTTCTTTGCCCGCGAAGACACGGTAACGCCCATGCGCTATGCCGCCATCGGCATTGCGGTGAACATTACCGGCTCTCTCATCCTCTTCTATTGGATTGGATATGTGGGCATTGCGCTGGCAACCTCTGCCGCCGCCTGGGTCAATGCGGCCCTGCTCGGGGGCCGCCTCATGCGCGAAGGCCATTACGAGATGGATGCGAGATTAAAATCTCGGCTTCCCCGTCTTCTCGCTTCAGCTGCGGCGATGGGTGTCGGCCTTTGGTATGGGGCTGCGATGGCCGCGCCCTACCTCGCCGCAAGCTTCTGGGAGGGCATCATCGCCCTTGGCGTGCTGATCGCAGGTGGTGGGCTCCTGCTCAGTCTTGCCGTCATAGCGACGGGCACGGCGCACCTTGGTGAGCTGAAAGCCATGTTCCGACGCGGTTAACGTTGAGAAAAGCGCATCTCGGGTATTGCAAGGCCTGCCCTGTCAGCGCATACCCTCGTTTCAGTTGTCGTGGTCCAAAGCGACAGCAGCAAAGCGCTTCCAGGCGAAGTGCCAAGTCAGATTTTGGGGTTCGCCGCCCGGGAAGCGCGATGAGAGAACAAGGATGAGTAGAATAATGGAACAGCCAACCAATCGCGTGTTTTCTGGGGTTCAACCCACCGGAAACCTGCATCTGGGAAACTATCTGGGCGCGATCCGCAATTTTGTGGGTCTCCAGGAAACCCATGAATGCATCTATTGCGTTGTCGATATGCACGCGATCACGGTCTGGCAGGATCCAAAAGAACTGGCCCACAACACACGTGAAGTCGCCGCCGCCTATATTGCCGCCGGTGTTGATGCTGAAAAACAGGTGATCTTCAACCAGTCCAAAGTATCCGCCCACGGGGAACTCACCTGGGTGCTGAACTGTGTGGCGCGCATGGGGTGGCTGAACCGCATGACCCAGTTCAAGGAAAAGGCGGGCAAGAACCGCGAAAACGCCTCTGTCGGTCTCTACGACTATCCGGTGCTGATGGCTGCAGACATTCTGGCCTATCGCGCCACTCATGTGCCGGTGGGGGATGACCAGAAACAGCATCTGGAACTCGCCCGCGACATTGCCCAGAAGTTCAACAATGATTTTGCAGCGTTCGGCGGCGAAGAATTTTTCCCCTTGCCGGAACCTTTGATTATGGGTGCGGCGACCCGGGTCATGAGCCTGCGCGACGGATCCAAAAAAATGTCCAAATCAGATCCCTCAGACATGAGCCGGATCACCTTGACGGATTCTGCCGATGATATTGCAAAGAAGATCCGCAAAGCGCGCACCGATCCCGAGCCCCTGCCCTCAGAACTTGAGGGCCTCAAAGAACGTGCCGAAGCAGATAATCTTGTAGGCATCTACGCGGCTCTCGCTGATATGACGAAAGAAGCAGTGCTTCAGGAACATGGCGGATCGCAATTCTCCAGCTTCAAGCCAGCCCTTGCAGAGCTTGCCAATGAGAAGCTCTCGCCCATTACCGGTGAGATGGCACGCCTGATGGAGGACACGGCTTACATTGACTCTGTACTCAAAAGTGGCGGTGAGCGTGCGGATGCAATCGCACAGCCAATTCTAGCGAAGGTGAAAGAGATTGTTGGTTTTGTCTAAGGCGTGTTGCATTCAGAATTGGCAAACTGTGCCAAAAGATGCGCACCCTTGGCGCAACTTTTGGTGCTCATTTAAGCAACGCGCCTGAGGCGCGAGTCATTGGTTAGGAGAGATCGTGATGAACACAGTCACCGTTGCAGGCATTGACATAGGCAATGACCAGTCACTCACTTTGATTGGTGGCGTGAACGTCATTGAGTCCCGCGACATGGCTATGAAGGCGGCAGAGCTCTATATCGAGCAGACGACGAAGCTTGGGTTGCCCTACATCTTCAAAGCCTCCTTCGACAAAGCGAACCGCTCATCGGTGGACTCCTTTCGGGGGCCTGGCCTGGATGAAGGCCTGAAGATTTTTCAGGAAATCAAATCGACCTTTGGCGTGCCGGTGATTTCCGACATTCACGAGATCGAGCAGGTGAAACCTGCATCGGAAGTCTTGGACGTACTGCAGATCCCGGCCTTCCTTGCGCGCCAGACAGATCTTGTGCGCGCAATTGCCGAGGCTGGTTTGCCGATCAATGTGAAGAAGCCGCAATTCCTCAGCCCACAGCAGATTCCTAACATTGTCGACAAGATCAAGTCATGCGGCAATGACCAGATCATGGTCTGCGAGCGAGGCTCCAGTTTTGGTTATGACAATCTGGTGGTCGACATGCTGGGCTTCGGCGTCATCAAAAACGAAAACAATGATGTGCCGATTGTCTTTGACGTGACCCATGCGCTGCAAACCCGTGCACCAGGATCAAAAGCGTCCGGCGGTCGTCGCGAACAGATTTATGATCTGGCGCGCGCCGGTGTTGCAGTAGGTGTTGCGGCCCTTTTCCTCGAAGCCCATGAAGACCCGGACAATGCGAAATGCGACGGGCCAAGTGCTTTGCCGTTTGAGGATCTTCCCAAGCTTCTGGGGCAGGTGAAAGCGGTGGACGATCTGGTTAAGCCCATCATGAATGGTAACTGATCTGTATTTTGACCATTTGGTGGCAGCGCTTGAACAAGAGCGTTAAAGCGCCCACATTTCACCAAGAGCGTTTTCAACAAAAGGTGCAGACTTTTGTGGTTCGAAAACGCAGTCATAGAAGGCCGTTGAACAACGGGTAAAAAGGAAGCCACATGACCCTCCGTGATACGCTCGGTGGTTACAAAGATCGTCTGAAGCATCGCTGGATGTACCGCAAAGGTGGCTCTTTTCCGTCATTCAAGCCCTCACTCAAGATCGGCAATCTCGGCCGTTTCTTTAAAGGCGGCGCGGCGCGCAAGACCGGCATCAGCGTCCTGGTTTTCTTGTTTCTTTACTATGTGGTCGGTGGTCTTTGGATCAATGACATTGAAGACGATCCAAACTTCCGCCCGGCTGCCGAAGATGTGGTGCCCGGCGGGTCCCATGCTGTGGCGATGACGGCGGCGCTTATCCAGCGCGAAGTCAATGACAAGCGTTGGACATCAAACGATCCCTGGTTTGTGCCGTCAGCTTTCCTCGACAATATGCCGAACTATCAGCAGGGCGTTGTCTCGGCGCTCGCGCGCTTCTCGTTTGAACTCACTGACCAGTTAGGTCGCACACGCGGCTCCAGTCAGGCTGACCCGGACCTGCAATCGGCCTCTGGCCTGCTGCAATATGCAGGCGACGTTTGGGTCTGGGACCCGTCCGTATCGTTGATGCCCCGCGCCTCTTCAGAAGCGCAATACCGCGAAGCCCGCAATGCGCTTCTCAAATACAATGTGCGCCTCGCCGCAGGCGAAGCCGTATTTGAGCGCCGCGGTGATAACCTCATGGCAACGCTCGATCGCATAGCCCTCGATATTGGTTCATCGTCTGCGGTGCTCGACCAGGCAGTTGTTGAAAATTCCGGAAGTTTCATCGACACGTCCGCTGATGATCACTTCTACAATGTGAAGGGCCAGCTCTACGCTTACTATCTGTTGCTGGATGCACTGGGCAAAGACTTTGACACGCTCATCACCGAGCGCGAGCTGAACACCGCCTGGGAGCAGATGCTCGACAGCATGCTGAAGGCAGCCATGCTCTCACCCATGGTGGTTGTGAACGGTGCGCCGGATGCACAAATCCAACCAAGTCACCTGGCCTCACAGGGCTTCTACCTGCTGCGCGCCCGTACCCAGCTCCGCGAAATCACGAACATTTTGCTGAAGTAACGCTGATTTGGTGCGTTTTTGGCCGTAGACGCGCCGCCTGACCGGTGGCAGCATGTCTCCCATGACAGCCAAAGAAACAGAAATGGCGAAAGATACAGACGCTGCCCCGATTAAGCGGCGGAAGTTTCTGGTCGTCGTCGATGAGACATCTGAATGTGAAGTGGCGATCCACTTTGCCGCGCGCCGTGCGCGCCACACAAAGGGTGGGCTCGTCTTGCTGGCAGCGCTGGAGCCTGGCGGCTTTGAGCATTGGCTGGGTGTTGAAAACCTCATGAAGGAAGAGGCCCGCGAGGAAGCTGAGCGCATTCTTCACCGCCATGCGGCCCGGGTGAACGAGGTGTCAGGCCTCATGCCGGAGCTTGAAATCCGCGAGGGCAAGAAGGCCGATATTGTGAAAGCCATGATCAAGGAAGATCCGGCCATATCCATTCTGGTGCTGGCCGCCGGGACGGATAAAAAAGAAGGGCCGGGTCCCCTGGTGCAGATGGCGGCTGCGGGTGTCGGGGCAGGTTTCTCTATTCCAGTGACCGTGGTTCCAGGATCGCTCACAGAAGACGAAATCCACGATCTGGCGTGAGTTTTTACCTGTTTCCAGCCGATTTGGGGGCTGAAATACCTGACTAGTCTGGTTGGGCTTGAATACTAGCGCCATTTCCGCCATTTAGAGGTGAGAAACGGCCCAAAAACCCTTTTTCATCAAAGGGATATCAGGGGCCAAGCAATTTAAGGAGCAGGCGCATGTTTATTCAGACGGAATCAACGCCAAACCCAGCAACTCTCAAATTCCTGCCCGGCCAGGATGTGCTGGGCGAGGGCCACGCGGCTGACTTCCCCAATGCCACTGCCGCCGAGCGCTCGCCGCTGGCAAAAGCACTCTTCGAGGTCGATGGGGTCGCTGGCGTCTTTTTTGGTGCGGACTTTGTCACCATCACCAAAGGTGAGGTGGAATGGCAGCACATTAAGCCAGCTCTTCTGGGCGCCATCATGCAGCATTTCACATCTGGCGCACCTCTCATGACCGACGGTGCGGCGAGCGCGGACCCAGATGAAGTGACGGAAGATGATTCCGAGATCGTCGGCCAGATCAAAGAGCTGCTCGACACGCGTGTCCGCCCGGTCGTGGCGCAGGATGGCGGAGACATCACCTTTCAGGGATTTGATAAAGGCATTGTCTATCTCAACATGGTCGGCGCCTGTGCGGGGTGTCCTGCATCAACACAGACACTCAAGCACGGCGTTGAAAACATGCTGAAGCATTTCGTGCCGGAAATTGAAGAAGTCCGCGCCGTTTGATCGCGACGCGAAGCACACAAGGATAAGGACAGACTATGGGGACGTTGGACGGGGCGGCGCTGGATACGATTTTCAGAAACGCGCGCTCATTTAATGCGTGGACGGACAAACCCGTTTCCGATGAGATGCTGAAAGAGCTGTACGATCTCATGAAAATGGGGCCGACCAGCGCGAACTGTTCACCCGCTCGGATCGTCTTTGTGCGTTCTGATGAAGCCAAAGAAAAACTGATGCCCGCACTCCTGCCGCAAAACCAGGGCAAGACCAAGGAAGCGCCGGCTTGCGCCATCATTGGCTATGACCTTGAGTTCTTTGAAAAGATCCCGGAACTCTTCCCACACAATCCGGATGCACGGAATTGGTTTGCTGGCAATGATCCGCTCATTCAGGAAACGGCCTTTCGCAACTCAAGCCTGCAAGGCGCGTATTTCATGATCGCCGCCCGCTCGCTGGGTCTTGACTGCGGACCCATGTCCGGTTTCGTGCCAGACATGGTCAATGAGGCTTTCTTCCCTGACGGCAAGGTGAAGGCGAACTTCATCTGCAATATTGGGTATGGGGATGCGAGCAGAGAAATGTTTGAGCGCTCACCGCGCCTCGCATTCGACGATGCCTGTTCCATCGTCTGATAGCTGCCACTGAATCCAAAAACATGACCTCTCTTCTCGCTATTGATACCGGACAGGCTGCCTGCTCCGTCGCTCTGTGGCGGGATGGCGCTGTCGCGGCGCACCGCTTGTCACCCATGCCCAAGGGCCATGCCGAAGCCCTGGTGCCGATGATTGAAGAGGTTCAAGCAGAAGCAGGGTTCGCCTTTGAGGATCTGGATGCGTTTGCGGTAACCGTGGGGCCTGGCACTTTTACCGGGCTGCGCGTCGGGCTTGCGACTGCGCGCGGATTGGCTGTGGCGGCAGGCAAACCGCTGATCGGAGTCACGACGCTCGAAGCCATCGCTTGGCCTGTGAGGCGAGAGACAAAGGAAGACGCGGCAATCGTCGCAACTTTCGATGCTCGGCGGAACGAAGCCTATCTTCAATGCTTTGCAGCAAGTGGCGCGAGTATCACTGAAGCGGCCTTGGTGTCTCTGGATGAGGTCGCCACCCATGTTCCCGATCGGGCTCTCATATGCGTTGGGACGGGGGCGGCACTCGTGCGTGATCGATTGACAAGCCACGTCCACACTATTGCTCTTGCCTCTGCCGCCGCGCTTCCCGATGCGCGGGTGGTAGCCGAGATCGCAGCGGACCGCCCAACGGAAACGGAAGAATTACCAGGGCCGCTCTACCTGCGCGCGCCGGACGCCAAGCTGCCAAAGAAGCCGTTGACCGCATCCCCGAGTGAACCCTCGTGAGTGACGCGCTTCGCATAGAACAGGTAAAGGGCACCCATGCTGAGATATTGTCAGCATTGCACGGCCATTGTTTCAGCGAAGCCTGGTCACCCGAAAGCATGGCCTCCCTCTTTGCAACACCTGGCATGCACGGTGTCATCGCGACCGACCGCGCCTCAGATCAGCCGGTTGGTTTCATCTTGATGCGCGCGATTGACGGAGAGGCGGAGATCCTCACTATTGGTGTGCTGCCAGAGGCGCGAGGCACAGGCATTGGCACATTTCTTCTGGGGATAATGCTTGAAGAGGGTGTCTCAACGGTCTTTCTTGATGTGGCGGAGGACAATGAGGCCGCGCTCAGACTCTATCGAAGCTCAGAATTTGAGGTGGTCGGTCGGCGTGCCGCCTATTACAAGCGGGAAGATGGGACGCGCGTCGATTCCCTGACAATGAAGCGTGTCGTTGGGTGACAAGGAAGACCCAAAAGACTAAACTTGGACAACTTTCAACAGTGGCGGCCGGAACGACAAGAGATGCCTGAAACAGAACGCATCAAATCTGCAGACGATGATCCTCAGCGCATCGAGGATCTGTGTGTCAAAAAAGGCATGCGGATGACGGAGCAGCGCCGTGTGATTGCGCGCATTCTGTCCATGGCAAGTGACCATCCTGATGTGGAGGAGGTCTATCGCCGATCTGCGGCCATCGACAACAAGATTTCGATTGCCACTGTTTATCGGACCGTTCGCCTGTTTGAAGAGGCAGGCATTCTGGAGCGGCATGATTTCCGGGACGGTCGCTCTCGATATGAGCAGGTCACTGAAGAACACCATGATCATTTGATCAATTTGCAGACGGGGGAAGTCATCGAGTTTCACAATGATGAAATCGAACGGCTTCAGCAGATTGTTGCGCGTGAGCTGGGCTTTAACTTGGTCGATCACCGGTTGGAGCTCTATGGCATTCCGCTCGCCGATTCAAAAAAGGCTCCCAGCACCAAGTAGCGGTGAAACTGCCGCGCGGCGTGCCACCTGATGGGTAGGGGAGCGGGAGGATGGGTCTCGTGAAAAATGTTCGCGCTGGAAGCAAACTCTTCCTTTTTGTCATGACGGCCTTGATGATAACGCCGGTGCAATGGCTGGGCGTCAAGCTCAACCGCCCCTATGCCAAAAAACTGCCTGTTCGGTTTCACCGTATTCTTTGTGGGATTATCGGCATTGAAGTGACGGTGCGTGGAACGCCTTTTAGGGACGGGCCGTGCCTCATCGCGTCCAACCATAATTCTTATCTAGACATTCCTGTTCTGGGGTCGGTGACGCCACTTTCCTTTGTCGCGAAGAAAGAAGTTGCGGCCTGGCCCTTCTTTGGCACCCTGGCCCGCTTGCAGGAAACGGTCTTTGTGGACCGGGAGCGTCGGACGAAGGCTGCCGCCACAGCAAATGAGATCCATGACCGGATTTCCGGCGGCGATACGCTGGTACTCTTCCCAGAAGGAACCTCTAGTGATGGCAACCGGGTTCTGCCGTTCAAGAGCGCGCTCATGGCCGTCGCCCAAATGGCCGTTGGGGCGGGGGAAGACGCCAAGCCGGTCCATGTTCAGCCGGTTTCCATCACCTATACAAAGCTCTGCGGCATGCCCATGGGACGTCAGTTTCGCCCCTATTTCGCCTGGTATGGCGACATGGATTTAGGCCCGCACCTCTGGGAGGCCTTTGGTCTTGGTCCGTTTGAAGTTGTTGTAGAGTTCCATGAACCGGTAACCGTCGACACCCACGGCAACCGGAAAAAGCTCGCGGCCTATTGTGAGGCGCAGTCGAGTATCGGCATGAAACGGGCGATAGCAGGAGAGGTGCCGACCACCGAGGCAGAGCCAGAGGACGAAAATCCGGCTCCTACTGGGCATTCTGACCAGAAAAGCCGGCCCACCATTGCAGCCGAATAGGCCTGCCGAAAACCCTTCCGTCATGGTAATATTAAGCGATTGGCTCTATATGATCCGGTCTAGAGCGTTTCCAGGTGATGTGGACCCAGTCCGCCGACGGGAAGTGCGATAAGACCAACCAGCTAGAGCAGCATCCGAGCGGAGTTCAAAGCGCCGAAGTGCCAAATCATTTGAGTGAGACCCCAGACCGACTGGCTGACCAGGAGTCAGCACAATCCGTCACGGGGACCGAAAAGAAATCGGTTTTCATTAAGACCTATGGCTGCCAGATGAATGTCTATGATAGCGACCGCATGGCGGACGTACTGGCACCGGCTGGTTATGCTGAAACACTGGACCCGGCAACCGCCGACCTCGTCATTCTGAACACCTGCCACATCCGCGAAAAGGCCGCCGAGAAAGTTTACTCGGAGCTAGGCCGCTTACGCGCCCTGAAGGAGGAGCGTGAACGCCACGGCGGGTCGATGACCATCGGCGTTGCTGGCTGTGTCGCTCAGGCTGAAGGGGAAGAGATGGTCCGCCGTGCACCGGTCGTTGACCTCGTCTTCGGTCCGCAGAGTTATCACCGCCTGCCTGACCTCCTGAAGCGCACAGACAATGGCTCACACGGCATCGTCGAGACGGATTTTCCGGTCGAAGACAAATTCGACGCCTTGCCCGCGCCGGAGAAGAAGAAAACCATTGCGCGCGGCCGAACCGCATTTCTTACCGTTCAGGAAGGCTGTGACAAATTCTGTGCCTTCTGTGTGGTTCCTTATACGCGGGGCGCAGAGTTTTCGAGACCCGTTGCCAAAGTCATCCAGGAAGCGAAAGATCTGGTGGCCGGTGGTGTGCGCGAAATCACGCTCCTCGGCCAGAACGTCAACGCCTATCACGGGGAAGGATCGGATGGAAAAGACTGGTCCCTCGGGCGTCTGATCTATGCGCTGGCGGAGATTGATGGCATTGACCGTCTTCGATACACGACCAGCCACCCGCGAGACATGGATGATGAGCTGATCCGCGCCCATGGCGAAGTGGATGTTCTGATGCCTTATCTGCATCTGCCGGTTCAGTCGGGCTCGAACAATATTCTCACCGCGATGAACAGGCAGCATGATGCTGCCTCCTATCTGCGCCTGATCGAGCGTATTCGTGAAGCGCGCCCTGATATTGCTCTGTCATCTGACTTTATTGTTGGCTTCCCGGGAGAGGCAGATCAGGACTTCGAGGACACTCTGTCTCTCGTCGGTGAGGTTGGATACGCACAGGCCTATTCGTTCAAATATTCACCGCGGCCAGGAACACCGGCAGCAGGAGAAACGGTGCAGGTCGAAGAGGCTGTTAAGGCCGAACGCTTGGCCCGTCTGCAGGAAAAGCTGAACATCGATCAGGCAGCGTTCAATCAATCCTGCGAGGGTCGCACAATGAGCGTGCTCCTGGACCGACGTGGAAAAAAGGACGGTCAGCTGGTCGGCCGCTCACCCTATCTTCAGTCCGTGCATGTAGAGGCGCCAGAAGCAGCGTTTGGGCATTTTGCTGAAGTGACCATCGACAGGGGGTTTGCAAACTCTCTGTCTGCGACGCTTGTCTCAACCCATCTTGATCAAGGAGCCAACCAGACTTGACCTTATCGACCGAAGGACGCCCCGATGAAAAAAAGGGAAGTCTGGTTATCAATTTTGATGACAACGGGCTGTTGAGTGAATTGTTTGGGGAGCATGATCGGCATCTTGCGCGCCTGGAACAGGAGCTCGGTGTCTTGGCCACCTCCCGCGGCAATGAACTGGTCTTGACCGGTACGGTGCATGCGCGGGAACGGGCCGAAGCGGTCGTCAAAGATCTTTACGCGCGGTTGAAATCGGGTCTCGAAGTGACACCCGGCGAAGTGGATGGGGCAATTCGAATGGCCAATGCGCCAAAGGCAGAACGCGAACGCGGATCCGGGGCAAACAAAAAACTGCAGATCACAACACGCAAGCGCGTGATCTCACCACGGTCGCCGACACAAGGGACATATCTACAGTCTCTTTTAGACAATGAACTTGTTTTCGGTGTTGGGCCTGCAGGTACCGGCAAAACCTATCTTGCGGTTGTAGTCGCCGTTTCCATGTTGCTTCAAAAGAAGGTTGACCGGATCATTCTATCGCGCCCTGCCGTAGAGGCCGGAGAACGCTTGGGCTTCCTGCCGGGCGACATGCGCGAAAAAATCGATCCATACCTGCGCCCGCTCTATGACGCGCTCTATGACAGTCTGCCAGGCGAACAGGTCATGGCAGGGCTTGAGTCTGGAGAGATTGAAGTCGCACCACTCGCGTTCATGCGCGGGCGGACCCTGGCGAATTCATTTGTTATTTTGGATGAAGCGCAAAACTGTACGCCAGTGCAGATGAAGATGTTTCTGACCCGTCTAGGTGAGAACAGCCGCATGGCGATTACCGGTGACCCAAGCCAGGTTGATTTGCCCCTGGGGGCAAAGTCCGGCCTGGGCGATGCGTTGCGCGTCCTTGAAGGCGTTAAAGGGGTTTCCACGGTGAAGTTCACAGCGCGGGACGTTGTCCGCCATCCATTGGTGACCCGCATTGTCCAAGCCTACGGGGCGGATGAAAAAGACCTGCTGTCCAATAGTGGCAAGAAGGCTAGTGATTGATCGTGAGCGCGGAACCTACGAATGATGAAGAGAGCTTGAGCGTTGAGGCTCCCTACCTTTCGGTGGAAATCTCGCGGGCGGGTGGCGAATGGGATGCTGATGCTGAGGAGATTGTGCTCCGCCTGGCGCAGGCAGTCTTTGAACATGATGGAACCTCCTCAGCGGCGGAGCTCAGTGTGCTTTTGGCTGATGACATATTCGTACGATCTCTAAATCGGAAGTTCCGCGGAAAAGACAAAGCCACAAATGTGCTCTCCTTTCCCAATGCGCCCACGCCAGCAGGTGCTCTTTATGATGAACCCTCCTCGCTGGGAGATATTGCGCTCGCCTACGAGACCGTGAAGGCGGAGGCCAAAACGCAGCGCAAGAGTTTTGATGACCACCTCGCCCATCTTGTTGTGCACGGCGTTCTGCATCTTTTAGGGTATGATCACGTGGACGACGAAGACGCAGAAAAAATGGAAAAGCGGGAACGAGAGCTGTTGAAGCTTTATGGGATCGCAGATCCCTATACGGTTGAACCGGATGAAAGGCCCCGGGAAAAGAAACAATGAGCGGGGATGGGAAAGAACATCGCATGAGGACGACGGATGGGGCAGCGATGCACCGACCAGGCACCTGGGCGCGCCTTATGGCCTGGGTTGTGAAAAAGCTTCCGCGTCGGACGGAAGATCAGAGTCTGCGCGAAAGCATTGAGACAGTGATCGGTGGCCATGAGGCGACCGATGAACTGGGGCCACAGGCACGCCATATGTTGATGAATATTTTGAGCTTCGCCGAACAGCGGGTCGATGACGTAATGGTCCCCCGTGCCGATATTGTTGCGGTGGATGTTTCAGCATCGCTGGATGACCTGCTCTCTCTCACCCGAGAAAAATCCCATTCTCGCTTGCCGGTCTATCGCGAAACGCTCGATGAGCCCATCGGCATGGTGCACATCAAAGACGTTTTGGCTTGGATGGCGTCTCACCCAAACGACCGCGGCTCCTTTGATTTGAGAACAATCCGCCGACAGGTGCTGTTTGTGCCCCCTTCAATGCCGGCCCGTGACCTGCTGTTGAAAATGCAATCATCGCGCATTCATATGGCGCTGGTGGTTGATGAATATGGCGGCACCGATGGTCTTTTGTCGATTGAAGACCTTGTTGAGGAAATCGTGGGAGATATTGAGGACGAGCATGATGTTGCAGAGCGTGCACCTCTTATTCGATTGAGCGATGGATCTATTGATGCGTTAGCCAGGGCTCCGATCGAAGACCTTGAAGATATGTTGCAGCTGACGCTTGTCGATAGAACCGAGGATGACGATTCTGACACCCTGGGCGGTCTGGTGTTTTCGCTGGTTGGACGTATCCCACAGCGGGGCGAGCTGATTTTGCACCCTGCAGGCATCGAGTTTGAGATCCGCGATGCAGACCCGCGCCGGATCAAGCGTCTCCACATCCACCAAGAAACCATCGCGCCGAAAGCAGCATCAGAAGAAAATGACGCGGAACAGGATTCAGGCGTCGGCGCATTATCGCCTGTCGATCCAATTGATGCCTCGCTCGATTTAAATGAAAAGCCCTGAAGCCAATAGAGTGACCGATGCTGTCGGTCGCGGGTTTATGATGCTGGAAGGGCTAGCGGTCCGGCTGCAGGCGCTGACAGGGTGGCAACGTTTCGCCACGGCATTTGGGCTGGGCTTGCTGAGCGTTGCGGCGCACGCGCCGATCCATCTCTTCGCCATATTGCTCATAACACTGCCTTGCGTCGTTTGGCTTCTTGATGGAACTGATACGCCGACCAGGGAGAACTGGAGGCCAGCGCGGGCTGCGGCTGCCATCGGTTGGTGGTTTGGGTTTGGCTATTTTCTAGGAAGTCTCTACTGGATCGGGGAAGCCTTCCTCGTCGAGGCGGAAATGTTTGGTTGGCTCTTGCCTTTTGCGGTTACCGGGCTCCCTGCTGGCCTGGCGCTTTTTACTGCCGCAGCCTTTGCGGCGGCGCGTTGCCATTGGGGGGCGGGATATCGCCGAACGCTGACCTTGGCGGTGACATGGGCTGTCGCAGAATGGCTGCGCGGACATATTCTGACGGGACTCCCGTGGAACCTGCCAGGCCATACCGTCACGGCCTCAGACTCGCTGATGCAGAGCGTGGCGTTGTTCGGCCCCTATGGGGCAACACTGTTGGTCCTGGTGACGTTCCTGACAATCGCTTCCTATGATCCCCGGCGCAGACAAGTACGCGATGATAACGGCATGAGGGAGCTCGGTGTTTGGCGCCCGGCAGCGGTCGCTTTTGCCGTGTTGGGTCTCGTCTGGTTTGGCGGGGCCGTCCGTCTTATGGCATCGAGCGAGGCGTGGGTCGAAGGCGTGACCCTCCGGCTTGTGCAGCCAAATGTTCCTCAGAGGGAAAAATGGAAACCGGAAAACCGCCAGGAGATTGTCGGGCAGTTTTTACGCATGAGCGATGTGCCGGGTGATCTGGGGGCAATGCCAACACACGTCATTTGGCCGGAATCTGCGCTGCCCTTCATCGTCAACCGGGAACCTGTCCTGCGGTCTGCTATCTCTCGCGTTCTGGCGCCCGGCGGTGTGTTGCTGTTGGGCGCTGTCCGTGGCGAGCCAGACGAAACCAGACCAGACCGGGAACTTGGAAAATTCTTCAACTCCCTACACATCATCGGACCGGACGGCGGAATCCGGGAGACCTATGACAAAGCCCATCTGGTTCCTTTTGGGGAGTATCTCCCCTTCCAATCTGTCCTTGAGGCGATCGGACTGCGGCAGTTGACGCAGTTGCGCGGAGGCTATCAATCCGGACCGGGTCCGCGGACCCTGGCAGTGCCGGGAGCCCCGAGTGTGAGTCCGCTGATTTGTTATGAGGTTATCTTCTCCAGCGGTGTCGTTGGGGCTGAGCGCCCCGGCTGGATGGTCAATGTGACCAACGATGCCTGGTTTGGCAGTTCTGCAGGGCCATATCAGCATCTTGCGCAGGCGAGGCTTCGCGCCGTCGAGCAGGGATTGCCCGTCGCCCGTTCTGCCAACACGGGCATATCTGCGATGATTGATCCATTCGGGCGGATTCTGGATGCCGTGCCCCTCAACCGCGAAGGTGCGATTGACAGCAAACTCCCTGAGGCGCTGCCCCCGACCCTCTATGCGCGCTTAGGTGATTGGATCTTTCTCATGCTGCTGGCAGCAATTGCTGCCCTGACTTTGGCGAAGCCAGCCAGGGCGAGGTAGTCCTTTTCAAGAATAAGACTTTTAGGCCACCCAAAAAGGCTCTAACCTATGGTTGCATTTGGAGTGCAATGCGTTTTTTGCCAAGGTCCTTAGTAGGAGTGTGCCCGGTAACAGCCATAGGTTCCTGAGCGATAGGTTCCTCACCCATTGGTATTGAACCGTGAGGGCAGATCTCAGGGGTATGACGGTTGCCGGTTCAACGCCTTCTGTGGGCAGCTGAACATCCGAAAAACAAGAATAATGAGGTCAGAATTGCCGCAAAAGACACCCAATCCCATCGACATTCATGTCGGTTCCCGGGTCCGTATGCGGCGCATGCTGGTCGGTATGAGCCAGGAAGCGCTCGGTGAACAGCTTGGCCTCACGTTCCAGCAAGTGCAAAAATACGAAAAAGGCTCGAACCGCATTGGAGCAAGCAGGCTCTATCAGATTTCCCAGACGCTGAATGTGCCTGTGGACTATTTTTACGATGGCCTGGCGACAAATGGCGGGCAGTCGGCATCGGGATTCTCAGATACACCCGCTGCCGATTTCAATCTGGACTTTCTGTCGACCGCAGAGGGTGTGGCGCTAACAGCAGCCTTTTCCTCAATCGAAGACGCAGATGTAAGAAAACGTGTCCTGGATTTGGTCAAAGTATTGGCACGAAAGCCATCCAGCCAGCAGTAAGGCTTCTCAAGGGGCAATGTCTCACCTTGACCCCATCCTAAAACCTTGCAAGAACAGCCACCGCACTAAAGCACGCCCGCAGCAAGCTTCGTACATAAAGATTCTGTAGGCTAATTTGGGAGACGTATGAGCGTGCCACGATCAGATTATCTATTTACCAGTGAGTCAGTTTCCGAAGGTCATCCAGACAAAGTTTGCGACCGAATTTCAGATGCGGTCTTGGACCTCTTCTTGGAAGCGGACCCGTACTCACGTGTCGCGTGCGAGACGCTGACAACGACGAATCGGATCGTGCTGGCTGGAGAGGTTCGTGGACCTGATAGCATCACACCTCAAAAGATTGAGGACGTAGCCCGCGCTGCAGTCAAAGACATTGGCTATGAGCAGGATGGTTTCCACTGGAAAAACGCTGACGTTGCAGTTCACCTTCATGCTCAGTCCGCTCATATCGCACAGGGCGTTGACGCTGCTGGCAATAAGGATGAAGGCGCGGGCGACCAGGGCATTATGTTCGGGTATGCCTGCAAAGAGACCCCTGTGCTGATGCCAGCGCCGATCTATTACTCGCATCTGATCCTGAAACGCATGGCCGAGCTGCGTCATAGCGGTGAAGTCAAAGGCTTTGGACCAGACTCCAAGAGTCAGGTGACACTGAAATACGTGAATGGTCAGCCGGTAGGTGCCACATCTGTGGTGGTGTCGACCCAGCATGACGAAGGCTTGGACCAGGCGGGCATTCGCGAGCTTGTTCGCCCCGTGGTGGAAGAAGTGCTTCCAGAGGGGTGGATGTGTCCTGAAGACGAATTCTACGTGAACCCGACCGGCCTGTTTGTGATCGGTGGACCTGATGGCGATGCAGGCCTTACAGGTCGTAAGATCATTGTGGATACCTATGGTGGTGCGGCCCCTCACGGTGGTGGTGCCTTCTCTGGGAAAGACCCGACCAAGGTGGACCGTTCCGCTGCCTATGCCGCTCGCTATGTAGCCAAAAACGTTGTGGCGGCCGGTCTTGCGGACAAGTGCACCCTGCAGCTTGCTTATGCGATCGGTGTTTCCAAGCCCTTGTCCATCTATGTGGATACCCATGGCACAGGGAATGTCGACGAAGCGGCGCTTGAAACAGCCATCTCCAAGGCGATGGACTTGAGCCCCCGTGGCATTCGTGAACACCTCAATCTGTCGCGTCCGATCTATGCACGGACCGCAGCTTATGGCCACTTTGGCCGCGAGCCCGATGCTGATGGCGGGTTTTCTTGGGAGAAGACAGACCTGGTTGATGCCATCAAGGCAGAATTGTCTTAAGGCTCTTGGGCTCAAAACCAATGTCAGACAAACAAACGCCGCCTGCCGATAGTCCCGGTCGGCGGCGTCTTCTTTACGGGCGACGGCAAGGCCATAAGTTGCGCAGCCATCAGGAAAGCCTGATGGAGAACCTGCTGCCAAAGCTTGCCGTGCCGCTTGATACACACAATCTCGCGCCATCCTCTTTGTTTGACACACCTGTTGAGCAGGTCTGGCTGGAAATTGGGTTTGGCGGTGGCGAACATCTGGTCGCCCAGGCGACAGCAAATCCGAATGTGGGGCTGATCGGCTGCGAGCCCTTCATCAATGGCGTTGCAAAGCTTTTGGCCGAGATAGAGGCAAAAAGGCTCACAAATGTGCGCATCCACCACAATGACGCTCGCGACGTGCTGGAGCGGTTAGAAGATGCCTCACTGGATCGCGTATTCCTGCTTTTCCCAGACCCTTGGCACAAAAAGAGGCACCATAAGCGCCGCTTTGTGTCCGCTGAAACCTTGGATCAGCTGGCCCGCATCATGAAAGATGGGGCAGAGTTTCGGGTTGCGACAGATATTAAGAACTATAGTCGCTGGACGCTTCGCGAGGTGAGGGCTCATGGAGTATTTGAGTGGCAGGCAGAATGCGCCGATGACTGGCGTATCCGTCCCGATGATTGGCCGGGGACCCGCTATGAGGCAAAAGCGGGCCGGGAAGGCCGAGTCCCGGTCTATCTGACCTTCCGCCGCAAAAACCGAGGTCCATCTCCCCAATAGAGACAAAACCCGTCTCAATAAACAGCTTGAAAAGCCCCCCTTTCTGGGAGTAATGTGCAGACGAATTTTCACATAGCAGGCCTAGCCTGATTGTTGAAAGTGGGAACTCCAGATCGGGGCCCCGCTTTTTTTGTTATCTGGGCTCCGATTTACGGACCTTTTTGGACGACTTGAATTCATGCAGAGCGAGAGCAACACAGAACATACGAGCGACCGCAGCCATTTGGTTGCGCCGGGCGCTGTTGCGACCAGAATTGCTGATCTTGTTGAGCCAGCCATTGTTGATCTGGGCTTTGAGCTTGTGCGTGTGCGTCTTACAGGTGAAGGCGGATCTGTCCTGCAGCTCATGGCGGAGAAGCCAGACGGCACGATGCAGGTTGAGGGATGCGAGAGTGTCAGCCGCGCAGCATCGGCGATTCTCGACGTGGAAGATCCGATTAAGAACAATTACACGCTGGAAGTTTCCTCTCCTGGCATTGGCCGCCCGCTCACGCGGGAAAAAGATTTTGATGTCTGGTCAGGCTTTGAGGCCAAACTGGAGCTTTCAGAAATGCTTGCAGGCCGGAAACGGTTTCGCGGTGTTTTGCAGGCCATGGAAGATGGTGAAGTGCTGCTGCGCATGGAAATTGACGGCCATGACGAACCGCAGATCGTGGGCCTTCCTTTCCGGCTTGTGAATGATGCGCGGCTGGTGATGACCGACACCTTGATTGATGAAAGCGGAAAACGGCTCTCTGGAGCTGGCACCTGAGGGACCAGGTACAAACGAAATTCTAAGCGCCACTGGCGCAAGGTTTGACATTAGCGCCCCCGGCGCGAGGCTTAACATTAGCGCCCTTGGCGCGAGGCTAAAACGGAGACGAGACAATGGCTCAGGCTGTGAGCGCAAATAGATTGGAACTTCTGCAGATTGCTGATGCAGTCGCGCGGGAAAAATCGATCGAACGCGAACTGGTTCTCGAAGCAATGGCGGAAGCGATCCAGAAAGCGGCCAAGTCTCGCTACGGTGCGGAAAATGAAATTCGCGCGCGCATCGACCCAAACACCGGCGAAATTCGTCTCGTGCGATTGCTCGATGTTGTGGATGTCATTGACAATGACGCGACAGAAATCACTGTTACAGATGCGCAGCGCCGGAACCCGGCAGCGCGCGTCGGTGACCTGATCGAAGACGAGTTGCCACCGGTTGATTTTGGACGGATTGCCGCACAGACCGCAAAACAGGTCATCGTGCAAAAAGTACGTGACGCAGAGCGTGAGCGTCAGTTCGAAGAATACAAAGATCGCATTGGCGAGATTGTCCACGGAATCGTGAAGCGTGCTGAATATGGCAACGTGATTGTCGACCTGGGCCGCGGCGAAGGAATTGTCCGTCGCGACGAAGGCCTGCCACGTGAAGCTTTCCGCGCAGGAGACCGTATCCGCGCTTACATTTACGATGTGCGCCGCGAACAGCGTGGGCCGCAGATCTTCCTGTCCAGAACACATCCTCAGTTCATGGCACAGCTCTTCGCTCAGGAAGTGCCGGAGATTTATGACGGCATTATTGATGTGCGTGCAGTCGCTCGTGATCCAGGATCACGCGCAAAGATTGCCGTAACCTCAAACGATCATTCCATTGACCCTGTCGGCGCTTGCGTGGGGATGCGCGGTAGCCGCGTTCAGGCTGTGGTGAACGAACTGCAGGGCGAGAAGATCGACATCATCCAATGGACGGATGATTTTGCGGGCTTCATCGTTAATGCACTTGCACCGGCAGAAGTTGTGAAAGTTGTGCTCGACGAAGATGCACAGCGTATTGAAGTGGTGGTTCCAGATGAACAATTGTCACTGGCAATTGGACGTCGTGGTCAGAATGTTCGCCTCGCCTCGCAACTTACAGGCTGGGATATCGACATCCTGACAGAGGCGGAAGAATCTGAGCGTCGTCAGGCTGAATTCCTTCAGCGCTCTGAAACTTTTGTCCAGGCATTCGATGTGGATGAAGTGATTGCGCAGTTGCTGGCATCAGAGGGCTTCTCGTCAGTTGAAGAAGTAGCCTACGTTCCCGTTGAGGAAATTGCTGAGATCGAAGGCTTTGATGAAGAAACCGCGCAGGAAATTCAGAACCGCGCGCTCGACTTTATCGATCGCCAGAATGCCGAGTTTGACACCAAGCGCCGCGAGCTGGGTGTGCAGGATGAAGTAACAGAAGTGCCTGGTGTGACCACCGCGATGCTTGTGGCTTTCGGTGAAAACGAAATTAAGACAGTCGAAGATGTTGCAGGCTGTGTCACTGATGATCTGATCGGGTGGTATGAGCATGTCGACGGAGAGCGCACCCGGATGGATGGTATCCTGGACGGCTTCGACCTTGGAGCTGAAGAAGCCCAGGCCATGATCATGGCAGCCCGCGTGATGGCAGGATGGGTGACCGAAGAAGAACTGGCAGCCGCCGCAGAAGCAGAAGCGGCTGAAGCAGACGCTGAGGAGCAGGAAGAAAACGGCGAAGCTGCCGAAGGAGAAGCAACACCGGAGGCTGAGGCATAGGTTGAAGGTTGAGGGGCGCTGCTCATGACGGCAGCCCCGGCAAACGACCCCCCCTCAGACAAGCCACCCTCAGGCAGACCTGGTGATGACACACCGAGCCGGGGAAAGTCTGGCAAGGAAATGTCAGAGCGCAGGTGTATCGCGACAGGCGAGAGCCAACCGAAAGCGGGGCTCATTCGCTTCGTTGTGGGGCCCGACGGCACCATTGGGCCGGATTTGGCAGAAAAGCTGCCCGGCCGAGGCATTTGGGTCACAGGGACCCGGGAAGCGCTCGATCAGGCAATTGTCAAAAAGGCATTTGCCCGGGCGGCGAAACAGCAGGTCACAGTCCCTGAAGGACTGGCGGATCTCGTGAAACGGCTTCTGGAGGCGCGAGCGGCAGAAACCTTAGGGTTAGCGCGGCGCTCAGGAGAACTGATCATGGGCCTTGAGCGGGCGTTCGAGACCCTCGACCGAGAGCCGGTCGCATTGATGATTGAGGCAGAGGATGCAGGCCGAGATGGGGCCCGCAGGCTCCGCGCAAAGCTAAAAGCGGCAGATTTAAACGATCTGCCAGTGATACGAGGCCTCAGCTCTGCCCAAATGGGCTTGGCATTGGGGCGGTCAAATGTGGTACATGCAGCCCTGAAAATGGGACGTATGCAGGAAAAGGTGCTGGCGGACTTTGCCAGACTTGCTGCCTGGAACGATCAGACAGATCCAGGCGACGTAAAGGAATAGAATGAGCGATCAGACGGACGACGGCGAACGGAAGCCAGCAGGCGGGAAAACTCTCAGCCTGAAGCGGACGGTGGACTCTGGACATGTGCGCCAGAACATTTCGCATGGCCGCTCCAAATCGGTTGTCGTTGAGACAAAGCGGAAGCGCACGATCAAGCCGACAGGCAAGGCAGCGCCTGCGACAGAAGAAAAGAAGGTCGCAACGCCAGCGCCGAAGACGGTGGTGAAAAAACCGGCTGCGCCAAAACCTGCAGCGCCAAAGGCACCGGCCCCAGCGCCGAAAAAAGATCGCAGCGGCATGGTGCTTCGCACCCTGACGGAAGAAGAAAAGAAAGCCCGCGGTCGCGCGCTCGACATGGCGCGCGTGCGTGAAGAAGAAGATCGCAAGCGCGCAGAAATCGATGCTGTGCGCCGTGCGGAAGAAGACAAGGCCCGGGCAAAAGAAGAAGCAGAAGCTGCCAAGCGTGAAGCGGAAGAAGCAAAACGTCTGAAGGCTGAAGAAGAAGCCAAGCGCCAGGCGGAAATTGAAGCGCAAAAACGTCTTGATGCGACACCACCCCCACCCCCAGGTGAAGAGGTAAAGCCTGCCGCAAAGACAGCGCCGAAAGCAGCCAAGGCCGACGACAAGAAGCCTCGCGGACGTCCAGGCGATGCGCGTCCGGCGCCAACGCCGACACGTCGCAACGAGCCACGCCGTCGCACGGGCAAGCTCACCATCGACAGTGCCCTCCGTGGCTCTGATGGGGATCGTCAGAAATCTCTTGCAGCCATGCGCCGTCGCGCTGAGCGTGAGAAAAAGAAGGCGATGGGCCAGACCGGTCCGGCTGCCAAGGTTGTCCGTGAAGTTGTGATCCCGGAAGCGATCACGGTTCAGGAATTGGCCAACCGGATGGCAGAACGTGCCGTCGACGTGATCAAGATCCTGATGAAACAAGGTGAGATGGTCACCATTAATGATGTGATCGACAGTGACTCTGCGCAGCTTATCGCTGAAGAGCTGGGGCATACGGTGAAACGTGTTTCCGAGGCAGACGTCGAAGAAGGTCTGGTGACTGACGACGACACCGATGAAGTGAAACAGCCACGTGCGCCGGTTGTCACCGTTATGGGTCACGTTGACCACGGTAAGACATCCTTGCTTGATGCGCTTCGCCAGACAGATGTGGTCGCAGGTGAAGCCGGCGGTATCACACAGCACATTGGTGCCTATCAGGTGAACATCGCTTCGGGTGACAAGATCACGTTCCTTGATACGCCAGGCCATGAAGCCTTTACCTCCATGCGTGCTCGTGGTGCGCAGGCAACGGACATCGTGATCCTTGTGGTTGCAGCTGACGATGGTGTGATGCCTCAGACAATTGAGGCCATCAATCACGCCAAGGCGGCGGAAGTGCCGATCATCGTCGCGATCAATAAGTGTGACAAACCGGCTGCTGAACCGCAGCGTGTGAAAAACGAACTTCTCCAGCACGAAATATTCGTGGAAGACATGGGTGGGGACATTCAGGCAGTTGAAGTCTCGGCGCAT
Source organism: Parvibaculaceae bacterium Mf 1.05b.01 (assembly GCA_000509225.1). GTDB lineage: Bacteria > Pseudomonadota > Alphaproteobacteria > Parvibaculales > Parvibaculaceae > Mf105b01. The sequence goes on along the minus strand of BAOK01000002.1, from coordinate 81,892 downwards.
ACCAAAGAAGGTCTCGACAAGCTGGAAGAAGCCATTGTGCTTCAGTCGGAAATTCTTGAGCTGAAAGCAAACGCGGCGCGTCCCGGCGAGGGTGTGATTGTTGAAGCCAAGCTCGACAAGGGCCGGGGCCCTGTTGGAACATTGCTTGTTCAACGCGGTACACTCGCGGTTGGCGATATTCTCGTCGCAGGTGCTGAGTGGGGCAAGGTTCGCGCGCTCATCAATGATCGCGGCGAAAGCGTTGAAAGCGCCGGACCATCGCAGCCTGTAGAGGTGCTGGGTCTGAACGGAACGCCTGAAGCGGGGGATGTCTTTGTTGTCGTTGAGAACGAAGCCCGTGCCCGTGAAGTGGCTGACTATCGTCAGCGCCTGCAGCGCGATAAGCGTGTGGGTGGCTCTGGACGGACATCGCTTGACCAGATGCTGACACAGCTCAAAGAAGCAGATCGTCAGGAACTGCCGATCGTTGTGAAGTCCGATGTACAAGGCTCTTCAGAAGCCATCGTTCAAGCGATGGAGAAACTTGGAACCGACGAAGTCTCTGCCAAAATCATCCATTCTGGCGTTGGCGGGATCACAGAAGCAGACGTCACCTTGGCAGATGCCTCAGGGGCGCCGGTAATCGGCTTTAACGTGCGTGCAAATGCACAGGCCAGAAGCGCAGCGCGCGCAACTGGGATTGAGATCCGCTATTACTCGGTGATCTACGATCTGGTCGACGATGTGAAAGCGGCCATGTCTGGCCTCTTGTCACCAGAGATCCGCGAAACCTTCAACGGCAATGCCGAAATTCTCGAAGTGTTCAACATCTCGAAAGTGGGCCGTATTGCAGGGTGTAAAATCACGGAAGGTACTGTGAAGCGCGGTTCGAAAGTGCGCCTCATTCGCGATGATGTTGTCATCCACGAAGGCACGCTGTCCACGCTGAAACGCTTCAAGGACGAAGTGAAAGAAGTGGGCAACGGCCAGGAGTGCGGCATGAGCTTTGAAAATTATCAGGACATGCGTGTTGGTGATGTGATCGAGTGTTTCGATGTGGAATCGATTGCCCGCTCCCTCGAATAGCGGCTCTCGCTTAGAGGCCCCTGATTGGAAGCTGTGAGCTGACCAAGTTCGCACGTGAGAGTAAAATTGCAGGAGGACTGCCTGGCTGGAGCTGGGCAGTCTTCTCCTTTTTTGAGATGAAGAGATATGAGCCAACGTCGTAAAGGCACTATCAAAGCCCCGTCAGGCAGAGCGCCAAGCCAGAGACAGCTGCGCATTGGCGAGTTGTTGCGGGCTGCCCTGTCGGAGATCCTCACCCGTCGGGATGTGTTAGACCCTGTTTTGCGCGAGGCCATCATCACGGTGTCGGAAGTCCGGGCGAGCCCGGATCTGAAAAACGCAGTGGCGTATGTTGTGCCCCTGGGTCATTCAAATCCCGCCTCAGTTGTGGACGCGCTCAATCACGCAAAAAAATTCTATCGCGGTGAAGTGTCCCGTGCAGTCACCTTGAAGCACATGCCGGATCTCACCTTTGCAGCAGATACGACCTTCGATTATGCCGAAAGCGTCGATGCCATGCTCAGTTCGCCGAAAGTGGCCCAGGATTTGGGCAAGGATCTGAAAGACTCAGATTCTGATCCGGAATCAGATATTGGCGGCGGGGGCTGACATTATGGGCCGCCGCAAGAAAGGTGATCCGGTCTCCGGCTGGGTGATTGTCGATAAGCCCGTGGGTCCGACATCTACGCAGGTCGTAGGCGCTGTCCGCCGCGTCTTTAACGCTCAGAAAGCCGGTCACGCGGGCACGCTTGACCCGCTCGCTGAAGGTATTTTGCCCATCGCTCTGGGTGAGGCGACCAAAACCATTCCCTTCGTTGTGGACAGCGAGAAGGTCTACCGCTTTACCGTGAAATGGGGGGCGTCAACGACGACTGATGACGCGGAAGGGGACATAGTCCAGTCCAGCGACGACCGACCCGACAGAAAGGCCATAGAGGCTGCTTTGGAGGGGTTTCTGGGCGAAATCGAGCAGGTGCCACCCCAATTCTCCGCCATCAAGGTGGATGGCGAGCGGGCTTACGACATCGCCCGTGATGGAGAGAAGGTGGAGCTGAAATCACGGCCCGTGACCATCTATGAAGCCGCGCTTCTCGATTTGCCCGATCCCGATCATGCTGCCTTCGAGACTGTGTGCTCAAAGGGTACTTATGTCCGCTCGCTGGCACGCGATTTAGGCGAGGTTTTGGGCTGTTTTGGGCATGTTGTTGCCCTAAGACGCCTCTCAACCGGACCTTTTGGCGAAGAGGCGTCGATTTCGCTGGATAAACTCAAAGAGTTCGGCAATAGTGCCGCCGCTCGCCCGACCTTGTGGGCCCATCTTCATCCGCTTGAGACCGCGCTGGACGACATCCCGGCGGTGGCCGTAAGTGATCAAGATGCAGCTCGATTGAAGCAGGGACAGGCGATTTTGTTACGCGGTCGTGATGCTCCGGTATTGGAGGGTATAGCCCTCACCGTTGCAGGCGGCACGCCGGTTGCCCTGGCAGAGTATGACCGGGGCGAATTGAAACCGGTCCGCGTTTTTAACCTGACCGATCAGGGCCTCACTCGGACGTCGCATGCGGCATCCGGCGAAAGGCATTGAGGAGTCCCGGGAGTATCCCGGTCAATTTTTAGGAGTTGCCGATGTCGATCTCAGCTGATCGCAAGCAAGAACTGATTAAAGAATTCGCTCAAGGTGAGGGCGATACCGGTTCGCCGGAAGTACAGGTTGCTATCCTGACAGAACGGATCACCAATCTGACCGACCATTTCAAAACCCATGGCAAGGACAATCACTCCCGCCGCGGCCTCTTGAAAATGGTAAGCCAGCGCCGTCGTTTGCTCGACTATGTTAAGGGCAAAGAACAGGCGCGTTACGAAGCGTTGATCAAACGCCTCGGTATCCGGAGATAAGAGAGCGGCCTTGGCCTCTCAAACCATGAAACAGCGTTCGCTCCAAATTGGACCGAGCGCTTTTCGTGTTTCTCCAATAAGTAATGAATACGAGTAAAAGAGAGACTCTGTCCGTTTGACGCGGGTCCATCCGAAACTGCCCTTGACGCTTCTGTCTCTTGAGTTTGGGCACAAGAAATTTTGGACCGACCCCGTTCACAATCCGGCCGCTGACATGAAAGCGGCATAACCGACGCGCCACACATCCGGCCAAACAAACCGATCTGGATGCGATGATACGAGAACTGAAGGCGCAAATTAGGAAACTGAAATGTTTGATATTGTCCGAGAGGAAATTGAATGGGGCGGACGGCCCCTCATCATCGAAACGGGTAAGGTAGCCCGTCAGGCGGATGGCGCTGTGATGGTGACGTATGGCGAGACAACTGTGCTCGCAACAGCGGTGGCTGAACGTCAGCCAAAGCCGGGACTGGATTTTTTCCCGCTTACCGTGAACTACCAGGAAAAAACATATGCCGCCGGTAAGATCCCTGGTGGCTTCTTTAAGCGTGAAGGTCGCCCGAGCGAAAAAGAAACGCTCGTCTGTCGTCTGATTGACCGGCCGATCCGCCCGCTTTTCCACAAGAGCTTCAAAAACGAAACGCAGATCATTGCAACCGTGATCTCCCACGACATGGAAAACGATCCAGACATCGTGGCCATGGTCGCAACTTCTGCAGCACTCACCATCTCCGGCATTCCCTTCATGGGCCCGATTGGCGCGGCACGCGTTGGCTACACAGACGGTGAATATGTCCTCAACCCAATGATCGACGATCTGGGCGATAGCGACCTCGATCTGGTTGTCGCGGGGACGGAAGACGCGGTTCTGATGGTTGAATCAGAAGCCAAAGAGCTTCCAGAAGACGTCATGCTCGGTGCTGTGATGTTCGGTCATGAAGGTTTCCAGCCTGTGATTGACGCGATCATCCGCCTTGCAGAAAAAGCGGCAAAAGAGCCTCGTGCGATTGCCGAAGAAGACACAAGCGAGCTTGACGGCAAAGTTGCTGCACTCGTTGAAGCAGACCTCGAAGCCGCATACTCCATCGCAGACAAGATGGAGCGTCAGGCCAAAGTGTCTGAAGCCCGCGACAAAGCGCTGGCTGCACTTGCAAACGAGGAAGACGAAAACGCCTATCCTGCCAATAAAGTGGGTGGGTCTTTCAAGGGCGTTGAAAAGAAAATCGTTCGTGGTTCCATCATCAAAACATCCAAGCGTATTGATGGTCGTGATCTCGATACAGTGCGCCCAATCGTTTCAGAAGTTGGCATCCTGCCGCGCACACACGGCTCAGCGCTCTTCACGCGTGGTGAAACGCAGGGTCTTGTGGTTGCAACTCTGGGCACGGGCGATGACGAACAGTTCATCGACGCGCTGGAAGGCACTTACAAAGAAAACTTCCTGCTGCATTACAACTTCCCACCTTACTCAGTTGGGGAAACAGGCCGTGTGGGTTTCACAGGCCGTCGTGAAGTTGGTCACGGGAAGCTTGCTTGGCGGGCGCTGCGGGCTGTTCTGCCAACGCGCGAAGACTTCCCTTACACAATCCGCCTCGTTTCTGAGATCACGGAATCAAACGGCTCGTCTTCCATGGCAACTGTCTGTGGTTCATCCCTTGCAATGATGGATGCAGGTGTCCCGCTGGTACGTCCTGTTGCTGGTATTGCCATGGGTCTCATCAAGGAAGATGACGGCATTGCCGTTCTCTCTGACATTCTGGGTGATGAAGATCACCTCGGCGACATGGACTTCAAGGTAGCTGGTTCCGAAGAAGGCATCACGTCCCTTCAGATGGACATCAAGATCACCGGCATCACCAAAGACATCATGCAGCAGGCGCTTGACCAGGCGAAGGGCGGTCGTTTGCATATTCTTGGCGAGATGGCGAAAGCAATCTCCGAAGGCCGTGAGGAACTTGGCGAATATGCACCGCGCATTGAAACCATGACGGTTCCAACGGACAAAATCCGGGATGTGATCGGCGCTGGCGGTAAAGTCATCCGTCAGATCGTTGAAGAAACCGGTGCCAAGGTCGACATTAATGACGAAGGCATTGTGAAAGTGTCTTCCTCTGATGGTGCAAGCATCAAGGCAGCGATCGACTGGATCACCGGCATTACAGCTGAGCCAGAAGTCGGCGTGATCTACAAAGGCACAGTCGTGAAGACAGTGGACTTTGGGGCGTTCGTAAACTTCTTCGGACCAAAAGACGGTCTGGTTCACATTTCGCAGCTTGAGCCGCGCAAAGTGGCGCAGGTGACCGATGTGGTGAAGGAAGGCGACGAAGTGTTCGTGAAGCTCTTGGGCTTTGACGATCGCGGCAAGGTTCGCCTGTCCATGAAAGTTGTTAATCAGGAAACCGGTGAGGAAATTCCTCGCGAAGAAGGCGACAAAGCAGAGGGTGGCGAAAAGTCTGATGGCGACAAGCCACGTCGTCCACGCCGTCGCAAGCCTGCGGAAGAAAAATCCGATTAAGTCTTGGCGGCATGCCGCCAACGCGACAAGATAAAGGGCTCCCTTACGGGGGCCCTTTTTTGTTGGGGTGCGCACTTCCAGGCGAAGTGCGAGCGGTTCGCCGCTCGGGAAGTGCGTTGAGACAATTAGCTGGGCGTTTCTAGATGGTTTGGAAACGGTTCCTGATGGAAGATGAGGGTGACAGAGTGGTTTGGAAATTGAGAAGGATGTGGGCATGAGGACCGGTTTCGCACTTACGCTGGTCATAGCGATGGCTCTTGTAGGTGGAGCGCATGCGGAGATACCGCAGAATGCGGCGCAAGACAGCACCGCTGAAGCACCACAGACAGACGCAGGCCTGGGCATTCCGCCAGAATATGTGTGGACGAATGTGGTGACAGAATTTGACCGCGATCGTTTGGCCCGCCTTGATGAGGCTGTGGCACTGGGAACTGAAGAATCCTACGGCGCATCTGCGACCATTCGGGAGCGGGCCGCCTTTCACAAAGTAATGGACGCGGAGACAAAACCCGTCAATGACGCGGACCTGCTTGGCTGGTGGGCGTGCCGAACCATCAAAGTAGGCGGCAAGTTCTCTGGCCTCGTCGTGTACAGCTGGTTTGACTGCAAGGTAAGTGTCCGAGACGGATTTCTGTTCTTTGAGAAGCGTTCTGGCTCTCAACGGCTTTCCGGCCGTCTTTATCAGGATGGGCCTGCCCGGCGGGTTCTGCTGGCTGCCCCCACCTACAATGATGAGCCTCAGCGCACCTATTCAGGGCCGGCAGGCGGTATCACCGATCCGCAGCGCCAGGACAAGGCCGGCATTTTGAGCCAGCTTGCAGATGGCAGGCTGCGTGTGGTGTTCCCCTGGTCCGTTCTGGAAAGCACCTATGATGTGCTGGAGTTGAAGCGTCCTGACTAGAGTTCTTTAGATATGGCGACATATATACTGGTGCACGGCGCCTGGCATGATGCGGGATGTTGGGACGGTCTCGCGTCGCTTCTGCGCTCACGAGGTCATCGGGCTCTGACACCGACGCTGCCGGGACATGAGTCCGGCAATGAGAAAGACAAGCCCAGCCCCTGGTCCATCACCATGGAAAAATACGCAGCTGCCCTTATCGAAGTTGCGGCTCAGGCAGATCAAAAACCAATCTGCGTCGGCCATTCGATGGCCGGCTTTGTCCTTGCCTTGGCTGCAGAGCGTCGCCCCGACCTCTTTCAAAAACTCATTTTTCTGACAGCTTTCGTGCCCGAAAAGAAAAGCCGGTTGTTGCCCATGATCATCGCTGACCCTTCCTTGCGAAAAAGGATCCTCAATAGCGATTTCAATATTTTGGGTGGGACCAACTCCGTACGTCCTGAAACCGCACCAGATTTCCTTTACACAGACTGCCCGCCGGAGATGCAACGCGATGCGACGGCAGCACTCATTCCACAGCCTGTGCGCCCGCTTCTCTCAAGCGTGGCGATTACACCGGAGCGTTTTGGGTCCCTGCCGAAAGCCTTTGTCGAATGCACACACGACCAGGCCTTGCCGATTGCACTGCAACGCAGGATGCAGCGCTTCGCTAATTTCGATCAGGTGAAATCTCTTGAAGCCGCACACTCCCCGTTTCTCTCAATGCCTGAGAAAACGACGGATGTTCTCGAAGAGTTGGCCAGCGCGTGAGGTTTACTCGGCGGCCTTTTTTGTCGGCGCAGGGGCCGCCTCTTCCTGCATGTCTTCCCATTGCGGCATGCCGACAATGTTAAAGCCCGAATCCACATGATGGACTTCGCCAGTGACCCGTTTGGAGAGGTCTGACAACAGATAAAGGGCTGAGCCACCCACATCATCCAGCTCAACAGTTTCTTTCAGCGGTGAATGGGTCTTGTTCCACTTGAATACATAGCGCGCAGACCCGATGGCTGATCCTGCGAGCGTTCGCATCGGCCCGGCGGACAGGGCGTTCACACGAATGCCTTTGCGGCCGAGATCGACCGAGAGATAGCGCACACTGGCTTCCAGGGCCGCTTTTGCAACACCCATAACATTGTAGTTCGGCATCACCCGTTCAGCGCCCGCATAGGTGAGCGTGATCATCGATCCACCGTCCGGCATCATTTCAGACGCGCGCCGCGCAATGTCAGTGAAGGAATAGCAGGAGATTTCCATGGTCTGACGGAAGTTATCCCGCGTCGTGTCCACATACTGGCCTTTCAGCTCGCTCTTGTCGGAATAAGCGACAGCATGGACGATAAAATCAATCTTGCCCCATTTCTCTTTGAGCGCAGCAAACAGCGTATCAAGGCTCGCTTCGTCCATGACATCGCAGGGCAGCAGCAGGTCTGATCCAAGAGATTCCGCCAGGGGTTTCACCCGGCGTCCAAAGGCTTCGCCCTGATAGGTGAAGGCGAGTTCTGCGCCGTGGGCCGCCGCGGCTTTTGCGATGCCCCAGGCAATGGAATGGTCGTTTGCGACGCCCATAATGAGGCCTTTTCGGCCCGCAAGCAGGTCGCCCGACTGAAATGCACTTCCACGTGTCATCTCTGATGCCACTCCTCAAATTTTCTGTTGCGGCCCCCATGAAGACAGGGTGTGCCGATATGAGACGTTCTCGTCACTCAACTACTAGGGGGAGCAAGCTCTGTGCCTCATTAACGGGTTGGGCCTCAGAGGGTTTCCCCACCAATGCCCGTTAGCCGTTATACCGTTGGAAAACCAGGGACCCGTTGGTTCCGCCAAATCCAAAACTGTTGGACAGGATGGTGTTCAGCTCCACATTATCGATCCGCTTCCGGACAATATTTGCATGCGCCACTTCCGGGTCGATTTCCTTAATGTTGGCAGACTCAGCAATAAAGCCGCTTTCCATCATCAGGAGAGAATAGATCGCTTCATGCACACCAGCTGCACCCTGCGCGTGTCCGCTCAATGACTTAGTGGCGCTGATGGGCGGCATGTCGTCACCAAACACTTCAGTGATCGCTGTGATCTCTGGAATGTCGCCTACCGGCGTCGAGGTTGCGTGCGGGTTGATATAGTCAATCTTTTCACCAACCCCTTCGAGCGCGAGCTTCATGGCTCGGATGGCCCCCTCGCCGGATGGGGCAACCATATCGGCACCATCTGAGGTGGCGCCATAACCCACCACTTCCGCATAGATCTTCGCGCCGCGGGCTTTTGCATGTTCCAGTTCTTCAAGTACCAATGTGCCACCACCACCTGTGATGACAAATCCGTCGCGGTTTACATCATAGGCGCGGCTGGCTTCAGCGGGTGTGTCGTTATACTTGGACGACATGGCGCCCATGGCATCGAAGAGGGAGGAGAGAGACCAATCCAGTTCCTCACCGCCACCGGCAAACATCATGTCTTGCTTGCCCCATTGGATCTGCTCGACCGCGTTCCCAATACAATGGGTCGATGTCGTGCAGGCAGAGCTGATCGAATAGCTCGGACCTTTGATCTTAAAGAGCGTCGAAAGGTTTGCAGAAACCGTGCTCGACATGGCCTTCGGTACGCTCGTTGGCCCAATTCGTTTGGGGCCTTTTTCACGGGTGATGTCGGCCGCAGCAACGATGGCTTTTGTCGATGGCCCGCCCGATCCCAGAATGGCGCCCGTGCGGTCATTGCTGACTTCGTTGGCCTCAAGGCCTGCGTCCCGGATCGCCTGATCCATCGCGATATACGTGTAGGCCGCACCATCACCCATAAACCGGCGTGTCTTGCGGTCGAGCACTTCTTCCAGATCCAACTTTAGAGATCCGTGAACCTGGCTGCGAAAGCCGAGCTCTGTGTATTTCTCAGCTGCGACAATGCCTGATTTGGCTTCGCGAAGGCTGGAAACTACTTCCTGCACATTATTGCCAAGGCTGGACACAATGCCCATTCCGGTAACGACAACACGCCTCATGGTTCTACTCCATGGCTGGGCGGGGGGAACCCGCAATCAATTTCGGTTACCTCTTATGTAACCCGAAAGTGGCTTTTCTGAGAAATCGCAATCCGCAAGAAGCTGATGTGCCCAATCTTTTAGTCGGACGGGCCTTCAACGACGACGCGCAGATCTTCTGCCTTATAAATCGGTTCGCCGTCGGCCTTTAGAATGCCGTCAGCGGTCAACATCACGATCTTGCGGTTGATGACCCGCTTAAGGTCGATCTCATATTCGATCTTCTTGACCTCAGGTGTCACCATGCCCGAAAAGCGCACCGATCCAACACCAATGGCGCGTCCCTTACCCTGGGCACCCATCCACCCAAGATAAAAGCCAACCAGCTGCCACATGCCATCAAGGCCAAGACAGCCTGGCATAATCGGGTCGCCTTCGAAATGGCACGGGAAGAACCAGCGGTCCTCAGTGATGTCATATTCCGCGCGAATAAGGCCTTTGTCGTGTGCGCCGCCGGTATCCGCAATTTGGGTAATGCGGTCCATCATCAGCATAGGCGGGAGTGGCAGCTGCGCGTTTCCGGGGCCAAACAGGTCCCCATGCGCACATGCCAACAGGTCTTCATATGAATAGCTCGACTTTTGCTCAGCCATGTCCGTTCAATCACCCCGCCCGTTTGTTTGCCGACATATTAAGTGTATTCCGGCTCTATCCCGGGTCAGCATCTGTTGAGCGCTTGGTAACATACGCGGCAAGCCCCGCAAACCCTTGATTTTTATGGCAAGAATGCCATTTTGTCGGACTCGGACGGTCAGGCGGTCTGTGGGCCGCCCACTTGACAAGACGTCCGCAATTCCCACATGGTAGAGTATTGTTTGTAATCGTTACAAACTGGAACGCGGTATCTGGTGGTGTATTTCTGCCCCAGTCGTGCAGAACAGACAGGTTGGACATGACGGATCGTCCTTATAGTCAGACTTTGGCCCGCCTCCGGGAGGCAGGACTTCGGCCCACTCGCCAGCGCCTGGCGCTTGGACGGCTGCTCTTTGACGAAGGTGATTGTCATGTGACCGCTGAACGCTTGCACGAGCAGGCACAGGAAGTCGGCGTCTCTGTCTCACTGGCGACCGTCTACAATACGCTGCATCAATTCACCGAGGTCGGGCTTCTGCGTGAGGTTGTCGTCGACAGTTCGCGCACCTATTTCGATACCAACACCTCCGATCATCACCATATCTTCCACGAGGATGAGGGCAGCCTGACGGATATATCAGGCCAGATGATCGATGTGGCCGGCTTGCCGGACGTACCAGAAGGCACCGAACTGTCTCGCGTGGATGTGGTTGTTCGGGTGCGCAACAGCTCCTGATTTCCATACCTGTTTTTGCAACTCATTCTCTTTAGAAGAATTATAAAGAGTTGACGAACCTTTTGGTGCGTCTTAACTTCCTTGCGACGACGCCCCCCGGGGCCCCGAGAGGCGTATGGAAAAGCGCAAAGGCGAGGAGAACGCAAATGTCGCTAGCAGGGTCTAAGACCGAAGGTAATCTCAAAGACGCGTTTGCAGGCGAAAGCCAGGCAAACCGCCGCTATCTCTACTTCGCCCAAAAGGCGGATGTAGAAGGCTACAACGATGTGGCAACTGTTTTTCGCTCGACCGCGGAAGGTGAGACGGGCCACGCGCACGGCCATCTGGAATTTCTGGAAGCTGTTGGTGACCCGGCTACGGGTGAACCGATTGGCAGTACAGACCTGAACCTCAAAGCAGCGATCGCTGGCGAAACCCATGAATACACGGATATGTATCCGGGCATGGCTCGCACGGCACGCGAAGAAGGTTTTGACGAAATCGCAGACTGGTTCGAAACGCTTGCAAAAGCTGAAAAGAGCCACGCGGGTCGTTTCCAGAAAGCCCTCGACAATCTCGACGACTAAAAATTTGGAAGCAGGGCAGGCTACCGAGCGTTTTCAATAAAAGTTGCAGACTTTTGTGGTTCGAAAACGCGATGAAAAACTGTTTGCCCTGTTTCTTTTGCCGCTCCTGAGGTGTTTCCCAGCGGGCACATGCGCACATTGAATAGAGAAAGTCTGGCATGAGCAGAGAAGGCAGCTTGGATGCCCCAACGCGCCATCCGATAGATTGGCAGAACCCTGACTTTTACAATCGCGACCAGCTGGACGAAGAACTTCGTCGAGTGTTTGATATCTGTCACGGTTGCCGGCGCTGCTTCAATCTCTGCGATAGTTTTCCGCGCCTCTTTGACCTGATTGATGACAGTGACAGTGGCGAGCTGGACAGCGTCTCCAGCGATGACTTTGGTCCTGTGGTGGATGCCTGCACACTTTGCGACATGTGCTTCATGACCAAATGTCCCTACGTGCCGCCCCATGAATTCAATCTTGATTTCCCCCATCTCATGCTGCGCTATCGTGCCATTGAAACCAAGGCAGCGGGTGGCCCTCCCTTCGTGCCGGGACAGCTCGCGAAGATGGATCGCAATGGCAAACTCGCGGCACCGGTTGCCGGACTCGCAAACTGGGGGTCAAAACGCTCCAACAAATTGACACGCCCGGTGATGGAAAAAGTCGCCGGCATTGATGCCCGCGCTGAGCTGCCGAAATTTGCAGGCAAAACGTTCATGATGCGGGCGAAGGCCGAAGACGCAGCAGGGACCCTGACCCTGAACGCAGAGGCACCCGGTAAAGGCCGCAAGGCAGCCCTCTTCGCCACCTGTTTTGTGAATTACAACAATCCGACTGTCGGTGAAGCCGCACGGAAATTGCTTGCCCATATCGGTGTCGACACGCAGCCCGCCTATCCCGGCTGTTGTGGCATGCCACACCTTGAAAGCGGCAATATTGAGAAGGTGGCAGAACAAGCGCGCAAAGTTTCAACTGAACTGAAGCCACTGATTGACGAGGGCTATGACATTATCGCACTCACCGCGTCCTGTGGCCTGATGCTGAAATTTGAGTGGCCGCTCATTCTGCCCGAAGACGAGAATGTCAAAGCCCTGTCCGAGGCGACCTTTGATGTGGATGAATATGTTGTCGACATCGCCAAAAAGGATGGCTTGCCCGACGGCATGACCGCTGTTGAAGGCGGTGTGACCGCACACCTCGCCTGCCATGCCCGGGCGCAGAATATGGGACCAAAGTCAGCGGAGATGATGCGCCTCATCCCCGACACAAAAATTGATGTGGTTGAGCGCTGTTCCGGCCATGGGGGAACGTTTGGCGTGATGAAAGAGACATTTGATCTCGCGATGAAGGTGGGAAAGACAGCGGCGCGCAATGTTGCCAAAACCGAAAACAAATATGTAACGTCTGATTGTCCGCTCGCTGCCAAGCATCTGGTACATGAAGTTGAGACACTGAACGGCGACGCAGAAGCGAAACCTCTGCCACAGGCTCAACACCCGATTGAAATTATGGCCCGCGCTTACGGCCTGATTGACTGAGAGACATAGAATGAGTGCTGCCCGCAAATCCATTTCGCCCGACGACATTCTCGACATGCAAACCTATGAGGGTGAGCGAAATGACCGTCGCGCACGCCTGCGCGATATCAAACGCGACCGCCGTGTGGAAGTGGGGCCCAGCGCGACCTTCTATTTCGAAAATTACGACACCATGCTGCACCAGATCCATGAGATGCTGCGCATTGAGGGCGGTGGCGACGAGCAGATGACGGATGAGTTGGAGGCTTACAATCCGTTGATCCCGCAGGGCCGCGACCTGGTGGCCACGCTAATGTTTGAGATTGATGATGAAGTCCGGCGCGATCGCATGTTGCGCCAGCTCTCCCATGTGGAAGAGACCTGTTACCTGCAGGTAGGCGACCAGAAGATCACGGCGCGTGCCGAAGATGATGTGGAACGCACAAAGGATGATGGCAAGACATCGTCCATTCACTTTCTTCATTTTGACCTGAGCGACGCCCAGGCTGAGGCCTTCAAGAACGGAGATGTTGTTGTGTCTGTTGGCATTGGGCATGAGAACTACGCTCATGCCGCGGGTCTTTCTAAGTCGGTGCGGTCTGCTCTGAGCAGCGATCTCGACTAAAGCGTTTGCAGGAAAAGTGGGCTTCCGGTTTTCCGTCCGAAAACGCGTTGAAAAATTGGCAGCGCCTACTCAAAGCGCTCGTCTGAATAGACACCCCAAAGATCCTGTTTCGCGATCCAGCCTGTATAGCCACCAGCTTGGGCCTGGCACCAGTCGGCGCCGCATGCTTCAAGGGCGACGACCACATTGGGTTCAGCAGCTGCGATTGTCTCGCCGGTCCCGTCCGGTCCGTCAAACAGGTTGGCTGTTTCTTCGCCATCAGAGGGTCTAACGAGGCCGTGACGTCGCCCATCCAGCAGCGTGTGATAGACCCACCCCACATCACCATCCATGTCGCGGACGCGGCGCCAGTTTTCAAATTCCGCCAACACTTCGATGGGCAGGCCTTTGCGTTGATACACCCAGCGAACCGGATGGGACCGGCTGGGGCCGACGCGCACATTCACCTTATTGGCTTTGAGACTCACAAATCGAGGCAGTGGCAGGCCTGTTTCTATTCCCACAGGTTCGTTTTCTGCGCGGACAGGCGTCCCCAGCTCGCCAAAACCCGTCAAAATCAGAGCGATAGCCATGCCAAAGGCCCAGAAGGCGCGTTGAAAGAAAGGAATAGGCTGCGCCCTGCGCACGGGAAATCCTCGCAATTTAGCCATGGAATGAATCACGTTTACCCTTATGCAAGTGGGCGCTCGCAGCGTCAAGGAGAGGGGTGGCGGGAACCGCAAGACTTTGCGGCAGCATGCGGGCTCTGCTAGATAAGGGGTCTCACTCCTTTAGAAAGGCGTCTTCTCTATATGGCCACAACGCCCGAAAAGCCTCTTGTTATTGTCACCCGGAAATTGCCGGATGCCATCGAAACGCGTTTGGGCGAACTCTTTGAGACCCGGCTGAATGAGGGCGATGAGCCCATGAGCCAATCGCAGCTGGCAGGCGCCATGCGCGAGGCTGACGTGCTGGTGCCGACCGTAACCGACCGTATTGACGGGCGGCTTATGGCACAGGCGGGCGACAGGCTGCGCCTGATCGCGCAGTTTGGAACCGGCGTCGACAATATTGATGTGGAAAGCGCCATCGCGAGAGGGATCACAGTCACCAATACGCCGAGCGTTTTGACAGAAGACACAGCGGATATGACCATGGCGCTGATCCTGTCTGTGCCGCGGCGTCTGGTGGAAGGGGTCGACTATCTTCAGGAACGCGCGGCCACCTGGACAGGCTGGTCACCCACTTGGATGTTGGGACGGCGCATCGGTGGCAAGAAGCTCGGCATTCTGGGCATGGGGCGCATAGGCCAGGCGGTGGCGCGCCGTGCCAAGGCATTTGGGTTGGACATTCACTATCACAATCGCCATCAGCTGAGTGCGGGAGTGGAAGGAGAGCTTGGTGCAACCTATTGGGAGAATCTTGACCGCATGCTGGCGGAGGTTGACATTTTATCCATCAATTGTCCCCACACACCTGCGACTTATCATCTGCTCAATACCAAACGTCTGAAGCTCATGAAGCCGGAAGCTTACATCGTGAACACCGCGCGCGGTGAGGTCATCGATGAGAATGCGCTGGTCCGCGCCTTGGAGAACGACAAGATTGCAGGGGCGGGTCTTGACGTATTTGAACAGGAACCCGCGGTGAACCCGGCCCTTATCAATCACCGGAAGGTTGTTCTGCTCCCCCATATGGGCTCGGCGACGATTGAAGGCCGGTTGGAAATGGGCGAGAAAGTGTTGATCAACATCCGCACCTGGGTTGATGGCCACAAGCCACCAGACAGGGTGATCCCCGCGATACTCTAGCCCGCGTGTGCCGATAAATCCTTGATCGTCGGATTGTCCCCAGTGAGCGGATTGGCTGGGTCGTGGCGCAGGGTGATCGTGCGCACCCGCGCATCAAGTGCGTCGTAGATCAAGAGTTTTCCGGCGAGACCTGTGCCAGTGCCAGTCAGTTCCTTGATCACTTCAAGCGCCTGCATGGACCCCATAACGCCGGTGAGAGCGCCCAGAACGCCGGCCTCTTCGCAGGTCGGCACCAAGCCATCCGCAGGCGCCGTGGGTACGAAATCGCGATAGGTGGGCAGCGGCACACCATCTGCGTCGGTCTCGTACCCCTTATAAGTGCTGAGCTGGCCGTCAAAGCGTCCAACCGCGGCGGACACCAGCGGGACCCGCGCAAAATAGCAGGCATCGTTTACCAGAAACCGTGTCTGGAAATTATCGCATCCGTCCGCAACAAGATCATACTGACCAATGAGTGTCGTTGCATTGGTCGCGTTAAGACGCGCTTCATGGGTGATCACTGACACGTCCGGGTTGATGCGATGAATGGCATCCGCCGCGCTCTCAACCTTGGCGCGCCCCACATCCTCCGTACCGTGAACGACCTGTCTCTGCAGGTTGGAGAGTGACACATGATCATCGTCGACAATACCGATCGTGCCCACACCAGCAGCGGCGAGATAAAGCAACAGGGGAGAACCAAGGCCACCAGCACCGACAACAAGCACTCTCGACTGCATCAGCTTCTGCTGGCCCGGCCCGCCAATTTCCTTCAGCACAATATGCCGCGCGTAACGCTCCAGCTGATCGTCATTGAGGGCCATGGGTCTCTCCGGTGAACGGTCTTGTCTCTATCCGCCACGAACGGCTGGAAATGTCAATCGCAGAGCCGTTACGCAGAAGGTGCAGGCGCCAGGACAACCGCCTGCGTTGAGCGGCCAATGCGACCATGTACATCATGGATCTCTGACTCAGTCACGCCACGGCCATCAGCAAACCAGTCTGAGCGCGTTTTGATGCCCACCCACGGACCGACAGGGAGCCGTGAGAGGTGCAAGGACAGATCTGCGTTGGGCCAGCCTCCTGCATTGGGTCGCCCACCGGTCGCAACAACGGAAAAGAGGGTCGAGAAATCGGCAAAGCTGATAGTGGAGGCAAAGGGCGTTGCTTCTGCAAACAGGGGGCGCGTCGCCCGCATCCAGATGGTGCCTTCCTCATCTTCGCGAATGTCGACGGCGTTCAAAAAAGACGCCGCCATCGGCTCACGCGGGAATTGCCATTTGGGCACATCTGCCGGATCAAGAAGGGGGGTGCCTGGAATACTTCCTTGGATGGCCTCCGAAATCCCTGTGATTTCAGACCCGTCAGATACACCCTTCAAGAAACACATGGACGCTTTGGCCTGGAGCTTGTCATTGGCCCAGAGCTCATTTTCATAAACGGCAACACGGCCGCCTTCGCGCACCGCTATGGGACGCGTTTCCACCAGCGTCGCAGGGGCCGGACGTAAAAGATAAACTGCTGCCGAGATGGCCGGGCCATGACCAGCATTATGGGCAAGTCGCTCCAGCTCGCCGGTCAGGAGCCCCGACACTGCACCCCCATGCATGCCGCCAAACGGTCCCATGCTTTGGGGCGCTGGTTGCCACTTACCGTTCTCTGGTGTGAAGACGGTGGTGTTAGAGGGAGCATTCATGGGGTCATTCCTTTTTACGCGAGCGACTGTGTACATAGGACAGGGAAGGGGCGGAAACCAGTCCAGCCATCCAATTCTGTAGGGACCAAAATCAGAAACGGGCAGTTCCATTGAACCGCCCGCGCCAATTCGTCCCTTTATTGACGGAGGGGGGTTAACCCTCCATCAGAAACTCCTCTACTTGCCCCAAACGGTCTTTCCCGAAAAAGCCTTCATCGCCAACAAAGAAGAACGGGATCCCAAAGACGCCGCGGTTTGCAGCCGCCTCTGTGTTTTCGATGAGCTTTTGTTTTACGTCCTGTTCTTGCGTGCGGGCAAGGAGCCGTTCCGCATCAAAACCACCGGCCGCGAGCACTTTGGCGACCACTTCCGGGTCATCCATTTTCTGTTCGTCTTCCCACATGGCGTTGGCAACCACGTCGATATATTCCATTTTCTTGCCGTCCATCTCCGCGGCAATCAGACCACGCATGATCAGAAGTGTGATGACAGGGAAATGGGGATTGAATTTGAACTTGTCGAGCTTGTGCTTCTTGATGAAGCGCTGTGTCTCAAGCTGTTCATATTCGAGTTTTCCTTTGACACCGCCAAACGCAATCATCGGTGGCTGATTGTTCGTAATCTTGTGAATGCCGCCCAGCAGCGCCGGAACATAGTTGAACGTGGCACCTGTGCGCGCTTCGATTTCCGGCACAAGCTTGTGGCTCAGATAGCCGTTCGGGCTTCCGAAATCGAAAATAAAGTCGACGGTCTTTCCCATCATTTTTCCCCTTAGTTGTCAGTTTCTCTGAAATTGAGTGTCGGGCGCTGAATTGTTGCAGCAGCCTGACCGATCAAAACGTTTCCATCCAGGGGCGCAGGTCCAACTCATGGGTCCACACATCTCTGGGTTGGCAATGA
This sequence comes from Parvibaculaceae bacterium Mf 1.05b.01, assembly GCA_000509225.1. Lineage (GTDB taxonomy): Bacteria > Pseudomonadota > Alphaproteobacteria > Parvibaculales > Parvibaculaceae > Mf105b01. The sequence goes on along the minus strand of BAOK01000002.1, from coordinate 64,150 downwards.
AGGTTCCAATAAGCGTCTGCAATATGATCCGGCTTGAGAATGCCGTCTTGGTCTTTCAGCGCATAGCGTTCCGGAAAATTCTCGGCAATCCATTGGGTATCGATGGCGCCATCAAGGATCGGGTGGGCAACGTGAATGCCTTTCGGCCCAAGCTCGCGCGCAAGACTTTGTGCCAGTGCTCGAAGCCCATGTTTCGCACCGGCAAAGGCGGAGAAGCCGGACCCACCCCGGACACTGGCTGTGGCACCCGTAAAGAGCAGGGTGCCGCGCTCTCGGGGCAGCATTTTCTTGGCGACCTCGCGGCCCATCAGGAAGCCGGAGAAACAGGCCATTTCCCAGACCTTGAAATAGACCCGCGACGTTGTCTCTGTGATTGGAAAGTTCACATTGGCGCCAATGTTAAAGACGGCGACATCAATGGGCGCGATGTCGGACTCGATCTTTTCGACAAGGTCGATTATCTGGTCTTCCTTGCGGGCATCCACGCCAAAAGCGTGGGCCTTGCCCCCGGCAGCTGTGATTTCATCCACCAGCGGGGCCAGCTGGTCGCCATTCCGGCGCACAACGCAGGCGTCAAACCCCTCTCTGGCGAAGCGTTTGGCAATTGCACCACCTGTGGCGTCGCCTGCCCCGATCACCAGAATCGCTTTCTTTTCAGCCATTTACCGTCTCCCGCTTGTTTTCGCGCTTATAAAGTTCCTTTTTAGAACTTAGATGATAAAGTGGGTTCCAATTCGGAACTTGTCAAGCTAGTTTCTGAAATAGGCGAGAAGGGAAGCAAGCATATGCGTTGGCGTGACCTGAAAGATGAACCCTGTTCCGTTGCCCGGACCCTGTCCGTCATCGGTGACCGGTGGACCTTGATGATCCTGCGCGATTGTTTTGTGGGTCTGCGACGGTTCGAGCAGTTCGAAGCAAGTCTGGGCATCACCCGTCACGTGCTGGCGGATCGGCTGAAAAAGCTTGTTGATGAGGGTGTCCTGAAAAAGATGCCCTATGGCGAGGCACCGGTGCGGGAAGAATATCGTCTCACCGAGCGGGGCTTTGAACTCTACCCGGTTGTGCTTTCGATTGTGCAGTGGGGCGACAAACACATGGCAGATGAGCGCGGAGCGCCCATCGTTCGCCGTCACAAGAAATGCGGCAACATTGTTCAGGGAAAGATGGTCTGTTCCGACTGTGGCGAAGAATTGGACCCCAGAGAACTGATCGTTGAAATCGGACCCGGGTTTTCCTAGGGCATTTTCAGCGAACGTGACTTTACGTTCGCGGTTCGAACATGCGGCAACTCAACAAACTAGAACGCTTTGTACTTTTTTCTCTTCAAAGCGTTCGAGGCAAAAAGAAAACCAGGCTTAAAGCGTTTTCAGCAAAAGTTGCAGACTTTTACGTTTCGAAAATGCGCCAAAAGAGAGAGCTAGAGCGTTCCTCGTGTTGCGGTCCAAATGAAAAACGCTCTAGCTAAAGCAAGGCCTGGTTTTTAGCCCAAGATGTCGACGTGACTTAAAGCCCGTCAAAGAGCGCTGTTGAAAGATAGCGTTCTGCGAAGGACGGAATAATCACGACAATGGTTTTGCCTTCCATATCGACGCGGCTGCCGATTTCGAGCGCTGCAGCAATGGCGGCCCCTGAAGAGATACCGACCGGCACCCCTTCTTCTTTCGCCACACGCCGCGCCATCTCAAAGGCGGTTTCATTGCCGATGGTAACCACATCATCGATGAGCGCGCTGTCGAGATTGCCCGGCACGAAGCCAGCGCCAATCCCTTGAATTTTGTGGGCGCCTGGTGCGCCGCCGGAAAGAACAGGGCTGTCCTCTGGCTCCACCGCGATCATCTTAAACGATGGCTTCCTTTCTTTCAGCGTTGCACCAACACCGGTAAAGGTACCGCCGGTCCCCACGCCAGAGATGACGACGTCAACAGCACCATCTGTATCATTCCAGATTTCTTCAGCTGTGGTGCGCTGATGAATGGCTGGGTTTGCCGGGTTGTCAAACTGCTGCGGCATAACCGAATTGGGATATTCGTTGAGCAGTTCCTCAGCACGGGCAAGCGCTCCCTTCATGCCTTTGTCGGCGGGCGTAAGCTCAAGCTCAGCGCCCAGGAGTGCCAACATTTTCCGGCGCTCAATCGACATGCTTTCCGGCATGCAGAGGATCAGGCGATAGCCCTTCGCCGCGCAAACGAAAGCGAGCGCAATACCCGTGTTCCCCGATGTCGGCTCAACGATAATTGTCTCAGGTGTAAGGAGGCCCCGGCTCTCCAGATCTTCAATCATGGCAACGCCAATGCGGTCTTTGACACTGGCTAGGGGATTAAAGAATTCAAGCTTCAGGAGAATATCTGCTTTGACGTTTCGTTCTTTGGCGAGTTTGTTCAATCGCACCAGAGGTGTATTTCCAATTGTATCTGTGATGTCGTCATAGATACGGCCGCGTCCCGGCTTGTTGTCTGCCTGGCTCATAGTCTTGCTCCCTGTGTGAGAAGATCACTCATCTTCCGTGAGTTGTTCTAAATCGTAAAGTCTGCATCGCTTTTGATTTCGCCGTCCGCGCCGACGTCGGCCGCATTGCGGCAGAGATCCTCAATGGTCACGGCATCAAGTTTTTCCATCATGTCGGATTGAATTGTATCCCATATGGGACCAATAACCTTTTCGCTCAAGACAGACGGTGTATCGCGCGGTTCATCTGCCAGTTCCATGGCGCCCACAATTCGCACAATGTCGCCCATAGAGATCCGCCGCCGCTCTCGTGCGAGTCGGTATCCGCCTTTCGGCCCCCGCACGCCTTTGAGGATATTGGCATGCACTAATTGCTGCATGACCTGTTCCAGGTATCGCTGCGGGATGCCTTGGCGTCGGGTAATGTCTTTCGATTGAACCGGGTCGGGCCGCGCATTCACCGCAACATCCAAAACCGCTTCAAGAGCCAAGAGTGTTTTTTTCGATAGTCGCACTGTTCGCTGCCCTTCCTTATCCGGTGCTCAAGAGCCGCCGGTGCCCGTAGAACCAAATCCACCGGCACCCCGGTCGGTTTCTGGCAGGCTGTCATGTTCTTCAAAAATGCCACGTGTCACAGGTGCGATGATCATTTGCGCAATGCGCATGCCTCTGGTGATCACCAGAGGGTCAGCCCCATGATTGATCAAGATGACCTTCACCTCTCCGCGATAATCGCAATCGATCGTGCCCGGCGAATTGAGCGCGGTCACACCATTCTTCGCCGCCAAACCCGAACGCGGGCGGATCTGCGCTTCATATCCATGGGGCAGAGCGATAGCGAGACCGGTCGGAACCATATCGCGCGCACCAGGTGCCAGCACCAGCTCTTCGCCCTCGGGGATTGCGGCCTGCAGATCGAGACCCGCTGCGCCATCTGTCTCATATTGCGGGAGCGGTAAGTCGCGCCCATGGGGCAAACGCTGAACCGGCACGGGAACTTCCGAAAAACTCATTTTCATTCCTTAAAAGTGATCTGCGACGCGGAGCGCCAGGCGCTGGGCTACATCTGCCTTCGACATTGAAGGCCAGTCTTCATGGGTCTCAGCAGTGATCAGATGAACGCTGTTCATGTCACCGCCCATAATGCCGGTGCCTGGAGACACATCATTGGCGACAATCCAGTCACACCCTTTGCGTGCCCGTTTGGCTTGGGCGTAGTCGACAATATTTTCAGTCTCTGCTGCAAAGCCGATCACCAAACCTGGGCGCAGGCTTGCATGTTGGGAAAGGGTTTTCAGAATGTCGGGGTTTTCAACCAGGGCAAGCGCAGGTGGTGTGCCGCTGCCATCCTTTTTCATCTTCTGGTTGGCACTTTGATCGACCCGCCAATCTGCGACGGCGGCCGTACAGATCGCGATGTCTGCGGGCAGGGCGGCTTCGCAAGCGGCCAACATTTCGCGTGCCGTTTCCACATGTTTCACGTGAACGCCGACGGGATCAGCTTGGGCGGTCGGCCCGGCAACAAGCGTGGTATCGGCGCCAAGTCGCGCAAGCGCCGCAGCGATCGCGTGGCCTTGTTTGCCAGAGGAGCGGTTTGCGATGTAGCGCACCGGATCAATCGGCTCATGGGTGGGCCCGGACGTCACAAGCGCAGACTTTCCCGATAGCGGACGGTCAGCAGGGTTTGCGAGCTGCTCTTCTATGGCCTGAACAATTTCCATCGGTTCTGCCATGCGGCCCGGGCCGAATTCGCCGCACGCCATGTCCCCGTCATTGGGGCCGACAAAGTGAATGCCATCACCCCGAAGCGTCGCAATATTGCGTTGTGTCGCTGCGTGCTCCCACATGCGTACATTCATAGCGGGCGCCACGAGGACAGGCTTGTCGGTTGCGAGCAGCGCGGTTGTGGCGAGGTCGCTTGCAAGACCACCGGCCATCTTGGCCATAAGGTCCGCGGTGGCGGGCACCACAACAAGCAAGTCCGCATCTCGTGAGAGTTGAATATGTCCCATCTCACTTTCCTGAGTAAGATCGAACAGAGATTGGTAGACCGCATCCTCCGTAAGGCTCGAGACGGAGAGCGGTGTCACAAACTCCCCAGCGGCCTGGGTCATGATCGCGCGGACGCTCGCACCGCGCTCGCGCAACCGCCGGACTAGCTCCAAACTCTTATAAGCAGCAATGCCGCCGCCGATGATCAGCAAGATGCGGCGACCGTTCAGACTCTGGCCCGGCTGGGACACAGGTGAGGACATATGTGAAACTCCTGGAAAGCACGGGGTTCGCTGGACATCAGCGGACCAATGCAATCTGTTGCCGGAGAATATAGGGTTTCACGGTGACTTTGTGTAGATCAATTTCCCGTTAGCAGCAAAGACCGCGTGATTTGCTCAGCCGACAGTAAATGAGACCAGTTTCTCTGGCGAAACCGGGCTTGGCGACACGCAATAGGGGTGAAACGCATTAAAAAAGACGTCCGGATCGATAACGGCCTCAGGTGCTTTAACGCCGGTGCCCGCGATTTTCCCTTCAATATAGAGTTTCAACGCCACAGCAAGAGGCACGCTGGTGATACCCGCCATGCCGTCTTTCGGAAGAGAGGTGATGGCCGCAGCGGCAATAGCCGGGCGCCCGTCGAGGCGGCCCTCTGCCAGCGCAAAGAGGGAGGGGAATTTTGGCCCTGAAATTTTGGAAAAGACCCAGGCGATAAAGGATTGAAAGGCAGACCCGCCCCCATCAGAGAAAGAACCAGAAATTTCTGTAGCTGCCTCATCGATTGTAATGCGGCCCGCATCAATACGGCGGGCAAGATCTTTCAATCCCATCGCATCCAGCCGGTTGAGCGCCATGGCATTCGACGCATTGGTCACATGAGGAAAGGTCAGGGGAAGTGTGACCGGTTCTGGATGGCCCACCGTCCATAATGTTCGTTTCCCAATGCCAGGATAGGTCATCTTCAAAGGTTGCAGGGGTTTCACAGATGCAAGCTGTCCCTCAACCCAGCCCGTGACCTCGCCGGAACATTGTTCCATCCAGTGAACAAAGGCGGCATTGCCGCCCTCCTCATTGAGATCGAGGTCACCCATCGGCCCATCCGCGTCATCATCAAGGCTCCAGCCGGTGATCAAGTGATCTATCTCATCCAGCGCCGTGCATGTTTTGGCAGCAAGTAGATTTGAAATCCCGGGGCTCGCTCCCATGCCAACAATGGCGAGCACATTGTTGGCTTGTGCTTTGTCAGTCAATGCAAGCATTTCGAGCGTTGGCTCTGGATCGTCGCAAATATCGAAATAGCGGGTCCTTGTCTCAATAGCGGCCGTGAGAATGGGCACACCGAAACGAAAGAAGGGTCCGACACAGTTGAGCACCGCATCCGCCTTTTTGAGAGCCCCGTGGAGCGCTGTGAGGTCTGTGACATCAAGCTTGAGCGCCCGCGCCTTGGGTCCGCACTTTTTGGCGATGCGCCCTGCGGACCCAAAATCCAGGTCAGCGAGTGTAAGCGCGGAAACCTCATCCAATTGCGCAACAGTCTCGGCGGCTTTAGCGCCCATGCCACCTGCTCCCAGAACCAGGATCTTCATCTTGCCTCCAAGGCCAATAGTTGAAAAGTGAACGTGAGCCTAGGGCAAGACGTAGGACTTGTCCTGTAGGGCCGCAAGGGCGGCTCAATATAGATCTAAAGCACTTGTGTGATTGCTAAAGCGACAAGTGCCAGCGCCGCAACCCACAAGGCCGCGCGGCTGCCGCGTTGTTCGGTCCGCTGTGCCTTGCCGATGGCATCGGCGGTGCTGGGGTGAAGTTTGATGCCTGCACCGTCAATGCTTTCGCTCACCAGCCGACTGGTCTTGTCGACTCGATCAATAAAGTCAGGCAGATGAGTGACAACACGGCCGAGTGCAGCGGCACTGTCCGTGGCATCCTGGATCATGCCTTCAGGCCCAAGACGCTCTGCCATCCAAGAGGCGAGGATGGGTTCTGCGCTGTCCCAGATATTATGTTCAGGATCGAAATGACGCGCGACACCTTCGACCACGACCATGGTTTTCTGGAGCAGGATCAGCTCCGGCCGCGTTTCCATGTCGAACTGGTCGGTGACAAGGAAGAGCTGCGCCAACAGACGGCCCATGGAGACATCTTTGGCATCTTTTCCGAAGATGGGCTCTCCAATTGAACGAAGCGCCTGAGCGAATGTGTCGACATTCTTGTCTTCAGGAACATATCCGGCTTCGAAATGAATTTCGGCAACGCGGGTATAGTCCCGCCTGACAAAACCAAAGAGTATTTCAGCGAGGAAACGCCGAGACCGTTGATCAAGGCGCCCCATAATGCCGAAATCAACAGCGACCAGAGACCCGTCTTTATCGACAAACAGATTCCCCTGATGCATGTCGGCGTGAAAGAAACCGTCTCTTAGCGCGTGGGTGAGGAAGGTCTGAATCACGCGTGTACCGAGCTCCGCCATGTTGTGTCCGGCAGCCGCAACAGCTGCTGCATCGCTGGCCGGGATGCCATCGATCCATTCCATGGTCATGACGCGCCGCGCTGTGCGTTCCCAATCAATTTCAGGAACCCTGAAATGTTTGTCACCAGCTGTGTTCTGCGCCATTTCGGACATGGCGGCTGCTTCAAGGCGCAGATCCATCTCAAGGGCCACACTGTCCGCTAGGGTTTGCACCACTTCTACAGGTCGCAGCCGCCGAGCGGAGGGCTGCACACGCTCGATCAGGCGGGCAACCCAGAAGAAGCTCTCAAGGTCCGCCGCAAAACGTTTTTCCACATCAGGGCGCAGCACTTTGACCGCGACAGGGCGATAGGCAAGCCCGTCGGGCCCGTCCCCATCAGAACGTTCCGCCTCTGCAATGGTTGCTTTGTGAACCTGCGCGATTGAGGCCGCCGCGACCGGCTCACCAAGATCGACAAATAAATCGCCCACCTTTTGGCCAAGATCGCTCTCAATCGTCTTGATGGCGATGGACTGATCGAAAGGCGGCAGCTTGTCGCGAAGGAGTGCCAGATCCCCTGCAAGGTCGGCGCCGATAATATCGGCTCGTGTCGCTAAAAACTGACCGAGCTTGATGTAGGAGGGGCCTAAGACCTGCAAGGCGGTGGACAGCCGCTCTGCATCATCGTCACTCGTGTGGGGTTTGGGTTCCCAGGGCAGACGGATGGAGGCAAGGGATCGCCCCACCTTCACAACTGCCGGTACATCGTCTTCAAATTCAGGCGGAAACAATGCGTCATAGCGCGCCATAACGCGGCCCGCGCGCACAAGTCGGATCATGTTGCGAAGGGCGCCCATGGATTTAGATCCGCCAGCCCCAGTGAAGGGCGACAATGCCACCGCTCAAGCTTTGATACTGAACATTCTCAAAACCAGCATCTTCAATCATCGTTTTGAAGACATCCGGTTTCGGAAACTGACGTGTGCTTTCGATGAGATATTGATAGGGTCCTGCATCACCGGTCACCGCTTTGCCAATGGGCGGGATCGCGTTGAACGAGAGGAAGTCATAAACCTGCTGTAGTTCGGGTGTGACCATGTGAGACATTTCCAGAACCACAAACCGTCCCCCAGGTTTTAACACCCGATAGGCGTCGCGCAACGCGTTCTGCATGCGGGTGACATTGCGAATGCCAAGCGCAATCGAATAAGCATCGAAATGCCGGTCAGGGAAAGGGAGTGTCTCCGCGTCGCCGCAGATAAACTCCGTGCGGTCTCCGTAGCTTTGCTCAAGAGCGCGGGCCCGTCCCACCTCAAGCATGTGGTCATTAATGTCACAGACCGTGACCTGGGCGTTTACTCCGGCGCGGTCGAGTGCGCGAAAGGCAATGTCGCCAGTGCCGCCTGCCACATCGATCAGATGCCAGGGGCGGGCGTTTCTCGGAGGCGTCAGCTTGTCGACCATGGCCTGCTTCCAGGCCCGGTGGAGTCCCACTGTCATAAGGTCATTCATCAGATCGTAGCGATCTGCGACCTTTTCGAAGACGGAATAGACCAGACGTGTTTTTTCCTCTTCGGAAACAGGCTTGAACCCGAAATGTTTGGCTCTGCTGTCATCAGCATATTTGTCTGGGTCAGGACCGGTCATTAAATCTATACCTCTTCGCGCCGGACCATAGCGGAAGCGGCAGAACCGCGCTACTTTGCGCCGTTCTTTCTTAATGTGCCCTTTCGACGCGTCCCGCGACACTGCGAAACGGTACTATTGCTGACCTGAGCGAGCCTTAACATCCATGCCGGAACTCCCAGAAGTCGAAACCGTCCGAAGAGGGCTTGAGCCTTCGATGGAGGGCCATGTAATCGACCGTCTGGAAGTCCGCCGTCCAAACCTGCGCTTTCCCTTCCCCAAAGGCCTTTCGCGCAAAGTTTCTGGCCAAAAGGTGACAGGCCTCAGCCGCCGGGCGAAATATCTGCTTATTCATCTCGAAAGCGGCCAGGTTCTTCTATCCCACCTCGGTATGTCCGGACGTTTCACCATCTGCCCGCCAAAAGGCATGGACCCGTGGGGTGTGGAGAATGTGCCCGGTGTCTTCGCTCATGAGGGAAGCAAAGCGGCACCCGATGGCACAGGCAAGCATGACCATGTGGTGTTCCACATGAAAAGCGGGACACGCATCGTCTATTCAGACCATCGCCGTTTTGGATATATGGACTTGATCGCAGAGGATGTGCTGGGTGGTTCAAAGCACCTGGCTGGACTGGGGCCTGAGCCAAATGGCAACGAATTCTCTGCCATCGGCCTTGCCGATGCCTTAAGGGGAAAAAAGACTCCCATCAAGTCCGCGTTGCTCGATCAGCGCGTCGTGGCAGGGTTGGGCAACATCTATGTATGCGAGGCGCTTTATCGTGCCCGGATTTCGCCCAAACGCACAGCCGCGACGATTGCAGGCAAAGGGCCGAAGCCAGCGCTGCGCGCAGAGCGTTTGGCCCCAATCATCCGCGACGTCATCAATGAAGCCATAGAGGCTGGAGGCTCCACACTGCGCGACTATGCGCAGGCAGACGGCGAGCTCGGCTATTTCCAACACCGCTTTCAGGTCTATGGGCGGGAAGGGGAGGCTTGTCTCACAAAGGGCTGCACGGCTAGGGTGGCGCGCATTGTTCAAAGTGGCAGGTCGAGCTTCTATTGCCCCTCCTGTCAGCGCTAACAAAAAATCAGAGACCAACGTAAAAGAGGGTGAGCCATTATGGCCTATGAGACGATCAAGACAGAAACACGCGGCAAGGTCGGTCTCATTACGTTGGACCGTCCTGAAGCCCTGAATGCGCTCAACAATCAGCTAGTTGAGGAACTTGTGGAAGCAGTTGCGGCCTACGATGCCGATGAGGCGATTGGCTGCATTGTCATTACCGGGTCGGAGAAGGCGTTCGCTGCGGGTGCCGACATCAAAGAGATGCAGCCCAAATCCTACATGGATGTCTATAAAGAGGATCTCTTTGCAAAAGCCGGTGAGATTGCGCACTGCCGCACACCGACCATTGCGGCGGTGTCTGGGTATGCTCTGGGCGGTGGCTGTGAGCTTGCGATGATGTGTGACTTCATTCTTGCCGGAGATAATGCCCGCTTCGGTCAGCCGGAAATCAACTTGGGCGTTATTCCAGGGATTGGCGGCACCCAACGCCTCACCCGTTTTGTTGGCAAGTCGAAAGCCATGGAGATGTGTCTCACCGGCCGCATGATGGAGGCCGAGGAAGCAGAGCGCGCAGGCCTGGTAAGCCGGGTAGTGCCCAAAGAGTCTCTTTTGGAAGAAGCGCTGAAAGCGGCCGAAACCATTGCATCCAAGTCCTTGCCGGTGGCTATGATGGCAAAGGAGGCGGTCAACCGCGCTTACGAAGTGACGTTGAACGAAGGCATTCAGTTTGAGCGGCGTGTGTTCCACTCGCTCTTTGCCACGGAAGATCAGTCTGAGGGCATGGCGGCGTTCGTTGACAAGCGTACGCCCCAATTTAAAAACCGATAAAGGTCAAAACCGGTAGATGTCCAATAAGTGACAAAAAACCGGCGGAATTTGGCTACAAATGGGCTGTTGACGGACCTTTGAGGCCCTTGTATAACGCCCGCTCTCTTGCGACCTGGCATCTTATCAAGCTGCCTGGCCGCGTGACATGAATTCACCGCCAGAACCTAGCTCTGATCTACTCATAGATAGAGCGTTTGCGAGAAACGGACACGACCGATGGCCAATACCAAATCGGCAAAAAAAGCGATCCGCCAGATTGAGCGCCGCACCGCTGTAAACAAGAACCGCCGCACACAAATGCGCTCGCAGGTTCGTAAAGTCGAAGAAGCCATCGCGGCAGGCGACCAGTCAGCAGCAAACAGCGCTCTCAAGGCAGCTCAGCCCGAAATTATGCGCTGTGCGCAAAAAGGGATCCTGCACAAAAACACAGCATCCCGGAAAGTGTCTCGTTTGGCACAGCGCGTCAAAGCAATCGGAGCTTGAGGGATTGCCTCCAAGTATCTGTTAAATAAAGGATAGAGCGCTCAGCGCGATCCGAAACGACCCCGACACCCGTTATGGTTTCGGGGTTTTGTTTTGCGCAAACACGTGTGTGAAGACGACGCACACAACGTAATGATGCGTCTAGTAGGTGCGCGCAGTTGAATCGCTACATTTTGTGATCACCATAAATCGGCTTGCACAGGCCGATTTAGAGCAACTAATTTCCTGTCTTCTAAGTGACATTGCGTGTGCGTTTTGCAACAGCCTGCTCTTTAAACGGTGTGCATGCGGAATCTTTCAAACTTTTTTTGACGGATTCGTCCACAGGCTACTTGCCACTCCCGCCGTCTCCCAGTATGGTTATCAGCCTCGGTTGACGGCAATGATTACTTGGTTTGTAAGTAGTGATTACCTTTTTATAAGTATTTGTTTTCCAAAAACCGAGACGTCCAAAGTATTTACTTTAGAGACGACAGTCCGACCCAAGATCGGACTCAGTCGAAGAGCGCCGTTGTGCTGGAGCGGTGACAGGTTTGGTCGGCCTGGACTTAAGGGGAGAGATGCGGAGCACATGGGCGTCAACGGAACATCATCACAACCTGCTCTGATTCAAGGAGAACGTCCTTCGGATTATGCAGGTGATGTCACGGTCGATGAAGCATGGCGTGTTCTCCTTGAAGAAAAAGACTCTGTTCTGGTTGATGTCCGCACCAAGGCGGAATGGTCATTCGTCGGCATGCCCGATACATCGGCCTTGGGGAAGGAACTGTTCTGCGTTGAGTGGCAGAGCTTTCCGACGATGAACATCAATGAAGAGTTTGCGACGACGGTTGCGCAAGCGGTGATGGAAGTTGGTGCGTCGGAGGAAAGCAATTTGTTTTTTCTCTGTCGCTCAGGCGTGCGCTCGCGATCAGCTGCAGTTGCAATGACCGCCGCCGGGTTTAAGGCGGCCTACAATGTAGCTGGCGGCTTTGAAGGTGATTTGGATGAGGAGCGTCATCGCGGACACTCGAATGGATGGAAAGCGGCAGGTCTGCCGTGGCGCCAAAGCTAGGAAGCGCTAATTGTGTACGATGAAGCGAGAGCTTGATCAGTGACAACAGATAAAGAGGCGGAATCCCGTAGTACGCATAGGGGGCGCACTGCAGTAGGAAGCTTAAATGGGGCATAGGCAAAAAGAATGTCGAACAGTGAAAACGCGGCCAGAGAAAACGCGGCACGAGGGATCAATGGGGGCGATCAAACACAATATGGCTTGCAGGTGGGATCGGGCGACCTCTCAAAAGATCAGCATCCACAAGAGGGTGCACTAATGGGCGGTGAAGATCTCTCGAGCCAGTGGGCACGTGTGAAGGCGCGCATGTCAGTAGAGCTGGGAGAGGCGACCTACAATAGTTGGGTTAAACCCCTGGAGCTGATTGGCATTGGCGATGGTCAGGTCATGGTTGCCGCACCAACACGCTTCATCAGGTCCTGGGTGGTCGCGCATCAATCAGACCGGTTGCTGCTTCTTTGGCAGGATGAAGACCCAAGCGTTGAGCGTGTCGAAGTGCTCGTGAGCGCTGATACGCGTGCGACCGGCATGGAAGCGCCCCTGCCCGGCGACGAGACCGCCGGCATAGTGAGCCAGAAGCCACAAGCACCTGCTGCAACGACCCCGTCCACGCCGACCCCGTCCACGCCAACCCAGCGCACCACTTATGATGATGCGACGCCGGACGCCATGGGCGCGCCGTTGGATGAGCGCTTCACCTTTGAGAATTTCGTCGTGGGCAAATCAAATGAACTTGCCCATGCGGCAGCACGACGTGTAGCGGAAGCAACAGATGTTACCTTCAATCCACTCTTCCTCTATGGCGGTGTGGGTCTTGGCAAAACTCATCTGATGCACGCAATTGCCTGGGAGATCCGCCGCAGGCATCCAGACCGGAAGGTGCTCTACCTTTCAGCGGAAAAGTTCATGTATCAGTTTGTGCGAGCGCTCCGCTTCAAAGACACCATGGCGTTCAAGCAGCAGTTCCGTACAGTCGACGTGTTGATGATTGATGATGTGCAATTCATCTCCGGTAAGGATTCCACTCAGGAGGAATTCTTCCACACGTTCAATGCACTGATTGACCACAATCATCAGGTCATCATTTCGGCAGACCGGTCGCCATCGGACCTTGAAGGGATTGAAGAGCGCATCAAATCGCGTTTGGGCTGGGGCCTCGTCGCCGACATTCACGCGACAGACTACGAATTGCGTCTGGGCATTTTGCAGGCGAAGGCCGATTCACTGGCTCTTCGGGCTGGCGCCGTTGAGCTGCCGCCGGGTGTGCTCGAGCTTCTGGCGCAGCGGATCACCAACAATATCCGCGAGCTTGAAGGCGCGCTTACCAGGGTCGTGGCTTACGCCTCTCTGGTTGGCCGGCCAATCTCTGTTGAGATGGCGCAGGAAGTTCTGCGAGACCTGCTGCGCTCCAATGAGCCGAAGATCACCATCGAAGAGATCCAGAGGCGCGTGGCGCAATATTACAATATCCGCCTCGCTGACATGCTTTCGCCGCGTCGGGCGCGAACAGTGGCCAGGCCGCGCCAGATCGCCATGTATCTCTCAAAACAGCTTACGACGCGCTCTTTGCCTGAAATAGGCCGGAAGTTTGGCGGGCGTGACCACACGACTGTGATCCACGCGGTGCGTCGGATTGACGAGCTCTGCCGGGAAGACAGTGGCATGGAAGAAGATGTGGATCTTCTAAAGCGGATGCTGGAGGGAACGAGCCCTGATCTGGGGTAGCTGTCTGTCTGGATCCGGTGAGGCGATTGAGGCCGAGTGGAAGCCGCACACAATTTGAGGATAATCTGCCCCTAGACAGGGCGGAAAACATTATCCCTCGGGCTCACCTCTGGTATAGTTAGCGTCTCTTATCGGGCGATTTGCCCCTTCATTCCCGGGGCAGCGGGCCGATTGCGAGGCTGTGGGGACGCCATATGTGTGTCCTGCTGGGTCCCGCCATCGTAAAGACCCATCGTCCAGCAAATAAGTGAGCCTGCTGGGCGCGCAGAATGCAGACCTTGTTGACTGCGTGAGGCGCTCCAATCTGGTTGTGAGGCCAAAAAAAGAAAGAAGAGTTTGGGGACCTATGAAGATCACAATTGAACGCGGTGCGCTCTTAAAGTCGCTCAATCATGTGCAAAGTGTCGTCGAACGCCGCAACACAATCCCGATCCTATCAAATGTGCTGATGCGCGCGGGCCAGGGCCAGTTGAGCCTCACCGCGACGGACCTGGATATTGAAGTGGTCGAAGCCACCACAGCTGACATTGGTCAGGAAGGCGGTACGACGGCGTCCGCTCATACGCTCTATGACATTGTCCGCAAACTACCCGACGGCGCCCAGGTCGAGATCACAGACGGTGAAGACGGTAAGCTCACCCTCCAGGCGGGGCGCTCGCGTTTTGCACTCCAGGCGCTACCGCAGGAAGACTTCCCGGCCATGTCAGCGGGCGATTTACCGCATCGTTTTGAAATGCCGGCGGAAGCTTTGGGGCGTTTGATCGACAAGACACGCTTTGCCATCTCCACAGAAGAGACACGCTATTATCTAAACGGCATCTACCTGCATATGGTGGAAGATGGGGCGCCCATGCTCCGGGCTGTGGCGACGGACGGTCACCGTCTGGCGCAGGCCGACTTTCCCCTGCCGGACGGCGCAGCAGGCATGCCGGGTGTGATCGTTCCCCGCAAGACAGTGCTTGAGCTTCAAAAGCTGGTGGAAGAGGAAGAAGGCATTGTTCGCATCGGCGTATCGGATACGAAGATCCGCTTCGAATTTGGCGGCGTTGTCCTGACCTCAAAGCTCATCGATGGCACCTTCCCCGACTACACGCGGGTCATTCCGGAAGGCAATGACAAGGACATGGAAGTGGACGGCAAAAAATTTGCCGAGGCTGTTGACCGTGTATCAACCATTTCGACAGAGCGCTCCCGCGCGGTGAAGCTCAATATGGAAGAGGGGCGGCTTATTCTGACCGTCACCAATCCAGACAGCGGCAGCGCCACGGAAGAACTGGGCGTTGCCTATAGCTCTGATGCCTTGGAGATCGGCTTCAACGCCCGCTACTTGCTCGACATTGCAGGCCAGCTCGATGGCGACAAGGCGGTCTTCTCTCTTGCAGACAGCGGGTCGCCAACTGTTATTCGCGATGTAGATGATGAATCAGCCCTCTATGTGCTGATGCCGATGCGCGTCTAGAGCGTTTCAATCCGAGGGTCAGAGTATGTCAGGTGAACCGGAAAGTCAGAATCTGGCTTCTGGGCGCGAACGTGACCCTGCGCCTGCGATATATTTGTCGCGCTTGGTGGTCACCCATTTTCGCTCCTATGAACGCGCAGCTCTTGCCCTGGACGGCCGCCCGGTTGTTCTGACGGGCCCCAATGGGGCCGGCAAGACCAATCTCCTAGAAGCAATCTCCCTCCTTTCTCCGGGCCGTGGCTTGCGCGGTGCGCCATTTACAGAACTCGGCTTTAGAGCTTCCGGTGAAACAGCTGCGCGGCATGGATGGGCCGTGGCAGCAACACTGACCCGCGATGGCGATGAGACGGTCATCGGGACTGGTCAGGAACCAAGCGTTGGTGATGTCCCGAGATCCAGAATGGTGCGCATTGATGGGGAAACCCAATCAAGCGCAGGCGTGCTCGGAGACTATCTGCGGGTGCTCTGGCTGACGCCTGCCCAGGACCGTCTCTTCATGGATGGTGCGACGGGCCGCCGTCGATTTCTGGACCGGCTGGTCATGGGCTTTGACCCAAGCCATGGCACGCGCGCCAACGCGTTTGAGAAGGCGCTGAGAGAACGCAATCGTTTGCTGAGCGAAGATGTGCGCGACGCCATGTGGTACGCCGCCATCGAAGAACAGATGGCAGAGTATGGGGTCGCAATGGCGGCCGCCCGTGTGGAGACCATTGCACGTCTCAAAGGCGCCATCGAGGCAACCGCCGAAAGCGCCTTCCCAAAGGCGGTTCTGGCCCTTGAGGGAGAGCTCGAAAGCGCCGTCGCTAACGGAACCGCCGCAACTGACGCAGAAGACAGATATCGCGCCCTTCTTGAAGAAATGCGGCCACGGGACCGCGGCGCAGGACGCACCCTTGATGGTCCCCATCGCAGCGACCTTCTGGTCCGTCATGCGCCCAAAGACATGGAGGCGAAGGCTTGTTCCACTGGGGAGCAAAAAGCGCTTTTGCTGGGTCTGATGCTGGCAAACACGCGGCTCCTCGCCCATGCGACCGGCACGTCCCCTCTCCTTTTGTTGGATGAAGTCGCAGCCCATCTGGACAGTGACCGGCGCGCAGCACTCTTTGATGAGCTCTGCGAGATGGGCATTCAGGCCTGGATGACGGGCACCGATGCGAGCCTTTTTTCATCTCTGGGCGCCCGTGCTCAAGGGTTTGTGGTTCGAGAAAATCGGGCCGAAATGACGCCTCTTTAAGGCCTTGAAAACGCTTAGCTATTTAAGCTCTGAAACGGCCTCAGAAATATAAGCGGTTGCGTTGTAACCTCTTGATTTTCAACCTATATTTGGGGCTGAAAAGAATCATCTTTAAAACGCAAAGAAGCCCCGATACATGTCTCATTCGATGAACGACGCCGATCCGACGGATCTCCTGAAGAACATGGCGAACCCGCTGCTGGAAAGTGGCCTTTTCAAATCCCGCACGATTCTCATCACCGGTGAAATCAATGACCGCGTCGCCCGTGCGACCAGCGAGCGTCTGTTGGCGATGGCTGGCGAGTCCGACGATCCGATCACTGTTGTTGTGTCTTCGCCCGGCGGCCATGTGGAATCCGGCGACATGATCCACGACATGATCAAATTCATCAAGCCGACCGTCCGTGTGCTTGGTACCGGTTGGGTGGCAAGTGCTGGCGCATTGATTTTCGTGTCGGCCGAGAAGGAACATCGTTTCTGTCTGCCCAATACACGCTTCCTGCTGCATGAACCGCGCGGCGGCGTTGGGGGGTCAGCGTCCGAGATCGACATTCAGGCACGCGAAGTGTTGCGGATGCGCGAGCGGCTCAACCATATCTTTGCAAAAGCAACAGGTCAGTCCTTCGAAAAAATCGTCGAAGACACGAACCGTGACTTCTGGATGAGTGCGGAGGAAGCCGTTGAGTACGGCGTCGTCAGCAAAATTGTTACATCGGTTGATGAGCTCAGCTAAGACCTGGCATCGGTGAGTGAGCAGCGGGCCTCCGGTCCGCGCCCTCCCGCCTTTGCATGAAATATGTCTCGCTAGAGCGAACCCCAAGGAGCAGAGCATGGCGGATGACGCCAACAAGAGCGCCGATTATGGCGCCGATAGCATTAAGGTCTTGAAGGGCCTCGATGCGGTGCGCAAGCGGCCCGGCATGTATATCGGCGATACTGATGATGGTTCTGGCCTTCATCACATGGTCTACGAAGTTGTCGACAACGCGATTGATGAGGCGCTTGCGGGCCATTGCGATACGGTCTCTGTAACACTCAATCCCGACGGGTCTGTCTCTGTCTCAGATAATGGGCGTGGTATTCCGACCGACATTCACGCCGAAGAAGGCATCTCTGCTGCTGAAGTCATCATGACCCAGCTCCATGCGGGCGGTAAGTTCGACCAGAACTCCTACAAAGTATCTGGTGGTCTGCACGGTGTGGGCGTGTCGGTGGTGAATGCGTTGTCAGATTGGCTTGAGCTTCGGATCTGGCGCAACGGCAAGGAACACGTTGTACGCTTCGAAAATGGTGTCTCCGTGGCGCCATTGGAAGTCGTGGGCGATGCCGGCAATAAGGGTGGCACGCAGGTTACCTTTCATGCGTCGTCAGAGACGTTCACGACGACTGAATATGATTACGCGACGTTGGAACACCGACTGCGCGAATTGGCTTTCCTCAATTCCGGCGTGCGCATCACGCTGACCGATGCCCGCAATCCTGAGCCCAAAACCATTGAGCTTCTTTATGAAGGCGGTCTGAAGGCTTTTGTTCAGTTCCTGGATCGGACAAAGACAGCGCTTATTGAAGAGCCTATTACGCTCTCTGAAGAACGTGATGGTGTAACGGTCGAACTGGCCCTGTGGTGGAATGACAGCTATCACGAGAACGTTCTCTGTTTCACAAACAACATTCCGCAGCGCGATGGCGGCACCCACTTGGCGGGTTTCCGCGGTGCATTGACCCGTGTGATCAACGGCTATGCGGCGTCGTCTGGGATTGCCAAAAAGGAAAAAGTGACACTCACCGGGGACGATGCCCGCGAAGGCCTCACCTGTGTTTTGTCGGTGAAAGTGCCTGATCCAAAATTCTCAAGCCAGACAAAGGACAAACTGGTCTCGTCTGAAGTGCGCCCGATCGTCGAAAGCAGCGTGAACGAGACACTCTCCACCTGGTTTGAAGAGCATCCAGCAGCCGGTAAGGCGATTGTTGGCAAAGTGGTGGAGGCCGCCGCCGCCCGCGAGGCAGCGCGCAAGGCACGGGAGCTCACCCGCCGCAAAGGGGCGTTGGACATCTCAAGCCTGCCCGGCAAACTGGCGGACTGCCAGGAGCGGGATCCGGCAAAGTCCGAACTCTTCATCGTGGAGGGTGACAGTGCGGGCGGTTCTGCTAAGCAGGGCCGAGATCGTAAGTCTCAGGCTGTCTTGCCGCTTCGAGGCAAGATTTTGAATGTGGAGCGGGCGCGCTTCGACAAGATGCTGGGCTCTGATCAGATCGGGACCCTGATTACGGCGCTGGGCACAGGCATTGGCCGCGAAGATTTCGACATCGAAAAACTCCGCTACCACAAGATCATCATCATGACCGATGCGGACGTGGATGGCGCGCACATCAGAACGCTGCTGCTAACTTTCTTCTATCGCCAAATGCCGGAACTGATCGAACGCGGGCATCTCTATATTGCTCAGCCCCCGCTTTACAAAGTGCGCAAGGGGCAGTCAGAAACCTATCTCAAGGATGAGCCAAGTCTGCAGGACTATCTTGTGGCAACCGGTCTCGAAGACATGGTGTTCACGCTGCATGACGGCTCACAGCGCGGCGGCGGCGATCTCCGTGAGATTGTCGAGGAAGCCCGAAAAGCTGACGCGATCCTGAATGGCCTGCCAAGCAAATACCCAAAATTCGCGGTCGAACAGGCGGCGATTGCTGGCGCGTTGAACCCGGAACTTCTCTCCGAAGCAGAAGCCGCACGGGGCGCGGCCGATTACATCGCCCGACGCCTTGATCTCCTGTCTGATGAGACGGAACGCGGCTGGACGGGTCGTCCAACCCAGGATGGTGGTTTGCGTTTTGAGCGCGAAGTTCGCGGTGTGACCGAAGATGTCACCATTGACGGGCCTCTGATCGCCAGCTCCGACGCACGGCGTCTCGACAGCATGGCGAGCCATCTGCAGGAAGTTTACGTGAAGGCGGGCACGCTGACCCGGAAAGACGTGTCGCATGAAATCCGTTCGCCGAGCCAATTGCTGAAAGCGATATTTGATGCAGGCACGAAGGGCTTGGCGCTGAGCCGCTATAAGGGTCTCGGCGAGATGAACCCGGAACAGCTTTGGGAAACGACACTCGACAGCGAGGTACGATCGCTTCTACAGGTCCGCATTCGCGAGCTCGATGAGGCAGATGATCTGTTTGCCAAACTCATGGGCGACATTGTGGAGCCGCGCCGGGAATTCATTCAGGACAATGCCCTCTCAGTGGTGAACCTGGACGTCTAAAAAATAGAACAGGTCAGCACCCTTGGTGAGTGCTGACCTAGTGTCTCACCTTCTTACTGAAGCGATCTGTTGACCGCATTCGTGACCGCTTTCAAGGAGGCAGTCACCGTATTGGCATCGATGCATGCGCCGTGTCCGACACCATTTACGCTGTCGACCTCCACATATGCTGCGGCTTCAGCGCCCGACCCGGTTGCGACCGCATGTTCATGGAAACCTTGGACAGAGGCGGATATCCCGGCCTGCTCTTCAAGACCCGCGAGATAGGCATCAATGGGCCCGGTGCCTGACCCTTTGATAAGTTTTTTCTCGCCATTCACCGTAACGTCCGCTTCGATGCGACAGGCAGTTGGTCCCGAAATCACCCTGCATCCGTGAAAGGTCACAGGGCCGGGTGTGTTGACATAAGTATCCTGAAACACCTGCCAGATGGTCGCCGCATCAACTTCCTTGCCGGTTTCATCACCAACGGCCTGAATGACGTTGGAAAAGTCCACCTGCATGGGCCGTGGCAGATCAAGGCCGTGACGGTCCGCCAGGATGTGGGCAACGCCGCCTTTGCCGGATTGGGAGTTGATCCGCACGACCGCTTCATAGGAACGACCCACATCTTTCGGGTCGATCGGCAGATAGGGAACCTCCCACAAATCATCGTTCCGCTGTTTTAGAGCGGCAAACCCCTTTTTGATGGCGTCTTGGTGCGAGCCGGAAAACGCTGTGTAGACGAGTTCGCCCACATAAGGGTGACGGGCAGGGATGGGCAGCTTGGTACAATCCTCTGCAACTTTTGCCACAGCGTCGATGTCGGAGAAGTCGAGTTCCGGATCAACACCCTGGCTCATAATGTTGAGTGCAAGCGTTACCACGCAAACATTGCCCGTGCGTTCACCATTGCCGAAGAGAGTGCCTTCAACCCGATCAGCCCCCGCCATCACGCCGAGCTCACTCGCCGCCACACCGGTGCCCCGGTCATTATGTGTGTGCAAGGACAGGATCACGCTGTCTCGGTTTTTCAGCGTCCGGGCGAACCATTCAATCTGGTCTGCGTAGATATTGGGCGTGGCCATTTCGACTGTGGCCGGCAGATTGACGATCATCCTCTTTTGAGGTGTTGGTTTCCAGATATCCATCACCGCCTCACAAACCTCGACGGCAAAGTCCATCTCGGTTCCCGTAAAACTTTCCGGTGAATACTGAAACACCCACTCGGTCTCAGGCGCTTGTCCGGCCAAAGAGCGAACCAGTTTGGCGCCGTCTGTTGCGATCTTTGTGATGCCTGCTTTGTCCAGCCCGAATACGACCCGTCTCTGCAGTTCAGAGGTAGAGTTATAGAGATGGACAATGGCACGACGCGCCCCTTTAAGTGATCGAAAGGTTTCTTCGATCAGTTCTGGACGCGCCTGTGTCAAAACCTGGACGGTGACATCCTCTGGAATGCGCCCCTCCTCAATGAGGGCACGGACAAAATCGAAGTCTGTTTGCGACGCCGCCGGAAACCCCACTTCGATTTCTTTGAAGCCAATGTCGCAGAGTGTCTGAAACATACGCTTCTTTTCTTCCACGCTCATCGGATCAATAAGCGCCTGATTGCCGTCTCTGAGATCCACAGAACACCAGATCGGTGCGCGATCTATGGTGACGTCAGGCCAGGTGCGGTCCGTCAGCTTGATTGTTTGATAGGGTCGGTATCGCTGAAACGGCATTGGCGATGGTTTGTTGGTTGGATTGGTCATAGAAAGTCTCCGGTTCGAATTCGGGGGTATATCGGGTGTCAGGAAGCGGAGCTTCTAAGTCGGTCCATATGGCGCGCTCGCGCGAACAGGCAGCGGCTTGTCGTCGATATTCTGATCATGATGTCGGGTTTTCTGAAATGACGAAGAGGAAGAACAGGGACCGCAAGCGGTCATCCACCGGCGCGCTTAAGCGGCCGGGGTGATAAGTCGTAGAAGAGCTGTTCTGTCCGTCATCATGGCTGAAAACGTAGTGGTCCGATGTCTCGTCGTCAAGTCCCTGAAAAACAAGTGAGATTCAGGGCTGTTGCGGCGCGCCATCTTGTGGCCGTACTTCTCCCCCAAAACGCCGCCCTCGCAGACGGTGAGAGACAGATCATCTTCACCCCTCGTTAACCATCGCTTCATAGATTGTTAACGCGCACAAGAACAGAACCCCGCAGGCCGGTATGATGAGCTTTGGGGGATCGCCCGATGTCGGAATGGCAGGTAGATGAGTGAACGACGAAAGAGTGGACGCAAAACGGGTGCTGGGAGTGCCCGAAACCGCGAACTCGTATCGCGTCGCCTCCCATTTCTTGGCACGCTGCGTCTTGAGTTAGAGCCCCCAAAAAAGAAACGCCGGAAAGCCGCCGCGAAATCTCAGTCCCAAACACGAAGCTATGAAGAGAAGAGCCTGGGTGCGAAAATCGCCTATTGGTCCACCGTTGCGGGATTGTGGGGGATGGTGGCAGTTGGCGGGATCGTTCTTTACTACGCGCTCACGCTGCCGAGCACGGACAATCTCTGGGACATTGATGGATCCCCAAGTGTCACCATTGCAGCGAATGATGGAACACCCATCGTCACCCGGGGCGGCCGCCACGGCACCGCAGTAAGGCTTGCGGATCTGCCGCCCTATCTTGTGGACGCAGTAGTTGCGACAGAAGACAAGCGGTTCTATTCCCATCTTGGTATTGACCCAATCGGTCTTGCCCGCGCCATGGTCGCGAACCTGAACGCAGGCTCAATCGTGCAGGGTGGGTCAACCATCACCCAGCAGCTTGCGAAGAATATTTTTCTGACGCCCGAACGCACCTTCGACCGCAAGTTGCAGGAAGCGCTTCTGGCATTGTGGTTGGAAGCGAAGTTCACGAAGGATGAGATCCTTACGCTCTATTTGAATCGGGTTTATCTCGGCGGTGGGGCCTATGGCATTGAATCAGCCTCTCAACGCTATTTCGGCAAGTCGGCCCGTGATGTCACGCTCCCTGAAGCCGCAATGCTGGCCGGTCTTTTGAAAGCACCGTCCCGCTACGCGCCGACCAACGATCTTGTCAGAGCTCAGGGAAGAGCAGCGACGGTGCTTGCCGTCATGGTGCGTGATGGGCGCATTGATTACCAGGATGGCCAATGGGCGTTTGATAACCCCGCATTACTTCGCGGCGCGGCCCGCTCGCAATCAGCCAACTATTTCGCAGATTGGATTGTAGACCGTGTACCTGGCTATGCGGGCAGACCTAATTCGAGTCTTGTTGTGCGTGCGACATTGGATACAGACCTCCAGCGCGCCGCCGAGCGCGCTATTGATGCCGCTCTCGCGCGCAATCAACGCGCGTTGGGTGTGACCCAGGCAGCTCTTGTAGCCATGACGCCAGATGGCGCCATTCGTGCGATGGTTGGTGGTAGATCCTATCGGCAAAGTCAGTTTAATCGGGCGGTCTATGCTGCGCGTCAGCCTGGCTCTGCCTTCAAACCTGTTGTCTTTATGACGGCCCTTGAGCGGGGATTGACGCCAGACACACTGCGGGTCGATGCGCCCGTTATTGTGGATGGGTGGTCGCCGCGCAATTATTCCGAGACACATGATGGTGTGATGACACTGACCCATGCTCTGTCAAAGTCGGTGAATACGGTAGCGGTTCAGATCTCTGAAGAAGTCGGCCGCGAAAACGTCATCCGCACAGCCCGCAGATTGGGCATCCGCAGCGACATGGCACCACACGCCTCTCTGGCGCTTGGCACATTTGAAGTGACGCTCCTGGAACTCACATCAGCTTACGCGGCATTTGCGAATGGCGGCGCGAGTGTCATTCCACACGGAATTGAGAGCATCGAAACTCTTTCCGGCAACAGGCTGTATCAGCGTCGCGGCGCCGGCCTCGGCCCCGTCATGTCTCAGCAAACACTCGGTATGATGAACCATATGCTGGGTGAGACAGTGCGCACAGGCACGGGCCGCAGGGCAGCGCTTGCCGGGCGGCCAAGCGGCGGCAAGACAGGCACCAGCCAGGATTTCAGGGATGCCTGGTTTATAGGGTACACCGCCGATCTCGTTGTGGGCGTATGGGTCGGGAATGATGACGGCACGCCAATGAATGAAGTAACAGGCGGTGGCGTCCCGGCAAGCATCTGGCGTGAATTTATGGAAGGCACGCAGCGCGATGTTCAGGTCTCTGCTCTGCCTGGGGCCTATACCCCTGTCGCGGCGGCAACCGGCTCTATTGGCACCTGGCCCTTCGACGAGGAGCCGACTGCAGAGCCAGAGGACGAACGTGGCTTCTTTGATCGTCTTTTCGGTCGTTCTGAGACTGCTGAAGATGATGGGGGGAGGCGCCCGAACATTCGGCCCGGGCGCCCAACCTGGCGTTAAGCGTGTGCTCGAGCGTTAGTTCTTATTGCTGTTTCCGGTAGCGCCTGATGGGGTAGGCAGGTCTTCGTCGACCGGCGTCTCATCTTCTTCGATAGCAACTGTTTCTTCTGGTGTGACTGTCGTATTGGCGCTCACCTGATCGCCAAGGAAAGTTGCTGTCACCGCGAAGGACCCATCTGCGCTCTCATCGAAACCACGCACAAACAGATAGTAAGTGGCTCCCTGCTGCAGATAGCGCTCAAAGCGCGGGTTGAACCCATCATCATCGTCAGATGTGAAGGCCGCCGTCATGGTCGTGATGTCGGTGCCAACGGCGGGCGCATCTGCACCCGGCAGAACCGGCAAGAGATGGGCGACCGTGTCGAGGCTCTCATCTGCCGCGCGCACAGAGATAACATGGCGGCCAGATTGGGCAGGGCTGAACTGATACCAGGAGCCATCTGCATCCAGGCTGCTGGTTGCGGGATTGTCGAGTTCTAATGTTGCGACGCCGTCGGCGGGGAAGCCGCCTGGTCCTTCCGTCAATGTAGTGCCCGCAACAAACCCTTCAGGCGCTGGCAGGACACGCAAGACGCCTGGGCCACCGGTTTCTCCGTAGCTGGTCAGGTCAACCCGCCAGGTTGAGCTGCCATCGGCAACAGTCACTGGCACCATCGCGTCCAGCCCATCGGTATCATCATTCGTGACCGCTGCCGTTTCACTATTGGCAGCAAAAAGCGCAAGAACCGGATCAGAGGTGCCATCCAGGCCACGCAACTCCACGCGATAGGTGCCCGTTTCTTCAAAGGTGAGTGTTGCCGACGTTGCCACCGTGCCAATCGTAACAAGTTGCTCGGCGCCGTCAGCCGGGACTGTAAGAGAGAGGCTGTCGCCTGTGGTCTCTGTTGTCGTGTCTGTGTCGAGCGCTCGCTCAACACCGATGACAATCAGCAACGCGCCCAGAGCGCCCACAAAGCTCGCGGCCACCATACCACCGCTGAATCCACTATTTGACGGACCATCATCCCCTTTAGTTGGTGCCATTCGATCGCTCACCATCACACTCTCCCAGTTTTCGTCTGTACCCACCCTATTGCTGACCGCCAAAAATGGCGAGACAAAGGCGCATGGAGGATCTTAGTCCATAGAAAGCGGTGCGACGCCATATTTGTGGAGGGCTGGACCTTCTGTTTCCAGCCAGCGTACCGCTTGAGAATAGGCTGGAACCAGCCGCTCTACTGTGCGCCAAAACTGAGGACCATGGTTCATGTGAACCAGATGAGCGACTTCGTGTGCGGCGACATAGTCAAGAACGTCTGTTGGCGCGAATATGAGGCGCCAGGAAAAGGAGAGTGCACGGGTCGACGAACAGGACCCCCAGCGACTGGACTGGTCTCTAACCGTAATACGACTAGGGCGGACGTTGAGCTCAGAGGCGTGTGTAAGAACGCTTCGGTTGAGGTCAGTCTTGGCTTGTTGTTTTAGCCAATCAGTGACGCGGCGTGGCAAGAAAGAAATATCGCCGCCAACATTGAGCTCAGATATTCCGCTTTCACCTTCTGCTATGCACGCGACCGCGCGGCGTTGACTTTCCACATGACGGACAAGATGCGGTGTACCCCGAACGGGCACGAATGCCCCGTCACAGAAGGGTTCTGCGAGCGCGACGTGTTGTCGTTGTTCAATAAGCCAGTCGGCATGACTATGGGCAAAGGAGATCGCGGCCTTGACGTTGCGCTTGTTGGGTGTGGTGACGTGGACGGCACCAGTGGTCATGTCGACGCGAACGATAAACCGTCGCGCGCGCGGATTGTGTCGCACGACCAACGGAACCTGCTCGCCGCGAAGCGACAATGTATCCATGTGCAAGGCACGGGACATTTTTTTCATGGGGGCACTGTACTCTAACGAATCACACGATGCGTGTTCAGCCTACAATGTGCACCAGAAAGCGGGTAAGCTGCGTCCATGTCAAGCATACCAAGGTTTCATCTCGCATTTTCTGTAAACGACTTGACCGCAGCGCGGTCCTTCTATGAAGGCATCCTTGGGTGTGGTGTCGGGCGGAGCGATACGCATTGGATAGATTTTGATTTACATGGACATCAAATTGTTGCGCACCTGGATGAGGCAAAAACCGATCAGGCAATGAGCAATGCGGTCGATGGTGATGATGTTCCTGTGCCGCACTTTGGTTTGATCCTAAGCTGGCCAGATTGGGAGCAGCTTGCAGACAGATTACAGAGCGCAGGCGTGACCTTTGTGATTGAGCCGCATGTACGGTTCAAGGGATTGCCGGGCGAGCAGGCAACAATGTTCTTTTACGATCCGTCGGGAAACGCACTTGAGTTCAAGGCCTTCAAGGACGACTCTCAGATATTTGCAACGGAGTGACGAAGTTCATTTCTAACTGTTGCTCAGGGCGCTGCGAATAGAGTCTGCCATCTTTTCAGGCTTCGTCCCGGGGCCGAAATGGGTGATGAACTGGCCCTCTTTGTCCATGAGATACACGATGGAAGAATGATCCATTGTATAGGCAGCATTGGAGCCTGGGTCTTCCACGCGCTCATAATACACCCGGTACGCTCGGGCGGCGGCGGCAATCTGCTCAACTGTGCCTGTGAGCCCGGTCATCCGCGGATGGAAATGGCTCACATATTGGGCCATCGCCTCGACAGTGTCCCGTTCAGGGTCAATGGAAATCAGGATGGGTCGGACCTGGTCCGCATTGTCTCCAACAAGATCCAGCGCATTGCTCATGATTTGAAGCTCAGTCGGGCAGACATCGGGGCAAAAGGTGAAGCCAAAATAGATCAGCATCAGTTCGCCCTTGAACGTTTCATTCGTAACCGTGCTGCCATCATGCTGCACGAGTTCAAAAGGACCTCCAATGAGAGCCGCACCGCTGGAGCGTTCCGGATAATCGCCCTGGTCTGAGGGCATCGTCACGTAGATGATTCCGGCTGTCGCAAGGGCAAGGCCTGCAATGGCGACAAGAAAGACGGTTAATCGCGACATGGGAGCTCCAAATATGTGCGTTCATGTTGTATTCAGGCGGGTATTGGCACCTTCATCGTCCCGGATTTGGGCGAAATGCAAGTTTGCCTTGGACCAGAAACAACCTACAAGTACGATCCGGGCATAGGTAGCCTATTCGAGCAAAACACGGCAATGTGGATTCTCGTCGCAGGACACAATCCCTGAATTTGGCCCTGAATTTGGCCCTGAATTTGGCCCTGAATTTGGCCCTGAATTTGGCCCTGAACTTGGCCCTGAATTTGGCAAAGAAGAAAAGATGACCGTGAGACATGAGTGTGGTGGGGTTTATCTCACATTTAGACAGATCTTAGTTTCTGCCTTCCTTGCGACCCTGTTGGTTTTCGCAGCGTCGAAAAGTGCGTCTTCCAGCGGTATCCAGCAGCCCAGCGTGGTCACACCAGACACCCCTTTCATTGAAAGTGTGCGTGATGGAGACATTGACGCATTGAAGGCAGCCTTGGTGCGCGGCGAGTCTCTCGATTCACGAGACAAGCTGGGATCACCGGCGCTCTTTGTCGCCCTGCAGTTTGGTCAGGAAGACGCCTTTAAATTTCTGCTTGAAAATGGCGCTCGCATCAAATCGAAAGATAAAGCGGGTGACACGCTGCTGACGCTTCTTGCGGGAACAAAAATGGTGCATTTGAGTGCGGCGCTCTTGGAAAAAGGGGCCGACCCTGACCGCCTGGGTGCCGACCGTGAGCCTGCCATCATCATTGCGGCGCGGGCAGGCCAGGCAGACATGGTCCGTCTGCTCCTGGATTGGGATGCAGATTATGAGGCGACAGATCTGACTGGGCGGACCGCCCTCGGCATTGCCGAGCAGCGCCGTGATCGGGTGATCGCTAATATGTTGCGCGAAGCAGGCGCCTACTAGGCTGAGCAATATTGCACTGATCTGATATTACCGCGTTGCTGCCCTTTTATAGCCGGTGCGCGCGCCCTATCTTCTTCTCCATGACCAAGACGAAGACTGACCGAAAAAGTAAGACCTCTCCTTCTGGGGACCGGCCATGGCACCACCTGCCAGATGGCAAGTTCCGTAATCCAAAGGGCAGCCCAAAGAAATCGGTTCCCTTGCGGGTCGCGCTTCCCTATTTCGCGGAGATGTTTGGGCGCAGCTTCAACAAGATCGAAGTGCCGACCTCCCATGTTCTGCCACGCGATCAGGCGAACAGCGAGCTGCAAAAATTTCTGGATCAGCCCGGCGATTTTATCACCTGGTTGGGACATGCGTCCTTCCTCTGCCGCATCGCTGGCAAGGTCATTTTGACCGACCCCTATCTCACCACCTATGCAGGCCCGGCAGGGTTTGGACCAAGACGGTATGTAAAGAGCGGGATAGCGATCCGCGATTTGCCCCCGATTGATGTCCTGGTCGTCTCACACAATCACTATGACCATTTGGATGAGCGGGCCCTGTCGCAACTACCAGACAAGAACCGAACGACCGTTTTGGTACCCCTCAATCTAGGAGACTTTTTTAGGAAACGAGGATTCACCCACGTGGTGGAGATGGACTGGTATGACGATCTGGTGGTGAACGACCTAAAAGTTACCGCTCTGCCGGTGGTGCACTGGTCTCGGCGCGTTGGGTTTGATCACAACACCTCTCTTTGGGCAGGGTTCGCTTTCCAGGGGCCAGATCACCACCTCTTTTTTGGCGGTGACTCAGGTTACGGGCCTGTCTTTAAGGAGACCGGAGAACGCTATGGTCCGTTCGATACAGCATTGTTGGGGATTGGCGCCTATGCACCGCGGGAAATGATGAAGGCGTCCCACGCCACACCAGAAGAAGCGGTGCAGATGGGGCAGGACCTGAAAGCCAATACGCTGGTTGGCATGCATTGGGGAACAGTTGTCCTCACCCAGGAACCGCCTTTCGAACCCCCAGAACGCTTTGTCGCAGCAGGGAAAGCGGCAGGCCTGGCCGATGAGTCTGTATGGGTCATGAAGATCGGAGAAAGCCGGGTCCTAAAAGCAAATGATAAAGCAGGCTGGCCGTCCAACGCCTGATCGGCTATTTCCAAGGGGTGCAATAAATCCCTAGATGAGACAGCCATGGCCCAACCAAACAGGCGTTCTTCCTTTATTTCCGATCAGGCGGGCATCCGCCTTCAGACCATCATGCTGCTGCGATGGTTGGCGGTTGCAGGTCAATTGGGCGCCGTTCTCTTCGTTTATTTCGGTCTCAAGTTTCCGCTGCCGCTCGGGTTTTGTCTGGCGGCCATAGCTGCATCTGCCTGGCTCAATGTGTTCCTGGCCCTCAGATATAGAACACCCATCCGCCTGCCCGACAATCAGGCTGCTGCTTATCTCGCCTACGATCTGCTTCAATTAGCAGCCTTGCTTTACCTAACAGGTGGGCTTGGCAATCCCTTTTCATTGCTTTTCATGGTGCCGGTGACGATTTCGGCGACGACCCTGTCGCCCAGATCAACGGGTCTTCTTTTGTCTCTGGCCTTCATGTGTGTGACGGCACTGTCCATCTATCATCTGCCCTTGCCCTGGACGCCGGATGCCCCCCTCGTATTGCCTTGGACCTACCAGGCAGGTATTTGGGCAGGTCTCTTGTTGGGCTTAGGCTTCGTCGCCGTTTATGCCTATCGCATCGCGGACGAAGCGCGCCGCATGTCAAACGCTCTAGAAGCCACAGAGCTGGTTCTGGCAAGGGAGCAGAGACTGTCAGCGCTTGATGGGCTGGCAGCTGCCGCTGCCCATGAACTGGGGACGCCCCTTGGAACAATTGCCCTGGTTGCAAGAGAGCTTCAACGCGATAAGCCAACCGGAGATCAGTTGGACGAGGATCTCAATCTGCTTCGCTCGCAGGCAGAGAGGTGCAAGGAAATTCTCTCGCGCCTTACACACAGGCCAGACGCACGCGACGCCCTCTATGCACGCATAGAGATCGACGCCCTTCTAAGCGAAATTGTGGCACCCCATCGGGATATGGATGTGTCTTTCGATCTGGCGACCAATGGGGAGAAACCGGCACCGTCGCTGGTTCGCCGGCCCGAGATCCTTTATGGGTTGGGCAACTTTGTCGAAAACGCATCAGATTACGCGCGCCGTACCGTGACCCTGACTGGCGAATTCGACAAAGAGATGGTCCGTATTTCGATCACCGATGATGGCCCTGGATTCCCTATGGATATGGTGGATAGGTTGGGGGAGCCCTATGTTACCACCCGTCCACGCGGAACCCCGAGAGCCGTCAGGGATGGGTCTCACGAGGGTATGGGGCTTGGCTTCTTCATTGGGAAAACGCTGTTGGAAAGAAGTGGTGCGTCGGTCTTGTTCGGAAATCGGACAGATGGTCGCACTGGCGCTGTGGTTATTGTGGAATGGCCCAGAGACGCGATAGAAGCGCCCCCTATAGGCGGAGCGCAGGACCAAATCAGCGATCATGAGTTGGCGTGACGGGCGTAACAGCGTAAAATTCAGACACTATCGGTGGCGTATTCTCGCTGCCTTTCCTCGCGGTCGGCAGGAGCACCATGACAGACGAAGCAAACGATGCACATGAACCGGCAAACGAGGAACGCACCCTCCTGCTGGTAGATGACGATGCGCCATTCCTCGGGCGGTTGGCCCGGGCCATGGAAAATCGAGGCTTCACTGTTTCCCAGGCGGGCACAGTTAAAGAAGGCGTCCGGTTGGCCCAGGAAGTCAAACCGACATATGCTGTTGTTGACTTGCGCCTGGATGATGGAAGTGGACTTGAAGTCGTGTCAGCCCTCCACACAGTTCGCGAAGATGCGCGGGTCATCGTGCTTACAGGCTATGGCAATATCGCAACCGCGGTCGAGGCGGTGAAACTGGGGGCTGTCGATTATCTCTCAAAACCTGCAGACGCTGATGACGTTGAAGCGGCACTTTTGGCGCAGCCAGGAGAAAAAGCGCCCCCGCCAGAAAACCCCATGTCCGCAGACCGGGTGCGGTGGGAACATATTCAACGGGTCTACGAACTGTGTAATCGAAATGTGTCAGAGACGGCGCGGCGTCTGAACATGCACCGCCGGACCCTGCAACGCATTCTGGCAAAGCGTGCACCGCGCTAAACGCTCAATCGTCATTGACTAGGAGCGCGCTGACACCTGGGTCGAGGGCCTGGTGAACACGGGCTGCTGCGGCTCGGGCAAACAGGACCGTAACGGCCTTTCGTCGTGCGGCCGACAGCGCATCTCGGTCTGGCTCTCTTAAAACCTCCGCACCAAACTTGTCTGCAACAATGATGCCCACAGGCGCATCATCCGGCAATACGTCTAAGGGGAAGTCAGGTGGGACCGCAAAGAAAAACCGATCGCAATAGTCCAGATATTCGGGCCATTTCTGATCAACCCGAAAGTCCGCGAGCGACGATTTGATTTCGACAATGATCACGTCGCCCTTTTTGTCTAGAGAGGCGACGTCAACCCGCCGACCGTTTTTGAGGCCAAGTTCTGTAATCGGCATATGCCCCATGTGAATGAGCATGCGGCACACGCCGCGCTGCACCGCCGCAGCGACAGGCGATTGACGACCATCGCTTGTTGCATGAGAGAGGGCGTCGTCGTCACTCATACCGCTAAACCTCAAGGCCCGCTTTGCTTGCACAATGTCGCACCATGCCACGGAGGCGCATGCCTTTGCGAGGATCATTGGCCGCCACGCCTGGTTGTACGGAGCCCCCGTGAAAAAGAGTGCCAAGCGCGTTTACCGTGGCAGCGAGATAATAAACACCCAAATCAATTGGTTCACCACTGGCAGCTTGATAGCCCATAAAGACCGCGTCTCTAATCTCGGGCCGTTCTTCAAAATGCCGAAATTCTGCATGGGGTGCACCCATGCCGCATTCAGCGAAATCAAGCAGGCCGAACCTGCCATCTTCACCCACAAGTACATTGCTGAGATTGACGTCACCATGCAAAAACACGGGAGACGAAGACAGGGACATCCAGCGCTCTTTAACGCTGTCGCACAGCGCTTTGTCTTCTGGTTTGGGAAGCGCTTCTCGCAGCTGTCCAACGGCGCGCAGGATTGGATCTTTTTGCGGCAGGTCCACCGTATCACTGAGCGCTTTGGTGTCATTGTGAAAGTCGGCCAACGCGGCGCCCAGTGTCTCTCCCAATCTCTGCCTGCCATCTGGTGTTGGCGGAATTGCATCCCCCAGGCGTCTGCCCTCTAGCCTGGATAGGCGCAGCCAGCCTTCGAGTGGCGCAACAAAGGGATTGGCCGGAAGGTCAATCTCTCCGTGGCCCAACAGCTCTGGGATTTCAAAGCCACCGCACCGGCCCCCGCCGAGCGCTTTTAAAGCAGCTACCTCTCGGTGAATGAGAGCGGCGGGGGTGCCGAGCCCGCCGCGCTTTCGCACGAGTTTCAGAACCGATCCGTCTCCAAGATCATAAACGATCCCCCAAAGCCCCTCGCCGATTTCGTGCCACGGTGGTGGGGGGAGTGTTATTCCCTGAGCATGTAGTGAGGTGTGGGTGAGGTCTTCAATATTGGCGAGAGTCATGACTGCGATGCTAGAGCATTTTCAACAAAAGTTGACGGACTTTTGTGGTTCGAAAATGCAGCGAGTAACCAGCGCATGTTTCCGAAAAGTGCGCGCAATTCCAGAATTGAAGTATAGGCAAAAGGAAAGGGCGGCTCTTGGAGGAAAGCCGCCCTTGGGGTGCGAAACCAGGTTTCGCGGGGGAAGTTTACTCTGCAGCGGAAAGGCCGGAGAGAGCATCCTCATTGGTCGAAAAGTTGATGGTCTTGAGATATTTGATGCCGTCTTCAGCGATATCATCTCCAATCATCCGGTCGCCCTCATTCTTCAGCTCATCCATGTCGACATAGGTTGAGTAGAAGTCTTTGGTACGATCCGTAATGATCCCTGCTTTGAGCAGAGTTTTGATGAGCACGCGGAAAATATTCGTGCCCTCTTTCATCTGTTCGCGCCGGTCATCGTCGGTAAACGCTTCGAGCATTTCTGCCTGCACGGTTTCCCAATCAAGACCGAATTGCGGGTAGATCACCTTCTTCTGTTCCGGGTTCACCAGATTGAAGAGCAGAGTCTGGAAGCAATGTGCAGCCCAGTCTTCAATGATGTTTTGCTCTTCTTCCGACAGCGAAGGAATGGTCCGGTCCGCCCAGATCTTCCCGAATTTGTGGTGGAATGCTTCGTCCGTCATGACGAGCTGCGTGAGTTTCACAAGCAGCGGGTCATTCGAGCCAGTGTAGAGCGTTGCGAACGCCCCCATGGCTAGGCCTTCGACCAGCATCTGCATGCCCACGATTTTTTTGTAAACCTCTGGCGCATTCACAATGTCAGTGAGAAGGGCGCCTAATGTGTCGCCGACTGGCAGTGGCTTGCCGAAGCGTGTTTCCACATACTTGGCGAAGGCAGTGACATGGCGCGCTTCTTCGCGTGTCTGGTTCGCGGCATATTCCTGCGCACCTGGATCGAGAAGGATATGGCACAGGCTGGCTGATAGGTTGAGGGCACCTTGTTCGCCATGAAGGATCGCTGAAAGGCTCCACCGTGCTGTTTCGTTGGCAAACCGTACTTTGTCTTTTTCAGAAAGTGCCTGGAAACAGGGGAGTCGAAATTCAGGGATCATCTCTTCCGGCATGATCATCTGAGTTTCTGTGTCGAAAGGCTCTGCGAAATCAATATATTTGGTGTCGAGCGGATCCCAGAAATGGTCATGGGTGGCGGAGATGATTTTGTCGAATGCACTCGACCGATTGCCGTACCGATCAACGTCCATCATCGCAGGAAAATCATCAGGCGCACAGGCATTGTAAGCCTCGTCCTTTGTAATCTGCCGAATTTCAGTCATGTATTCCTCCAGAAAGGCGCATTGCATGGTGAAACATATAGTTCCCGCGCCGAAAGCCCGAAAAGAGCCAAAAACTCATCTTGATTCAAAAGATAGGGTGAGGTTTGGTACCTATCAAGTGGAAAATGACACCGCCGTCAACTTTGCTGAATAGAGTGTGAAAGCGAAAGAATAGAGACACGGGTCACGGGGTGATTTTGCGGAACGCTATAAGGCAGGTTGGCGTCTACCATCTTCGAAAGAGGGTATTCGTTAACTTGAGAGGGCTTCATTAATCTCTTCCGTTCAAATCCCCAAGGACGCATGCCTTTCCCGTTACATTGGGAAGAAAACTGTGCTATCGGAGAAGGGTTGCACGCAAAACCTTTGGGTCGATTGCCCAGCTGGCAGAGTGACAAGCAACAAGGGGTGCTGGATGCTGACCTTCTAAGTCTCCAGCCATAAGAAAGATAAGAATTCGATCGGCAAATTAATGTCGACGACCCGCAAAAAGCGGGACTTGGGAGGGGGTAGGCCATGAAAGACGCAATCTGCGTGTTTTATGGAGGTCAAACAGACATCGGGGCACGGCCCTGTTTGAAAGTTCTGACCAACAAGATTCTCGTTGGGTGCTCATAAGGGCCTCAGCGTTTTGTTAGGATCTTCCCCCTAAATAGTTTTGCGCAGACGCGCCGCACTTGTCCGTATACGGAGCAAGTGCGGTTCTGATTTGCGTTTAGTGTTGACGGTCGTCGAGGGGCGACCAGGGAGACGGGAAAAGGTCTATGGTAAAGTTACTCGAAGCCCTTATTTTTAGGACCCGCATTATCATCCTCGCGGCGCTCGCGGTATTCACGCTCTATGCGGGATATTTCGCAACGCAGCTGAAGATGGACGCTGGGTTCGACAAGCAGTTGCCAGCGGGGCACGAATATATTCAGACCTTCCAGGAGTATCGGGAAAAACTCTTCGGTTCGAACCGGGTGATTATTGTTCTGGAAGCCAAGGAAGGTTCCATTTGGAACAAAGAGTTCTTCCAGGAATATAAAGACATCACAGACGATATCTTCTTCCTTCCAGGTGTTGCCCGTCACACAGTGACGTCCCTGTGGACGCCGAACACCCGTTACCTTGAGATTACAGAAGAAGGCATTCGTGCTGACGATGTGATCCCGGGCACCGTCACATCTGAGACAATGAACCCGGAAGCGCTCGCGCAGATCGAAAACAACGTTATCCGCGGCGGTTTTGTTGGGCGCCTAGTGGCCGGCGATTTCCGCTCGGCGATGATTACGGCAGAGCTCTTGGAGTACAATCCGAAGACCCAAGAGAAGCTAGACTATTTCGACCTCGCGGCGAAACTTGAATCAGAAATCCGCGCAAAGTATGAAACTGAAGGCGGCGACTACAACGTCCGCATCATTGGTTTTGCGAAACTGATTGGTGATATTGCAGACGGTGCACAATCAGTTGTTCAGTTCTTCTTTATCGCTTTCGTTCTGACGACCCTCTCTGTGTATCTATATGCACGGTCGATCATTCTCACCTTCCTGCCATTGTTCTGTTCATTGGTGTCGGTGGTCTGGCAATTCGGAGTGCTTGCGTTCCTCGGTTACGGTCTTGATCCACTGGCGATCCTGGTTCCCTTCTTGGTCTTTGCGATCGGGGTGAGCCACGGGGTGCAGCAGATCAATCTGATCACTGCTGAGATATCGAACGGGGCGACCTCAGAGGAAGCGGCACGGACAAGCTTCTCCGGCCTCTTGATCCCTGGGACGATGGCTCTGGTGACTGACCTTGTGGGCTTCGGCACGCTGATCCTGATTCCGATCCAGATGATCCAGGAGCTCGCGATTACAGCATCGATTGGTGTGGCGCTGAAGATCATCACCAACCTCATCATGCTTCCGATCCTTGCTTCCTACTTCACGTTTGACGAAGGATTTGCTGATCGTGTCGCTAGGGCTCGCGAAACGCGCCTGAAGATCATGCGGGTCCTTGGGAACATTGCGAACCCAAAAACGGCTGTGATCACACTGGTCGTTTCAACGGGCTTCTTCATCGCTGCGGTCGTCGAAAGCCAAGACCGTCATGTTGGTGCGCTGCATCCTGGGTCACCCGAGCTGCATCCAGATGCACGCTACAATGTCGACAGTACGACCATTGCGGAGAAATTCTCGCTCGGTCTTAACCTGTTGACGGTCGTGACAGAAACGCCAACGGAAGCATGTATCAAATACGACCAGATGCGTTACCTGAACCGCTTCACGTGGCACATGGAAAATGTTGAAGGTGTTTCCCTGGCAATCTCGCTTCCTTATGCGGTGAAGAACTCTTCAGCGGGTTGGAACGAGGGGAACCTCAAATGGCGTGCACTGCCACGTAATCAGTTTGCGCTGGTGCAGGCTGTCGGGCCAGTTCCACCATCAACGGGTCTTCTCAATCAGAACTGTTCGGTTATGTCGCTTTTGGTCTTCCTGGAAGACGCAAAGGCAACAACCATTGAGCGGGCGGTTGAAGAAGTCGTTGCATGGCGTGCTGCAAACGAACGTGACGATGTGAAGATCCGCCTCGCATCCGGCAACATGGGTGTTGCTGCTGCGGTGAACCAGGAGATCGAAACATCAGAGCTTCCAATGATGCTCTGGGTCTATGTGGCGATCGTTATCCTGGTGGTTCTGACCTACCGTGACTGGCGGGCGACCATCGCATGTACCATTCCACTTACCTTCGCCACCTTCTTTGGCTATTGGTTCATGGAGCTGCTCGAGATCGGGCTTACCGTGGCGACACTGCCGGTGATGGTTCTGGCTGTGGGTCTGGGTGTGGACTACGCGTTCTACATCTACAACCGCGTTCAGTTCCACCTAGCCGAAGGCCTGAACATTACGGACAGCTACAAGCAGACACTCTTTGAAACCGGTATGGCGGTTGTGTTTACAGCCATCACCATGGCGGTTGGTGTGTCGACATGGACCTTCTCAGCCCTGAAATTCCAGGCTGACATGGGTCTGCTGCTGACCTTCATGTTCTCAATCAATATGATCATGGCGATCACGACACTGCCTTCTATTGCGGTGGTGCTCGACATGCTCTTCCCACGAAAACGCCCTGTGAAGGCGCCGTCAGGCGCTCTCGCGCACTAAATAGTGGGATAAAGAAAAACCAACGCCGTCGAGGGACATTGTCCGTCGGCGGCGTTATAGTTTCAGACAACAGATGCTGGCCAATCCAGGAGCGGGCATCATAGGGAAGACCGGAGGCACATATGCTCGATAAAATTCTGAGCCTTTTACAAGACGGCCCAAAGGCACCACCTGTGGCAACTGTGGCCAGTGGCGATGCTAAGCAGGTTGCGGCGGCGGCCTTGATGGTAGAGGCAGCGCGCCTCGACCGTGATTTTGATGATGGTGAGCGTGCGACGATTACGCGTGTGGTGAAAGAGCAGTTCGGACTGACCGATGATGCGGCGAACGATCTGGTCGACGTAGCTGAGCAGCGGCAGAAGGCCAACTACTCCAACATGGCTTTCATCAACATTGTGGCCAACAGCTTTGATGAATCTGAGAAGAAGGATCTTCTCAAAATGCTCTGGGCGGTTGCGCTGGCCGACGGCAGTCTCCACAAGTTTGAGGAGCACCTGGTAAATCATGTGGCCAAGCAGCTTGGGTTGAGTGCGGACGACACTGCAGCGGCGAAAGAAGCCGCCAAAGGCTGAGTTCAAAAAACCTCAAAGAAAAGGCTGCCTCCCAATGAACATGTTGGGGACGGCCTTTTTCGTTTGGTGGTGCACACTTCCTAGCGAAGGGAAAAGCCGACAGCCGCTTCCAAGTCCGTCAGCGCTTGCTCTGCGTTCAATACCTTGATCGTTGTCATGCCGAGTGCCTTGGCGGGTTTGAGATTGATGCCGAGATCATCCAGATAGACAGACTGGGATGCTTCGACACCAAGTGTTTCGCACGCCATTTCGTAAATGCGTGGATCAGGCTTTCGGATGCCGATTTTGGAACTCTCGATCACATGATCGAACAAGGTCATAACATCAGCAACGGCAGCCGCTTTGGCCTCCGTCCGCGCCATGCCGGCGCCTTCACCTGCGCTCACATTGTTCGTGATGCACCCAACAGTGAACGTCTCTTTGCAACGCTTGAGAGCTGTCACCATTTCCGGGCGGATGTCTCCGGAAAGAAGGGACACGACCTCGCGACCCGTAACACTGCCGCCTAACGCGGCTGCTTCCTTCGCGAACAGGTCGTCGAACTCGGCCAACGTAATGTCGCTTCGCTCAAAAAGAGCCCAGGCATTTGTATCCGGGTTGGTTGAATTAACCTGGCGGATGAAGTCCTTCGGCAAACCCCGCTCCGCCTCAAACCGATTGAATGCTTCAAAGGGGCTCGTGGTGAGCACACCACCAAAATCCCAAATTACCGCCTGAACCATATGTCATCTCTCCAATTTTGATGCCGGACCCTACCTGAGTGCGGCCAAAACACCAACGTTTCTGCCCGTTTCAAAGTTTCTTTCGGATTGATCTTGAAAAAGTAGACCGATCTACATAATTTGTAGTCATGAAACACCAACAGGCAGATGCCCCCGAAACTGAAATCCAGGACGGACGCCAAAGCAAGGGCGATCGAACGAGGCAGGCTTTGGTTGAAACGACGGCGCGCTTGCTTCAAGAGCATGGCTTCGCAGCAACCGGGCTCAACCAGATCATTCGTGAAAGCGGTCAGCCTCGTGGGTCGCTCTATTTTCATTTTCCCGGCGGCAAGGAAGAGCTAGCGGCGGCGGCGGTCACGGCAGGTGCCGCTCAGGTTGAGGCAATTCTACAAAAGGGTCTGGATGGCGCAGAGAGCCCGGAGGCAGTGCTCATACAGACATCCGCGCTCTTTGCAGAAGAGTTGATTTCATCGAACTTCTCCAAAGGATGTCCAGTCTCAACTGTGGCGCTTGAGGCGACGAAGGCGACACCCTTGTTGCGGAGAGCTTGTGCAGACGCTTACGAGGCTTGGCTCACGCTCATCACGGGCACCTTTGCGCGCCTCGGCTTGTCGCAGGAGCGAGCCCCGCGTCTTGCGCGGCTCACTCTGTCCACAATAGAAGGCGCGCTTTTATTGGCTAAAGCGACGCAAGACATAACGCCATTGAACGACGTGGCGGCAGATTTGAGTCCCCTATTGAAAGTTTGACCTCATGACCCCGAAAATTCTGATGACCGGCATCACTGGCCTAATTGGCCGCTGGACTGCCGTAGCATTGACCCGCGATGGTGCGACAATCGTCGCCCCTATCCGGAAGGCAGAAAGTCGCTCACAAGAACTGGTTACGTGGATATCTGATCACGGAGGGGCCCCGGAACGCCTCATCCTTATCGAAGGCGACCTGGCAACAGAGAACTTCTTGGATGAAGAACCACTTCGCCAACACCTCAAAGATGTCACGCATGTCTATAGCTTTGCCGCTGCAATGGACTGGGGTCTGCCACCTAAGCTCGCAAAACGCATCAATGCCAGTGCTGTTCGTGAGATGCTGGATTGGGCAAAAGCTCAGCGCGGGCTCCAACGCTTCGTTCACATATCCGGCTATTTGGTAACCTCGCCCCGCCATAGAGAGGTGATCGATTTTGATCCAGCTGCTTTGGCCACAAACGCCTCAAACCCAAAGAAACAGCTCCGCCGCCTATACAAGCGGGTTGGAGCGTATGAAGCTTCGAAAATCGAAGCTGATTTCCTTGTGCGGCAAGCCGCAGCCAGCGGCTTACCGACAACCATCCTCAACCCGGCAACGGTGATTGGCGCCTCAGACACTGGCGAGGCTCACCAGGTGTTTGGCATTGAAGGTCTGATTGATGGATTGAAGCGAGGGACGTTAAGCGCTGTGCCGGGAACCCCTCAAGCGTGGACACCGCTTGTGACAATCGATTATGTCGCTACCTTCGCCGCCAAAGTTCCTCTTCAGGACGCTGAGCAGAGCACCGATTATGTCTTGCTGAACCAGGGCACGCCAACGCTCAAGGACATGGTCAGGATTATTGCCGATGAGCTCAATCTCAAGGCACCCAGCAAGCACGTTCCCATCTGGGCATTGAGAGCGGTGCTGAAGAGTGGCATGGAGAAACGATTAGGAACACCTGCGGAGACCCTGGCATTTATCAACGACTACCGTTTTGACACAAGCACTGCAGAAGCGGCATCCGTCAGAGCGGGCATCGCGCAGGCTGATATTGAAACGGCCCTTCGAAAGACTCTGCAGTTTATCGAGAATGCCGCTCGATCCAAGGCCGCTGCCTGAGTTAGTTCGCGCGTTTAACCAGGCAGTCCTGACCTTTGGCTTTCAGGGCAGAGCAAACCGAGTTTGCGTCAGCCTTTGCATCAAAAGCGCCAAAACGGACGCGATAGAAAGTACCGCGCTCGCCAAGGTCAGCGGCTTCAATATTTAGCGTCTCTCCACCCAACAGATCGCTATGGGCGGTCTGCAAGTTTGCCCAGGCGGTCTTTGCTGCACCTTCAGAACGAACCGATAGCAGTTGAATCAGATATTGCCCAGCTTCTGCGACTGTCGGTGTCGCCGGTGCTGGGGTGGCTGGCGCAACCTCAATAGGCGCTGCTGGCTTCACTGGTGCGGTTTCTGATGCGGGAGGGGTGATGGTGGCAGCTTCGCGTGGTGGCGCCAATGGCGCAGGAGCTTCTGAGGCAGGCGCCTCTGCAACAGGCACTTCTTCGGCAGTTGGCAGGGGCGCGGTTTCAGCCGTTATGGTTTCAAGTGATGGATCTGCAGAATCAAGTCTTAGCTCCGCAGCCTCTGGCGGGACAGGTGCTCCATCTGATTGGGGTCCGGGCGGTGCGATAATGGGTGCAACACTTGGCGCCTCTGCCTCTGCAGTGCTGGTACTCTCGTCAAGAGGGGCAACTGATATTGTGTTGTCGCTGCCAAACATGCTGACGGCAAGGACGCCGGCCGTCACGACCGCGACCAGCCCCAATACCGCCGCGAGGCGACGACGAGATCCATTTGTATCTTCATCAACCTCATCCGCCGCAATGACGATGTCCGGTTCTGGCATCACCGGTGCAACAGGCTCTTCATGGGCTTCGGCAGCAGGCGCTTCCGGCGCTGTCGCGCGATCTTGTGGGTCAATCGAGGAGGGCGTTGCATCGCCCTTCCGAACCAGGAGATCGCTTGTCAGCGGGGCAGGCTTCTTGGACATTTAGGCGGCGCCTCTTAGGGAAGACCCATCACCCAACGGTGACAGCGGTTCTTTTGTGGTTTTGGTCTCGCTGGGAGACAGAAGGGGAGAGGCAGTTTCGCCGGTCAGGCGGTTCCGGAGGAAGCTCCAAAGCTCGGAGATTTCGCCGGGCGACCGCGATGAGCCTCCAAGTTCCATAACTGTGCGTCCATCAATCATGGCTGATGCGAAGTCGATGCGCTGATGAACGATGGCGGGTGACACCGCGCCGTGATGTGAAAGGGCGATGGCGGCTTCTGTCGTAATACGCGCCCTTGGGCTTGCGCCATTAATCGCAAAGACCAGCGGTTTTTCGGAATCTTCGCAGATTTGAACCGTTGCGCCTGCGGCACGCAGGTCATGCGGGCTAGGGCGGGTTGGAATCACAACGAGATCAGCCTCGGCAATAACCTGGCCGATCGTCGATGTAATCGCTGGAGGCGTATCAATCACTACCAGTCCTGTTCCTGCGGCTCTGAGCGCTGCTAGATCAGACGCCAGGCCATTTTCAGACGTCCGAACAAAAGCTGGCGTGTCAGCCTCGCGAACGTTCCACCATTGCGACAGGCTCCCCTGAGGGTCCGTGTCCATCAACACGACGGGACCAAGCCCCGTCCGCTCCGCTTCGACCGCTATATGCCCGGCCAGGGTGGTTTTGCCTGAACCGCCCTTTTGAGACGCGAACGCAATCACGTACATAACGCATGTACCCCTGTTTACTGACGGGTTATTGGGAGATCGAAATCCCCAGGTGCCCGGTCTTAGGGTCCCGTCATGACCTAAGGCTCAATAAGGCACTAAACCAGCTGATTCCCGCGAATCAGCTGCCCGGCCAGATTAACTTTTACCCAATGGCGCCTCAATAGCGCTGAGAGGCCCAAGCAGCCGGAAAAGCCCGTTTCTTGCGATTTTCCGCTGGGAAGAAGCCTATTTTTGCTCCCATTCAGCCAGGATGCGCAGCATTGCCTGAGTGAGTGTCCTCAGGTCGGCTTCATCGATCACCAGTGGCGGGGTGGTGTAGATGATGTTCGCAAACGGACGAACCCAAACACCTTCTTCGATGAAGCGGCGTT
The DNA here is from genome assembly GCA_000509225.1 of Parvibaculaceae bacterium Mf 1.05b.01. Taxonomy (GTDB): domain Bacteria; phylum Pseudomonadota; class Alphaproteobacteria; order Parvibaculales; family Parvibaculaceae; genus Mf105b01. The sequence continues at coordinate 22,068 of BAOK01000002.1, read as the reverse complement.
TCAGCCACTCTGTATCTTTCAGATCATCGACCTCAATCACCCCAATCGCACCCAACACACGGACATCTTTGACGCCATTTACTGCGCGTGCGGGTTCCAGCTCCTTCTTGAGCTGCGCCTCAATCCGGCCAACTTGCTCCAACCTTGGTTCCTGCTCGAAAAGATCAAGCGCTGCGTTGGCTGCGGCGCAGGCCAGAGGGTTGCCGGTATAGGTGGGGCCATGCATCAAGGCTTTGCCCGGGTCGTCACTCAGGAAAGCCTCAAAAACATGGGTGCGCGCAGTTGTTGTTGCCAGCGCCATTGTGCCCCCGGTAAGGGCTTTGGAGAGCGTCATAATGTCAGGAACAATGTCGGCCTGGTGACAGGCGAAAAGGGTTCCCGTCCGGCCAAAGCCAGTGAAGATTTCGTCGACAATGAGCAGCACGTTGTGCCGGTCACAACAACGCCGGATGATCTGCAATGTCTCAGGCGGATGAAAAAGCATACCCCCGGCACCTTGTACGAGCGGCTCCATCACTACCGCAGCGACTTCATCAGCATGGGTCTTAAGGAACTGATCGAAAACGGCTTCACTGTCAGCGCCTCGAGGAATGTCCGTCAGCAGATGCTCTGGGATCACGCCCTTAAAAAGACTGTGCATGCCTTCGTCCGGATCGCAGACCGCCATCGTGCCCAACGTATCCCCATGGTATCCGCCTCGGAAGCTGACAAAATGATGGCGCCCGCGCACGCCCTGGTTGATCCAATATTGCACGGCGATTTTCATGGCGATCTCAACCGAGACGGACCCTGACTCCGAGAAGAATGTGTGGTTCAGATCCCCAGGGAGGATGTCTGCAAGGCGCTTGGCCAACCGAAAGGCTGGCTCATGGGCAAAACCGCCGAGCATGATGTGCGGCATCTGCTCAAGTTGCTTGGTCACCGCCTCCCGGATATGCGGATGGTTATATCCGTGGGCTGCGGTCCACCAGGACGACACACCGTCAATCAGTTCCCGACCGTCCTCCAATGTAATGCGCACGCCTTCTGTTTTGACCGCTGGCAGGGTCATCGGGACTGTCTGCATTTGCGCATAGGGCAGCCAGACGTGAGGAGCACCTTCCTTCAACCATTCTGGCGGGGTTGGATAGGCAGGGTTTGTTGGGGGGAAACTGGCCATGAGACACCTCGCTGAGAAAGCAGAGGCCGCAATGTCGCGGGAGGCCGTCGCAGGTGCAACTCCTAAATAGGTCTATTTGGCCACATGCTGGACAGTTTCGTCAGATGGCATAGGCTTGCCCATGGCAGTGCTCAATCACATGAGGCCCAAAATGTCTCAAAAGAGAATGCTTCAGAAAATTGGACATGAAATCTGGATTTTCGACGGAGATTGCGTGAGTTTTTATGGATTTCCCTATCCAACACGCTGCGTCATTGTGCGTCTTCAGACAGGTGGCTTGTGGGTCTGGTCTCCTACCAAACTGACGGAGGAGCTGAGAGCCATTGTTCAAGCCTTGGGCCCGGTAGAGCATCTCGTGAGTCCAAACAAAATCCACTACTTGTTTTTGGCTGAGTGGGCAGACGTTTTTCCGGCTGCAAAAGTGTGGGGTCCCGCATCCACAATGGCGAAATGCCCTGAGCTTGAGTTTGAAAATGCGCTGACAGAGACCCCGCCATTGGATTGGACGGATGAAATTGATCAGGTCTGGATGCAAGGGTCCCCCGCTCTGGACGAGATCGTCTTCCATCACAGGCCCTCTGCCACCACCATCCTTGCTGACCTGTCAGAAAACTTCAGTGACGCTTTTCTTCGCGAGCATTGGAAGCCGTGGGCGCGCTGGATTGCACGCAGATGGAAGATCGTCGAGGGCTGGGGCTATGCGCCGCTCGAATGGCGGCTCTCATTCATTTTCCGCAAACCCGCCAGGGCGGCCAAGGCCCGTATTTTGGACTGGCCAACTGAACAGGTCGTCATGGCACATGGGGAATGGCAGCCCCGCGATGGACAAGCCTTTCTGAAAAAGGCGCTCGCCTGGCTCTAACTGTCTTTCTCCAGTTCAATCTCGAGCGTTGATGAAACCGGTCAGAAAGGATGTGAGGTTGTCGCCAAGTTCTGGGCAGATATAACCGCCTTCCTGAACAATCACGGTCGGGTATCCGCGTGTTGATATGGCATCTGCGATGCGCGCAAAACCGGGCGTGGAAATTGACAGCCCCTCAAACGGATCGCCTTCAAAGGAATCCAACCCAAGTGCGAGGACAAGCGCCCCTGGCGCAAACGCGTCGATCCGCTCCAGCGCTTGATCCAGTGCTGTCAGGTAGTCATCATCCGCCGTCCTGCGGCGCAGCGGGATGTTGAGATTATATCCCTGGCCCGCGCCATCACCGCGTTCATCCGCATGACCCCAGAAGAAGGGATAGAAGCGAACCGGGTCGACGTGAAGAGAGACAGTCAGAACATCGGGACGTTCGTAAAAGATGTCTTGCGTACCGTTGCCGTGGTGCACGTCAATATCGAGGATAGCGACGCGCTCATGCCGTTGGCGCAGCTCCTCAGCCGCGATGCCGGAATTGTTCAGGTAACAAAATCCACCGGCAATATCGCGCATGGCATGGTGCCCTGGCGGCCGGCAGAGCGCATAGGCGCTGTCGGCTCCCCCCGACACAAGCTCGGCTGCATGCGCGGCTGCCTGAGCAGACCAATAAGCACTCTCCCAGGTATGCGCGCCGATAGGTGCAGACGTATCGGCTGTGTGATAGCCCACCTGACCGTCAGCGGCGGCGGGGTATCCAAAATCACGACGTTGAGGGTGAATATTGGGGATCACTTCCTTAGGTGCACCGGGTTTGCGTGACCAGCGGGTATAAATGTTTTTAAGAAACTGCAGATATTCCGGCGTATGGCAGCGGCTGATCACGCCAAGCCCATAATCCTCAGGGGCCACCCGGGTAAGACCCGCTTTCTCCGCACCCTTGGCGAGAATTTCAGCGCGCGCCGGGACCTCTTCATTCTCAGAGATGATCCCGCTTGCAAGAAAGAATTTTGGGTCATGTTTTGTCTGCGCATCCGCAAAAACGTAAGGCATCTCAGAGGCCGTCATAAGGCAATCACCATTCGCATTTCCATCGGTGTATTGTGCGCACGGCAGGGGATGGGCGCAATGGTTTCGGACATGCAGGTAAGGCCCATGGATTGATAGAACTTAACGGCTGGGTTGTCAGAGAAGACATCCAGATGGAGTTCCTTATATCCCTCTTTGCGTGCACGTTCGATGGCATTGGTGAGCAGCTTGGCCCCAAGCCCTGTTCCGCGCGCAGAAGCTGCGACTGACAATGCCGTGATATAGTAGGCGTGATCGGGAATATGCGGGTTCATGTAGCTGATAAGGTTTGATCTCTCTCCCAAGGCAACAAGACTCTCTTCGTCGAGACGTCCCTCTTCGAAGAGCTTGCCAATGACAGCGCCACCGGATGAGTGAAACTTGTACCAGTCGCTTCCGCCATAACCGAGCTCAATGCCCAGCAGGGTCGATCCATCGGCAATGATTGTTGTTTCTGAATGGGAAAAAAGATTTTGTGGCGCTACCCAGCTCTGTTTCATAAAGGCGTCAAAAAGTACACGGTCCGGCCCGAAAAGGTAGTTATAGGTTGCAGCGCCAGTCTGATGAACAAGATCTGGATACTGATCGGCGAACGTTTGTGCGGTTGGTTTGTCCGGGTTGGTGATTTTCATTGCTCTCTCCCATTCAATTTCTTAAAATAGGTCAATAACCTAATAATTTCGATAAAAATAGGTTGCCGACCTATTAAGTGCAAGGGCTGGAAGGCAAGATGGATGCGCAACCCCTGTCTTCTGATGAAGATATTAAGCTGACCAAAGGTCAGAAGCGTCGCGCCGAAATCATCTCCCTCGGGCGGAATCTTCTGATTGAGGAGGGGTATGACGCTTTTGTGCTCCGCACCATCGCGGCGCAAGCTGAGATCACCTTGGGGAACCTCCAATATTACTTCCCTGTGCGGGAAGACCTATTGGAAGAAATTGTCCGTCAGGAATTTGAGCGCAGCCTGAACACCGTCCGTGAAGCAATCGCTGGTTCAGGGACGACCAAGATCAGGCTTGCACATATGGTCCATCGACTGTTGGAGGACTGGAGCCAGACGGGGGGGCGTGTCTATGCGGTCACCTTCATGCTGGCCTTGCATCAGGAACGTTTTCGACTTCTGCACAAAAAGCACTATCGACATTTCTATCAGGAGGTCGCAGACCTGGTGCAAGAGTTGAATAGGACAGCATCAACCGACGACGCGTTAAAGAGGGCACGGATTGTCACGACCGTTATGGATGGATCTCTTTTTCAGGTCGCGCCACGTGGAAAAGGGTCCCGCGCCGAACGCAAAAGGTTCCACGATGAGCTCGTTACAACGATATTGGAAGTGATTGTCACCTAGGCAATGCGCCTAGACTTCCGAAGGGCACCGATGGGCTGGCATAGGCGCAAGGCCGAGCTTGTCGAACAATGCCTCGTCTTTGTCCTGCCCCGGGTTTTTGGTGGTGAGTAGCTCATCACCAATGAAGATCGAGTTTGCGCCAGCAAGGAAGCACAGTGCCTGCGTTTCATCCGACATCCATTCCCGGCCTGCTGACAGGCGAACGATGGACTTAGGCATCATGATGCGGGCAACCGCAATGGTGCGCACAAATTCAATGGCATCGATTTTGGCATTCTCACCAAGAGGTGTGCCTTCAATCGGGATCAGCATGTTGATCGGCACAGACTGAGGGTGCTCGGTAAGGTTGCCCAGAGCCATCAGCATACCGGCGCGGTCTTGACGTTCTTCGCCAAGTCCCAGAATGCCGCCGGAGCAGACATTGATGCCGGCTTCGCGAACGCGCTCCAGCGTGTCGATGCGATCCTGGAAGGTCCGTGTCGTGATGATTGACGGATAAAACTCTTCAGACGTGTCAATATTATGATTGTAATAATCCAGGCCCGCATCTTTGAGCTGGATCGTTTGTTCAGGGCTCAGCATGCCAAGAGTCATGCAGGTTTCCATGCCCATCTCCCGAACGCCCTTAATCATGGCAACGATCGCTGCCATGTCGCGCTCTTTTGGCTCGCGCCAGGCAGCACCCATGCAATAGCGCGAGGCACCCGCTTCTTTCGCGCGGCGCGCGCCATCCAGCACCTTTTCAACTTCCATCAGTTTGGAAGCACTAAGGCCGGTCTCGTATTTGGCACTCTGGGAGCAATATCCGCAATCTTCAGGGCAGCCACCTGTCTTTACTGACAAGAGCATGCTTTTCTGCACTTCGTTTGGGTCAAACCATTCACGGTGCACCGTCTGGGCGCGGAAAATGAGATCATTGAAGGGAAGGGCAAACAGCGCTTCAACTTCCTCGCGCGACCAATCATGGCGGAGGGCGGTGGTCCCCGGAGCCTTAGAGGTCTGCGGAGCGGCGGTCTGCTCGGACACGGGCGTCTGAATATTCATGAACTCTTCCCTGTTTCAAGACGGGCTATCGGGGCCATTTTGACCGTGAGCATAGGCAGAACGGGCTCATTTGCAAGCAAGAGAGTTTGGGCATTGTGACACCGGATTTGGTTGACTCGCGAAGGCGCAACGCGCAGGTTTGCCGCCGATTTTGGGAGAAAGTGGGTGTCCCAACGGAAACCGCCGGAATCAGCTGGAAAGTCCCCAAATCCCAAGAAAACGCGATTGAGGTGATATGAGCTCGCTCGACGACATGGCGCTTCGGAAACTGGCTGAGTTGGAGGCCGGGAACCTGCGCCGTCGCCTGAAAGAAACCGACCGGAATGCAGGGGCTTATGTGGTGCGGGATGGCCGGACGCTGATCTCCTTCTGCTGCAACGACTATTTGAACCTCGCCCACGACCCGCGGGTCATCGAGGCAGCCAAACACGCCCTGGATGAGCGCGGCGCAAGTTCTGGTGCCTCGCGGCTTGTGACCGGTAACCATTCCATCTTTACGGAATTGGAGCGGCGTCTTGCTGCGCTTAAGCAAACCGACGACTGCGTGGTGTTAGGGTCAGGTTATCTCGCCAACCTGGGCATCATCCCAACCTTGATGAAACCGGGCGATCTGGTCCTTGCAGATGAGCTCTCCCATTCCTGTCTTCTGTCAGGGACGGATCTCTCTGGAGCCACATCTTTTCGGTTCAGACACAATGATATGGCTCACCTGACCGAGCTCCTCGAAACGCATCGCGCGGCGGCGAAACATTGCCTTATCGTCACCGACGGGGTTTTTTCTATGGATGGGGACCTGGCACCGGTTGCGGAAATGGCCGAGATGGCCAAATTGCATGATGCTTGGTTGATGACAGATGATGCCCATGGCATTGGCGTCCTTGCCGAAGGTCGAGGCTCCAGCTTCGTGACAGGAACGAAAGCCGATGTCCCCCTGCAAATGGGAACGCTGTCAAAAGCGATCGGTTCCTATGGTGGCTACATTTGCGCAAGCCAGCCGGTGATTGACCTTTTACGCACCCGCGCAAGAACGTTGATCTATTCAACGGGACTGCCTCCGGCGAGCGCGGCCGCTGCCATTGCAGCTCTAGACATCATTGAGACAGAGCCGGACTACGCTGCCTTGCCTGTCGAGAAGGCGAACCGTTTTACGAGAGCGCTTAACTTACCAGCTGCCGAGAGCCCAATTGTTCCGCTAGTGCTTGGCGATCCAGAGACGACGCTCAAAGCGTCAGCCTTTCTCGAAGAAGAGGGCTTTCTGGTGACAGCCATTCGCCCGCCAACTGTACCGAAGGGCACCGCGCGTCTGCGTTTCACTTTTACCGCCCTTCACAAAGACAAAGACATTGATCGACTGGCCGATCTTGTGCGTACCCAAATCCTCAACAAACGAGCTGCTGAATGACCCACCTGTTTGTAACTGCGTCAGGAACAGATATTGGCAAAACGGTGATCAGTGAAATTCTGATCCGTCAGCTTATTGCCAAGGGCAAGAAGGTCGCGGCTTTGAAGCCCGTGTTGAGCGGCCTTGCAGGTGTGCCGCTAGAAGAAACAGATTCAGGCCGGATGCTTTTGGCGCTGGGGGAAGATGTCAGCGAAGAAGCTATTGCCGCCATTACGCCGTGGCGTTTTGATCCTCCGCTTTCGCCGGACATGGCGGCAATGCGTGTTGGTCAAACCATGAAGCTTGATGAGCTCATCGATTTTTGTGTGGCGCCGACAGATCAGGACTATGTGCTCGTGGAAGGCGCCGGTGGTGTTCTGGTGCCCATCAACCCGGAAACAACCATGGCTGATTGGATGGTTGCGTTGAAGAACAAGGCAGATCTTCGGGTGGTGTTGGTTGTAGGCTCTTATCTTGGAACCATCAGCCATACGCTGACAGCGCTAGAGAGTCTAAACGCGCGCGGCCTCACCCCAGCCGTCATTGTGATCTCGACGTCTGAGGTAAACCCGGTGCCAGTCGAAGAGACGGTGGAGGTCATGGAGCGCTTTGCAAGCAACGTACCCATTGCCATCGTCCCCCGCCTTGACGAAGCCGAAGCGCCTGACCTCACACAATATTTGGATTGATTATCCGCGCGGGCCGAAGAAGTACCAGAGGATGACGCCCAGCAGTGGCAGGAACAGGATCACAACGATCCACAAGACTTTGGTGAGTGTCTCTGCGTTGCTCTGCACGGTCTTCACGATCGCATAAATATCAGCGATCAGAATGAGCAGCCCAAACAGGCCGTTAAACTGAAGATCAATCATGTGACGCAACTCCCCTCAAGCGTTTTCAGGATAAGTGCCAAGTCAGACTTGGGGTTATCCGTCCGAAAACGCGACAAAATAATTTTGGAGATTGATTTTGATCCAATCAAAACCAGTCTTCAAAATGAATCAGGGGAGCATCATACCGCTAAATAAGAGACCCCGCGAGTGCCCCTTCATGCTCTAACAGCCATTTCTTGGCCGGCAGCCCGCCGCCAAAGCCGGTAAGGGTGCCATTGGCACCGATCACCCGGTGACAGGGAACAATGACTGGGATCGGGTTTTTGCCGTTGGCAAGGCCTACAGCACGGACCGCTTTCGGATTGCCAATTGAGGTGGCGATGTCCCGATAAGCGCACGTGTCGCCATATCCAATATTCAAAAGGGCATGCCAGACACTGAGCTGAAAATCGGTGCCCTCTGGTGCCAGAGTCAGGTCGTCAAAACTCTGACGTTCGTCGGCGAAATATTCTTTAAGTGCTTTAAGTGCAGCTTCAAGATGTTGCTTGGCCTCGTCCGACGGATTGGGGTCTTCTTCAAGCACCTCTTCTTTTTGTGTGTCGAACAGAACTCGTGCGAGACCACCGGAGTGGGCTGCGACGCGAATGGGCCCGATTGGTGTATCGAGGATTGCGATGGCAAGTGGCTTTGGATGTTTTGGCATAGCGGGTTCCTACGAGGACAGGCTGGACCAGAGGTGGAGAGCGGCATAGCCGCGCCAGGGCCTCCAGTTTTCTGCGGTTGCAGAGAGCGCTTTCGCGCTCAGTTTTTCAGAATTGAGGGCGGCAGCTTTTTGAAGCCCCAGGTCGCCAGAGGGAAAGGCATCCGGGTCCCCAAGTGCGCGCAACGCGACATAGGAGGCTGTCCACTCGCCAATGCCTTTGAGCGAGGTGAGGGCGGCGACCATCTCAGAAACATTGACTCCGGGATGCAATGCGACGTCTCCGCCGACAACCGCTTTGGCAACGGTGGACAATGTGTCTCCACGTGTGCGGGGCATGCCCAGTTTGCCAAGGTCATCTCTTACAAGCGTCTGAGGTTCCGGGAACAAGTATGACGGCCAGTTTTCCCCCGGCGTTGTCACCTGATCTCCATACGCCTCCACCAGGCGGCCTGCGATGGTGGTTGCACCTTTGACCGATACCTGCTGGCCGAGAATGGCGCGGATAGCCAACTCAAAGCCATCAAAGGCACCAGGAATGCGAAGACCGGGCCGCTGTTTAACCAAGGGACCAATAAGCGGATCATCGGAAAAGTGCGCGCCGATAGCCTGCGGCTGCGCATCAAGATCGAACAGGCGCCGCAGTCGCATGACAAGATCTGCAAGCGCGAAGGGGCGATTGCTCATCACCCGCACCCAAAGAATATCACGGGATTTATCAGGCTCAGCTTCAATAAAGGCATGGGCGTCGTTCAGCCGCACAGTCCGTCGGTACCGATTGCCGTCAATCGCCTCGACGCCTGGAATGGCACGCATCTCGAAATAGTCCAGGATCATCTGCCAGTCGAAGGGCGGGCGAAACCCAAGACGCAACCGAAGGTCGAAGGGGAGCGCATTGTCCTTGTTTGTAGCGCCATGGCCTTTCTTCCGCGCGGCCCGCCGGATAGCTGTTGGCGGTTCGCCATAGCGTTTGGCAAACGCATCATTGAAGCGCCTGAGGCTTGAAAAGCCGGAGGCAAAGGCGATGTCGGCGACAGGCAGATTTGTATCGCGCAGCAACTGGTTGGCGAGCAGCAGCCGTCGCGTCGCCGCGACAGCTTCAGGATTGGCCCCTAAATGCATATTAAACAGGCGTCGCACCTGTCGCTCACCAAGACCCAGGCGATCGGCAAGTTGACAGACACTGCCAGTGTCCAACGCGCCTTCACCGATCAGACGAAGCGCACGGGATACCGTTGCCGCTGAGCCTTGCGCCGCAGGCGTGCCGGGCGCAGCCTCAGGGCGGCATCTCAGACAGGCCCGAAAACCGGCCTGCTCAGCCGCCGCAGCAGATGGCCAGAAGGTGCAGTTTTCACGCTTGGGAAGCCGGGCTGGACAGACAGGCCGACAATAGATGCCCGTGGACGTAACACCGGTGAAAAAGCGCCCGTCAAAGCGGGTGTCGCGCGCCTGAATGGCCGCGTAGCAGGCGTCGGGTGTCGGGAACGACGAAGGTGAACAAATATCCATGCTTCAAGCATAGACTCATGGCATGGAAATTACTCGCCAGATTCGGACATGGTTGGGGAGCCAATCAGAAGAGGCTCACCGCTCCGTAAAGGCGATGTCCAGGGATCGGAAAACAGGTTTCAGGAGATAGCGAACAAGCGACTTGGAACCCGTAATGATCTCCGCATTCACAACCATGCCTGGCAGAATGGCGTGGTGTTGCGCACCAAGGCCTACATGCGCTTTGGAAAGGGCGATGATGACTTTGTAATACGGTTCGTCTTCTTCATCTCTAAACGTGGATGCGGAAATGCGGCGAACCTCACCATTAATATCGCCGAAGCGAGCAGTGTCATATGTGGTGATTTTGACCTTTGCAGGATCCCCGATCTGGATGTGCCCAATGTCAGTTGGCAGAACACGGACTTCCGCCACAAGCTCATCATCCATGGGCACCACCTGAGCGACGAGGCCGCCGGGTTCGATGACTTCGCCGATTGTTTTGGCGGGCAGGTCCTGAACGATGCCGCGAACAGGGGCGAAGACCGTCAAACGCTCCACCCGGTCCGTGAGTTTGCGAATGGCGCTTGTTGTTTCATCAAGTTCCGCAGTGGCAGTCGACCGTTCAGAAAGCGCGTCATTGATCAGGGTCGCATCCAGCTCTTCCAGGCCAACCTCTTCCTCGCGCAGAGACTCGCGGGTCGCGGCAAGGTTGCCGGCCGTTGAAATAAGTTGGACCCGGGTCTGTTCATAGGTGCGCTTGGTTTCAAGAAAAGCGATGCGGGAGACCAGTCCCTTTTCAAGCAGACCCCCCCTTAGGTTGACCTGCTCAAGCATCAACTCAACCTGTTCTTTCAGGCTTGTGCGTTGATCTGAGAGGGATTCGATGTCGCTCTTGCGCTGTTCGATCCGAGCAAGGAAACCCTGTCGCTGGCGATCGGCAGCCGTGAGAGAGGCTTCAAGGAGCGCAAGTTCGTTCGCATAGAGATTGGGATCAAGCTCTTCGAGCGCAGGGTCCATCGGCCGCGCCTCAACATTGGCGCTCAGACGTTCGATTTTGAGCTTCAGAGCAACCTGTCGGGCGGCCAACTGTCCAAGGTCACCCTCGGCAGCAATAGGTTGAAGGCGAGCGAGCGGCTGGCCTTTTTCGACCAGCTCTCCTTCATTGACAAGGACTTCCGCGACAATGCCGCCTTCGAGATGTTGGACAAGCTGCACCCGTCCGGCGGGCGTGACTTCCCCATCAGCCCGCGCCAGTTCTTTGATTTCCGTGATTGATCCCCAGAGGATGGCAAGCGCCAGAAAGACACCGCCAACAATCATCAGGTTTTGATAAAAGCGCGGGGGACCGGACTCTTCCAATGTCAGAGGCAGTGCAAGCTTTTTCGAGAGCGCCGCTTTTTGCATCGCCTTTTTCGAGTTCTCTGTTTTCTCCTGCGCCACCGGCTTAACCCTTTTTACTCATCCACTAGACATCTGGTCTAGGGGGGCGGTCCGCATTTTGAAGAATCTGCGACCACTACAGCTGAATTGGGGCAAATCCTGACGGAATAACCTTAAAAGCGGCTTAATTTTGGCCGTTAAGCCGGTCCAGAACGGCACTGGGCGCGCCATCAAGCGCGACGCGACCCTGATCCAGATAGACCAGACGGTCTGCCAGCCGCATATGGCTCGGACGGTGTGTGACCATCAGAATAGTGGCTTTGCCTTTGAGGGACATGAGCTTGTCGACCAGAGCAGCATCTGCTGCGTCGTCTAGACCAAACGCAGGTTCATCCAGAAGCAGCATCGGCGCGTTCTTCACATAGGCACGGGCAAGGTTCAGACGTTGGCGCACGCCACCAGCAAGGTTGGCAAAGTCCTCTTGTGAGAAACGCGTTTCAACACCGTCTGGCAGAGATTCCACATAGTCAGTGAGCCCGGCATCTGCGATGGCGCTATCAATGGCCTCGTCACTGGCTGTCGGTTCAGCCAGACGCAGGTTTTGTGCGATTGTGCCGTAGAAGAAAGTCGCATGCTGAGGAAGGTAGGCAATCGAATTGCGCATCTCGCCGGAGTCAAGCTGACGTATGTCCAGGCCATCAAGGGCTACCGAGCCAGCCTGAGGTTTGTAGAGGCCTGCAATGACCTTCAAAAGCGTTGATTTGCCTGCGCCATTCGAACCATTGATCGCTATGAACTCACCTGGTTCCACCTTGAGGGCCGCCCCCATGAGCGCCGGTTCAGCCCCGGCAGAGAAACGCAGAGAGACATTGTTTAGCGTGATGCCGCCTTTGAAAGATCGGAAGAACGAGGGAAGCTTCCCCGCATCCCGTTCCACCGGCAGCTTCATCAGGCCATCAATCTGTTTGAGGCTCTGGCTGACCTGGCCGATGCGACTGAAGCTTAGGAAGATGGATTGGATCGGTCCCAGAACCCGCCAGACAAAGGCCATCGTGGCAATTAACGCACCAATAGAGAGATCACCCTCCATCGCGTAGAGAGTGCCTATCGCAAGCGTTGCGACACCTGCAATCGTCATCAAGGTCTGCGCGACGGTTTGAATGAACATGTTGATGCGTGCGGTGCGCGCATTGGCGACAGAAGCGCGCTCCGAAATACTATGAAAGCGATCGCGCCAGACATCTTCTGCGGCACACTGTTTTAGGGTGCGTTGTTTGCTGACAAGCTCGATCAGGAAATTCTGCCGCGTGTTTCGAATTTCCCCGGATTCAGCAACGGCCTTTTTCATAATGGGCGCCATGATCAGCCCGAAGATGGCGAAGGTGGCAATGAGCGCGACGGGGACCCATCCGATCGTGCCGGCAATCACAAAAATTGCGGCAAGGAAAACAATCACGAAAGGCAGATCAAACGCAGCGGCCGCAAGGGGGCCTGTAAATATCTCGCGCACGCCCTCAAACTGCCTTAAGCGATTAAGTTGCGTTGCAACGGGAGCGCTTTCGGTCATGGAAACCGGCATATAGAGAAGCTGTTTGAATGACGCACCGCCAACTTGTGCATCGATCCGAGCACCAAGATAGGCAAGTGCGCGCCCCCGAATAACCCGGAGTGCGGCTTCCACGCCGATGATCAGCAGGATCCCTGCAACGAAATAGGCAAGTGTCTCTGCCGAGCGGGTTCCGATGACGCGATCATAAACACCCATAATGAAAATGGGCACCATGAGAGCGGTGATGTTTGTGACGAAGCTGATTGCGAAAGTTTGCGCAATGAGTTTCTTGAAACGACCGACAACATTCCAGATCCAGCTGCCCGACGCTCGTTGGACGGGCGCTGATTCAATCGTGTCTTCATGGTTGATAAGGTAGGCAATGCCTTTTGTCTTACTAGCGTCGATCGTTCCATCGATCTTCTGCTTACCGTCGAAGATTGAAAGTGTGTCGCCATCACGTGAGTAGATGACCCCAATATGCTCGCCATCGGTCGAAAAGAGACAGGGTAGTTGGCTGGTCCGTAGATCGCACAGGCGCATGCTGCGAGCGGTTGTCGCATAATTCAGGTTTGAGAGGATTGTCCGCACGTCGTCAAAGTCGAGGTCATCCACAAAGTGAGGCAATGCTTCCACCAGGTGCCGTGCTTCACCGCGCCAGCCGAGTTTGGTGAGAAGCGGCATAAGGCACGCTCCCGCCGAGGTTCCGCCCATAAAACGGTCCATATCACCGCCGTGAAGCAGAGAGGACAGCAGAGGCCGGCCTGTTTGCTCGACCGTTTTTGTTTGAGGCGTCGCCTTGGGGGCATTGTCGAACGTAATACTCATGATGCGACCTCAGCGGGTGTATGCACCGGTTCTGGAGTGGACGCAGGGGCTTTGGTCGCGAGGCTGACTTCCGCCAATACGCCTTCCTTCATTTCAAAATGTCTGTCGGCAATGCGCATAAGCGAAGGACGGTGGGTTACAGCAATGATCGTGGGTCCCCCTTTTAGGATCTGCAGCGCCTTCAGCACTTTCTGATCCCCCTGCTGATCGAGCGTGTTATTGGCTTCATCGAACAACAGCACCTGGGGTTTCATGGCGAGAGCCCGCGCAATTGTCATGCGTTGCAAAAAACCGCCGGGAAGTTGTTCGGCTATCCCCTGATTGACGCGCGTGTCATAGCCTTCCGGGAGACGATGAATGTCTTCTTCCAGACCGATGGCCTGTGCAGCGAGCCGGGCATTGTCAATGGCTTCGCCGGCTCGGAACATAGCGAGGTTTTCAAGGATGGTGCCCTGAAACAGGACAGGGTTGGGCGGAATATAGGCAATCCAGTTGGAGAGCGCCTTTTGATGCGGTCCCGTGACGTCCATCCCATCAATCATGACGTGGCCCTCGGTTGGGCGTGCTTCTCCGGTGATGAGCCGGATTAGGGTCGATTTACCGGAATTGTCGATGCCCGTTATCGATATCATTTCGCCAGATTTGAATTTGGCGTTCACTTCTTTCACGACATCGGGAAGCTCAGGGCCATATCGGAAAGAGACCTTCTTCAAATCGACCTGGCCGGCAAGAGTGGGCACGGTGTTTTCACTGGATGTGACCTGTCCGCCCGGTAGGTCAAGCAGGCTTGCTGCCTTTTCTCTGGCGACATCGACGCTTTGCAGCTGCGTCCAAAGGCTCAGACCTTTTAGAAGGGGCTGGATGGTGCGCCCTGAAAGAAGAGTACAGGCGGCGAGCGAGCCCATCGTCAAACTGCCATCGATAACCAGCAGGGCGCCTACGGAGACGACAGCAACCATGGTCACCCCTGCAAAGACGGCGCCGAAAGACTGAGCAATGCCGCCTAGTTCAATTGTGCGGTACGTGGCTGACGCCCCAGTACGCAGAAGCCTTTCATAGCGGCGCAGGATCTGGGGTTCCATGGCCATGCTTTTGATGGCCGGAATGCCGTTCAGCGTTTCCACGACAAAACTGTAGCGCCGATCATCGAACGCCCAACGATCGCTCAACACCTTTCTGAGCGCGCTGCCGCTAATCGCCGTTACGACCACGAGGACGGCGAAAAGAGCGATGGGCACAAGGACCAGTGAACCGCCAATTACCCAGATGAGGCCCAGAAACGCCCCCACAAAGGGCAGATCCAGCATCAACAAGCGTGACTGCCCGCCTTCAAAATCGCGGATTGTCTCAAGAGCGCCGAGCTTGTCCATGTACCCGCCGGGCGTTTCCTTTTCGAATTCCTGTGGAGAGGTTTCAAGAAAGCGGTCGACAAGGGTGACATTGAGCGCGTGGTCAAGTTGCGCCGCATACCAGATAACAAGGCAGGAGCGGGAGTAGCGGAACACTGCGTCGATACACATGATCCCGATGAGGCCCATCACCATGATGGTGAGGGTCTCCACGGCCTGGTTTGGAATAATGCGGTCATAGACCTGAAGCAGCGCGAGCGGCGTTGCCAGCGCGAAAAAGTTAATCGAGATAGACCCGATAAGGATGGGCGGGCTCAGCGGTCCGGCGCCCTTAGCCGTAAAACCGGCAAAGCGTTCGTCGCGTCCGCCAGAGATGAAAACTCGAAGCGAATCCACCGCCGACTGAATTTTGCTGCGCGGTTCGTCAGTAGGCTGCTGTTTACTCATGCCGACGCGTGTGTCCCAGAAACAGATGAGACGGAAAATCCCGCCATCCTTCTGGCAGAATCCACCGAAGTTTTTGTTTTTTGGTTAATTTTTTGCTTTTGCTGACTTTTCCGCAGATTTGCGTCGATATAGGTGACGATTTTAGTAAAATTTTCGCGGTTTCCCTGGGTTTTCAGCCAATTCGCCCGCTTTAAAAAAGGGCCCGTCCATGGTTACGGGGTGTTAACCAGACTTCTTGACGACGAGTTAATTTCTCCCCCCCAAATTGTCTAGTAACTGAAAAACCCTTCGCAATTGAGCGGTGGGTTTCTGTGCTGGGTCTGATCCAGATTCAGCCGCCTTTAATGTGGCGTAGGAAGGTAGACATGGCCGACGAAACGAATCGCGAAGACGAAGCAGAAGTCAGGAACGGCAGCGAGAACGGCGCGCCCAATGATGACCTATTCGTTTTTGATGAGGGCCGCACCACCGGCAAGCGCCGAGAGGAAGCCGAAGCGGACCTGACCGGCCTGGACAGCGCGCGCGCCGCTGATGATGTTACCAATCCGAACATCCATATGGGTATTGAGCGCGGCGAGGCTGAGCTCCCTGAAGGGGTCACGCGCGGCGGCGTCGTAGAAGCCAATACAGATCAGCAGTCTTCAAACGCTGCTGGCCAGGTCGAGGCTGATCGGTCGGGTGCAGCCCCTGGTCGTGACCCACTGGTTGCCGTAGATGTTGATCCAACTGTTCAGACGGAGGATGGTTTCGACAAATCTATGGGGTCGTCTCCTGCAGCTGAAAGTTTGCTTGACGAGCCTGAAATGGATCGAGCCGCGATGGATATGAAGCTGTCCAATATGGATGGTGCAGATATCGCCGATGGTTCTCTTGCACAAAACAATGCAGGTGCCGCCTCTTCATTCGTTGAGCCTGACCTTCCGCCATCAGCGTTTAACAAGGCACCAGAAGAAGTTGAGTTAAGCAACAACAGTTTCGATGAAAATGCGCCAGGCGCAATTGTCGGGACGCTCTCTACCAACGACGCAGGCGAACATACCTATGAAGTGAGTGACGCCCGGTTCGAGGTGGTCGACGGCGTATTGAAACTGCGCCCAGGTCTCAGCCTCAATCATGAAGCGGAACCGTCCGTTGCGCTCACTGTTACCGTGACGGATGACGGCGGCCTGTCTTTCACCCAGGACTTTACGCTCGTAGTGGGCGATGTAAATGAGGGCCCTGAGTCCGTCGATTGGACACCGCTACCGTTTGATGAAAATGTTGAAGGCGCTTCAGTCGGCATTGTACACGTGACCGACCCGGACAATGGTGAAACGTTTGCCTACACGGTTTCTGACCCACGATTTGAAGTGGTGGAGCAGAATGGCCGCAC
The DNA here is from genome assembly GCA_000509225.1 of Parvibaculaceae bacterium Mf 1.05b.01. GTDB lineage: Bacteria > Pseudomonadota > Alphaproteobacteria > Parvibaculales > Parvibaculaceae > Mf105b01. The sequence goes on along the minus strand of BAOK01000002.1, from coordinate 5,266 downwards.
CGAATTACGTCTGAAGGCCGGAGAAAGCCTGGATGCAGAACAGGGCGGTGTTCCTGTAACAGTTACAGTAACTGACTCTGGTGGCGAAACAGCGACCACTTCTGTCACTGTCACACCAGCCGATGTGAACGAGGGTCCGTCAGATATCAGCCTCTCCAATGCCTCGGTTGATGAGAACGCGGCTGGCGCCGTGGTCGGCAGCCTCTCCACCACAGACGTGGATGCTGGCGACAGCCATTCCTACTCCGTGGATGATGCCCGCTTTGAAGTGGTGGGCGGGGACCTCAAGCTCAAGGATGGTGTCTCCCTCGATCATGAGACAGAGAGCTCTGTGGCTGTTGAGGTCACCACGACGGATGCCTCTGGTGCCACCTATTCCGAGACCTTCACTATTGCCGTTGGTGATGTGAACGAGGGTCCGTCAGATATCAGCCTCTCCAATGCCTCGGTTGATGAGAACGCGGCTGGGGCCGTGGTCGGCAGCCTCTCCACCACAGATGTGGATGCTGGCGATACACATACATACGCTGTGGACGATGCCCGCTTTGAAGTGGTGGGCGGGGAACTCAAGCTCAAGGACGGTGTCTCTCTTGATCATGAGACAGAGTCTTCTGTGGCTGTTGAGGTCACCACGACGGATGCGTCTGGTGCCACCTATTCCGAGACCTTCACTATTGCCGTTGGTGATGTGAATGAAGGGCCATCAGATATCAGCCTCTCCAATGCCTCGGTTGATGAGAACGCAGCTGGCGCTGTTGTTGGGTCGCTCAGNGACCCTCAGCACCACAGACGTGGATGCAGGCGATACGCACACCTATGCTGTGGATGATGCCCGCTTTGAAGTGGTGGGCGGGGACCTCAAGCTCAAGGATGGTGTCTCCCTCGATCATGAGACAGAGAGCTCTGTGGCTGTTGAGGTCACCACGACGGACGCCTCTGGCGCCACCTATTCCGAGACCTTCAATATTGCCGTTGGTGATGTGAACGAGGGGCCATCAGATATCAGCCTGTCGAACAGCTCGGCGGACGAGAACGCCGCCGGTGCCACTGTGGGTACGCTGTCGACGACAGACGTAGACGCTGGCGACAGCCACACCTATGCGGTCGACGATGCCCGCTTCGAAGTGATTGGTGGAGAGCTCAAGCTCAAAGACGGCGTAAGCCTGGATCATGAGGCCGAGTCTTCTGTGGCCGTCGAAGTCACGACGACCGATGCGTCCGGCGCCATCTACTCAGAGACCTTCAATATTGCCGTTGGTGATGTGAATGAGGGCCCGAGCGATATCTCCCTCTCCAATGCCTCTGTGGATGAGAACGCCGCAGGCGCTGTGGTGGGTACCCTGTCGACGACAGATGTCGATGCCGGCGACAGCCACACCTATGCGGTCGACGATGCCCGCTTCGAAGTAATTGGTGGAGAGCTCAAGCTCAAGGATGGTGTCTCGCTGAACCACGAGTCCGAGTCTTCGGTTGCCGTCGCTGTCACGACGACCGATGCGTCAGGTGCCACCTACTCCGAGACCTTTACTATCGCAGTGGGCGACGTGAACGAAGGTCCATCAGACATAACGCTGAGTGACGCAGACCATGTGAAGGCTGACTTCACAGCCCAAGATGGAGAAAGTTCTTCAAACAGCATCAGTGACATGGGTTTGGAAACCGACTCTGCCGTTGTTGCCATTTCATTTACGACGTCTGAAAACACAACTGCGCCGCAGACACTTTTTGAGACAGGCGGTGGCGGCACGGGTCTTAATATCGTGATTGAAGGCGGACAGTTGAATGTCTACGCCGGCTCTGGGAATGACCTGGAGTTGAGCGTGCCAATTGATGGGAACACTTCCTACAACATGGCGCTAGAGCTCGACAAAGGAAACGACACGCTAAAACTTCTCCTGTCCGATGAACTGTCACCAGGTGAGATGACAGAGGCAAACAGCCTCGTTGCATCGCAGGAAAATTGGACTGATACTGATTGGGACGGAGGCGACAATTACGGTGTAGGCAACTATTCGAACAGCACGCAAGGCAATGTTGGAGGCGACTTCACAGGCACGATTGATGGACCGGGAGTGCGGGTGTTCGCAGATGCTGATTTGGAAGGTGTCTCAGAGCTGGAGCAATCCAGTGCTTCGCTTAATGAAAACGATCAAGGTGCAGTCGTTGGCAGTCTGACCACCACAGATGTGGATGCGGGGGATACTCACACTTACACGGTTTCTGATGATCGTTTTGAAGTTGTTGATGGCGACCTGAAGCTCAAAGAAGGGGTGTCGCTTGATCATGAGACCGAAAGCTCAGTTTCAATCGATGTGACCACGACCGACTCAGGCGGCTTGTCGCATGTCGAAACCTTCAATATTAGCGTTGATAACGTGAATGAAGGGCCGACGGATATTACGCTCAGCGATGCGGATTACATCATTGCCGATTTCAACGGCCAGGATGGTGATACGTCGGGCAACAGCATCAGCGACAGAGGTTTAGAGACAGATTCAGCTGTCGTCACCGCCTCCTTCACAACATCCGACAATGTAAGCGCCGCGCAGACCTTGTTTGAAACTGGTGGCGGCGGTACCGGCCTCAATATCGTGATTGAGGATGGTCACCTCAACGTCTACGCAGGGTCCGGAAACGATCTCGAGCTAAGTGTGCCAATTGATGGAGCCACTGCCTACAACATGGCGCTGGAGCTCGACAAAGAAAACGATACACTGAAGCTTCTCCTGTCCGATCAACTGTCACCAGGTGAGATGACAGAGGCAAACAGCCTCGTTGCAGCGCAGGAAAATTGGACTGATACTGATTGGGACGGGGGCAACGATCTGGGTATCGGCAACGCGGCCAGCAGTACGCAGGGCAATGTTGGCGGCGACTTCCTTGGCACCATAGATGGGCCCGGTGTCCGCGTCTTTGCAGACGCTGATTTGGACTCCATCATGTCTGGCAACCCGGCCGGTACGGTCAATGAAAACACCGCTGGCGGCGTTATCGGCAATCTCTCCACGACAGATGTGGATGCAGGCGATAGCCATACCTATGCCGTAGATGATGCCCGCTTTGAAGTGGTGGGTGGTCAGCTGAAGCTCAAGGACGGCGTGAGCCTGGATCATGAGGCCGAATCGTCGGTTGCGGTCGAAGTCACGACGACCGATGCGTCCGGCGCCATCTACTCAGAGACCTTCAATATCTCTGTTGGGGATGTGAATGAGGGCCCAAGCGACATTGCGCTTTCTAACGCAAGCGTTGACGAGAATGCCGCAGGCGCTGTGGTCGGAACCCTCAGCACCACCGATGTGGATGCAGGCGATAGCCATACTTATGCAGTCGATGATGCGCGCTTTGAAGTGGTGGGTGGTCAGCTGAAGCTCAAGGACGGCGTGAGCCTGGACCATGAGACGGAATCGTCTATCGCTGTGGAAGTGACCACGACCGATGCAAGTGGTGCGACTTACTCAGAGACCTTCAACATTGCCGTCGGTGATGTGAATGAAGGTCCATCAGACATCTCTCTCAGCAATGCTTCTGTTGATGAGAACAGTGCCGGTGCTGTGGTTGGAACCCTGTCGACGACAGATGTAGACGCAGGCGATAGCCACACCTATGCGGTAGATGATGCCCGGTTCGAGGTTGTGGGTGGGGAGCTCAAGCTCAAAGACGGCGTGAGCCTGGATCATGAGGCCGAATCTTCGGTTGCGGTCGAAGTCACCACGACCGATGCCTCCGGCGCCACCTATTCAGAGACCTTCACTATCGCTGTCGGGGATGTGAATGAAGGTCCATCAGACATCTCTCTCAGCAATGCTTCTGTTGATGAGAACAGTGCCGGTGCTGTGGTTGGAACCCTGTCGACGACAGATGTAGACGCAGGCGATAGCCACACCTATGCGGTAGATGATGCCCGGTTCGAGGTTGTGGGTGGGGAGCTCAAGCTCAAAGACGGCGTGAGCCTGGATCATGAGGCCGAATCTTCGGTTGCGGTCGAAGTCACCACGACCGATGCCTCCGGCGCCACCTATTCAGAGACCTTCACTATCGCTGTCGGGGATGTGAATGAAGGTCCATCAGACATCTCTCTCAGCAATGCTTCTGTTGATGAGAACAGTGCCGGTGCTGTGGTTGGAACCCTGTCGACGACAGATGTAGACGCAGGCGATAGCCACACCTATGCGGTAGATGATGCCCGGTTCGAGGTTGTGGGTGGGGAGCTCAAGCTCAAAGACGGCGTGAGCCTGGATCATGAGGCCGAATCTTCGGTTGCGGTCGAAGTCACCACGACCGATGCCTCCGGCGCCACCTATTCAGAGACCTTCACTATCGCTGTCGGGGATGTGAATGAAGGTCCATCAGACATCTCTCTCNGATCATGAGACAGAGAGCTCTGTGGCTGTTGAGGTCACCACGACGGATGCGTCTGGTGCCACCTATTCCGAGACCTTCACTATTGCCGTTGGTGATGTGAACGAGGGTCCGTCAGATATCAGCCTCTCCAATGCCTCGGTTGATGAGAACGCGGCTGGGGCCGTGGTCGGCAGCCTCTCCACCACAGACGTGGATGCTGGCGATACACATACATACGCTGTGGATGATGCCCGCTTTGAAGTGGTGGGCGGGGACCTCAAGCTCAAGGATGGCGTGAGCCTGGATCATGAGGCCGAATCGTCGGTTGCGGTCGAAGTCACGACGACCGATGCGTCCGGCGCCATCTACTCAGAGACCTTCAATATCTCTGTTGGGGATGTGAATGAGGGCCCAAGCGACATTGCGCTTTCTAACGCAAGCGTTGACGAGAATGCCGCAGGCGCTGTGGTCGGAACCCTCAGCACCACCGATGTGGATGCAGGCGATAGCCATACTTATGCAGTCGATGATGCGCGCTTTGAAGTGGTGGGTGGTCAGCTGAAGCTCAAGGACGGCGTGAGCCTGGACCATGAGACGGAATCGTCTATCGCTGTGGAAGTGACCACGACCGATGCAAGTGGTGCGACTTACTCAGAGACCTTCAACATTGCCGTCGGTGATGTGAATGAAGGTCCATCAGACATCTCTCTCAGCAATGCTTCTGTTGATGAGAACAGTGCCGGTGCTGTGGTTGGAACCCTGTCGACGACAGATGTAGACGCAGGCGATAGCCACACCTATGCGGTAGATGATGCCCGGTTCGAGGTTGTGGGTGGGGAGCTCAAGCTCAAAGACGGCGTGAGCCTGGATCATGAGGCCGAATCTTCGGTTGCGGTCGAAGTCACCACGACCGATGCCTCCGGCG